>CAZGMK010000034.1:0-35780 GCA_964526835.1 uncultured Ignavibacteriales bacterium
ATCAGGTGGCGCGATCCGTCGGAATCAGATGGCGCGATGGCTCGGAATATGCAGGTGCTATGAACTGCGAGACTTGCCGGAGGGTTTGGGCTGTCTTGGCGCGTTTTGCAGCACTACCTGCGACGAGTGCGATTACTACGCGCTGGTAAGAGAACAGGAAACTCTGGTCCTGATACTAAGCGAAAATCAGCGGCTCTTGCGAGACCGCGACAGCCTTGAGGAGCATCCGGACCTCCACGTCATTTTCGCCCAAAGCGAGTATGAGTGCAGCTCAGTAATCGAGGCTGATCGTCCGGACTTCATTGTCGTGGACTGCTCCCTGGGCAAGAAGCGTACCTCGACGGTGTGCCGGAACCTGTTCAACGACCCACGCATCCCGGTGGCGCGCATCATACTGTCTTCGCGTAAACGCAAAGTCGATGACTACTGCGACCAGGGAACCTTCGGCTGGATCGCCAAACCGTTTTCGATCAATCAACTCCGGGATTGCATTGAGGGGGTCCAGAGGTCCATTTCAGGCCGCCCACACTGAGATCGTGGTACTCTACAGGAGCTGTCAGAGCAATGTTGCATACGAAGGAGAATAATCGATGTCAGCCCAGGTAACTATCGGCAATGGCACGTTGAGGGTCGTCCGGGGAGATATCACTGACCTGCCGATTGATGCGTTCGTCTTCTACGCCCGCGAGGACCTGCAACTCGGATCCGGGTTCGGGACTGCTATCAGCCAGCGCGGCGGCCCGTCAGTCCAGGAGGAGCTTGACGGCATTGGAGGCGCCGAGCCACTCCAGGCCGTAGCAACCAGAGCCGGCGGATTGAAGGCCCGACACATAATCCATGCAGTCGGGCCGAAGTTCATGGAGGAGAGTACACCCACCAGACTCGAAACCACTATCAAGAACGCCCTGGCTGAAGCGGAGAAGACAGGAGCCAGGAGTATCGCTTTCCCTCCTATGGGCGCCGGTTTCTACGGTGTCCCGCTGGAGCAATCGGCCGAGATTACTACCCGAGTACTCTCTGATTATCTGAATAACAGCCCGAAGATCAAGGAAGTTACTATCTGTTGCCTTGACAACCGTGAGTACACGCCCTTCGCAACCCGGCTGTCCTCGCTGGAAGCCCGGTCAGGAGAAACATCATGAGCGAAACACTTCATTTCACTTCTCATACTCTCCAGGAGATTGCCCTGATTTTCATGGCGACCGTCTATACGATTCGCCTCGTTTGGCTGACTCGGTTCAACGCCGGAAAAGAGCGACAGGCTCCCACTGCCAACGGCGCCGCCGTCGGCAAGAAGGGCATCTTGTACTCCTGGGCGAATGTTGCCATGCCCTGGACTATGGAATCAACGCGCACCAAGCGGCTGATGTACATCCAATTCGTCATATTCCATCTGGCCGTCGTGACGGCAATCGGGGAATCGTTCATAATACCATACGCCCCGGGTTGGCTGAAGTCATTCCCGCCGCTCGTAACCATCGTCCAGGTCACAACGCTAGCCGGGTTCGTCGTCGGCCTGGTAAGAATAGTGCGTCGTTTCGCCAGCCCATATATCAGGGCCATCAGTTCACCGGACGATCACTTCTCCTTGGTGCTGCTCACTGTCTGGTTCTTCTTCGCCTTCATGGCTGCACCGAACAACTATCAGGCGACGGAAACCTGGTTGAATATCTATTTCGTGTTGACAGCCTTCTTCCTGATATACGTCCCGTTCAGCAAGATATCCCATTATCTGTACTATCCGTTCACCCGGTACTATCTGGGCAAGACTCTTCAACGTCGCGGAGTATTCCCCATGAGACAAGCCGGCTGATGTGCCCTGCCGATTTATGAAGAATCACAGCGCGAAAACAAACTGGAGATAGCAATGGCAACCAAAATCCGATCATACAAGGCACAGAAAGTCATCGAACGGATGGGCGAGAAGCTCAACCGCCAGGTAGTAGGCTCCCTTGTGGCGTGCGTACACTGTGGGATGTGCACAGATTCATGCCACTATGTTCTGGCCAATCCTGGCGACCCCACGTATGCACCGGCCTACAAGGCAGATAAGATCCGCAAGTTCTTCAAGCGCCACTACGACTGGACGGGGCGAATCCTGCCAGGATGGGTTGGAGCCAGATCACTCCACACCGATGAGGACCTGGAGGAATTGAAGGACACGGTGTTCGGGAAGTGTACGAATTGCCGTCGCTGCACTCTGAACTGCCCCATGGGTGTCGACCTGGCCACCTTCAATCGTATGGCCCGCGGTCTCCTGGTTTCGGTTGGAGTCATGCCGGAGGGGGTGGCGGTTGTCTCGAAGGATCAATGGGAAATCGGCAACCAGATGGGCGTACTCAAAGAAGACTATGTGGATACCCTCGAATGGCTGTCCGAGGAGATGCAGATGGAGTATGACTGCCCGGGGATACCGATCGACAAGCAGGGCGCCAGAGTCGTGTACTCCATCAACCCCCGTGAAGTCAAGTACGACCCGCGCACCATCAGCGACGCCGCCCTTATCTTCAACGAGGCCGGAGAGGACTGGACCATGCCGTCCGAGGGCTGGGACATGACCAATTTCGGTCTCTTCTCGGGCGATGATGACCTCGGGGGCGCGGTCGGACGACGGCTGTACGAGAAAGTCAAGGAGCTCGACGGCCGGACCTTGTGCATATCCGAGTGCGGTCACGGCTACCGCTCCACGCGCTGCGAGGCGATGAACTGGGGTAAGTGGGATGTGGATTTCAAAATGGAGAGTTCGGTCGAGACAATGCTGCGGTATATCCGTGACGGCGCCATCACTGTCGACAGATCGAAGAACACCGAGCCCGTAACCTTTCACGACTCATGCAATTACGCTCGCTCCTGCGGGATGACCGAGGAGCCGCGGGAATTACTGAAGCTGGTGTGCTCGGACTTTCGCGAAATGTATCCCAACCGCGCCGAGAACTACTGCTGTACCGGCGGCGGCGGAGCCATGTCGATGTCCGAGTACACGCCCAGACGTCTCCGATCAGCGAAGGTCAAGGCGGAGCAACTCAAGGCCACCGGGGCCAGGATAGTCGTCACCACCTGCCATAACTGTGTCGACGGCCTCTCGGACCTGATCAAGCACTACAAACTCGATATGAAAGTTATGCAGTGCGTCAACCTGGTGGCCAACGCCCTGGTAATCAAGCATCTCAGATCCGCGGCCGCAGCCGAACCGATTCCGGCCCAGGATGTGCCGGCACCGGCCAGGGTCGGCGCTCTTGAAGGTTACAAGATTCTGGTAACCGATGATGAACCGGACTTCATCACGTTTATCTCCACGGTCCTGGAAGACAATGGAGCCACGGTAGTGCAGGCTTCCAATGGAAACCAGTGTATGGAGCTCGCCCGTAGTGAAAAGCCCGATCTCATCACCCTCGACTTGTCCATGCCCGGTACCGATGGTCGGGAGGTCTTCGAATACCTTCGCAAGGAGAAGAACCTCAAGCAAATCCCGGTCTGCATTATTACCGGGCGACCCGAGTTGCGTCGGCTCATCTACGATCGCCCGGTACCACCGCCGGAGGGATATGTCGACAAGCCGGTCAGGGAAGGCGATTTGCTTAAGAACATCCGCAAGATACTGGAAGTCGAGACCAAGTAATGCTCACTCGATAGGTGTCGACTGAGGAGCTCGCCCATGAACGACCTATACCAGCAGTACTTCAAGTCGCTGCCGTGTTACCTGACGGTCCAGGACCGTGACTTGCATATAGTCGACGCCAACTCCCGGTTCCGAGAGGAGTTCGGCAACTGGGAAGGTCGCTGCTGCTATCATGTATATAAGCAGCGCCCGGAACGATGTGAGAACTGCCCCGTCGAAAGAACCTTCCGCGATGGACAGCTTCATCGTTCTGAGGAACTGGTGAGAACGGTCGACGGCAGAGAAGTCTGGGTGATTGTCTTCACGACGCCGATCCGCGACGCAGCGGGAGAGATCACCTCGGTCATGGAGATGTCTACTGACATCACTGAGATCAAGCTTCTCCATAGGCATCTTCGTGAAAGCCAGCAGCGTCACAAACTGTTGTTCGAAGAAGTTCCCTGTTACATCTCAATTCAGGACAGTGACCTGCGAATAGTCGAGGCCAACCGGATGCATCGCGAGACCTTCGGCACCGGCTACGGTCGCAAGTGCTACAAGGTCTACAAACACCGCGACAAAGAGTGCTGGCCCTGTATCGTGCGCAAGACATTCGGAGACGGCCGCTGCCGCACTCATGAAGAGGTCGTAACCGGTCAGGATGGTGAGCCGATCAACGTGCTTGTCCATACCGCCCCACTGTATGGCGAGGATGGCGCGATCGATCGTGTCATCGAAATGAGTGCGGACATTACCAGACTGCGCGAGCTCCAGGACAAACTCAGTTCGGTGGGTCTTCTTATCGGAACTATCTCTCACGGCATCAAGGGCCTGCTCAACGGGCTGGACGGAGGCATTTACCTGGTGAATACCGGCCTGAAGAAGTCCGATCAGGAACGTGTCGACAAGGGCTGGGAAATCGTTCTGCGAAATGTCAATCGCATTGGCACCATGGTCCGCGACATTCTCTACTACGCCAAGGACCGCGAGCCCCAATATGCGGACATCGATGCATCGGAGTTCGCCAGTGAGGTTGGGGGCATGTTCGCGGAACGCGCCGCCAGGCTTGGGATCGAGTACGAATGTATCATTTCTGAGGACGCAGGTGTATTCGAAGGCGACCAAAATGCAGTACGTTCCCTTCTGGTGAACCTTGTAGAAAACGCGCTGGACGCCTGCCGCATCGACGGCGGAAAGGACGGCCACAAGGTCAGTATGGCGCTTGAAGGCAAGCCCGACAGCATCCTGTTTGCGGTGCGTGACAATGGTATCGGGATGGATCGCGAGACCCGCGAGAAGGCCTTCAGTCTGTTCTTCAGCAGCAAGGGCGCCGGCGGCACGGGCCTCGGGCTCTTCATCGCCAACAAAATCACCCGTGCCCATGGCGGCGCCATCGATATAGAATCTACTGAGGGGGCGGGCAGCAGCATAACGGTCACCCTACCCAGAAGACGACCCGAGCCACCCGCAAATCAGGAAATGTGAGAGACGAAGGATAACTTCGCTGAGGAGAGTCGCATGTCGAATCCAAAGAGGATACTGGTTGTCGATGATGAGCCCGATATGGTGGCCTGGCTGACCACCTTCCTGGAAGACCACGGTTACATTACCAGTTCGGCCGCCGACGGAATAGAAGCGTTCGACAAAGCGCAGTCCGAGAAGCCGGACCTGATAACGCTCGATATCACTATGGACAAGGAAACCGGAATCAAGTGCTACAGGAAGCTGGTCGAATCCGATGCCACCAAGGATATCCCCGTTATCATGGTCACGGGCATCTCGCAGGACCTCGGGACCTTCCTGGGACGTCGTCCCGGACTCAAGAAGCCGGCCGGATTCTTCGAAAAGCCTGTGGATAAGGATAGCCTTTTGGCCAAGATCAAGGAACTTATCGACTAAAGAGACCGCGGCACATGTGGATGGCGTGTTGACCGAGCCGGGACCTGGCGCATTGATGGCATCGCTGGGACCCCAGTGGGTGGAGTTAGAGGTTTTCTTCTGGATCGACGTGTTCAACAAGCGCACCGAATTGGGCAGAATCCGTAACGAGGTCATAGAAAGGTCTCGCCGGATGCTGATGGACAACGACTTCATAGTCAGTGCCAACGTGGTGAACAAGTACGCCCTTGGTGGATTTGCTCCCCTGGAAGTCCAGGCGTCGGTCAAGCCCTGAGGTTGTTCGATCGCCCGCAAAGCGAGCTGGAGGCCTGCGCCCGACAGCGAGAACTAACGCCTCGATGTGCGACCCTCACTTCAGGCTGAACCGCCAGCCGCAGAAAAACTCCTGGCCGGCCTCCGGGTCCGGGGGACATCCGAGACACTCGGTCTCGATGTGCGGATCAATAGTCTTCGCGAAGCCGGTGTACTCCACCAGTCCGACCGACTTGCACGGGAACAAAGGCATCTGCTTACGTCGCCGAGCCGACTGGACCCGGCAGTCAACCATGTAGAACTCGAACGATTTTTCGCTCTCGTTGCGAGTCTCCTGCTTGTTCAGCACCGCGTATAGGCGATAACCCAGGGCCTTCTTCAGCCCTTCCAGGCCACTGCCCTCCTCAATGCCGTGGCGCCTCATTATCCGTCGCGCTTCGATGACGGTGAATCGCTCCCACGCCTCAGTGTCGAGCCGGATGGCCGACTCCATACCGTGATTGCGCTCGGCCGCTTGAAACCACAAGCCGTCGTGGGCCAGCCAGTTCTTCGCAAAATCGTCGATGACACCCAGCAGGGTCTCCTTGTCCAGATGATCTAGAGGATGACTCATATCAACTCCAAAAATCGCAGGTTCACATTAACCTGGACAATCTAATCCGCATTGAGGCGGATGTCAGCCTTCAATTTCGGGATATGGTCACGCCTGGACAATATTAAAGACTGCGCAGACAGACCCGCGGCTACGCGAGAGTGGCCGCATTGCCGCAAGAGGGCAGCCTTGCATCGCTGACCAAAACAGAAGAGCTGGTCATTTATTGGCTAAGGACTTTCTCAACAAACTCACTGTTCAGATGTTGAACAGACAGTGAATGCAGTTTCGCAAAAACTGCTTCTTGGTTGCAGCCTTCGGCATCGGCGCCTGGAGGGCGCGACATCCTATTGCGCCGCATGCCCTTATTGAGCTATATTGCAGGCCCCGGGCGGCACACCGTTCGCTGGCATTGGATATAGTGATGATGTCATCCGTCTGAACTCGGAGATACTTATGAAGAACTGCCTCGCGCCGGCCGCATTAGTGCTCGTACTGACCCTGACCTCAACCGTCGGAGCGGGTCAGCTTTCCACCGCTCTCGTCGAACGAATCGATCAGGCGGCACCCGATGAGAGAATCCCGGTCTGGATAGAGCTCTATCGATCACGGACTCTCGGATCGTTGAAGGCGTCGACCGAGTTTCAGGCCGCTAATAGGGCCGGACGATACCGCTTGGCCTACGACCGTCTGTCCGAACGTCATCTGGCCGCCCAGCAGGAGCTGACCGATGAACTGAGGCGCCTGTCGCGTCAGGGAGAGGTTGGCCGGTTCACCAATCACTGGTTGGTGAATGTTATTTCGGCGGAAGTGTCGGTGTCGCACCTACCGGCTCTGGCCGAGCGGGCGGATGTGAGGTCGATCACGGTTAACCCCGAAATCGCTCTGATTGATCCGGAGAAGGTTGATCACGCGCGCAGCCTGGCCTCCGGCGCCGACGGCGTGGAGAGCAACCTGCGATTCATCCGGGCCGACGAGGCCTGGGCCGCAGGCTATACCGGGCAGGGGCGAGTCGTCTGTTCGTTCGACACCGGTGTCGATGGGGACCATCCGGCACTGGCCTCGAACTGGAAGGGCAACGACGGCAATCACGCCGCAGCCTGGTTTTTTCCTCGGGCCGGTGGATCAACGGTTCCCGTCCCGATCTACAACTGTGGCTACAGCGGATGCAACTCTTATCACGGCAGCCACACTATGGGGATCATATGTGGCCATGACGACGTCTCGGGCGACACCATTGGTGTGGCCCCGGGCGCGCAGTGGATCAGCGCAGCGGTGATCGACATAAACGGCGTCTCGATTCTGGATGCCTTTGAATGGGCGGCCAATCCGGATGGTGATCCGAACACGGTCGCCGATGTTCCCGATGTTATCAACCACAGTTGGGGGCTGTCGCTGGTGGGCTGTGAGAGCCTGTTCTATGATATGGTCGATGCCACCGAGGCGCTCGGCATAGTCAATATCTTCGCGGCCGGCAACGACGGCAGCACCATTGATTCCCTGGCCGAGATGACTATTCGCAACCCTGCCAACCGAGCGAATGACTCGCTGGATTGCTTTGCGGTCGGCAATGTCGACGTAATCACCGAGGATTCGGTGCGCCTGTACAGCTCCTCATCGCAGGGACCGTCGGACTGCACTCCGGGTGCAGTTAAGCCGAATGTCACGGCCCCCGGCGTTCTGATCCGATCGGCCCAACCGGGGACCGGCTATGTCGTTTCCACCGGCACCTCCATGTCCGCGCCACATGTAGCCGGCCTGGTAGCGTTGCTCCGTCAGAAGAACCCTAACGCAACGGTTGATGAGGTCAAGGCGGCCATCCTCAACTCGGCTCGCAACTTCAGGCACAGCCTGCCGAACAATAAGTTAGGCTGGGGCGTAATTGACTGTATGGCGGCGCTGGCGGCCCTTGAGGGCGCCAATACCGAGCCGAATCTCCGGGTTTACCGATACGATGCCGGACCGATTTACGCCGGTGATACGGTCAGCAGCACGTTGGTTCTGCAGAATCTGGGCTCCGGGGTCGACGGTTTAACCGCCGTGCTCGGCGATACGCCGGGCCTGACGGTGCTGGACGGCTCGGTCGATTTCGGCTCGATTGATGAAGGCGACACTCTTCAATCGGCCGGTGAATTGCGCGTGGCGTTGTCCGACACGTTAGCCTCCGGGACTATCCTGACCGCTCCCTTGACCCTGCAGATTGACGGCGGCCCGACCCGCATGGCTCAACTGTTCTTTCCAATCGCGCCGCCCAGTCAGCGCTTGTTTGTTACCCACGACGCCGGCCGCGTCGGTTTCACGGTATCCAACTTCGGTACTTACGGTATGGGTCCCGGGGCGTTCTTCAACGCCGGTGGCGAGGGTTTTACCTTCGACAACGGCGATAACTATCTTTACGAGTGCGGACTGATCATTGGGACGGGGCCGGCCCAGGTGTCGGATGGAGTCCGCAACTCCAGCGGCGAGCCGGACGGCGACTTCGCGGTATTGCCCGGCGGCAACATAGAACTAATTGAGCCGGGCCTTCACGCGACTCAACAGACCTACGCACGCTTTGACGACAGTCGGGCGCGCAACCCGATCGGGATCGAAGTTGTACAGGAGTCCTTCGCCTGGTCCAGTCCGCCAAGCGATGATTTCATAATCCTCAGATATATCGTGACCAATAGGACAGCCTTGCCTCTCTTCAATGTCTACGTCGGCCTGTATATGGATTGGGATGTGCAATCCTATAGTGCCAACGCAGGCGGCTTCGACTTTGACGGCGCCTTTTTGTGGACGGCGCTGAATAGCTTCGGAACCATAACCAAGCCCCGGGGATCGGTGCTACTGGATGGATTGATCTCGGCGGCTTACACCAGTCCGGCATCGATAGCGTATTATCCGGATCCTCCGTACGATACGCTGGCCGACGGCCTGAGCGAGAGCGAGAAGTGGTGGGCCCTGACCGATGGGTTCACTACGGCCAGCCAGTACACTACGGCCTCGACCGATTTGCTTCAGATCCTCGCAGCCGGGCCGATTGAGCTCACACCCGGACAGAGTGACACGATCGCCTTCGCTCTGCTGGCGGCGGATGAAATGGCCGGCATAGCAGCAGCCGCAGACAACGCCCAGTCGGTGTACGCCGATTCGCTTCCGACTTCAGTGCAGGTCCATACCAGTGACCTGCTTCCCGACCAGTTCGCACTGCACCAGAACTACCCCAATCCGTTTAACCCGACGACGCTGATCAGCTTCGACCTGCCGCGCCGCAGCGAATTCGAGCTGACCATATACAATGTCCTTGGTCAGACGGCCGAGCAGATTGGTGGTGTTTCGAGCGCGGGACGCGTTAATGTAGAATGGGATGCATCAGGCTATTCGTCGGGAGTCTATCTCTACCGTTTGACCGCCGACAGCTTCTCAGCCACCCGCAAGATGCTGTTGCTTAAGTAGATACACATAATGCTACGGACCGGGAGATGCCCCGCAACGATCAGTCGCGGGGTTTCTTCATCCCTGAAAAGCCGTGATCGGCTCTCGAAAACCGAAACTTACGTCGGATGAAGTGGTTGAACAGCAAAGGCAGGATCGGCAGGCCTTGCCGTTGGTTGTCAGCGAGGTAGAAGCCGGTTAGTACGCAGACGCTGTTGCCCGGGATTGAGACGTTGATCGAATTCATTGCGGGTTTGGCACTTCTACTGTTGGGAGCCGAAGCTCTGGTTAGAGGCGCTGTGAGGTTAGCCCGGAACCTGGGCTGGTCCCCTCTGGTGGCGGGCCTGGTGATAGTTGCGTTTGGCACCAGCGCCCCTGAATTGGCGGTCGGAATCGTGGGAGCCGTCGATGGGCATGTTTCCGCGGCTCTCGGCAACGCCGTCGGCAGCAATCTGGTCAACCTGCTCTTCATACTCGGATTGTCCGCACTCATATCACCGATCAGCGTGCAGAGCTCCATAGTCCGTAATCACATCCCAATCCTCTTGCTGGCCGGGATCGGGCTTTGGGCGATAGCCCTCAACGGATATTTGGGACGACTGGAGGGTTTGTTGCTGTGCGCCGCGGCAGTCGCCTATATCGTCACGTCGATTCGCCAATCGGTTTCGACCGATTTGCCGGGAGACGATCCGTCGAAGCTACGCGCCCGACCCGTGCTGATCGACTCGGGCCTCGTCGTAGTCGGGATTTCGCTGCTGGCGCTGGGTGCATCCTGGTTGACAGATGCTGCACCGGCTGTCGGTGCGTTGCTCGGACTCGACGAATTCGTTGTTGGGCTCCTGATGATGTCCATCGGGACATCTCTGCCGGAACTCGCATCCGTGATGGCCTCGCTGCGTCACCGCCAGGCGGACCTGGCCACCGGGAACATTATCGGGAGTTGCATTTTTAATTTGCTGGCGGTCGTAGGAGCGATCGCCGCCATTTCTCCCGAAAGCGTGATCGTGCCCCATGGAATGATCGTTCGAGAGTTGCCGCTCATGTTGGTTGCCACCCTACTTCTTCTTCCCTTCGCCATCTCGGGCAAGAGGCTGTCACGCTGGGAAGGTGTGATATTGCTGGCGGCTTATGTCGTCTTCGTGCTGGTTGTCTTGATCGGCCCCGGAACGACAGACAAGAATGCGAATACCGTGCTCAACTCCATCTTCAGCAGTTGAGCATGATTCGGAGGTTGATGTGAACCAAGAGGCCAACATCATAGATACTGCTATGCCCCGGGCTCGATCCTGGAACCGGCAATTGTATGCGTCAGACACGATGGCCCTGTTGACTCATCGGTACGGCTCCATCCACGATGAACTGCTGTAACTCGCCATCTAATCCATTAGCGGCGTCCATTCGCCGAAGTTCTCGACCTCGATCTTGCAGCGGCCCTTCGAGGTCCAGCGCTCGTTGGCATTGTAGCCCCATCTCAGGTATTCTGAGTCGCCCCCTCCGGCGGTAGTGATAAGGAAGCGATTATCGAGATACCCAAAGGCGCGAGCCTGAGCGTAGGGCCATTGCGAATCGCCACCCGAGGGATCGACGGGAAACCAGCCGAAGCCGGGCAGGTAGACCTCGACCCAGCGATGGAATACCTCGTCGAAGGAGGCATCGTCGCCGCGGATAACAACCGATCCCACGTACCGCGCCGGAAGCCCGGCCGCCCGACACATGGCGATGTAGACGAAGCTGTACTCGCTGCATGAACCATTGCCGCGCTCCAGGACAGTCGGGGCGATGTTCCAGCCCCCGGCCAGCTCGTATTCCATGTTATCGATGACGTAGTTGAAGACTTTGCGGGCTATCCAATAAGGATTGGCCTCGTGTCCGACCGCGGCCTTGACGGCCCTCCGGATTACGTCGGAGTGTATCGCGAACTTGTCGGCATCGACCAGGTATCGGTCCCTGACATCGCCGGGAATATCCTCAAGCGATCCTACCTGTTCGGGGCGGACGAAGTAACGGTTAGCGTACAGTGCCGCTCGGGCGGTCATGATGACCTCGACGAAATCGCCCGCGGCCAGGTCATCAAACCGGAACTGTGCGATCTGCTGGCCCCATTGATCGGCGATCATCGCCGTGGGCTCGGGATCGAATTGCACCGGGGCCAGGAGCACCTGGTTGTTCATGTTCTCCGGGATTGCCATCCAGACATCAAGAGTCCGAACAGAGTCCGGCCCGAAGTTTCGCATTTGATGGATAAACGTCACTTGCTGTTTTTTCTCATCGGTCCGGCTGAAGGGAGTGCCGTCATCGATCACCAGTTCGTAGGCCTTGTCGTTCTGGTAGTCCGAGCACCAGATTCGTTGGCCGTCCCAGGCCAGGCCGGCGGCGTAGGGGCCGGGAGCATCGAGCGTGAGTATGACATCGCCGCGATCGGGCGTGACCATGTAGATCTCATCGCGAATTCGATCCGAAACCCACAGGTACCGGCCATCCCAGGCCAGGCCACCCGGATTCGGAGCGGGGGCCCTGATGGTATGGATGGTCGTGCCGTCCGAAGAACTGATCTTGTGGATCTCGTTGGCGCCGTCGTCGGCGATCCATAAGTACTCACCGTCCCAGGCGAGATCACCAGGCTTCGACACGGGACACCAGATCGTGGTCTCCACCAGCCCATCGGCGGGATTGATGGCCCAGATGCGCTCGGCGTCGCCGTCGACACACCACACCCTTCGCCCGTCCCAGGCCAGACCCCGAACAGCGTAGCCCGGGGTCGGCAGTGAATCCAGGGGCTCTCCGCTCCGGGCGTCGAGGCGGTAGATCCAGTCAGTGCGATGGTCCGCGCTCCAAAGGTTTTCACCGTCCCAGGCCAGGCCCTGCGGCGATCCCGCCGGCAACGGAATGACGCCGGCTGTATCCCCAGGGACAGCCATCGATGCAGCGGAGAACAAGAGGGAGACTATGATAGTAGTTGCAGTTAAGCTCTTCACGGTTTACTCCTTTCGGCTTTTCGGTACCCTACTCTCGGATACCGGCATCATAATGCGAAGTGGTCGCCGCCGCAACTTGTGAGAACGAAAGGGCCTCTCGATTCATTATAGAGTCAGACGACACAGACAACGCTAACCACCAAGCCTCACGGAGCCATGGATGCGCAATTTCACTTATGTTGCCCCGACCAAGCTGGTTTTCGGCCCCGGTGAACTCGACAAGACCGGACGCGAGGCCGGCAAGATCGGTCGCAGGCCCCTGATCGTAACCGGGCGCACTTCCTCGCAGGAAAGCGGTGTGCTTGATCGGGTCATTCGGTATCTGAAAGCTGAAGGGATCAACCCTGTGACATTCAACCGGGTGGAGCCCAATCCACGCACGTCCACTGTCGATGCTGCCGCTGAAGTAGTCCGCGAAAACGACTGCGATTTCATTATCGGGCTGGGCGGCGGCTCACCGATGGATGCAGCCAAGGGGATCGCTGCGGCGGTCGCCAACGGCGGGCCGGTCTGGGATTTAATCGCCCACGGGCAGGAGAAAGTTCGACCTGTCGAAAAGGCCCTGCCCATAATGATGATCCCGACGCTTGCCGCCACCGGCTCGGAAGCCAATTCCGGGGCCGTGATAACCCACTGGGAAACGCGCGAGAAGGCTGTCCTGATGCACCCGCTGTTGTATCCGAAGGTTTCGATTATCGACCCGGCCCTGACGGTGACGGTCTCCCGCGACTACACACTGGATGGCGGTGTCGACATTATCTGTCACGTCATCGAAGGGTTTTTCACCGGCGTGGAGGAAGCCCCGCTGCAGGACCGGATGAGCCTGGCCGTGATCAAGACAGTCATGGCCTATCTCCCGGTGGCGGCCGATCGCCCCGAGGACATTAACGCCCGGACACAATTGTCCTGGGCCTCGATTGTGGCGCTGTGTGGATTCGTGGGTGCGGGGCGTGGCGATCAGTTTCCGCTTCACGCCATCGAGCACTCGCTCTCGGGACACTATGACATTTCGCACGGGCGCGGATTGGCCCTGTTGTTGCCGCGTCTCATGGAGATCACTATGCCCGCACGGCCCGAGAAATACGCTTTCATGGCGCAGGAGCTATTCGGCGCTGCCGGCACCTTGCAGGAACAGGGGAGAACGGCCATTGACGGCATGATTGCCTTCCTGCGGACTGTTGATCGTTACCTGACCATGACCGATGTCGGCATCCCGGACGAATCGAAATTCGAGCAAATGGCCGACGATGCCGTACGCATTTACGGTGTCCCTGACGGCTTCATCAGCAACCCGAAGCCGCTGTATCGCGACGATATCGTGGAGCTGTTCCGGATGTGTCTAAGTTGACATTATTGCTCTAGTTTGTCCGATTCAGGTAAACCTGTCGGTGGACTGTGCCGATGCTGCCAGTGTGTCCGCAGCAGCCGCTGAGGAGTTGAACCGTCAGGCCGAGGGCCTGCAAACCATGGTCGGGCAGTTCAGAGTAAGAAGCTAAGTTCTACAGACACATCCTGACCCCCCGTCACTCTCCTTCGTTTGACGGCAGCCCCGACGGGAAGGCGTCTCCTCCGCCTTCCCGTTACTGTTTCAGCCGGCGAAGCTACTCGCCGTGACCCTAATCCGGATAGCGACGGGAACTGTTCTGTCCGACAAACGTATTGAGAGAGGATAACTTACATCAGGAGGTTTGAATGCTCGGTTTTCTGCTTTGGCTGATCCTGTTGGCCATCTGCTGGCCCCTGGCGCTGCTGGCGCTAGTCATGTATCCCATTGTCTGGCTTCTGATCCTGCCGCTACGCCTGCTGGGGATCGCCGCCGACGGGCTCCTCGATATGTTGCGGGCGATCCTGCGTCTGCCGGTACGTCTGCTTGAAGGCGGATATCGTTCGAACAGTGGCGGAAGTTGAATATTCCCGTCTGTATCGAGTATCCTTGTGAAAAGGAGTGCGCCATGAGCAGCGCCGGAGGCGTGGCTGCAGCAGCTGCGGCAGCCCGAAGAGCGAAGATGCTCCGCAAGGAGGAAGAAGATATGACCGGGTATTCAGTCGATGATCTCGAGGGATGGGAATTCAAGATTGTCCGGTCGGCCACCGAGAGGTTCAAGAACTACTCGGATGTTAAGACGGTATGCGACCAGGAGGCACAGGCCGGCTGGGAGATGGTCGAAAAGTTCGACAACAGTCGGATTCGCTTCAAGCGCAAGATCGAACATCGAGCCGGTGACGCCCACCGCACCGTCGATCCCTATCGCACCAGCGTCGGCATGTCCCAGGGTCAATTGGCGGCTGCGATAGTCGGTACTATCGTCGGCGCAATAGGCCTGGCTTTTCTCATCTTGTGGCGAACCGGAGCCCTGAACTGACCTGATTGCCGTGCAAACTGCAGGGTCTACCGAAACGACTCCGTCGGCCCATTGATGTCGCAGCGACCAGCCCCGCGGCCACGCGGGAAGATCCCTATCGCGGCATAACGGGTGGCCTCGCATCGCCTGAACAAGAACAGAAATGTCGGTCAGTAATTGGCTGCGGACCTTTTCGATAGGCCGTTCAGGGGGGGATGCCCCCGATCCCAGGTTCGACTCCACCAACGATGACCGCATCACGACTGGCGCGGAGAAATGGTCTGGAGAAATAATCACGGCCCGATGCACATCTCGGGCCGCCGATACGTTTTAATTGCAGGAACAGTACTCGGAGCAGACCCATGTTGTCGCTGCTATTGCGAATATGCCAGGGCATTGTGGCCGTTGCGGCCGGAGTCGTATTGCTGACCGGCTGCTCGCAGACCGGCATTCAATCTAACGTCAACCACGGCGCTATTGAGGGGACGGTACGCGACAACTATACCGACAGACCGATAGCAGGGGCGATGGTGACGGTTGGTGCGAACACCGCCACCACAGGCGCGAGCGGCGAATTCCGGCTTCAGAGCGTTCCGGAAGGCCTCAATACCATCGAGGTGCGTAAGGATAGCTACGAGAGGTTCAGGACTTCCGTGCTCGTTGGCCCCCGGACTGAGTTTCACGCCTTCCTTGATCTCATTGGACGATTCGCACACCTGAAGGGGCGAGTCTTCTTGGGTCGCTCGCAGATCGCGATGCCAAATGTCCTGGTCAGCATCGAGCCGATGGCCACGCGCACCGATTCGGCGGGACATTTCCAGTTCGACAGCTTGAATCCCGGTCACTACACTCTGCGAGCCCGCCTGAACAACCACGTCATGTTCGAAGAGGCCATCGTGGTCAAGGGAGAAACAAACCATGATATCAGGATGGCGGACACCAGAATGAGTGGTTGCGTGAGTCATGTGGTGGATGGCCCCCTGGCCGGTGTTGAAGTTGAACTGGCGGGTCTGACAGCCGTGACTGATGAGGACGGGAGCTTCTGGTTCCCGCATGCCCCTCAAGGGCGACACCTGGTTCGATTCCGGCATCCGAACTACCTTCCGACGGAGCGATTCCAGACTTTGGACGCTCAACCCGCTTTGCTGGACATGCGGCTGCAGCGACACATGGTCGACACCGTAGTTGTAACCGGGGACGCCACTGTCATGTGGGGCAACTTCGGTCTTTGCCCGAGCTGTCCGGACTGGGGCAGTCCGGGAGACAACTACGGCCTCTCCCCAACACTGCTCCTTGGCCACTATCTGGCCCCTGATCCCCTGGCCCCGGGCAGCGCCTGGAACGGTGTGGCGCGCTCTGTAATAGCCTTGCCGGGGATGCCGGAGCACATCGAACTTGATGAATTCCAGAGCGCCCGGCTTGAGCTTCATCCGGCCGCGCAGCCCTTCGACGGCGCCGTGATAACACTCCGTCGTGCGCGCCAGGCATTCCCGTGGACTGAGACGCTGATGACCTGGCAGACCCTGCCTGAAACGTATGTTATCCCGATCGCCTGGCATTCGCTGACCGATCTCACTCCGCTTGCTATCGACATGACGTCGTACTTCGCTGAAGGCCCGGGCCCACCCCCATCGTTGGTGCTGCAGACAGACGAATCCGGATTCGCGACGACGCCCAGGACGACCAGCTTTCACTCTCGCCAGAGTGAGTCCCTGAAGAAGCGTCCCGGGATCATCTTCGAGTACATTCGCTGAGCCGATTTCCGATGCAGGCTCGCGGACGTATCGTGCGGGGGAGACTCACTGGTCATCCGGCACAGGATCGTGCGGAGCGTATCCATCGATGGAATCAGCTTCGAATCCTTCGTAGAAGGGATCGTCTTCCTCATACAGGAATGGCTGAATGATGACCTGGGTCGTGTGTCCTTCGCGAATGACCTGTAACACGGCCATGCCGCTCTGGTCCAGCCCGGCCAGAATACGTTCGATCAGGTCTCGCTGGTGGCGCGGTCTCCGTCCATCAACCGTGTATATGCGATCTCCCTCGCGCAGTCCGCTGGCGTAGGCAAGCCGTGCAACGTCAATCTTGTCGACCACCAGGCGGTTGGTCTCGTCGATGGTGACCGAGAAACCCAGTTCGCCTGCGACCGGCAGCCCCTCAATTAGTTTCCTGGAGTCACCTGATCCGGGGCTGGGTCGTCGTGGCGGTCGCGTCACTCTGACGAGTTCGGAATGATATGGTTCGGCTTTGATCCAAAAGGCCAGGGGTTGCTCCGGCGACAAGCGCCACTTCGGTCGCAAATGATCTTCAATTATCGTCCGCCCCTGTATATGGTTCACCCAGAAGGCCGAATTGTAGGCATCAAAAGTGGAGTCGATCCCGATCACATTCTGAGCTGTAGTAAGGGCCAGAAGCCAGGCCAGATTGTCGCGCCGCAATGGCTCGGAGCGCATCAGCGGATGGTAGGAGATGCCCAGTTGCACGCCTCGCTCGGGCTGATCGGCCTGAAAGAGCATGCGGCGGGCTAGTTGATAGATCAGGTTCAATTGCTGATGGCGTCCGCGCGGAGCCGCCTCGAGCGTCCTGCCGCCACCGAAACCGTCGATTGGGATTATCAGTGGTTCAGGTGACCCTAGTGATGGATAATGGCGGACCAGGTAGATGTCGAATTGAGTTTCGACCCAATCGATACCGGAGAGCTCACGGAGGATGTGGAGAATCGAATCTCCCTTCTCGGTCCAGAAGGCTTCCAGGGCGGAGTCATTGGCCAAAACCCATTGGATATCGCGTCGCGCCGAGCGTTCACGGTACATATCCGGGAACAGACTCGCCTGCAGCTCTGCCGAATTCGAATTCAGTTGAACCGTGGGTATGAGGCCATCGAAAGAGAAATACGTGTACCAGGTATCCTGACCCCGCCCCGGCAGGGTGGACAGAATGAGAACCAGCAGGACCAGGGTGCTTCGTCGCATGGCGGCAAAATAGCGATACCGGGCTTGATCTGGCAAGCAAAACTAGGCCGATGGCTTGGGCGGGGGCGTCTGGTCGGGGGCCATTCTCTGTCGACGAGGCTCGACCAGCTCAAAGTAGAAGAGGGTGATTAAGTTGTACATCGTCGTGTTAGTGAAACCGCCCACGACGATCAGAACCGGCGCAGTAACCAATAGCCCCAGTATAACCGAGATAACCGCGCCAACCCCACCTGCCGCCCAGGCAAGGAACATCGGCAGGCTGAAGACGAATACGACCGCCAGGCTTGTGATGCCGAGTCCTAAGGCTATGCCGATATAGATCAGGAACATCACTGTCGACTCTTTCCAGTTCTGTCTGAACAGGGTCCAGCCCTCGGCGATGGCATCCGCCACACCGGCATGACGAGTTACTACCACCCTCAGAGCCAGCGAAAACGTCGCACCGCCGGCCAAATAGACTACCAGCGTTACCGGTAGCACGGCCAGTATATAGATCACTCCCAAGCTGGTCGACAGGCTGAATGCGCCAACACCGATCACGAGTACCAACAGGACATATCCAAGGGCGCAGATCAGGCCCACCAGTTCCACTCCCAGTACTCGCCAGAAGTGCTCCAGTCCCGCCGAGAGGGCATCGCGGAAGCGCCACTCGCCGACGCCGCGAACAATACGATTGACCGCCTCGATCAAGCCCCCAATTGACACTACGCTGGCGGCGATTCCGGCCAACACGATCACGATCAAGATCGGGAGGATGACGCCCCATAATGACGCCAATCCGCCGACAATCTCCGACAGGCCGATCTCACCCTTCCCGAAGTTCACATAACCGGAGTCGCGGCCCCAATTGGGGATCCATGGGACTCCACCTGCGAAGACGCCAAAGATCCACAGCAGCTTATGCCGCCACGCGATGCGGAACCCTTCCCGCACTATGAAGCCGAAATCAGTTTTCATGTATTCTCCCGGATTCACTTAGCGATTTCTCACAGAAATCTCCGCAGTCTTCGCGGAGCAGTCAAGTTTTATCTTCACGATGCGTTGAGACCTTGAAATGGTTCGCTCAAAGCGTATAATGGTACATGGGTCGAATGGATACAGTTGGACGGAGAGATATGACCGCACACATTAGATGGATACTGGCGCTGAAGCTCCTTCTTGCGATCGGGCTGATTCTCTGGATAGGCTGCTCGTCCGACAGCTCCGAGGACGAGTCTTCTTCGCAGATCGCCGCTATGAAGCCCCACGACAGCCTCGTGATTGAGTTGCCGGGGATGGACTCGATGACTGTCCTGCAAGTGACTGATGCTGTTCACGACGTCGAGTACCGGTCCAGCGCCATGGGGTCGTTTGTGGTACGAATCGACACAATCCGGAATGGTCCGCGTTTCTTCTGGGTCTGCTCGGTGAATGGGGAGATGATCGACGTAGCTGCGGACAGGCGGATGACGCGCACGGGCGATGTGGTCCGATGGCACTACCGTCGCTTCACCCCCTGACTTGACCATGCCGGGACTGCACCGGCCGCCCGCCGTGGTTTTTGGCTGGCGCAGGATATTCCCGACCGTATATTAGCCGCTATGAACGGTGTCTTCAAACGGATTGCGGACGGTGAGTTCTTCCTTATCGCCGGGCCCTGCGTGATAGAATCGGAGCAGCTCTGCCTGCAGGTGGCCGACGCTGTGGCCACACTCGCTCACCGGCACGGCATCCCGTATATTTTCAAGAGCTCATACAAGAAAGCAAATCGGACATCGCTGGATTCCCCAACCGGTCCGGGCCTGGATGACGGGCTGGCTGTCTTGCGTCGTGTAAAGGAGAAACTGGGTCTTCCGGTGCTTACTGATGTCCATGAGACAGGGGAAGTGGCTGCCGTCGCCGAGGTTGCCGATGTTCTCCAGATCCCTGCTTTCCTGTGTCGCCAGACCGACCTGATAACAGCTGCCGGCGCGACCGGCCGGTGGGTCAATATCAAGAAGGGGCAATTCATGGCTCCCGATGACATGAGCCGGGCAATCGCCAAGGCTCAGTCGGATAAGGTAATGGTGACCGAGCGCGGCGCCTCCTTCGGCTACCACAATCTAGTTGTGGACTTTCGTTCCTTCGTGATAATGCAGAACGAGCACCGGCCGGTGGTTTACGATGTCACTCACTCGCTGCAACTGCCGTCCGGCGGCGCCGGGGTTTCCACCGGACAGCCGGAGTTCGTCATTCCGATGGCGCGTGCCGCGGTCGCCCTGGGTGTTGACGGGCTGTTTGTCGAGACTCACCCGGACGCTCGCTCGGCACAGTCTGACGCCGGCGCAATGCTCCCCCTGAATCGTATGGGGATACTCCTCGATCAGATTAGCACTACCCGCAAAGCGCTCAAGGAATTTATCTAATGCCCCACCTTACCCACGAGCAGCTTCTTCGCAAGTTGAAGAATGTCAAACTCCTGGCCCTTGACGTCGATGGGGTGCTGACCGATGACTCCATCTGGTTCGGTCCCGACGGCATGGAACTTAAACGATTCAACATCTCCGACGGGTTCTTCATGGTCCTGGCCATGCGGGCCGGGCTGGAATTGGCGGTGGTTTCCGGCCGCTATTCGCCCGCGACCGACACGCGAATGAAAGATCTCGGAATCAAGCATGTGCTGCAGGCGCACAAGAGCAAGGTGGCGCAAATAAAGCCCTTGCTGGATGAGCTGGATATCGACTTCGACGAGGTCGCATTTGTCGGCAACGAGCTTCTGGATATCAAGCTGGCGCGGCGGGCCGGGATCGGCCTGGCGGTTGCGGATGCAGCGCCCAAGCTGATCGAGGCTGTCGATTTCGTTACCGAGTCGAAGGGTGGCTGTGGCGCGGTGCGCGAAATACTGCAGCATTGGTTTGAAGCTGTGGAAAAGGACCCGATGGATTTCGTCGTATGATTGACCTTCGCCAGTTAGCCCGAGAGGTTTTTCTCGTTGAATCCGCGGCTGTGGCCGCCCTGGCCGATCGTGTCGGCGCCGACTTCGACCAGGCCATTCAGGTTATCCTGGATTGTGAGGGACGGGTCATTGTCGCCGGTATGGGCAAATCCGGCTTGGTGGGCAAGAAGATCGCCGCTACGTTTAACTCCACCGGCATCGCCTCGTTCTTCCTGCACCCGGTCGAGGCCATGCACGGCGATGTCGGACTGATGTGCGCCGAGGATCTGCTGTTGCTGATCTCAAAGTCCTGCCGCCTTGGTGAGATGGAGATGATCGTTTCCTCGGCCCGAAGGCTGGGCGTTAAGATTATTGTCCTCGGTGGTACGCCGGACGCAGAACTGGCTGAGCGAGCCGATGTCTTCCTGGACTGTTCGGTCGAGCGCGAGGCCTGCCCGAATAATATGGTCCCGACGTCGTCGGCCACCGCGGCCCTTGTGATGGGAGATGCCCTGGCCATGGCGCTCCTGGCGGCCCGTGACTTCTCCCCGAGCGATTTTGCCGCCCTGCACCCCGCCGGTTTCCTGGGTACCCGGTTGCTGAAGCGGGTCTCGGAGCTTCATCACAGCGGCGATGCAGTCCCCCTGATCGCATCCGACGCACCTATGAAGGAAGTCATTCTGGAGATGACGTCGAAGCGCCTCGGTTGTGTAGTGTTGCTCAATGAAGAGATGCGCCCCAGGGGCATCTTCACTGACGGTGATCTTCGACGACTTATCGAAAAACGCGATGATTTCTATCAGCTCACGGCCGCCGATGTTATGTCAGGCGCTCCCAAGACCATCGAACAGGATTCCATCATCGACGCCGCTCTGGCGCTGATGGAGAAGCACTCCATTACCCAGTTGATCACGGTTGACGAAGACGGGCATCTGGCGGGAATCATACACCTGCACGACATCATCCGCTCCAAGCTGGTGTGAACATGCGTTTGTCCAAACGTCTCAAGCATGGTATTACTTATGCCGCGGCGCGCGGACTGGGCCGGGTCATAGATATTCTCCCCCGGCGGGCGGCGTTGAATCTGGGGGCATGGCTGGGACTGGCCGCCTGGCAGCTACTGCCGCGTGACCGCTACCGGACTCACCGGCATCTGGGCCTGGTGTATGGCGACGCCCTCGACGAACGTCAGAAGAACCTCTTATGCCGACGGTTTTTCGTGCACAGCGGACGCAGCCTGGCAGACGTGATCCGCTTCCAGCGACACTTCGAACGAGAAATCAAACCAATTGTGACGACCGAAGGAATGGAACACTTCGAAAGGGCCCACGCTCGCGGTAAAGGTGTCGTCGGAGTAACCGGGCATCTCGGCAATTTCGAGTTGTTGGCGGCTTATATCTCTTCCCTGGGTTATCGCTGCGCCGTGATCGGGCGCCAGATGTACGATCGTCGCATGGACCAGTTGCTCGTGTCCAATCGTGAGGCCATGGGCCTGACCAACATCTCCGTCGGTGAATCGCCGCGACACCTGTTGAGCTGGCTACGGGAGGGAGGGGTGGTCGGTGTCCTGATCGACTTCGACTCGATCAGTATCCGGAGCGATTTCGTGCCCATTATGGGCCGTATGGCGCTTACACCGATCGGCCAGAGCCTGATCGGTCTCCGGGCGGGAGCCGCGTTCGTTCCGATCGTATGTGTGCGAGCCGCCGAGGATCGCTATCGGGTCATCGTTCGGCCCGAGGTGACTATCGAGCCGACCGGTGATGTGGAGGCGGATGCCCGCGCCATGACCGCCGCATGCAGTCGCGAACTGGATGAATTGATTTTCAGTTATCCCGATCAGTGGCCCTGGCTGAAAAACCGCTGGCTGACCCCCACGACACATCGTCCTTGACTTTCTCGTGCAGGAGACGACCTTGAACGCCGATATACGTATAAGAAAGCGGCGCTATGCGAACCACGCGACTTGACATACTGATGCTCACCTGCCTTGTGGCGATCACCCTTTTTTCTTGCTCCTCGACCGAGAAAGTCACGACCGGCAGCAGCGACGACAGCCTTCTTGTCCCCGATTCCGAGGGTCGTGGTCTGAACATCTTCCTGTATGATCAGGGTCAGATCACGGCCAGGATCGAATCGGAAACCATGGTCAAGTTCGAGGCGCTGGATTCGACAATGGCGCGCGAGGTTGACGTCACCGCCTACGACTCGACCGGGCGGCGCAACGGACACCTCGTCGGCGACTCGGCGGTGATCCGCGAGAAGACGGCCCGCATGGACATTTTCGGCGATGTCGTGTTCGTGGCCGAAGACGGCACCACTCTCAAGACCGATTACCTGCGGTGGAATCCCAACACCAGCCAGATCGAGACCGAGTCATTTGTCCGCATCACCCGTGGCCGTGACTGGGCCACCGGCTGGATTCTTCGGGCGGATCAGAACCTCAAGCGCTGGGTTATTCTCAAGGACTTCCAGGGGACTTTCTTCGGCACCCCCCCCGACTCGACCAAACTCTGATTGTCGCATCGCGGTTGCGCGAACGGCCTTCCCACGCTATCTTCGGGCCAGGATGAACTCCAAACCAACCGGCCCATGAACAGACACTTCGGCTTCTCCAGAACTCAATTGCGATTCATCGTGGTCCTCTGTCTTACCGCGGCAGTGATGGGCGGCTATCTACTGATCCGAGCCTATGTCTGGCCGAGTAAGCATGCCATCGCCATGCCGATTCACGAAGCCGATACGTCGGGCGTCTATCGGGGTATCCTTATTATCGACATCAATAGCTCGCCGCGCGATTCACTGGAGCTGCTGGAGGGTATCGGGCCGGTACTGTCCGAGCGGATCGTCAATTTTCGCAGACGCAGGCCATTCGAGTCGGTTGACGATCTGGCCGGGGTGGCGGGAATCGGCCCGGCCACGGTCGCAAAGCTGCGGCCTCACCTGAGGGTCAGCGATGAATGATCAGCAAGTCCGTGTCGGTGTCGATCCCCGGGGCGATTGGTGCTATGTAGCCCGGGTGGCATGGGGTTCAGGACGGCCCCAGGTCAAGGCCCTGGCCCGGTTCAACTCCGACCAGTTAACCGGACACCGAATACTGGATGATGCTCGTCAGGTTTTGGGGGTACCGGACAATCTGGCTCAGATCAAGCGAGTAACCGTAACGCCGTCCGGTGACATTGAGGCCCATGAACTTGCTGCCTTCGAACTGGCTCAGGGGCTTCTCGATAGTCCGATGGAGTTCTGTCTCTCGGTCGTTCCGTTGTCGGTTGAAGGCGAGTACCTGGGGATGAGTGTACGCCGCGCGACACTTGAAGGCCTCGGGGTCGGTTCGGGCCCCGGTAACGGCGGATGGCAGGTGAGGTCGGCCGCATTGACTTGCGGCTGGACAACCTTCTGCCGCGACATCGACGGAGAGCTGATCGGGCTGGTCGACTTCACACCAGGGTCGGCCACTATCGCCATTATGCACTCTCATCGGATCGCAGCGACAGCCTGCATCGCGACAAATGGAGCTGATTTGACCACGCGTTCCGGACAGAGGCGCCTGGGGGCGGAATTGCGGACGGTTTTCGACTTCAGGCTGGACAGCCTGGCCGAACGGGGTATCAGCGTGCCGCTGTCGGGGCTGGTCTTGTGTGGTGCGGACCTGGCGGACGGCCTCAGTCGGACAATCGATGACTTCTTCGGGGTATCGCTGATTTCGCCGTCGGTGTCACCCGGCTTTTTCCCGCAGAGTGCGGACCTCTCGGCGGTTCCGCTTGACCGCTATCTCGTCGCACTGGGCCTGACCGTGGAGTGAGGGGCTAAATGTAGAGCAGGCACTTTGGCAGCATCAGCCCGCCGACGAGCGGCTCAGCCGTCCTCTCTCCCAAACCATATAGTTGTCACGGCGCCCTCAGGATTGTACGTTAAGGGAACGGATTTGCTGTATGAAGTTTCTCAACCTGACACCGCGAGTCGCCCTGGTCCTGTTTGCGATCCTCACCGTGATCCTCATCGCGCAGGCGGTGTGGTGGATTGTTTTCATGGCGCAGATGATCGACGAAAAAGTGGAACAGGCCGAACAACTCGGCGCCCCCCCTGAAGTAGTGGAGCAGATACAACAGGAGGAGATTCGCCGCCAGATCATGGTCGGCAGTGAAGGGGTCTTCTTTCTCATCCTAACGCTGGTTGGCGTTGGTTTGATATACCGATCAGTGGTGCGGGCCGAACAACTCAAATTCCAGCAACAGAACTTCCTGATGGCGGTCACCCACGAGCTTCGAACGCCGATCGCATCGATTAGACTCTACCTCGATACCCTGCAGTCTGATCGCGTGGCTCCCGAACAAAAGGCCGACCTCCTGCCCCGAATCCGCGACAATCTCGGACGGTTGGAGCGCCTGGTCGACGACGCTCTCGACGCAGGTCGTCTGGATCGCGGCGGATATCGACTGCAGGCAGAGGTGTTCGACCTCGCCGGGTTGATCAACGAACTCCTGGACCATGTCCCGCCCGGCCGCGCCGAGATAGTGGTCAGGCGCGATCTTCCCGACAAAGCGCTGCTGTACGGCGGCAGGGCCGCCCTGTCACGAGCCCTGAACGCGATTATCGTCAATGCGGTCAAGTACAACGACAGCGACCCGGTCGAGCTTGATGTCCGTCTGTCAGCCGATGGCCGCCAATACCACCTCCGCATTGCGGACAACGGGCGCGGTCTGGCGGCGGACGATACTCGTCGAATCTTCGACCGATTCTACCGGGTGCAAAACGAGGCAATCGGCCACTCCCCCGGCAGCGGTCTGGGTCTATACCTGGCCCGGGAGATAATACGCGCTCACGGCGGGCGCATTCGCGCCGAGTCGTCCGGACCGGGCCGGGGCGCGGCCTTCATCATTCAGTTGCCGATCAAGGAGCGACCATGAAGACCATCATGCTGGTTGAGGATGATCCCGATCTGCTGAACGGCCTGCGGATAAACCTCGAGGCAGAGGGGTACAGTGTGATCCCGATTAGCCGCGGCGACCACGTACTCGATGAATTCGATCGGTCCAGCGTGGACTTGATCCTTATGGATATCATGCTGCCCGGAATCGACGGCCTTGAGTTGTGCCGCAGAATCCGGCGGCGGGGATCGACCACGCCGATTCTCTTCCTGACCGCCCGCGACCAGAGCGAGGACAAAGTCGAGGGGCTGGTCGCCGGGGGCGACGACTACATCACCAAGCCTTTCGACCTGAAGGAGCTGACGGCGCGCATCGCCGGTATATTCCGTCGCCAGGCCTGGCTGGCCGGTGCGGACAAGCAGGTGGGGGATCGCTATGAATTCGATGGCCGCTGGGTGGACTTCTCCTCCTACCGCGCCGGCGGGCCGGGCGGGGAGGCCGACCTGACCCGCAAAGAGTGCATGGTGATGAAGTATCTGACCGAACGCCCGGGGCAGGTGGTGGCCCGTGATCAACTCCTCGACGCAGTCTGGGGATACCACATCTACCCGACCAACCGCACCATTGACAACTTCATTCTGAAGCTGCGCAAGATAATCGAAGACGATCCCGGCAATCCGGCCTATTTGCAGACAGTACGCGGCGTCGGCTACCGATTCACCGGTCCCCGGGAATAACTGATCCGGCCTGATCCTCGGCGCCCCCTATTGATCTGGCTGCGGCTTCCTCTCGGTGGCAGCAGGTCTCGCAGCATTTTCCGGTGGGTGGCTGCAATGACTCTCTTAGAAATCGGCGCCGATTGAGAAATAGTGGTTGGCCCTGTCGGCGACATGGTAGAAGTCCGTGGCCCAGGCCATGTCCCAGCGCAGCAGTATGAAGCCGAGGTTGGCCCTCATACCGAATCCGAATCCCGTCTTTATGTCGAGCAGACGATCTCGTCCGCCTTCGGAGGTGCCGCCCTTGAAGTGGTCGTCGTCCCAGGCCGCGCCCATGTCCATGAAGATCGCCCCGCCGACCCGGCTGAGAACCAGCGGCAGAGGGAATTTCATAGCGAAGTACTCGATCATCGGATAGCGGAATTCGAAGTTAATCAGACCGTAGCGATTGCCCGAGAACTCGTAGTACTCGTATCCTCGCAACGGCGTTATTACGTCGGAGAAGTACAGGTTCTCGACGTCGTAGACCTCGGCGTCAAGGGTGCGATTTCCGATGTAGTTGGTCGTGCCTCCGAGGAAATACCGCTTCGGCGTGGCGCCCTCAGATGCCCCGCCGGCCGCCCGGAAAGCAAACGAATACTGCCCGGACAAATGCCAGTACTTGCGATAATCGAACTCCAGGGCATAGAAATCGATATCGGTGTCGCCGCCGAAGGCGTTGGTGCCGCCGGACAACGTCACCTTAGCGCGACGGCCGTTGACCGGCCCGGTCAGCCCCCAGATGATATTGTCGGTCACCAAGGCCAGCGCTCCGGTCGTAACCTGGCTGCTGCGATTGGAGCGATTGTCCCACGAGCCGTCATAGTACTCGCGATCAATGAAATACTGCGAGGCGGTCAAGTCGATACGGCTGAATGTGGAGAAAGGTCGTCGAGCGAAGGCCTGAGCACCGTAGAAACGATCCGAGAACAAGAAGTCGTTGGCGTCGAGGTAGAAGTTCTTGGTGTGCAGCAGGCCGAACCCGTAGTTGATGCGATGGGTGCTGTTGAAGTAGTAAGCCTGTATGTTCGATTGATCCAGCGTGTTGACCAAGTCGGTGTAGACAATTATCGTATGATTGCCCAGATAGTCGCTGAACATGAAGACAGTTTGTCCCCTGAGGCCGAAGAAAGTATCGTAAGCGAAGCCACCGCCGATGTAATCGGCCGTGAACTTGACCTCGTAGTCGTGGACTTCGTAGTGTCCTTCATCGTCCGGCTCGGGGATCGAATCAAAGGCCTCCGGTTCTTTCTGCGGCTGCCCCACATATTCCTGAAGGCTGTCGGGGACGTCCTCCATGTACCCAGCGAGCGGGTCCGGGTCGGGACCAACGAAAACGAACTCGTCGTCGTAGATACCGGTCGAGTCGACCACACTTGAGTCCGATCGGACCACCGTCGTGTCCGAAGCTGTTGTGTCGGCTTCGGACTCAGGTTCGGACGCTGACGTGACGGTGTCTGATACCGTCGTATCTGCGGTATCCTCGACGCCGGCAAGGGCTGTGTCGGAGGCCGCCGAGTCGGCTGCCTGCTCCACGACGGCGCCGGTGGTATCCACCTCGGTCGAATCACCCTCCGCCGAAGGCGGTATCGCCGCGCGAGGGTCCCGAGCGGGACGGGCCTTGTCGTCCTCGCTCCATAGCCAGGGGCTGGTAGCGCCGGCCCGGGCGTCGTCGGTCGACGACGGTGACTTGTGAGCCAGAATATCGTAGGTCCCCTTGGCGAAGTCTGTCAGCTCCAAAACGCCGTTATCTCCCTCCGGCGTGAACTTGCTGAGGATGAAGACATCGTAGGCTCCCTTGTTGAACGCCTGTATGGCCAGTGACTTGCCATCGGGCGACCAGTTCAGCCACTGAACCCCGGTCAGGATATCGGTGATTGCATAGTAGCGGGTGCCGTCTGCGTAGCCGATGTAGACGTTGTCAACACCGTTTCGATTTGATATGAAAGCTATCCTCTCACCGTCGGGCGATACAACCGGGCGACGGTTCTGCCCCGGGCCGACGTTAACAGGTGTGATAGCAGTATCCCCCAAGGCGAGTTCGAACAGGTTGTACCTGCCGTAGTCGAAGTCGCCCGGCTTGTAGGCCTGGGGCGCCAGCAGATAGGGGTGCTCTTCCGGATCGCGATGCTTCGTAAGAGGATGCGGCCGGTCCGACGAAAACACTAACCTGTCCGAACCCGGCAACCAGGATAGGTCCATATCGTCGTAGCGGTCGTTGGTCAGGCGTTGAACGCGGTCATCTTCGGGATAATAGACGAAGATATCCCGCTGGTTGCCCTCAAGAGCCGAAAATGCGATCTTGCTGCCGTCGGGAGAGTAGACCGGCGAGAGCATCGAATAGTAGTCGAAGACACGCCTGCGTTTGATGCCGCCGCCGTAGACATCGTAGAACATCAGGGCTTCCTTGCCATTCGTCTTGCCCACAAACACCAGCCATTTGCCGTCGGGCGAGAAGGACATACCGCTCACGTAGGAGTGCAGTGACTCCAGGTCTCCGGATCGTTGCGCCTGGACCAGCTTGTCGACCTGCCGACCGTCGTCCACCGATATAAGGACAATCTCGGTGTAGTCGGACTTGTCCGTAAAAATGGCCAGTTTGTCACCCTCCGGAGTGAAGACCGGCTTCTCGTTGAGATAGGAACCGTCCTCCCGCGCCCTGGTCAGCTTCTTGGCGACCTCCTCGATCTCCTTGCGCTTGGCTATCTCCGGCCAGTAGCGGCGCTTCATCTCTTTGGAGAACTCTTTCCAGAGCTGCTCCTCATCGATCCCGAGCGTGTTCTTAAGAGTCTTGTCCATGGACAGGTATATTTTACCCTTCTTGAACAGCAGGCCAACCTTCTCCTGGCCGTACTTGTCGGCTATGTACTTAATCAGCGCCTGGCCCTCCCGGTAGGCGTTGTAACCCTGCAGGTACGAGGGCGGCAGCAGGTAGCCATTGATAGTAGCGTCGCGAACCCACATGTCGCTTTCGTAATCCCACCCGTGGCGGGAGGAATATTCGGCGAATCCCTCGGCCAGCCACAGCGGCATGGAGAACAACCTCTGCTTGGAGACCAATTGTGAGAAGGCGCCGCCGTAGAGCATGTCGAAGGTAATGGCGTGGGTCAACTCATGGTGCAAAACATGCCGAAAGTTCTCGTATGATCCGTTAAAAGGCACCACCATACGGTTCTTGAAGACCTCAGTGAAGCCGCCAGTACCCTCGCCGATCAGCGATGGCAGGATGTTGGTCTGCTGGAAGTCGTTGTGCGAATTGTAGATAAAGACAGGGATTCGCTCCTGGATGTAGTAGTTCAACTCCGAGCTGACTTCATCGTAAGCCGATTCCAGGACAGCAGCGCCGAAACGGGCGGTCTCGTAAGCACCCTCATAGAAGTAGATATCGAAGTGGCGGGTCTGGATGTATTGCCAGTTGAAGTCCTTGTAGCGGACTTTGTTCTTGCCGAAATATGTCTCCTGGGCATCGGCGATCAAGGCGGTCAGGGCCAGGATCAGGCCGAGCCAGACTAGCGTGCGTTTCATCTATGCACTAGCCTCCGGGGCTAAAGTTCTAACTCCGTTAATTGTAACCCAAGGTTGACTCTATCGTTCAGAATAGACGCCGTGTCGCACAGATTGACAACTGCGCCGGGCTGAAACACCCGGCGATCATTCCTTTATCCTCTTTATGTCGGCACCGAGGTCACTGAGCTTTTCCTCCAGACGATGATAACCCCGGTCGATATGATAGACTCTCAGTACTTCGGAGCGCCCTTCGGCGGCCAACGCAGCCAGGACAATCCCGGCTCCGGCCCTGATGTCCGAGGCCATGACCTCCGCTCCGTGCAGCCGGTCGGAACCGAAAACAATCGCCTCGTCGCCGGTAACAGTTATGCTTGCGCCCAAACGACGCATCTCCATGGTATGAGAGAAACGATCGGAGAACACGGTTTCTCTTATATGTGAAGCCCCATCGGCCACGCAGGCAGCGGCCATGATGCAGGCCTGCAGATCGGTCGGAAATCCCGGGTACGGAAAGGTCGTCACCTGTACCGATCCAAGCCGCTCCGGGCCTGTCACAGTGAGGCTGTCGCCGGTCACGTCGATTTGACAACCCATCTCGGTGAGCTTGTGGCGGACTATCGTGAGGTACTCCGGGCGGCAACCATTGACCGTCACCCGGCCGCCGGTTATGGCCGCGGCGGTCATGAAGGTGCCGGCCACCAGGCGATCACCCTGAACCGCATACTCGACCGCATTGAGGCTCTCGACCGGTTCGATTTCAATACTCGGGGTACCCGCCCCGCTGATCCTGGCTCCGGCGGCATTGAGGAAAGCAGCCACATCGACTATCTCCGGATCGCACGCTGCATTGGATATCGAAGTCGGTCCCGCGGCCAGAACCGCCCCGAACAGCACGTTCTCTGTCCCGGTATGCGACGGACGGTCAAAGTAAATGGATCCGCCCCTCAGCGGAGCGCCTTCGGCTATGACGTAACCCGCGTCCTCACGCACCACTGCACCCATGTTCTTGAAGGCCTTGATATGGAAGTCGACCGGTCGCGCCCCCAGCACGCACCCGCCGGGGAGCGAGACTCGCGCCTGACCGGTACGCGCCAGCAGCGGTCCGAGCACCAGGAACGAGGCGCGCATGCGGCGCATCAGTTCATAGGGAGCCTCACTGCTGGTCAGTTGACCGGCGTTGATACTAAGGGCCTGTGCAGGCTCATCGTAGGTAACCCTGGCCCCGATGTGCTCAAGCACCCTGATGACTGTCCGAATGTCATGCAATGGGGGGACATTCGTTATTACGGTCTCCCCCTTGCTGATGAGCAGAGCGCCGATAATGATGGGCAGGGCGGCGTTCTTGGAGCCGTCAACATCAATGCTGCCCCTGACCGGGCGGCCGCCTTCAATAGCGAATCGATCCATGAATTCCACTCCGATACTGCAAAGGCCTCAACATGCCGGCAGTCCCGCCGACAATTCCCTTCATTCTAAGACAATTGGTTTGTCCCGGAAGTTTAAACAGAGTCGGCGCGCAAAAAAGGAGCCCTGCTTCGACACAGAAGCAGGGCTATCCGTCGTGTGAAAACGGGAGATTACTGCGTGTAAGACAAATCTCTTCTCATCTACTTCATCAGAACCATCTTCCGGGTCTCCTGAAAGTCCACCGCCTGAAGGCGATAGAAGTAGATCCCGGATGAGACCGTACGGCCGTGGTCGTCAGTGCCGTCCCAGGTGACGGTCTTCGGTCCGGCCGAAAGCCGCTCGTCCACCAGGGTCCGCACCTGCTGGCCGAGCATGTTATACACAGTGAAAGTCACATGCGAGGCTCGGGGCAGGGCGAAGTCAATATAGGTCTCGGGGTTGAAGGGATTCGGGTAGTTCTGGCCGAGGCTATACCGGCTGGGCAGAAGCTCGTAAGAGTGGCTATGAACATCACTCCTGAGGATAACACAGGATGGGACATTCGGGAACTGACCTTCGCCACATGCATTAACCGCCGTGACCATGAAGATGTTGTCCTGATCCTCAGGCAGATCAAAAGACGCTTCGGTGTCCGTTGTTGAAAGCATGATGGTATCATTGTGATACAACCGATAGATGTCCGCATCACTGACAGCCGGCCACACCAGATGCGCCGTATCCTCATCTGGATCCCATTCGCAGATCGTAAAGTCAATCACTTCCGGTCTCTGGTCATGGGTGACAACAATCGAGTTGCTGGCGTCACCGCATCCGCCGCAGGAGTTACAGGCCCGCACCTGGTAGGTAGCGCTGCCGGCATCCGACGCAGTTGCACAGAAGAACGTGTCGCTGGTTCCGTGCGGCCAGGTCGCCCCGCCATCAGTACTGATATGGTAATTCTGTGCCATCGGGTCGCTGGGCCAGTACAGGCAATACTCGGCGCTCACGCAGGCGCTGCCAGGACCGCTCACGACCGGCGCCTGGGGCGTACCGAACACGACGACCTCAATCGGGTCGCTGGGCTCAGTGCATCCACAAACGGGGTTGCAGGCGCGGATATGGAAGGAGTATACACCGGGGTCGTTCTTGGTGACAGCGCGCTGGTCGGCGAGGCCGATGTTGACCCATGCACCGGATCCCTCTCTGAATTCATACCGAGTCGCCTGGGGATCAATGTCCCACTGAAGCGTAAACGACGCCGGGGCGCAGAATGGGGGGTTCTGAACGACAATCGGAGCCTCGGGTTCCTCCATCGGCGATTCAACGGTAACCATAAGCGGATCGGATGGATCCGACGCGGGACATCCACTCTTGCGCGCACGCAGACGGTACTCGTAGTCACCCGCGACCGATTGAGTATAGCATATCTCATCAACGTAACCGATCGAGTCCCAGGGGCCGCCGTTCAACTGAATGTCATACCACGCGGTGTTATCGACATGGTCCCAGCTCAGGCAGTACTCACTCTCGGTGCACACCGGGTTTGCAGACGTTTCAGGGCTGTCGGGCGCCTCCGGGCAAGCCAATACAACGAACGAGTCCACGGCCGATACCGGCGATGGCCGACCGATGTGGTCGAAGGCTGTTACCCTCCAGTAGTAGGTACCGGGGGCGAGATCGGTTCCGGGGGACCATGATTCGGAGGGTGGATCCGTCGGAATATCAGCAACTGTCACAACCCCGGATGCGAAGGTCGGGCTGGTGGAGTACTCCAGCGTGTACTTCCCGACCGGCCCGGCGGTTTCTGACCAGGTGAACACGGGTCCAAATATTATCTGGGCGCCGCCGATCGGCTCCAGCGGGACCGGCGCCTCAGGATAGTAATAGACAAACGGCGAGGACGATCCGGCTCGGGTGGAGCAGATAGTCATCCAGGTCTCGCGAGAATCGTAAGCGTAGCCGGCCTTGTAGGCGAATTTGATTAACATAGCCAGGCCCGGTCCCTGGAGGTAGGTGGTATTCGGCATATTGTTGCCGACGTAGTTGGCCTCGCCGATACAGGCGCCGGTTATCGGGTTGCACCTGACAAGCACCGAATCCGGACTGGTAGTGTATGCAACCGGCCAGGCGCCGAATATCATCCCCTCGGTGATGTGCCCGACGTACACGAGGTTGGCCGTGTCGTAGGCCATGCGGGTGTTGGCGTCCGGGAACGACGGCTGTGGCGAGACAGCGTCTAAATAGACCTCAACCATCAACGTATCAGGATGATAGTCCTGGTAAGTCAGGCTGAAGGTCTGTTGCGCCTGCCCGCCTGTCGCCAGCATGAGCAGCAGGGGCAGGAGCAAGGCGGTGAGGTGGATTCTCTTACACATAACAATCTCCCAGCGGGGCGACCCTTCAGGATCGCCCCACTGTCACACGGGTTTATTTCAGCAACGTCATCTTCTTCGTTTCGGAGAAGTTGCTGGCTTCCAGGCGATAGAGATATACGCCGGAGGAAACCGTGTTGCCGTTGGCATCGGTGCCGTTCCAAACCACGTTATGCTCACCGGCCTCCATCGTGCCGTCGACCAGAGTGGTGACAGACTGACCGAGGACGTTAAAGACGGTCAGCTTGACATCGCTGGACTGGGCCAGGCTGAAGGCAATGGTGGTGGCAGGGTTGAACGGGTTCGGGTAGTTGCCGGCCAGACGATATGACGTCGGGACAGCCGGCTTGTTGAGGCTCAGCTCGCCGGTGAGGTTCAGCTCGTTGATGATAACATCGCGGAGGGTCACATCGGCGTTGGCATCAGCCACGACAACGGCCAGGACGTTCGACGGGCTGGAGCCCGCTGCGGCCATAGTGATACCGTTGGCGTTTTCGGCGGCCTCATACAGCCAGCCGCTGTTCTCGACCTTGACCTGATCGGCGCCGTCGACGGTCAGGCGGGTACCGTAAATCTCCGGAAGATCGGTGGAGATGGTATACGTTACCTTGCCGCCGAAGACTTCCGAGGAAACATCAATCACATCCGCCAGCGGACTGCTGGTGATCTTCGGGGCGTCGACCGGCGAATTCGGGCCAAAGCCCCAGTTGCCGGAGACATCACCCAGCACGACAGCCCAGAAATTCTGGTTGAAGTGCGTGTGCCTCAGCGGGTAGTAGCAGTAGCGCTCCGGCGGGCAGGCACCCCAGCCGTCGTACAGGAAGAATTCGCAACCACCGCACTCGTCATCCCAGCCATAGGCCTGGAAGAACAGCCAGTTGGTCTGGTCATCAGCCTTCCGCGGGAAGTAGTCGAAGTCACCCACCAGGTACTTCATGATCAGGCAGGCATCGTTCGGAGTAACGTCGCAGTCGCCGTCGACATCAGCGGCGGTGTAGCCGCAGTACGACAGCTCCTGAGTAGCGACCAGATGGCGCATGATCAGAGAGGCGTCGAGCGGGCTGATGGCATAGCCCAGCTCGCCCTGCTTGTAAACTCCGAGGCAGTAGTCGTAGACATCCAGGATGTCAGGGATTTGGAACTTGCCGCGACAGTCGAACTGACAGGCCGGACCACACTGGGTCATGACCGTCTTGTCGGCGATGTTAGCGCGACGGAAGGTGCGAAGTACGGGATCGGGCAATTCGCACTGTTCGGTTCCGAGGTCAACTACCTTCGGCATGTACTCGAGGGTCACTTCAGCGTCGCAAATCGGCAGCTTGTGACCACAGTACTTGACCCAGCCGCTGACTTCATCAAACTCGCAGATCAGCAGGTCGCCGATCGTACGGGAATCGGTATACAGCGAGCAGCAGTGGCCATATTCCGGCTCGTACCACTCGTTGCTGTAATACACAAACGGCCACTCGGTGGCGTTGTAGCGGAAGTAATCGACATCGAGGTTGGCGTTGGCGCCGGGCTGCGCCCAGGAGCGAACCTTGAAGGTCACCCAGACCAGGTCCTGGCGATCCTCCGTGAAGTCAACGCAGTTGGCGCTGGCGCCACCGATCGAGACCTCACCGGTATAATTGTCGATGACATACTGGACGCCGCCCCAGCCGCTGAGGAAGGTGCCGTTCGAAACGCCCCAGGCCTCGACCACGTTCGGGTCGAAGGTTACGACCAACTGGAAGGCGCACATGCAGTGGTCGTCGTTCGGAATCAACTCGCACGACATGGCCTTGGTGCACTGACGACGAACGCCGCAACTGTCGTAGTACCAGCCATTAGTCGGGCAGCTCCAGTTACAGAGCGGATCCTCCGGCCAGCAGTCCGGCAACTCTCTGTTGTCGCGGTCGCAGAAGACCAGAGAATCGGCGTAGTGCGGGAACCAGTACTCCATCCCGCAGGGC
>CAZGMK010000035.1:0-34908 GCA_964526835.1 uncultured Ignavibacteriales bacterium
AAAGTCTATTTTTTCTTCGCCACCAATCGGAACATATTTATGAGAATCACTCTAGTAGGCAGAATCAGGCGTGTACGTTGGCTGCATCAGGTGTAGGCCGAAGGCCCGTTTATTCCGTGTGTCCGCGACGGAGACTCCTGATCTAGCCGCGTGCAGCCCGCGATGAAGGCGACCCAGGAACTCCCCCGGCAGGATGAGGCCGCGCCCGGCGCCAGGTTCGCCGGCAAGAAAAAGGACCGTCGAAATCGGCGGTCCTTCCTCTGGAACACTAATAATCCCGGGGCGGGAGTGCTATTCCTCTTTCTTTTCCTCGCCTTCGCCTTCGCCCTCTTCGCCCTCGGCTTCAGCGCCTTCTTCGGCCTCAGCTTCCTCGCCTTCGAGTTCTTCCTCTCCGGTAGTCGGCTCGGTGACAACAGTGGGAGCCGCAATCACCACGATCGTCCGCTGTTCGGGATCAAGGATATCGACTTTGTCCAGCTTGATATCACCGACATGGATGGCGTCGCCAATACCGAGGTCCTCGACATTGACTTCGATAATCTCCGGAATGTCCTGTGGCAGGCACGAAATCTCCATCCGACGCATGGCGACCTGCATTATACCTCCGTCACTTTTCACGCCGCGGGCGGTCCCGGTAAACGTGATCGGAATGGAGATATAAAGGGGCTTGTTCATGCTGATGGCATGAAAGTCGACGTGCATTATCTCGCTGGTGATCGGATCGCGCTGCATCTCGCGCAGCACAACCTTGTTCGAGGACCCGTTCACCGTCAGAGTATAAATGAACGAAGTTATCCCGGCCTGCTTGAGTGCCCGGTGTAACTCCTTCTCGTCGACGGCGATCGCAAAGGATTCGATCTCGGGGCCGTATACGACACCGGGGATCATGCCGGCTTCTCGATTGCGACGGGCGGGGCCTTTGCCGCCCGCTTCTCGTTTCTGGGCGCTAAGTGGAATCTCTCTCATGATCTTTCGGGGGTTTATGGTTGAACAACATCATTTTTCATGAAGTGGACGGTATTTCCTTGAACAGCGATGAGACCGACTCTTCATCGAATATCCGGTTAATCGCCTCACCGATCAATTCGGCGACACTGAGGACCTCGAAGACCTCGGGGAGGTTGCGATGTGATCCGTCTATCGAATCAGAGATTATCATCCTCTCGATGGGAGAATCGACAATACGCTTGATGGCATCGCCGCTGAGAACTCCGTGAGTGCAGGCGGCGACGACGTTGAGGGCACCGCGCCGCTTGACGAACTCAGCGGCCGAACACAGCGAGCCGCCGGTGTCGACCATGTCATCACGAATGAGAACATTGCGGCCTTCGACCTGACCGATCAGGTTCATAACCTCGACCTCGTTGGCCTGGGGTCGACGCTTGTCGACAATAGCCAGGTCCGCCTCGAGAACATTGGCGGTGGCTCGGGCCAGTTTGATCGAACCGACATCAGGCGATACAACTACCAGATTCTCCAATCCCATCTTCCGGAAGTAGCGGTTGAAGACCACCGACGAGTAGAGGTGATCGTGGGGAAGGTCAAAGAAGCCCTGAATCTGACTGGCGTGCAGGTCCATCGTGATGATGCGGTCGGCTCCGGCGGTAGTGATCATATTGGCCATGAGCTTGGCGGAGATGGCCACCCGGGGGCGGTCCTTCCGATCGGCGCGGGCATAGCCGAAATACGGTATCACGGCAGTGATCCGCATCGCCGAGGCTCGCCGTGACGCCTCGATAAGCATCAGCAATTCGATGATGTTCTCGGCCGGTGGATTGGTGGGCTGGACAATGAACATGTCGGCGCCCCGAATGTTCTCGTCGATCTGAACAAATACCTCGCCGTCCGAGAATCTCGAAACGGTACAAGCTGTCAGATCTTCGCCCAGATAAGCCGCTATCTTTTCGGCCAATGGGCGATTGCCGTTGCCGGTCACGATCTTAATATCTTCGCGTACTATCATGGCTCTCCAACAGCATATGCCAGTCCATCAATTATCACGACCACGCACACCAAAACCACACCCGACATAACCAAATGGCTGGGGCGGCAGGATTCGAACCTGCGAATGCCAGCTCCAAAGGCTGGTGTCTTACCGCTTGACGACGCCCCAGTCCTGAGCCGAGCCCGGTTCAAACCTGAGTCTGCGCTTTCAATTCGGCCTCGTAGGCCGCTATTACCTTCTCCTCCAGTTCGCGCCGCATGACCGGATTGACCGGATGGGCGATATCCTGGTGGGTGCCGTCATGTCGCTTGCGCGAGGGCATGGCCAGAAAATAGCCGTCGTTACCCTGTATGATCTTCATTCCGCGCACGACAAAGGCATTATCGAAAGTAACGTTGACGAATCCTTTAAGACGCTCCTCGTCTCTGAGGGTTACTCGGATTTCAGTGATCTCCAAGCTGCCTCCCTACTGTTTCGGGTCAAACCGCAACGCGATATCTAATTGGCTCAACCACATACAGTCGCCAGCCTTCACGAGCAGAGAGCACGGACAGCTCAGCCGGCGGTTTGTTTTCAAAGAACCCACAGACGGTAGGCCCCGATCCGCTCATGCGCACCAGCCTGGCACCACTGTCTTCAAGGGCCTGTTTCACTTCGGCCAGTACCGGATAGGCCGAAACCTGCACCCTTTCAAAATCATTGCCGGAGTGGCCGAGGGAAGCCCAAAGCTCCCCAGCGCTCCGGCAACTTGGTAACTTAACGGGGGCCTTGGTTTGTGTCAAGCCCATTTTCAAGTCCGCATAGGCTGCCGCCGTACTGACCGACAAGGCCGGCGTAACCAGGGCCAGCGTATACTCAAGCGGTAAGTCGATCGACTCCACGACCTCTCCGCGGCCGCCGACATGAGCCTGACCGCCACTGAAGAAGAACGGCACATCTGATCCAACCTCGGCTCCAATCCCGGCCATGGCTCGTATGTCCAGACCTAGTCCCATCAGCAGATTGAGGCCGCTGATGGTGGCCGCGGCGTCCGACGATCCCCCACCCAGGCCGGCCGCCGTCGGAATTCGCTTCTCCAGAGCGGCGTTGACGCCCCCCTTGAGGGAGAAACCCCGCCGCACCGCCTGGAATGCCTTCACAACCAGATTCGATTGATCGTTCGGCAAGCCGTCTCCCTCCACTGATAGGTCGATTCCCGCCTCATCGCGCCTTATGAACCTCAACCGGTCATAAAGCGAAACTGCCTGGAAAACGGAATCGATATCATGGTAGCCGTCAGGCCGCCTGCGCAGCACATGAAGGTATAGGTTGACCTTGGCCGGGGTATCCAAAGTAATCGATTGGCTGTCCTTCGTAGCGACAATCACTGCCGGGCCCGTCCTTTGATCGACTTGTCGAAGCCGCGTGCCTTGCGCTCGTAATATAGGGCAATGACCGTGTGATGCAAAGCATTCCTGCCCTCTCGCCAACGCATCGGTTAGAACGTATTCCGGGGCGCGGCGAGTTTCGCTGCAGGCGGACCTCAACCATCCGTCGCCTTCGCAGCCAGAGGCATCGCCGAGTCGAAACCGACCACTGTCAGACAAGGCGCTGTCAGATACAGGGGGAAACACACCGATAGACCTATGGCATCGCCGACCGAACCGACGAGCGCAAACGCCCCCTTGGACCGGGTGTTTGCGCTTCGGTACAGCCATTGGAACCCGCGGCGGCGCGGGATGCCGAGAATCCGTCAGTCTTTCATCGAAGCCAGGAAACGCTCGTTGGTCTTGGTCTTCTTAAGACGATCGATCAGGAATTCCATTGCTTCGATCGGGTTCATCTCGGCCAGGAACTTGCGTAAGACCCAGATCTTGGTGAGGATATCCTCATCCTGCAGCAACTCCTCCTTACGGGTCGAGGAGCGGTTGATATCCATGGCCGGGAAGATGCGACGGTCGGCCAGGCGACGATCCAGCACCATTTCCATGTTACCGGTACCTTTGAACTCCTCGAAGATGACCTCGTCCATCCGCGATCCCGTCTCGATGAGAGCCGTAGCGATGACCGACAGTGAACCGCCCTGCTCGATATTACGGGCGGCACCGAAGAAGCGCTTCGGCTTGTGCAGCGCGTTGGAGTCGACACCACCGGAGAGGATCTTGCCCGAATGCGGCACTACCGAGTTGTGGGCGCGGGCAAGACGCGTGATCGAATCGAGCAGGATAACGACATCCTGACCGTGCTCAACCAGGCGCCGAGCCTTCTCCAGCACCATGTTGGCCACCTGGACATGGCGCTCAGCCGGTTCGTCAAAAGTAGAGGAAATAACCTCGCCCTTGACCGAGCGACGCATATCGGTGACTTCCTCGGGACGCTCATCGATCAGCAGGACAATCAGGACGACTTCGGGATGATTGGATGCGATCGCCTGGGCGATCCGCTGGAGGATAATCGTCTTACCGGCTTTCGGCGGCGATGTTATCAGAGCGCGCTGTCCTTTTCCAATTGGGCACATCAGATCGATGATTCGGGTGGTCAGATCATCCGGATTGGTCTCCATGCGAAAGGCCTCTTCCGGATACAGCGGCGTTAGATTGTCGAAGTGCAGCTTGTGCTTCGACCTTTCCGGGTTCTCGAAATTGACCGATTCGATCTTCAGGAGAGCGAAGTAGCGCTCGTTGTCCTTGGGCGGCCTCACCTGGCCGGCGATTGTGTCGCCGGTACGCAGGTCGAACCGCTTGATCTGCGAGGGGGAGACATATATGTCATCCTGTCCCGGCAGGTAGTTGTAATTCGGTGAGCGTAAGAAACCGTAGCCCTCATCGAGGATTTCCAGCACTCCTTCGGCCAGTATGATGCCGTCCTGGTTGGAGGCGTGCTCCATGATCTTGTAAATCAGCTCTTGTTTACGCAGACCTGACACCCCCGGGATGTCCATCTCCTCGGCGATAGCCAGCAGATCTGCAATAGTCTTGGATTTCAGGTCGCTAAGTTCCATGTCGATCCCTGCCGTTCTATCATTGTTCTTTGAAATCGTATTTGGATTAGTCGTCGGACAATTCTTCAATCGGGGCATCGCCCCAGAGCTTCTCCAGAGCGTAGAACTGACGGGTAGGCTCTCGGAAGATATGCACGACGACGTCGATATAGTCCAATAACACCCAATTGCCGCGGTCGCCGCCTTCGCGATGGTACGTCTTCAGACCCAGTTCCGATAGCCCGTCTTCAATCGCACGGGCGATGGCCTTGACATGCACATCGGCCTCTCCGCTGACGATAACAAAGTAATCACAGACCGAAGATATGGCCTTGAGCTTAAGAATCTTGACATCGAAACCTTTTTTGGAGAGGGCCAGGCGGCCCGCAGTGCGGGCCAATTCGAGGGCGGACGACTGATTCAAGTGCTTTTCTTGCTACTCCTTCTTCGGTTTTGACGCTTCTACCTCCGTCCAGTCCGTCCCCAGCACCAGAGTAGCGGTAACATCCCGGTAGTTGTTTTCGAGGGGCTTGTAAACAACCTGGTCGGGATTGAGGCCAACTCTCTCGGCCAGCAGGCGGGCGGCGGTTCGGTCTTCCTGCCGCGTTATTATGAAGCTTTCCGCGACATTATGCAAATCAAAATTGTCCGCATCAACCACCACAATGTGTAGATCCGCATCCGTGTAATCGGACCAGGCATCGGCGACTCGAGCCGCCAGGCCGCTGACCCCGCAACCATTGAGCACCTGCAAGCGCATCTCGTGCTCGGGAGCCTCGATGGTACGCGAGACGCCGCGGCTGATACGAATCGACATTGAGACAACATAGAGGACGACCAGTCCGAAGGCGGCGGCGATGATAATCTCAAGGGTTCGCCCGCCCCCCAGAATCGACCTCCTGCTACTGATGCTCTTGCCGATTGATTTGCGACTGGATATCGAGGTTCTTTTGCGAGGCATTGAAGCAGCTCAAGGGGCAGGCGTCAACAAGCAGCCCGGCTATCTACGGACCGAGCAGGGGACGCCCAAACAACCCGCTCCGGTTGTGATAATACGGATTCGTCATGCCGTTATATGTCTGCACCATCAAGGTCATGCGAAACTTGTCCGATGGATGATAATCAAGCGTAAACCCAGGCAGGAACGTGGCGTCACGACTCTGCTCCGAAAGAAGTACGCCGGAATGGGCAATACCCAGATTGACTCCAAGCGTCAGGCTGGATGAGATATCATAAACCGCCGAGGTCTGGAACAGCCCCGCAGATCCCGAATTCCCGCCGCCGGAGAAGAACGCCACTGAATAGCTGTGCGACCACTTTATCCTGGAAAGGTCCAGCAGTGAGAACGGACTCTGGGCGGGCCTGAGGCTCTGGTTGTAGTCAGATGACAACGCCTCCAGTTCGGCCTTCTCAGCCATCTGGGCATCAACAGAACCGGCTATCAACAAAACAGCCGCTGTTGTGATTACGAATACTATGATCAGTCTGCCCATCATGATAACTCCAATCTAGCTCTCGATTGCCGCCGGGTCAATAAAAATACGATCCGGACCCTATCACCCGGAACTTTCTACAAAAACACAAACGCGTTGGTTCTCAATCCATTCCATCTTAGTCAACAGACTGACGTCTAAGCTGTTCCAACTGTTGCACCGAGTTCACTCCCAATCCTTCGACCGGGTTGCCGGCGGCTACCACCGCGACCGGCAAGCCCTTGCGTCGCATAATTTTAATTGTGTCGGGCAGATAGTACTCGGACTGGATGTTGTCATTGCGCACTTCGGTCAAGGCCGAAAACAGCTCCCTGTTGTCGAAACAGAACAACCCGGTGTTGACTTCCTTGATTTTCAGGATCTCATCCGAAGCATCCTTGTGCTCGACAATCTCCGCCAGCATTTCACCGTCGCCCTCCCGGATCACCCGTCCGTAACCGGTCGGATCATCGAGTATCGCCGACAGGCAAGTGGCGGCGGCCCCGGTGCGCTCGTGGACTTCGAAGAGTCGTCTGATAGATTCTATGGTAAGCAGGGGCATATCGCCCAGGGCCACCAGGGTAGTGCCTTCGAAGTCGCCCATGATATCTTGTGTGACCTGGACAGCGTGTCCCGTGCCCAGTTGCTCGCGCTGCCAGGCGAACTCAACCGGATAATCGCTCAGGACCTGTTGGACCATTTCGCCCTTGAAACCGATGACAACTACAGTCCGGTCCAGTTGGGCCTTGGCCAGAGTATCCAGGACAATCTGTATCAGCGGCCGGTCATCCAATTCATGGAGAACCTTCGGGATGTCGGACTTCATTCTCTTGCCCTTGCCGGCGGCAAGAACGATAGCAGCGCGCCTAGCACTCATTCAACTACCTCTCTGTCGGTAGGATTGGACCCGAGTCGGATCGCCCCATCACTCATCGGGCCGATAGCGGCTTATTGTCTTTATCGACAACGACAATGGCGGGCTTGAACGAGGCAGCCTCATCCCGCTCCATCCGGGCGAACGCCAGGACGATGATCAGATCGCCCACCTGGCCCTTGCGGGCGGCGGCGCCGTTGAGACCCATCACGCCGGTTCCCCGTTCGCCCTCAATGACATAGGTAACAAACCGTTGGCCGTTGCTGATGTTGGCTACGAGTATCTCCTCGAACGGCAACAGCCCCACGGCATCCATCAGGTCCCGGTCAATGGTCAGCGAACCGACATAGTCGAGATCAGCCTCGGTAATGGTGGCCCGATGGATTTTCGATTTGAGGATCGATACCAGCATTCAATCATTCCCGTCCATGTTTCCGCGGCCGCAATATAGCCACAATGCGCCAATTGGCAAGCGGTCACATGATCAGCTTCGCCTCTTGTTCAACGGCTGAACGGACTGCCTGTTCCATATACCCGTGTAGCTCAGGCCGTAATTTCCACCCAGGTGCGAGAGGGAAAAATCTCGATTTCGTCCATGATGTCGTCGACCGCCTTGATCTGGTTCTTCCAACTCAACAGGTGCTTAGCCTTATCCGCAGCCAGCCAGCGGTATTCGTCGTTTTCGGGCGAAAGCTCAACCTCGGCCTCGGGGGATACGACTGCTACTATTAGCGGCAGAATCCAGATCGCATCCACCTCCGGTTCATAAAACTGAACCAGATACTCGGTCGCCCACATACTCTCTGGTTCGAGGCTGATTTCTTCCTTCAACTCTCGTTTAACCACCTGGGCGACCGTCTCATCGCCGCGTTTGCCGCCGGTCATGAAACCCCAGAAACCGCCGTAGGATTCGGTCTTGGCGCGTCGAAGGACCAGGAACTCCCAGCCTTCGTAGCTCTTGCGGACCACGGCGACATTGACGCCGGGCGATTCAACCCTGATGCGGGTATGCTGTGTCGGGTCGGTCATATTCAGCCATTCTTGTCGATAGTTGACTTACATGTCGGGGGCAATCTAACACCGGCGGTGGCCTCGTCAATGTCTTTCGGAGCGTCGACAGCCGATTCAGAGCAGTTTCATGTTGTCGATGAGACGAACCCCATGCACCCGTACCGCCAGAGAGCAAATCGTTCCCTCGACCACTTCCGAGCGCGGTTGAAGCGTCTCGGAGTCATTGAAGGCAATATAGTCGATCTCGGCCGATGGGCTGTTGGCCTTGATCAGGGCCCGCAGTTCCTTTTCGATTGCGGCCGTATCTGTGACGTTGGCTCGAACCAGGGCCTGCGCTGTCTTGAGGGCATAGAAGAGGCACAGGGCCTCGCAGCGCTGCTCCGGCTTGAGGTACATATTGCGGGAGGACAAGGCCAGGCCCGACTCCTCGCGGACTGTCGGGGCCACTATGAACTTGATCGGATAGCCCAGATCGCGGGTCATCCGCCGCAACACCGCCGCCTGCTGGAAATCCTTTTGCCCGAATACTGCTGTGTCGGGACGGCAGATATTGAACAGCTTGGCCACAATCGTAGTGACACCCCGAAAATGGGTTGGACGGCTGGCGCCCTCCAGTATCTGCGTCAACTTCTCGACGGTCACCCAGGTCTGGAAATCCGGCGGGTACACCTGCTCGGTCTTCGGGATGAACACATACTCCGACCCGGCCTCGCCGGCCTTGCGAAGGTCACCCTTCTCGTCGCGAGGATACCTTTCAAGGTCCTCGTTCGGCGCAAACTGGGCGGGGTTGACGAAGATACTCGTGATAACCACGTCGGCCTCTCTGGCAGCTCGGCGGATCAACGACAAGTGACCCTCGTGGAAAAAGCCCATAGTCGGTACGAGCCCAATAGTCTTGCCTTCCGCTGCGATTTGTCGGGCGGCCTTCTGCATTTTTGGTATCGAGCGGATAGTGGGCATGGTAATGCAGAAAGGAGATCTACTCCCCCTCCTCAATCGGCGGGTTCACCGGCTCGTCGGTGTAGAACAGCGAATCCTCATCGGCAATGTTGTAGCCGTCCTTCAGATACCGTATCACTACATAACCTCGCGCCTGAGCAGTCGCAACAACCGCCAACATGTAACCCCAGATCGAGGCGAAGATCACGAACAGCATCACTGCCATCACATAGCTCACCGCGTCACCGCTCTGAGATGACCAGGCCCACGAAGTTACCGAAAACGACCAATCTACACCCGGAAAGACATTGAAAGTGCCCCGAACCAGTTGCGACCCGACCGGCAGATGCGCCAGTCCCGAGCCTACCAGTTGGGTCAGCCGCTCCCGCCCACCCAACAATCCCGACGAGAAGACCATGAACTGGACAGCCCGATAGCAGAAGTAGGCAAAGACGAAACCGGCCAGCTTGGCCCCCGCCAGGGAGTAGGCAGTATAACCGAGCCAGCGGAGGGGATGGCGCAGGATGGTCGAGAAGGTCTCGATAATGGCGGTGAAGGTTTCACCCCGACGATCCGCGGCGGCGGTAGCCGGCAGGAGCAATACCGAGACCTGGGTGATGGCAACCACAAAGACGGTCAGGATGGAGACGACAAACCCGGGGAACACAAACCCCAGCGCGTACACCCATTCCCCGATCACCGGAATGCGGCTGATCAAACCAAGAATAGCGAAGGCCACCACGATGAAAAAGATGAACAGGATCAGGGTCAGTTCCGACAGGAACAACTGGCCGATGCGTCGGACCGCAAACTGTATCGCCCCTCCGATGCTCAGGAACGGATAGCCCCGGATCTCCTCGATGTTGATGGCGCTGACCGCGAGAAATCCCATCATGACCGCCAGGATACTAAGCGCTCCCCCTGCGGCCCACACCGCCTGGGCAACTACCGATTTAATTGTGAACCAGGTCAGCGGGAAGAAATCCCATACCGCCCAGATGTAGCCGAGCTTCTGGCCGTCGATGGCCAGCGCCAGGTAAGTGAACAGGTCCCAGATCGCCAGCGCCGCTATAAGGAAAGTTGTCATTACGACTATCTTCTTGCCCGACAGCGCTTTGCCGGGTGCCCAGAGGATATCGGCGAAATTGAACCTGGGAGGACGTTCCATGGTCCTAACATTCGCCTGTAGCAGTTGTATGTCAAGCCTTTATGATCGAGCAGGGGAGCTCGACGAGCCCGCAAGGATTAAGTATCGAATAGTCCGCCGGCCTGGCGGTATAACTACAAAACCAGGGAAGAAACGTGCTAAGAGAGAAGCTTATATTCCTAACGCTGGTGGCAGTGCCGGTGGCAACCCTGACCTACTTCGCCGTAGTCTTCGGATTCGGGACGGCGTTCTGGGTCTGGCTGGGGGCATTCATGATTCTGGGACTCGCAATATCGGCCGTAGTGCGCTGGCACGCCCGAAACGTGGCCTACCGTTGCGGCAGTTGTCGAGAGGTATTCACCATCGGCCCGCTTGTCGATTTCACCAGCCCTCATTTCCCGGGCCGAAAGCACTTGCGTTGCCCACGGTGCGGCAAGCGCTCGTGGTGCGAGGAACTGGATCGCCAGGAGGCGGCCCCGCCGCCGGTCAATCCGCCGTCGCGAGGCTTCGGGACTCGGCGTACGGAGTAGCCGGCGAGGGGCCTGGTCCGGGCCTCACACCTCAACGGGCGCCTGGACGCCCACATCGGCTTTAGCCAGTGGAAATGTGATCGTGATGGTCGTGCCGACATTAGGAGTCGAGTCGATGTGCAACTGACCCTGGTGGCTTTCGATGACTCGGCGACAGACCAGCAAACCGAATCCGTGACCCGTCTTCTTGGTCGTGAACTTCTCGTTGAAGGCCTTCTGCAACAGCGCCGGCTCGATACCGACGCCGGTATCGGTGATGGCCAGATGAAAGACCCCCTTGTCCGGCTCGGTCGTCACGCGTACGTCAATGCGACGCTCTTCGCGGTCCACAGTGGCGTCCGCGGCGTTGTTGAAGAGGTTGTACAGAAGCTGCTGAACGTGCACGTTGTCGGCCTCCAGCGGTACCTTCTGCTCGATCGGATGGAGTTCGATAGTCACTCCGCGGTACCTTTTCTGCGGCCGGAGGTAGTCGATCACTTCCTCAAGCAGCTCATCGAGGTACAACACTTCCTTCGTGGATGCGATGGGTGTCAGGTCCATGAGGTTGGCGGTGAACTTCTTGACTTTCTCCACGTTGTCGGCGATGCCCTCGACATATCGCGGCAGTTTGTCGTAACTGCCCTTCTTCAGGTTGAAATCCAGAAGGGACAGGTTCCCGGCCACAACACCAAGAAAGTTGTTCAGCTCATGGCCGATCTCAGCTGACATTTCGCCGCGAGTGGCCATCTTTTCCAGCTGGATAGTCTCATCCTGCAATTCCTTCAGGCGAGCATAGGCCTGCTTGGCCTCCTCCAGCAACAGGATATTTTCCAGCGATAGGGCCAACTGGCTGGCAGTAATCGAAATGAACTTCAGATCAGTGTCGGTGAGGGTCTTGGCGTCTTCGCCGAAGCCGATGGTCATCAAGCTGAAAACGTTACCGGCTCGCTCGATCGGGACACCGATCAGGCTGCGACAGCCAGACAGTTCCGGTGGAATCAGATACTGGCCCAGGCCATCATCGGGATGCACCTGGTGGAGAGGATGTTCGTGAAGGCTCTCGAACTGAATCGGGGCGTTCATCCGGTCAGTCGACACGCTGGAAAGGGCCGAGCGAATCGGCTCTTCGGGGAGTTCGACTTCCTCGGTAGCGTCCTGGATTATTTTGATCAACCGGAAGTTCGTCAGGTCGGAGTCCCAGTGCAGTATAGTTCCCAATCGTGCCTGGCAGTGCATCATCGCGAACTTGAGCGACAGGGTAGCCAGGGATTTGCGATCACCCGCCTGATAGAGCATTTGACTGAGATCGGAGAGCCGCTCGAGTTGTTCACCGGGCGCCTTCTCGGCGGCCTCCTTGCGAATCTTCTCGCTCGCCTTGGTTACGGCCTGACGGATTTCGGACAACTCGAATGGCTTCAGGATGTATTCGAAGGCTCCCTGGCTGATGGCGTTTTTGGCCGAGTTCAGGTCGGCATAGCCGGTCATGAAAATGACGACAACCTGCGGATCGATCTCCCGGGCCTGTCGAACCATCTCGATGCCGTCCATCCGCGGCATGCGAATATCGGTAATGATCAACTGCGGCTGATACTCCTGAACCAGCTTGAGAGCCTCACCGCCGTCCGCCGCAGTGAATACCTCGTAGCCCTCATCCTCGAGCGCGTCGCGCACCAACGATAGGACGATCTCCTCGTCGTCGGCGACTAAGACACGGATGGCCTGGCTTTCGGGTTCGGGCATGGCTTGCTCCCTTGCTGCAACACTTCCAGCAGCTTCCTCTTGACTTCATTGAGATCGAACGGCTTAGTAAGGCAACAACAGGCTCCTGCCTCCTCCGCCTTGGCGGCCAGCTCGTCGGGCAGTGAATCGGTCATTATGAAGCTGACCTCCGGCTTCGCCCGGCTGACCTCGCTGTAGACCTGAAAGCCGTTCTTCCGAGGCATGTGCAGATCGCAGAACACTACATCGTAGTCGCCGACCAGCGCCTTGTCGATTCCATCCTGACCGTCCACAGCCACATCCACCGAGTACTCCAGGTCGGTAAGGTACTCACGGAGCAGGTCACGAATCACTCGCGAATCATCGACTATGAGGATTCTGGCATTGAGATCAGGCATTCGTGTTCAGGGCCTCTTCTACGGTCCGGGTCAAGTCGACGATGCTGAAGGGTTTGGCCAGAAACGCGGTTGCGCCGTGGCTGACCGACTGGCTCGCGGCATATAGCGTCGAGTAGCCTGAAATGACAATGACCGGCGTTCCGGGGTGTTGGTTCCGGACATGCTTGACTACCTCATCGCCGGATACCCTGGGCATCTTCAAATCGGTGATTACCAGATCGAAGGCTCGTGCGGCCAACTGATCGATGGCCTCGTCGCCGTCCTTGGCCAGACTTACCTCGTATTCGTCGTTCAGCACTTCGCTGAGGAACTCGCGAATGATCTCCTCGTCGTCGACGATCAGTATGGACTTGCGATCGAAGTCGTTCATTAGGACCGGCTATTGCTCCTGGGCCAGATTCTGGTTCAGTCTGCTACAGTCGTTATCGGACGGCTCCTCCGATTTCTGAACCGGCAGAATCACCGTGAAGGTGGTGTACTCGCCCGGTTCCGAATCGACCTTGATCTCCCCCCCGTGATCCTTTATGATGCCGTAACTGACAGAAAGACCCAGGCCAGTGCCCTTGCCTACTTCCTTAGTCGTAAAGAATGGCTCGAAAATCTTGTTTACGTTCTCCGGCGAGATACCGCTGCCGCGGTCATGGACCGCTAGCTCGACTGTCCCGCCGAACTCGCCTAACGCGGGGCTGAAACGACTGCTGACGACGATCCGGGACTCCGGCGGCGAAGCATGCATGGCATTGATGATGAGATTCGTGAAAACCTGCTGCAATTGACCCGGATTTCCCGGAACCGGCGGCAGGTCTTCGTCGAGATCAACCTCCAGATCAATCTGGTTCATGTGCAGTTGGTGCTCGACGAATGTAATCGTATCGCGCAGAACCTGATTGCAGTCGGTGGCTTCGAAGTCGGTGGTTCGCGAGGAGCGCGAAAAACGCAGCAGGTTCTGTACGATGGCCTTACATCGGCGGGCCTGCGTCTCAATATCGGTGAGATAGCGAATGTAAGTCGTCTGCTCCTTGGACGGTTCGCCTTCGCCCGCGGACTTCTTCATCTTCTCAAGCGTGAATTGGGCGTATCCAAGAATGCCGCCGAGTGGGTTATTCAGTTCATGGGCCACGCCGGCGGCCAATTGGCCGATCGCGCTCATCTTCTCGGACTGAACCAGTTGCGCCTGAGCCTCTTCAAGCTTGAGGGTACCCTGAATGATCTTCTCCTCCAGCGTACGATTGTACATCTCGATCTCATCGCGGGACAACTTCAGTGACTCGATCATCTTGTTGAAGGTCCGGGCGAGTTGGCCGATTTCGTCCTGCTGATCGACCGGCACGCGCTGGTTCAGATCGCCGCGACTGACCTGATCCGTAACCTGTACCAGCATTCGGAGAGGCCGCGTGATGTATCGGACGAAGGACATCAGAATCAGAATTGTCAGGAGAGCCACGACAATGGTGAGAATCGTGGCGGCAGTCACGGCGGTGCTGATGGTCTTGTTCACCGTGTCCAGACTGAGAACCAGCTTGACCGAGCCGATGGTCTCGGTTGTGAAATCGGTGGCCAGCGCCTGATCGATGCCGCCGGTCAGCCCGAGATTTTCACGATCGAGCTTCTCGATGCGAGACTGGACCGGATAATTCAGTTCAATGAATTCATTGCCGTAGCTGTCCTTAACGTAGAAGGCCCGGTGCTGACCCAGACTATCGGCCTTACACAATTCACGCACTACCCGGACTTCGTTGGTCTCCCAGTCGCCGATGTTGCTGAGCAACTCACCATCGCTGCTGTAGACCAGGGCCGCCTGAACATCGTCGAAAACCGAGAATTTCTCCAGAAGCTCATCCAGTTCGTAGCGATTCTCAAAGAGGACACCACTCTCGGCGTGCATGGCCATAATTCGAACCATCGTCTCGCCCTTGGTCTCCAGTTCATGGAAGAAACCCTCAGCCTGACGCTTGATCAGGATGGCGCTGATGGTCAGAATCGAGGCGACTAGCAAAGCCGATATCGGAATGACAAACTTGGTCCTGAGCCGGAATGATCTCATGCGCGCAAAGAGGCTCATCGATAGACCTCCTTGGCAATGGCCACCAGCTCTTCGGGCACCGGCAGGTTGATATGCTTGGCCGTTTTCTCATTATAATGGAACCAGATGACATCGGCCATTGTGACCGGTATCTGGGCGGGATCTTCGCCCACTATCACACGACACGCCAGTCCGCCGGCCTGAAAGCCGATCGCCTTGTAGTCGAAATCAAGGGCGAACAAGGCGCCTGACTCCACGACGTGGCGGGAGAAGCCCATAAGTGGTATGCCCTTGCGAATCGTGTTCAGCAGGATGTACCGGGTCGCCCGCGGATCGAACAGATTGGGATCAGCCACCGACCACAGACCATCGGTGGTAGCCGCCAGCGAGTCCAGCGCCGCCGGTAAGTCCTTGGGGTCATTGACCGCAATCGGCACCAGTTCCAACCCCGACGAAGCAGCGACTTTCTCCGCCTGCCTGATGAGGCTGGCGGTATTGTCGGTATACAGAACGCCGATACGACGGAGTTTCGAGACTACTTCGCTGAAATACCTGAATTGGATATCAATCGGTATATCCAGTGAGGCCCCTGTGATATTTCCGCCCGGGCGCTGCATCGACTCGACGAACCCGGACAATACCGGGTACTTCACGGCACAGAAGATGATCGGTGTGTCGGTGAAATTATCCTTGGCGAATCTGGTCGCCGAGCTTCCGACAGTGAGCAGCAGGCTTGGCTTGAGTCGGGACAACGAGTCAAGGATACCCACATGCTCGGCCGGATCATCGCCGATCACGAATGTCCGAAAGGAAGCCTCGGGGTGGCTTCGTGCGATGACCTTCCGGGCGCCGTGCAGAGTACGAGTGGTGGACTGCAGGGAATCGTGGATGAGAATGGCGACTTCGACGTTTCGGGCATGGATCGCCGACGGCGCGGCCGATGCGGCTGCGATAGCCAGCAGCGCTCCTATGAGTATTCTGTGTAGCGATCTCATCAGGTGGGAAATTCCCATCCTTTCGGCTGCCATGCCTGGTTGCACAATCCACTCTTCCATCGGAAAGGTCGAGCCCTTCCACTTATGATGATATCGGGTGAAGCCTGCTAAACTTGACCAATCGACCCGACGCTGCCCCGCAAAAAAACTGCTAAATGCTTGTCCCGGCCCGGTCAAGAAATCAGGGTCGCGACCGATCTAATGCAAGAGAGAGTGAAAGCAAGCGGAGCAATCCAATAATGTCTGGATCTCAAATATGAATGTGATTCAAAGACGGTAAGAGGAGGAATCACCTTGCGCCTACGACTACCATCAGTACTTCTGCTTCTGGCTGCCGTGGGGCTGTCAGCGGTCGCTTCGTCCACGCTGGCCGGCACAAGCGGAAAAGTATCCGGCGAAGTCATCGACGCCGAAACCGGTGAACCGGTCGTGGGGGCCACGGTTCGCATACAGGGGACCAATTATGGTACCAAGACCGACGCTGACGGAGAGTTCTTCATTATTAACCTCCCCGTCGGCAAGCACAACATCAGTGTAACGTCGGTCGGATATGAAGAGGTCGTCAAAATGGAAGTTAGGGTCCTCTTGGATCTGACAACCCCGGTCGACTTCGAGCTGTCGTCGAAGGCGGTCGAGCTCGGTGACCAGGTCATCGTATTCGCTGACCAGCCCATTGTTCAGAGGGACCTGACCTCCTCCCGCACTATCTTCACCGCGGACCAGATGCAGAATCTGCCCAACAACGAGTCGGTGCACGCAGTCCTGAAAAACTACCCCGGCGTGGTAGTCGGACGCGACAGCGATATACACGTCCGCGGCGGTCGTTCCGGCGAGGTTGCGTACTATTATGACGGATTCTCAGTACAGGATCCATTCTTCGCCAGCTCAGGCATTCGCATCATGCCTTCGGCCCTGGAGGAGCTCTCCCTGACGTCGGGGGGATACACAGCCGAGTACGGCGAGGCCTTATCGGGAATCGTCAACGCTGTGACAAGAGAGGGCGGGGCTGAGTATCACGGCGGATTGCGATTCTATGAGGGAGCCACCCATCCCTATGATGTCACCACAGGCACCTGGGGCAGCCTCTCTCGAGTCGGGAATCGCGCCGTAGCGGCCAATCTCTCCGGACCACTGCCCGGCCTGAACCCCAAGAAATTCAATTTCTTCACGGCCGGCGAATACCTGACCAACGCCACCTCGTTGCCGCACAACGATGGGACCTCCTACACCTGGCTGACCAAACTGAGCCTGCAGCCGGTACGACGCATGAAAATGACAGCCAACGCCACCGTGTACGACGTCGATGGATACATCTATGATCATCGCGACGCCAACGGCATCTCATACGACTTCAACCTCGACGGCCTTCCGGCCTTCCGCCGCGATGCATATGTCGTGGGCCTGACCGGCACCTACAACTTCAGCGAACGGCTGCTGGTACACACAACGCTGAACAGGTTCCGCACCTACACCAAGGTAGCGCCCGAGCACCTGATGGATGTGTACTGGACCGAATGGCCGGGCTACGACGATTCCGCCGGCCAGTACACCGGCACGATTCATGAGGACAACTACCTCGGGTACTATGACCCCTCCGATGTTCGCCAGGCCGTCGGCTTCACGGTCGGCGATGATTTCGACCCCACTTTCAGTGAGCGTGAAGCGACCTATAACGCCGGATCCGCCAGCATGGTGGTGCAGCTCAACAAGGTACATCAGATCAAGACCGGTTTCGAAGTTCGCCGCTATTCAATCAACTGGGATTTCAAGCAGTTCTACAACCGCAATCCCTACGGTGAGAAGTACAGCACCCGTCCGCTGTTGGCTTCAGCCTACTTACAGGACAAGATGGAATACAGCGACTTCGTAGTGAACCTGGGCCTGCGCCTGGACTATCGGAACGCCGATATTGCATACAACGTCACACCACAGGATGCAGTCGCCACATATAAGAACGCCGAATCCAAGACTCGCCTTTCACCGCGTCTGGGCATTTCCTTCCCGATCTCCGAGAAGTCAGTCATGCATTTCAACTACGGCTTCTATTACCAGGCCCCGCAATACCATTACATGTACACTAACCTGGACGGCGATATCTCCACGGGCCGCCCGTTGCTGGGTAACCCGGACCTCGAACCGGAACAGACGACCTCCTACGAACTCGGCCTGAATCACCTGGTCGGAGACAACCTGCGCCTCTATACGACGGCCTACTACAAGGACATTGAGGACCTCGTAACCACCCGTTCCACCTACAAGGTGGCCGGCAATTCGGTGACCTACTTCACCAACGGAGACTACGGTTCGGTCAAGGGCGTGGATGTCATGATGGAATTGCTGAAGGGTGATCGCCTGATCAGCGGCTCGGTATCGTACGGGTACATGATTGCCACCGGTAACGGCTCGGATGCCCTCGAACCGTACTACACCTATCTATCGGCGAGCGTCGATACTTTGGCCCCGGTCACCGAATACCCGCTGGACTTCGATCAACGGCATACCGTCACCGCCGAGCTGGACATCAGGGCTCCCCGCGAGTGGCGCGGGAGCTTCCTGGGACTGCCGATCCCGGGCGCCTGGGGTCTGAACCTGATCGGGCGTTACGGTTCCGGATTGCCCTACACACCGACCGATGCCTCCGGCAATCGCCTGAACGAGCGCAACCAGGGACGGCTGCCGGCATACTACACTGTCGACATGCGTTTCAACAAAGACTTCGATCTGAGCCCGAACGGCTGGCGGATGAGCTTCTTTGTCGAGGTGGACAATCTCTTCGACCGCCGCAACGTTGTCGACGTCTATTCCCTCACCGGTCAGCCTGACGATGACGGATACAGCCAGCAGGCGAGTCTGAGCCTGTCGCAGGAGGAACTCGATGAGATGGATCGGCTCTACGATCACGACCCGCAGAACTTCTCCTCGCCCCGGACGATCAGGGTGGGGACACAGCTGAACTTCTAAGGCGGAGCAGCAAGATGAGGAAAACCAGCAAGATTCGCGTTGTCATCAGCCTTGCCCTAATCGGTCTCATACTGATCGGGCCGGCGACGACAGCCCGCCCCGCCGCGTCGGACCAGCAGCATCCAGGCCATCCTGATCGCGGCCCGGCAATGGCGCAGTCGCCCCAGCCGGCAACGATCGACATGATCACGCAGAACATGTCAAACATCGCGACCACCGTAGCAAACTTTGGGTACCTTGGCGGTTACCAGGGTTACGGCTACCCTTCCGGAGAGTGGCCGCGTAATTCCGGCCACGACTACATCGGGGAAATCCGATACTGGATGGGCGCAGTAACAGCCTCCGGAGATACACTGGTGGCCAATACTTACGATGACTTCCAGGGCATGGCGATGCCTTTTGACAGCGAGGACAGGTACCAGATCTACCTCTCGACCGACACCACTCGCTACTACAACTACGACCCCTCCGACACAGTCGGCTTGGGCACCGGCTCTCCGGCTCATGGCTGGCGGGTCTGGGATCCCGAGAGCCGCGCTTACTCCTACAATGACACCTACGAGGATCCCTTGCAGACGAGCCCGGTCGATGGGGGGCCCACGTCGCTTCAGGATTCACACTTCCGATTCAACGACGCCGCTTCCGGGCATTCGTTGTTGGGTCTTGAAGTCACCCATACGTGCCTGGCCTGGAATTACTGCTACAACGAGGACTTCGTCTTCGTGGTCATGGAAATCACCAATACCTCCGACGAGGACTACACCGACTTCGCGGTTGGACTCTACATCGACATAGATGTGGGTGGACCCGACGGAACGGGAGAGAACGGGCGCCTGGGCGACCTGGTGGCCTTCGACTCGACCGAGAACCTCGGCTGGATATATGATCAGGACGGCTACGATCCCGGTTGGGGGCCCCGGGTTAAGACAGGCGTGATGGGCACCAAGTACCTGGAAACGCCGCAGGGAATCGGCATGACCGGATTCCGCTCGGGTGACTGGGCCATCGTCAACAACCTGACCGACGCCGATCGTTATGAGTTGATCGCCGCGGAGCAGTTCGACCAGAGCCTGCCTCCAACCGACCAGTTCTATATACAGTGCACCCGGGGCATCAATCTCAAGGCGGATTCGACGGTCAGAATCGTCTATGCCTTGATCGCCGGCGAAGACGAGACCGACTTCCGCAAGAACGCCTCCCTGGCTCAGGCGTTGTACGACGCCCGTTTCATCGGACCGGAGCCTCCGGCTACACCGGTTCTCAGTGCTCGCTCAGCCGACCGTAGGGCTTACTTGAGCTGGACCGACACCTCTGAAACGAGCGTCGATCCGGCTACGGGCGAGCAGGACTTCGTCGGCTACAAGCTCTATCGCTCCGATGATCAGGGCCGTACCTGGGGAACTGTCAACCGGAACAACAACAACGACTGCCTGGATATCGACTATCACCCTATCGGCTGGTATGCGGTATCGACACCGGGTGAGCGAATTCCCCATTCCTATGTCGATACCGGTTTGCACAACGGAGTGGAATACTGGTACTGCCTGGTTGCTTACGACGGCGGTGACGAAGACATGGGTATCGATGCGTTACAGTCAGGATTTGGAACCGCCGGACAGTCGCCGAATGTAGTTGCTGTCACCCCCGAGTCCGACCCGGCCGGTTTCTACGATGCCGCAGCTACAGTCACCCACGAATACACCGGCGCCGGCCGTCCCTCGGTGGGAGCGGTAACGCCGATCATATTTGACGAATCCGAGGTGACCGGCTCGGAGTACGCAGTCGTCTTCGCCGACCAGCCCGATGCAACCTATTGGTACCTCCTGAACACCACGACCGGCGACACCCTGCTCTCCGAGATGACCTACTACGGCTCCGACCCCAACATGTTCGATGTTGTGGAAGGTCTGCGCGTATCGGTGACAAACGGCGAGCGTTACCCCAACGCTATGGGCCAGAGCGAGTTTGCGGCTTCCGGCGATACGACGCTGGCCGTCGATATCTTCTGGGGCCCTACTCTGCCGGCCCTGACGGGAAACGAGGGCTACATCTGGAGCGACGCCCCCTTCCGCGATGATTTCGAACTCCGTTACACCGGGGACTCGACCAAGGCATCCTGGCTGCTCGAATACTGGTACGGCGGGGATCGCGTGTACTGGGTGCCCTTCGAAGCCTGGAACACGACCACCAACACTCGAGTGTCATTGGCGGTCTGGGACTATGCCGATGACGGGGTCTGGGATCCCGAGGACGACATCGCCTTCGTCAATTTTCCCTACGACACGTCCGTAAACCTGGTCGATGAGGCTTTCCCGACCGAATACAGCTGGCTCATTACGCTTGACACTGCGGTCTACGGCCCCTCGGTCGGAGATGCCCTTGAGGTTCAGGGGGCGCCCCTCAACGGCCCCAGCGATCGCTTCACGTTCAAGATAGACGGGATCAACCCTGCGGCGGCGGTCAGTGAACTGGATAACATCAAGGTTGTCCCGAACCCGTACTTCGCAAGATACTCGCCAATGGTCGAAACGGCCGAGGGCGAATCGGTGATCAGATTCATCAACCTGCCGGATGAGTGCACGATTCGAATCTATACCCTTGCCGGAGACCTGGTGGAGACAATTCGCCATCAGAATACTCGCGGCGAGGCGGAGTGGAATCTGCTGTCGTTGAATCGTCAGCAGGTAGCCTCGGGCATTTACCTGTATCACGTGGAATCCCCTTACGGTGAGCGGCTGGGTCGCTTCGCCGTAATCAAGTAAGGAGGCGCCGGATGAGAAAGTTAATCTGTCTGATCCTTCTGACTGCGATCGCCATTCCGGCCCACGCCGAATGGTCCAAAGTCGGATCGAGCGGCGCCCAGTTTCTGAAGATCGGCGTCGGCTCTCGCTATCAGGGCATGGGCGAGGCTTCGGTGGCTACGGTTAACGATGTCTACGCAATGCACTGGAACCCGGCCGGCCTGGCCGAGGTGGAAAACTGGTCGGTCAGTTTCACCAACGTCAACTGGCTGCTTGATGTCGACCTCAACTACGTCGGCATGGCCCGCTATTTCGAAGATGTCGGGACATTCGGCGTCCAGGCCACAATCCTGTCAATGGATGACCAGGAGATCACAACCTTTGAGGAGCAAAACGGGACCGGTAGATACTACAGCGCTTCGTCTTACGCCCTTGGAGTCTCGTTCGCTCGCCAGTTGACGTCGAAGTTTGCCTTCGGCCTCAGCGCCAAGTATGTAGGCGAGCGCATACACAACGAGGGCGCCAACGGATTCGCCTTCGATTTCGGAACCATGCTCTATACCGGCATCAACTCACTGCGGGTGGGTATGAGTATTTCAAACATGGGACCGGAACTGAAATTCACCGGCAGCGATCTGGATGTTCGCTACGATGAACTGCAGGGCGAAGGGGCCAATGACCCCATCGGAGCCTCTATCAAGACAACCGGCTACGACCTCCCGATGACCTTCCGGGTCGGCCTTGCCTACGATGTCGAAACCGGTCGGAACTCGGTCCTGACGCTCTCGGGCGAAGTAAAGCACCCCAACGACATGCAGCAGCAGGGCGCGCTCGGCGCCGAATACAATTTCGACGAGCGCTTCTTCCTGCGCGGGGGCTACAAGCTCAATTACGACGAAGAAGGCCTCACCCTGGGCGGCGGTGTCATGACCGGGCTCGGTGGCCAGACGGATCTGCTGATCGACTACGCCTGGCAGGACTTCGGTCGCCTGGAGTCAACCCATCGGTTCTCGGTCGGCTTCAATTTCTAGGCGGCGGACGGGTTTTGACCGGCCCTCAAAGCCCCCGACCAGTCGGGGGCTTTTTTCGATCCAGTATGGACACCCGCGGGTAAAAGTGGTAATATGCCCGCCATGAGAGACCGCCAGTAACCAAGGAGAAAAGGCTATGTTCGTCTCCAGCCTGATGCCTGTTATTGCCTCGTTTGTCCTTGCTGTCGGAGTCACGTCGTCGGACGGCAGCGGCAGGGCCACCGACAACGGCGCTATAATGCTCGCCGACTACTTCGATCTGCTGATATCCGGCAATCACGAATCGGCCCGCTACTACTGGATACCGGCCGCGCTGGAGCGTTCCAGTCGGTTCGGCATTGAGTACGAGGGCATTCCCCTCAAGGTCGACTGCAACTCACCGATTGTGCGCGACATAGACCTGATGCGCAACCACCTGCAGCCACCGGTCAAGTCTATCGAAACTATAGACAGCAACCTAAACCGCCTGCAATACTCGCACATTGTCCTCGGGAACCTGATCGAGCACTCTTACTGGGCCTGGTGGGACGGCAGCTATTACTGGCTGACCTATCCCCAGGACTACTTTGCCGCCGACTGGCCGATAGAAGAAACCAAGTACTTCCGCATCCACGTGGACCCTTCGGCCCGCCGCCAGATGAACCCGGTGGCCCTCGAAGAGATCGACCGGTGGGTCGAAGCAATAATCGACTCCCTGGACCTTCCAGGCAATGTCAGGAAACTGCTGAGGAGTGAAAAGGTCGAGTACTTCTACTGTGGCTCCGATAAGGTCGTAGAGCGCCTGACCGATCATCTCACCAAGGGCGTCTACGACCTGCCGTCCGATGACATAATCTCGGCCTTCTTCCCCCATTATCATGAAATCTCCCACCTGATGGTTAATCTCAAACTGCGCCGCCTGCCGTTGTACACGCAACCGCTGCTGCGGGAGGGCATTGCGGTATACTATGGCGGACGCTGGGGCAAATCCCAGGCCACTCTCATGGACCTGGCCGGGTTTCTTTACAAGGAGAAGATTGTCGACCTGGACTCACTGCTGACCATGCGCGACTTCGAGAGTAATTCCACGGCTGATATCGCCTATCCGGTAGCCGGATTGTTCACCGCCTTCCTCATAGATAATATCGGAATGGAGGAGTATTTCGAGCTCTATCGGGGCTTGTCCGGTAACTTCAAAACCGTAAACGGCATGTCGAGAGTCGATGTCATGCAACGCATCTGCGACAAGACCGGCCATCCCGACTGGCCCACCCTGATGCGCGATTTCACCAGCTACATCGACAACGACCTGGCCGAAAGATCCCCCATTGCGCCCGGCGCCGAAACCGGGGGCAAGACACTCGCGGCCGGCGACGGTTACAAGGTCTATCGCGATGGCGACTGGCTGTCGTTTGTCTTTACTGCCCCCGGAGGAGAGCCGGTCGACGGCAACTTGCTGTTCGGCCTCGATCCGCGTCTGGTCGGCGGTGGCTCGGACCTCTTCGTGAAGCAGTACGATAATCAACGACCATTCGAGGGTTATCGGTTCGGCATCCGCTACGACCAGAATGAAGTAGGCCTATATGATTATGCCACGGACCAACTTCTGGCCAAGTACATCTGGGGCATCACGCCATCCGACGATTACTATAGCGAGGCTGACAACACTGTCAGTGTGAAATTGCGTCGAGATATGATCGACTCCAATCTGCTCAGGAAGGATGATGTCAAACTGCTGGACAAGTGAGCCGGACGATTTAGTGTCTCACGTCTACATAACTTCGTGGCGAGGCTCGCTCAAGGTGAACCGTGTTGGGCTAATGGCTACTCAAGTGACGCTATCGAGACCCGGCAACAACCTCGCCGGACAGGCAGATCGATTCTGATGGGCGTCCTTGAACTCATACTCGCCATTCTCTTGATCGTAATACTGATCCTCCTGGTGGTGGTGCTCATCTCCATGAGAAGGCGCCGGCGGGACGATCCGATCGCTGCCATCGAGGCTTCTCTCAGCAACATCAAGTCGGATATCCTCAGCCGCCAGATGGAGGGACTCGTCGGGCTGCGCGACTCTCTCGATTCCGCCCAGCGATTGATGAACGAGCGCCTGGCCGAGGGTTCCTCGGCCCTCGACAAGCGCCTGGAGTTATTCGGCCGCATCGAGAAGCAACTGGGCGAACTGGCCGCGCAGACCAGAAGCATCGAAACTGTCGGCCTGAACATTCAATCCTTGTCGGAACTCCTGCGGCCACCTCAACTGCGCGGCGCCCTCGGCGAGATCCTGCTGGAGAACCTGCTCGGTCAGATTCTTCCGGCGTCCCTTTACGAGATGCAGTATCGCTTCAGCTCGGGCCGACGGGTCGACGCCATTGTCAGGCTGGCCGACCGTCTGTTGCCCATCGATTCCAAATTCCCCATGGAGTCGTATCAACGATCCGTGCAGGAGGACAGCGACAAGACCCGTAAGGAACTCTATCGCGCCCTCAAGAAACACGTCGATGACATTGCCTCCAAATACGTCATCCCGGATGAGGACACTACCGATATCGCTGTCATGTACATACCGTCCGAAGCGGTCTATTACAGCCTGGTGTCCGACTCGGACGGCGACATCCTGCAGTACAGTCTGAGCAAGAACGTGGTGCCGTCATCACCAGCCCACCTTTACGCCTTTCTGGCTTCTTTGGCTGCAGTCTATGCTCAGGCCGGGTTGGTCGGATCGGGACGAGAGCTCGTGGCCGGACTGGGCGCTCTGGGCGAGTCGCTGCAGCGTCTTGTCAAGCACCACCGACGCATGGAGGGGTCGGTCCGCCGCCTGACCACATCGCTCGGCCATGTCGGCGGCGAGTTGTCCGAGATGGCCGGACGATTGGAAAGACTGCGTCAACCCGCCGGGCTTCCGGACGCCGTTCCTTCAGACTCGGACGCCTCCGGCGACTGAGCATCGGTTGGTGCGCTTTGGCCGCCACCCGAATCCGCTGTTCCCTGATCGCATCGCTCCATATCCTATTCATGCGAACTCAGAGCCGCCCCTGGGTGTTAGGCAGGGCAAACCAAGGAGAGTTGTCCCGTGAGCGTTCGCGAGTACGATCTGGTCATCATCGGCTCCGGTCCGGCCGGCGAGAAAGCGGCCATCGAAGCCTCCAAGCTGCACAAGAGCACTGCGATAATCGAGAAGCGCCCGGTCCAGGGAGGGGTGTGCATTCATACCGGCACGATCCCGTCGAAGACCCTTCGCGAGTCGGTTATGTACATCGACGGGCTGCGACAGCGCAATGTCTATGGTCTGGTCGGCGGCGTCAAACCAAACGTCACGATCAGGGAGCTGATGTACCGCAAGGAGCCGATAATCCAGGAGGAACTGGATATCATCCAGCAGAAGATGGCCCGCCATCGCATAGAGATTATCAACGGTCTGGGGCAGATTGTCGACCCCAACACTGTCCGCGTTACGGACAACGCCGGCCGGTCACGCGAGATCAAAGCCCAAGTCATCATGATCGCCACCGGAACCCGACCTTACCACCCGCCCGGTTACGAATTCGACCACAAGCTCATCTACGACAGCGAGTCCATTCTGGGCCTGGATACTATTCCCCGCACCATGACTATTATCGGCGGCGGCGTCATTGGGTGCGAGTACGCCTCGATCTTCGCTCACATCGGCGTCCAGGTGACCATACTCGACCACCGGCCCCGCCTGCTGTCGTTCCTTGATCGGGAGATTGCCGATGTCCTCATGTACCTGATGCGCAAGGTGCGCACCAACCTTGTCCTGGGCGATGGTGTTCGGGACATCAAGGTTGAGAATGATCAGGTTGTCGCCATTACAGAAAGCGGTCGCCGCGTAGTCTCGGAGCGACTCCTGTTCGCTACCGGACGCATTGGCAACGCCGACAATCTGGGGCTGGAGCGGCTCGGTATCGAAACCGATGAGCGCGGATTGGTGAGGGTAAACGAGTTCTACGCCACTGAAGTCCCGAATATCTACGCTGTGGGCGATGTAATCGGCTTCCCGTCGCTGGCCTCGGTCTCGGCCGATCAGGGACGTCTGGCGGCGATCCACGCCTTCAAGAAAGGCGACACCTCCTGCATCAACACCCTCTTGCCTTTCGGCATCTACACGATCCCCGAAGTCAGCATGATCGGCCAAACCGAAGAAACCCTGTCAGCCGACGGTCAGGACTACGAGATCGGCATCGCGCGTTACTTCGAACTGGCGCGCGGGAAAATAATCAACGATCACGACGGCATGCTTAAGCTGATCTTCGCGCCGGAGTCACGACGTCTTCTGGGCGTCCACATCGTGGGCGAGCGCGCCACCGAGCTGATCCATATCGGTCAGGCAGTGATGACCCACGGCGGCACGATCGACTACTTCATCGATACGGTGCTCAATTACCCGACTCTTTCCGAGGCCTACAAGGTCGCGGCCCTGGACGGCTTCGCACGCCTGGAGACACGGGGCTGATCATCTTTTGAGAATGAGGGAGGACGCCTGACAGCTGTGTCACAACAAACGAGCTCGTAGCGTGCCCGTAAGGGCGTCTGTCGCACGGGCTGATTGCCTCAATACTAGAACGCCTGCCGGCGTCACTAAGAGCTGGTCCGGTATCAACGCCCTCTTAATCATGGAGCCTGCCGCACTGCCTTCAGCGCATCCATGCGCTCCTTGATCCGCGGCGCCTCCGGAGCATCTGAATCCAGAAGCAGAAACTGTCGATAGCTTGCTATTGCCTGCGCTGTGTCGCCTCGAGCCTCGGCGTGGAGCCCCAGGATGAGATGGGGATACGCCATCTGCGGCCGTTGTTCCATGAGCTTCGTCGCCAGAGCCTCGGCCGCCCTGAAATCCTGCATACGGTGCAGGATGAGGAGCTTGTCCGAGAGAATCTCCTCGTCGCCGGGGTGGTACCGAAGAGCTCGGTCGACCGCCTTGAGCGCGTCGTAGTAGTCCCGGCTCTCGCGATGGAAGATGCACTCGTTCATGAGCGTCTCGCGACGGTACGGCCCTATCATGTGCAGCGTGTCCAACTGGGCCTCGGCCCGATCTAAACGCCTGAGTTCCATTTGCAGACCGGCCAAGATGCTCCGTGGTTCCACCCACCAGCGGTTGCGGGCTATGATGTCATAGAGGATATCCACCGCCTCCGGAATACGGTCGGAGTAGATAAGGTCGTTGATGCCTTTGATGTTAAGCAGATCCGGCGACCGATTGAAACGGCGTACATCCCACCAGTTCGCTCGATCCAGATCGCCCTCGTAGAAGAAAGCATCGCGGAAAGCCACTGTCCCCGTGCGGTAATACCAATCATGTCTGTCGAAGTAGGGTGCGGCTACATCTACAGTGCGCGCGGTCGACAGGTACGACGGCAGCCAGGCCGTGATTACCATCAGCGAGGTAACAGCGCCGAGCTTCAGGGCCATCCCCGCGGCACAGCTGTGCTTAATCAGCAGGTAGGCCGCAAGCAGCCCGGCCGGGCTCAGGTAAGACAGCAGTCGCGGCAGGTCGAGCGGTATGCCGAAGTAAGGATCACGGATGAACACGACAGTATTACCTGCCAGTGTCATTAAGATCAGGACAAGCAGGATAGCGTCCTGGTAAATTCCGGCTGGCCTTCGCAGAATCAGAAACTTGGCCGCTATAATCAACGGCGCCGCCAACAGGAATACCTGGACCACATCACCGAGATGACGCCAGTCGAACAAGCCATAGTCGCCGAATGGGCTTTTGCCCGAGAGGAACAGCAGATGCCGCATCAGGGGAAAGTGATGCACAGCCAACAGATAGACCCCGATCAGCATCACCAGGTAAGTACCCACCCCAACCCAAAGCGCCGTCCTGTTAATGCAGCCGTTCTGCTTTGTCGCAACAGTGGCTGCCGCCACTGCAGGCAGCAGGTATATGCAGCCGATGTGCATCACGCAGCCCAGCACGAGGATGCCCCACATCAATGCCGCAGCGGATCGGGAATGCCGGCTGATACTCCGAACTGCAAAGTACGCCACCCAGATCGTGATCGCGACAACAACTGTCGCCACTCCTACGAATCCGAAATACAATAGCAGAGCCGGGCCCGCAAAGATGGCCAGGGCCGCCCAGAATCGTCGCTCGGCGCGATCCACCAGCTCTCCGGCAAGTCGCCAGGCTCCGATCATGCCCGCCAGTGCCGCCAGATACGTCACGAGCCGCCAACCCCAAACCGCGGCTGTTGCATCTTTCGTGCCGAATGCCCCAACCAACGAGGCCAAACCATGAGCCAGAGCTACTGCCCCAAACTCATACCATACATAAACAACCACCGGAGTCTGCCCGATTTGCGCCACCCGGAGATTGCCGCCGCTCAGGGCAAACGTGTCGATGCGCAAGGCAACCAACAGCACCAGTATGACAACCAGCGCCGCCCACCGAGCCCCGGATCGCGTGAACGCAACACCTATCGTGTCACCGAAGCGCCAGGACATCACACCGAGAGTCACACCGGTCGCGCCCCACACCAGCGGCCACCACGGCGGGAGATTGGCCCAGTAGTTGAATGACCAGCCATTGTCGAACAGCCTGGCTCCCAGTGCCTGAAACACGATAAACAGAATGAAGACCACGCCCAACGAATACAGGGCGTCCCGGCTGGTCGAATGGTCATTCATACAGATGGTTCTAAAACTCGTGGCGCCCCTCCAGCGCCCGCCCCAGAGTGGCCGAGTCGGCATATTCGAGGTCAGAGCCGACCGGCAGCCCGCGGGCGATTCGGGTCACCTTGATCCCCATAGGTTTCAGCAGCTTGGACAGATACACTGCGGTTGCCTCCCCCTCGACGTTTGGATTGGTGGCGATGATCACTTCACTGACTTCGTCATTCAGACGCTCCAGCAGACTCTTGATCTTAAGATCGTCGGGACCAATTCCATCCAGCGGGGAGAGCCGACCGCCCAGGACATGAAAGAGGCAGTCCAAACCCTCCACGCGATCCATCGCCTCGGCATCGGAGGATTCCTCCACCACGCATATGACACTGCGGTTGCGCCTTGAATCGGAGCATATCTGACACGGGTCGGTCTCGCTGATGTTGTTGCAGACGCTGCAGAAGCCGACCTTTTCCTTGACCAGCCGTATCAATTCGGCAATTTCCAGCGCCTCATCCTTGGATAGCTTGAGGATGTGATACGCCAGGCGTCCGGCCGACTTCCGGCCGATTCCGGGCAGCCGCGCCAGACGGTTGGCCAGTTGTTCAACACTGCCGGCTGATCTAAACATCGCTGAGGGGACTCCGTGCGCGGGCTTAGAACGGTAGATTCAGGCCCGGCAGGCTGAGGCCGCCGGTAAGGGAGGACATCCGCTCGGACTGCAATTCCTGGGCCTTCTCGCGGGCCTGATTGATAGCCGCTACGATCAGGTCCTGCAGCATATCCACTTCCTCGGGGTCGACCACTTCCTTGTCTATCTCAATCGAGACTATGTCCTGTTTGCCGTTGGCGATCACCTTCACCATGCCGCCGCCGGAGCTTCCCTCGACCCTCTCCTCTTCGAGCTCGGCCTGGATCTTCTCCATCTTGGCCTGCATGGCCTGGACCTGTTTCATCATATTGCCGATGCCGCCTTTACCCATAACAGACTCCTTACAGTCAAGTCACTTTGCTTTTCTAACTCCGATTATCTCGCCGTCTATCTTGTCGACCAGGCTCTTCAGCCGGGGCGACTTCTGCAGCAGCTCCGCGGCGTTGAAGGACTTCCGATCGGCGCCGCCGGGCGCCTCGACCGCCGTCGCCTGAGGATCGAGCTCAAACCTGATACTCAGGTTGGCCGCAAAATGTTCGCTGAGCATCTCGCCGATCAACTTCAAATTCGGCGCTTTCTGAACCACCTGCAGGGCCACCTTGCCGTTCGGCCCAAATACGGCTAACACCTGATTGCCCTCTACCTTGCGCAACTCGACAATGCGCAGCTGTGAAGCCAGCATACCGCGCTGACGCCGCAGTCTGGTCAAAAAATGGGGCCAGCGCCTGCGAATCTCATCAATGTTGATGTCGCGATTCGGATAAGTCTTCGGCGCTATCGAGGGCTCTGGCTGAAGGCGCCCCGAGACTCTTCGCTCCGGACCGGCCGGCGGCCGGGGAGGCTCAGTCTTTTTTTTTTGCCGTGGCGGCCCCGGTTGCGATGGTGTTGCTCCCCCGCCCTGAAGCTGGGTCAATATCTTCTGCAAGTCGACTGTTCGCTCCAATTCGGCCATCTTGAGTGCGTTCACCTCCAGCAGCAAACGCATATCCAGCCCTCCGCCAAGGTCGCGTTTGAGCTCTCCGGCGATTTTGATCAAGCGCACCAGATCACCGACTGCGAATCGCCCCGCCTGTTGCTCATATTCGGTTAGCTCTTCAGGACTGAACCCCATCAGGTGGCCGGTATTCTTGTCCGCCGCCAGAAGCATCAGCAGGCGCAAGTGCTCGAGCAATTCTTCGACAAAATCCGACGGGTCGGTGCCCGACTCGATCACCCGGCGACAGATGTCCAGCGCCCCTTTCCGGTCCGACTCGGCAACCGTACGCATGAAGTCGAACAGCAGCCGACGATCAACCAGCCCTAAGGCCTCGATGACCAACTGCTCGCCGATTGACTCATCGGCGAAAGCAGCGATCTGATCGAGCAACGACAGCGAATCGCGCACCGAGCCGTCGGCCTTGCGGGCCAGCAAATTCAGCGCTAACTCGTCGATCTGCAGACCCTCGGCCTCGGCTATCTTTCTCAGGTGCGCCGCCAATTCGGCGGCCGATACGCGCTTGAGGTCGAATCGCTGAGTGCGCGACAGGATCGTCTCCGGCACTTTCGTTGGTTCGGTAGTGGCCATCATGAAGACCACATGCCCGGGCGGTTCCTCAAGCGTCTTGAGCAATGCATCGAAGGCTGCTCCCGACAGGCGATGGACTTCGTCGATGATGTATATTCGTTTGGCTCCTGAGGTCGGCAGGTACCGGACATTCTCGCGCAGGGCGCGGACATCATCGACCCCGGTGTTGGAGGCGGCATCGATCTCGAGCACATCAAGCGAGGTTCCGCCTGCTATCTCGCGGCAATTGGAACACTCGCCACACGGGGTCGGGGTCGGCCCTTGCTCGCAGTTGAGCGCCTTGGCCAGCACCCGAGCGGTGGTGGTCTTGCCGGTTCCGCGCGGTCCGCAGAACAGGTAGCCCGATCCGATGCGGTTGTTTCGCACCGCATTCTGCAGGGTCCGGCTGACATGCTCCTGGGCGACGATATCTTCAAACCGCTGTGGGCGGTATTTGCGCGCGAACACGAGGTAGCTCATACAGGCTTAGTATAGGCAATTCTGCGCCGCTCTTCAAATCGCTTTTTTGGGGAAGGGCCCGGCGGATTTCGTGAAACCGAGTACCGGATTGCTTGCAGCGCGGATCTCGCAACCCGGCGGGCAGATCAACGCGCCGCCTAGCACCTGCAGATCAGGCCCCTTGCGGACCTGACATTCAACCTGTCCGGGCTTAATATCACCATGCCGTCAACGATGAGAGCTGGTGCATCGGGACATTAACCAGAGTTAATTTCAAAAGGTGTGGAAATTGGGAAAAAAGTAGCGTAGCCTTTCGGTGAGTTGTTGAGCGAAACTGGTCGTGTGGAATCACGGCCAAACGAAAGGATACGCCGATGTCAAAGTACAGGAAGTTGACTGAATCGACAAGGGAAAAGGTTGCGGTTGAAGGGAGTGGTTTTGACGGGGATCTGGATGTGATTGCCCGGGAAGGCGCCCGGCGTCTGCTGGTCTCGGCCCTGGAGGCCGAAGTGACCGAGTTTTTGGGTCGGCAGCGGTATGAACGTGCGGACAGCGATGGTGCTGAGGCCGGTCGTGCGGGCTATCGCAACGGGTACGGCAAGGCGCGTCGGGTGACGTTGGGGACGGGAACGGTGGCGGTGCGAGCGCCGCGGGTGCGGGAGACGTCTGAGCCGTTCTCCTCACAGGTTTTGCCATCGTATCAGCGTCGCTCGAAGGCGGTGCAGGAGTTGATCCCGGAGCTGTACGTCCAGGGCTTGGCGACGGGTGATTTCGAGCCGGCCTTGCGGGGGTTATTAGGTGAACGGGCGGCCCTGTCGCCCTCGACGGTGGTGCGTCTCAAGCAGCAGTGGGAGAGCGAGTACGAGACCTGGCGTACCCGCTCGTTGGCTGACCATCGGTATGCGTACCTGTGGTGCGACGGGGTCTATCCGAAGGCCGGTTTGCAGGGGGACAAGACCGCCTTCCTGGTGGTTCTGGGGGTCAATGAGAACGGCCAAAAGGAACCGCTGGCGATCATCGAGGGGTACCGGGAATCGACCGAGAGCTGGGCCGAGGTGCTTCGTGATCTGAAAGGCCGCGGTCTTTCTGATCCGCGACTCTTCTGCGGTGATGGCGCTCTGGGGTTGTGGGGGGCGATCAACGAGGTCTATCCCAAAGCGGATCATCAACGCTGCTGGTGTCACAAGATGCGCAACGTGCTGGCCTGCTTACCGAAACGGTTGCATGAGGACGTGAAACGCCTTCTGCGTCGGATGTACGACGCCGAGACGAAAGCCGAATCCGAAACCCTCATGCAGCAGTTCGCCGAAACCTACGGCCGGGAGTATCCTCGTGCCGTCGAGTGTCTGCTGAAAGATCGGGAGGCCTTGCTGGCCTACTTCGCCTATCCGAAGCAACACTGGATATCGCTGAAGACGACCAACCCGATCGAGTCGATCTTCGCCACCGTCAAGTTGCGGACCAACGCGACGAGGCGGATCAAATCACCCCGGTCGGCTCTGTATCTGATCTTCCAGTTGATCGTGCGAGCAGAGAAGCGCTGGCGTCGTATCAATGCACCGCAGATGGTGACGAAGGTACTGGCGGGAGTGACGTTCGAGGACGGCCTCGAGGTCAGGAAAACGAAGAACAATCAGACCGAAAAGCACGCTGCTTGAAAAAACAATTTACACAACTCTTGACATGAGCTCTGAATGTCTCAGGCGCAGTCGATGTAGTTGGATCCTATGGCGGTGACAATTTAATCGCGGTAACCAGAGGGGGCGGGCAGAGAGTCGTGTTTGACGCTAGTTTCAGCCGTCTATGGGACACTGAGATTTACGTGGGAGATGACAATCCAAAGTACGTAGCTAACATAGCTGAGTGGCTTGAAGGTAGCGTGGCGGTGCCAAGCCTTTCAGAAATGGGCCTCGCGTCCATCATCTTGTTGCTGCTCGTCTCCGGCGTCCTTGGCGCCTCAATCCTATACAGGAGAGGCTGGTCCTGCTGAATCATACATACAGATTGTTGCCGTTTCACGAGTTTCGGGTTTCGGTAGACTACATGCATTGCGACAAGTGGTCGGTGCGGTTGTCTTAAGGGTTGCAGGGAAGACAGCACCAGATTATAGTGAGCAATGTTCTGTCACGCGAAGTTCAGTACCCGGGGCACGCTGTCCACGAGAATTGCTGGTTGGTGTATTGCTATCCTTGCAGTGATCTGTCTGGCCTTTGCGTATATCTGCTGTGCCTCCAGCAGCGAAGACCACATCACCCTTCGCAAGTTCCCCTATCCCTACAAAGCCGGTCTGGCTATTTGCTCCGATCTTGATTATACCGACAGTTTCGAGAAGTTCATTGCGATCCAGGACTTCCTGTGCGGTGCTCGACCGACCGAGTTGGGACCCGGTTTGGGGTTGGAGGTCGGTAACACCTTCTGGTTCTATAACCAGTTCGCAGGGACTGACACTCTTGCCGGTGATGCGGAGGACCTTCTATACGGTGTCGAGGGAGATTGGTTCAATCGCGGCAAGGGCATCTCGCTATTCGACGGAGTGAGCGAAAACCTGACCGATTACGCCCCCGGCCTGCTGAAACTCATCGAAGCCGGCTTCATAGACTGTCTGCACTCCTACGGCGATTTCGGCGACAGCGGCTTCAATCGCGAACTGGCCCAGAGGGCTACGCAGTTACTCAGCCGACACGGATTGCAGATTTGTACGTTTGTCAATCACGGTGACACTGATAATCAGAACAACATGGGCGAAGCACCCTGGTTTCTCGGCGATAATCCAGAGTCCCGCTTCTATCACGCCGATCTTTCCTGCGATGCCGGCATCAAATACCTCTGGCGAGGGCAGGTTACCCACTGTCTGGGTCAGGATGGTCGGCGGTCCAAGAGGTGGTTGCGGAAAACTGGACAGGTCGTTAAGGTGGATGAGAGGTAAATTG
>CAZGMK010000036.1:0-34663 GCA_964526835.1 uncultured Ignavibacteriales bacterium
CAATTTACCTCTCATCCACCTTAACGACCTGTCCAGTTTTCCGCAACCACCTCTCTCAACAGTCGTCTGCAGTAACTCTCGCGGATTCTCGCCACAGGCCTATTCGATTCCCTCCCTGCGTTCACCCGTGCCCAACAGCCCCAGCTTTTTCAGGCGCGTGCGGATGGCGCCAGGTTTGCGTCCGTGCAGCCGAGCCATGTCGACGATCGGTAGCTTGTTGTGAAACTGCTCGACCAGCTCCCGGTCTTCAGTTGCAGTCCAGGGTTCGAAGGCCCGGGGGAATTCCTCCCGCATCCTGGTCAGGTTCACCACGCGCCCGCCGCTGGCGGTCAGGCTGATATTGCCCTCGACCCGAATAGTTGACTCGCTGGTCACGAATTCTCCTATCAACTCCCGGGCCAGCTTAGCCGAAAGCATAATATCGGCCAGCGTTAACTCATTGTGACGCAGTAGAATCTGATGGTACGAATACCCCTGGGCGATGAGTTCAAGGATGTCGGTGACGGCTATGCCGGTGTCGCGAATCTCAATACTACGTTCCAAATCTACCCCCGATCTGATCCGTTATTGTCTCCGGCGCCAGTATAGCTCGGGCCACTGTCAGGTACTGTCAGTGAAAAATGCTCAAAATCGCCGAACCCGCAGGACTGGTCGTTCGTTTACAAAGTTGACCAGCGGGGCGTCAGAAGTCGGCTTGACGGCTGCGGCGCTCCTACTTACTATAGTCGCTGTAGGGGGCGACTGGCGAAGCGCGGTCAATGTATGTTTGGCCGGGAGGAAGCGAAAGTGAGGATCGGCTGCTTATGTTATTTGGCGCTCATGAGTCAATCTCCGGTGGCATACACCTGGCGGTCCAGCGTGGCCATCAGGCGACCTGCGACACAATACAAGTGTTCAACAAATCGAACAACCAGTGGCGGGCCAAGCCGCTTACCCCGGAGGACATCGATGCTTTCTTCGCGGCCCAGAAGGAGACCGGGGTGACGGTCAGCGCATCGCATACCAGTTACCTGATCAATCTCGCTTCGCCCAACCCCGAGCTTGAACAGAAGTCCTTTGCCGCCCTGAAGGTCGAAGTGGAACGCTGCAACATGCTGAGGATTCCGTTCCTGGTGATGCATCCAGGCTCGCACCTCGGGGCTGGTGAAGAAGCGGGCCTGCAGCAGATCGCAGACAATATCAACCGGCTGTTTGACAGTTTCGTGGATAATGAAGTCACCCTGCTGCTCGAAGTCACCGCCGGTCAGGGGAGCAATCTGGGATACAAGTTCGAGCAATTGGCCTGGCTGATAGAGCATATTGAAGATTCCGCCCATGTCGGAGTCTGTTTTGACACCTGCCATGTATTCGCGGCCGGGTATCCTCTGGTTAAGTCCAGCGAGTATCGCGCGACGATGAAGTCATTTGACGAGATCATCGGTATTGAGCGGATCAGGATCCTGCATCTCAACGACAGTCGCCGAGAGTTGGGCAGCAAGATCGACCGTCACGAGCACATCGGTAAGGGGCACATCGGTCTCGATGGATTCTCCAACGTCGTCAACGACAAGCGCCTGGCCGATATCCCCAAAATCATCGAGACGCCCAAGGGCCCGGAGCTGATCGAGGATATCGAGAACCTGAAGATTCTGCGCGGCCTCGTCCGTATCTGAACGATCCTCTCGCGCCGCCCTGTCCCGCGCCACATCGTTCGCAGGAGTGCGCCTGCTGGCTTCGAACTGCCGGCTCTGAATCACCTCAAACGGGGGAGCAAGGGTGAGATGGACTAAAATAATCCATATTAAGGACTTGCATCATCTGCGTGAAGTTCGTATACATCATACAGGCGCGCCCAAATCGTCGGATCAGCGCGTCGCCCGGGTGTTTTCTGAGAACGATTAGAACTGTAACCCGACCAATATCGAAAACCACTAGAAGCAAGACAACTTAATCCGATTAACCCGACAATCTTCCGCCAAAGGAGACAGGAGGAAGACAAATGGTACCAAGGCTCTTGATAGGCGGCCTGCTGCTTCTGGTCCTGATGGGATCGGCGACGGCAGCCAATCGAGCGGCTGGTGTGGATCAGCTGCTGACAATTGGGGAGGAGTCGCGGCGCGGGGGTGACGCGGCGTGCTTTCTGTCCTATCACACCGGCACGGCGGCCAGCTACGTGCCGGACTACGCCATGGGCGACCGGACAGTATCGTACTACGATCCGGCCGACTGTGGATCCTATCCTCTCTATCCGTTCGAAGTGACGCAGTTTGCGTTCACGCTGTTTGACGACGGCTCGGCAGTGTGGCCGGTGATGGTCGACATTGTGATCTACGCCCCCGACGATCACGCCGATCCGTGTAGCGGTCCGGGAGAGGAGTTATACCGCCTGACGGTGGCGGCAAGCGAGGCCGACTTCTCCGCACCGACCGTCGGAACGGTTGACCTGTCCTACTGCGTCTATGGCCCCTTCTATATCGGTCTGGAATACGCCAATCCGGGACCGGGGCCGTTCCCCTCGGTCCTGTTCGACGACGATACGGTGCCCGATTCGTGCTATCACTGGTTCTTCAACTGGAGTGGTTCCGGACAATGGAGCGAGTGGTATGATCTTTTCGGCGACCCGCCGGCCGGCAACCCTGTCTGGTCCGTCACGGGGGAGACCAGCTCGGGGATTTGCGACACGCTCGATCTGCAAACCTACTACTGGATTCCCGTCGTCTACGACAGCATCCAGTACCTGGAGGGCACGGAGGTGAACGTCATCGGTGAGTTCATCAGCGACGATGTGCCGTTGCTGGTCACCGACTACTGGGAGTATACCCGCGACCAGAAGATGCCGCCTTTCACCGATATGGTGGTAACAGGGATGCTGCCCGATCCCGCTTACTGGTACGGTGGGATGGTGATCGCCACCGGTGTTGTCACCAGCGCCCCGGACCCCTATCCGGCCTGGGGATTCGATACGATTGAAGTGACCATCGACGTGATCTCCTATCAGTATATTGACAGCGGCTACGGCTTGGAGACCGGCCCGGCTCCCGGCTACGGTATACCCGATCAGCCCCCGGACAAGGGCTGGGACCTTGATGACTGCGATTCATGCAAATTCGCGATCCTGGTCAGCAGCGGCGGGCGCGCTCGCTGGCGGCGGCCCGACTATTGGGTGAACCTGATGACCCTCTATAATCACAAGATCAACAACGAGGATTACTGTCCGCACAATGTCTTCGTCCACTTTGATGACGGCAATGCACAGGACTCCGACGACCTGCCCGACTCGCTCGTCAAACCAGCCACCGAAAGCGCCATCGGCGATACTCATGACGAGATTTCGCGTCGCATCGCCGAGTGCCACCGAAACGGTAAGAAGTCCACGGTCCAGAAGCTATTCACCAACCACGGCTCGAACGATAACGGGGTGGTCCTCACCGAGGAGGGCGACGGGCATTATCTTAGCCCCGAGGAGGCCACCGCCATGCAGCAGAAACTGATCGATTCCTGCTGCGCCTGGCTGTACGATGAGTTTATCACCTGCTACGGCGGGGATATGCTCAATGGTCTGAAAGACCTTGACAACAAGAACAAGACCCAGATTCATGCTAATTCGGCGGCGCCGGACTATGCGCCGGGCTGGTCGCGTGTAAGGCGGATCACCGATGCCGGCGACACCGTCTATATCCCTCACCAGTACCTTGAGAGCAAGGTCAATGCCCTGGCCTCGGGAGTACCGTATGAAGAGGCTGTTCGCACCGCCGAGGAAGACTACATCGAGTGGCTGCGGACTGTCGTCATCCCGGGTCAGGTGCGCGATTCAACACGCACCGAGAATCGACTCGATCACTGGCGGAGCGAAAGAGATCGCGGCTGGGACCTTTTTGTGGACGGCCATCTTACCTGGGCGCAGTGGATCAATTGGCGCAATACCTGTGATTCCGCCATCACCGCCAACCAGAACCGCCTCAACAAGATCAACACCCGCCTGAGCAACCTGCGCCGGCAGGTCGAGGGAGACCCCGACGATGGCTCCGCCCAGGGTTGCCCCTCGTGGGTGCGTTACAGCTTCCACGAGTACTGCGAGTGGAAGAAGTTCTACGCGCCGCCGGGAGGTCAGTTGACGGTCGATTTCGACGGCGACGGATCGACCGGCCACTGCGGCAACGTGACTGTCTGGGAACGTCAGGAGGACGGTACCTGGGAACGCGAACGCCAGTGGAACTGGAACCTGCCGGGCAGTCCGTTCTTCAGTGAAGGAAACGATCAGCGCGTTATCCACGTACCCGCGGACGGCACGGGCGAATACTGGATCCACAACGACGATGGCGAACACACGATCACCGTCGAGTCGTACAGCGGCCGCCCCGATGTTGACGAGAGCCCGTCCAATCCGGCTCTCGGCTTCGGCTTCTCGCTGGGTTCGGACGATGAATCACCGGCCGAATTCGGGTACTTCATGGGCACCGGGCACATCAGCTTCGATGTCGACCAGGATGGTTATAACCTGAGCGATGTGCCGGCCTTTGTTGATCCCTTCGAGGGCGTTGGCCAGTATACCGCCACCTTCACTGTCGGCGAGGGCGAGCTTTGGTCCGATATGGAAATCGTGCTGGACGTGCTCCACGTGAACCAGCCGGGTACGCTACTGGTCGAGTGCCCAACCGCCGAGATTCAGACTCAGATTGTTGAACTGGAGCTGGCGGGTACGTATCCGATTCACTTGGGCGGCATAACCCCGGACGAATCCGGCTACGGGCAGATTACCTTCGCTCCGCAGGGTGAATGTGGCTTCATTCTCGATGCCTGGGGTCTGCGCTCTCTGCTGAAGGCTCTGCTGGATAACTGCATCATTCGCGGTGATATAAACCACGACGGCGTCGGACCGGATATTGCCGATCTGGTTTACCTGGTATCCTATATGTTCTCCGGAGGCCCGCCGCCGGTGGTAATGGAGGAGGCCGACATCAACGGCGACGGTGTAGGACCTGACATCTCCGATCTGGTGTACTTGGTTGCCTACATGTTCTCTGGTGGCCCGGCGCCGGTTCCGTGCCCGTAGAAGCAGCGACACTCTCGCTCGGTAACACGGATTTTCCGACCTGAGTGTTGAGCCTGAACCACGGCGGCTCCTGTAAGGGGAGCCGCCGTTTTTAGTGTGCCTTGCGCCGCACGCCCGAGCGCAAGGTCAAACCCATCCAGATATCGCTTGATGAGAGCGCCGGTCATTGTTACTTTTCGCTCTGTTGAATGCCGCCGCTGGTCGGCGTGACCACCGGGGTGCCTGCTTGTAAAGGCATACGAGTCTGTGAATTACATACCAGGGAGTTTTCCCATGCATTTTGACCTGCTGACCGACCGCGACAAGAAGGCCATCGACGCTCTCATCGCCGAATTCGGCGGTCCCGAAGCGATCTGCGATGCGGTCCGCCGAATGCGATCTTATGAGAATCGCAAAGAGGCGATCAAGGAGAAAGGCTACTCCGAAGTACTGCAAAAGGCAGAAGACTATGCCGCGAAGTTCCCGAAAGTCGAGGACTGGATCGAGAGGGAGCGCGTTGAGTTCACCGAAGACGGTATCGCCACTACTCAAGTATCCGGCTTTCAGGGTGTCAATGTTACTCTCGACTGCCTCCGCCGCACCGCCGAGAATGGCGCCATCCTGTTCCCCGACGAGATGATCTCGGTGGTGGCGCTGACCGACCACTATGTCTATTCCGGCGATCTCTTGACCACCCTCGCCATGGCCGAGAATATCTGCCAGGCCTCGAAATTTTGTTCGACAAACCTTCTGACCACTCCCTGGCCGGCGCACCGTTTTCAGCGTGTGGAGCAGGCTACCGGTGAGAAGTTCGACCGTCGGGATCTTGGTGACGGCATGAGTCAGATCATCATGAAGAATATGGGTACCGCCTTCGGGAACCTGGGCGGGGTCGAGGTGGCCGACAACAACCACCTGATGTACCTGGACGGCATCACCCGGGCAGCCATGGAGACCGGCGCGAATTTCTTCCTGAATCCATCCTGGTCCAGCATCGTCGCGGCCTGCTACTTCGGGCGCAAGATTCCGGATATCAGCTTCAAGATTTCGATGCTGCTGTCGACTCAGAACGCGATCCAGTTCCGTATGCTGATGAACATCATGAAGGCCTACCTGCGCAACAATGGCACTACGCCGATCTACGAGATCAATATCGGCAACGGCGCCAGCCCCGAGACGTTCATCCAGTGTGCCAGGGAGCTCAAGGCATCGGGGCTTCCGGATATCAAGCTGACCGCCCATCTGCGCATCAACCCGGACCTCGGCATTGAGGGCTTTGACTGGACCGAAAATGCCCTCAAGGTGCTCGATGCCGGCGTCGACCTGACCATAAAGTACGAATCAGACGGCACTTCCCGCCCGATGGATACGATGGAGGCCTATTTCCTCCCCGATGAGGATCGCGATGCGGCCGCCCAGACTATCGGCGACGTAATCTACCACAAGTGCATTCGGTGCGACAAGGATGCCAAGGATATAATGAAGCGCGGCCACAAGGCCCTGTTTGCGAAAGTCAGCTACAAAGACTGGGAGGGCCCGAAGTGAGTCCGTTCGATGATGCCTGTGACTGGGATGGAACCGCATACCCGGAACTGATTCGCGATTTGCCCGAGGTCGATGTGCCCCTGGAAGGGGTGCGCGGCTGGCTGATGCAGAGTGACAAGCGCCAGGTAGTATTTTTTGACATTCTTCCCGGCTGCGAAGTCCCGCCCCACTCGCATTGCGCGCAGTGGGGAATCATGGTCGAGGGCGAGATGGAGCTGACCATCGGCGGCGAGAAACGTCTGCTGGGGAAAGGCGACTGGTACTACATCCCGGAGGGAGTTGAACACAGTGCGCAATTCTCCTCGCGGGTTAATGTAATCGACTTCTTCGACTCGGCGGACCGGTACCGGGTCAAGGATTAGGGCGTGTCCGCGTCGCCCCTGGGCTCCACCCGGGGTGACCTGAGCATGGGATAAGAGACAAACAATAGCTGACATAGAAAGGGAAGAGAGAGTATGAGACTGATTCTCTTAGGTTTCGGCACCGTCGGCCAGGGTCTGGCCGAACTGCTGATCAACAAGAAGGACATTCTGAAAGCCCGTCACGGCCTGGACTGGACCGTAGTTGGCATCTCCGACAAGCTCAAGGGTTCGATCTACCACGATGACGGCATCGACCTGAAGGCCGCACTCGATAAGGCCAAATCTGGGTCGCCACTCACCGAGTTGGGCCACGAATTCAAGGGCGATGCCCTAGCCATGGTGCAGGCCGGTAAGGCCGACATGATGGTCGAGATGACCTACACCGATATAAAGACCGGCGAACCGGCCACCTCGCATATCCGCGAGGCGTTACTCCAGGGTATGCATGTAACCACGACCAACAAGGGGCCGATCGCGCTATTCTACCACGAGCTGGCCGAACTGGCGCGCCAGAACAAGGCCCGGCTCTACTACGAGGGTACGGTCATGAGCGGCACGCCGCTGCTGAACCTGGTCCGTGAGACCCTGGCCGGATGCGAAGTCAGCGAGATGAAGGGCATCCTCAATGGCACCACCAACTACATCCTCACCAAGATGGAAGAGGGTATGGGTTACGAGGAGGCCCTCAAGAAGGCTCAGGAGCTCGGCTATGCCGAGGCGGTGCCGGATGCGGATGTACTCGGCTGGGATGCCCTGGCCAAGGTGACTATTCTGGCCAATGCGGTCTTCGGCGCGAGAGTCAAACCCGATGCCTTCGAGTGCACGGGTATCACCGATATCACCGTCGATATGATCAATAAGGCCAAAGAACGCGGCAAGCGTTACAAGCTGATCGGCAAGGTCTGGCGCGACGGCTCTCAAGTTAAGGGTGCGGTTGCGCCGGAGGAAGTCGCCCTGAGCCACCCGCTGGCCGGTATCATGGACGCCACCAATGCGATGACCATCAGCACCGACGCCCTGGGTGACGTGACCGTCGTCGGACCGGGCGCGGGGCGCACTGAAACCGGGTACAGTTGCCTTGTCGACATCATCGCCGCCGGAGGTGCCAAATGAAGATGCTGCTGAATGGCGACTGGGTCGATCGCAACGATAAGATCGAAGTCTACGATCCATTTGACAACTCGGTCATCGACACCGTACCGGCGGGGAACGAGGGCGATGTCGAGACCGCTCTGTCGGCTGCCGTCAAGGGCTTTCACATTACGAAGAGGATGTCAGTGTATGATCGGGCCCAGATTCTCTATAAGACGGCCCAGATAATCGACAGCCGTCTCGAGGAGTTTGCGGAGACCATCGCACGCGAGGGATCCAAGACCATCAAGGAGGCGCGCAAGGAGGCCAGCCGGTGCGTGAATACGATCACCTGCTCAGCGGAGGAATCCAAGCGCATCCTGGGCGAGACGATTCCGTGGGATTCTTTTCCGGGCGGTGAGAAGCGTCGCGGTTATTACTATCGCTTCCCGATCGGGGTGATTCTCGCGATCACGCCGTTCAACGATCCCCTCAACCTGGTCGCCCACAAGCTCGGCCCGGCGGTGGCGGCGGGTAATTCGGTCATACTCAAGCCGGCCACGGTAACCCCGCTGTCGGCGATCAAGCTGGTCGAGGCCATGGTTGAGGCGGGTTTGCCCCCCCTGGCGATCCAGTGCATCACCGGCCAGGGTTCGAAGATCGGCGATCCGCTGGTGTCCGACGACCGTGTACGCATGATCTCCTTCACCGGCGGGGTCGAGGCGGGCAAGCATATCGCCTCGAAGGCCGGCATCAAGAAGATCGGCATGGAGCTGGGTTCCGATTCGCCGGTGATTGTCTGGAAAGACGCCGACATGGACCTGGCGGTAGAGTCGTGTGTCAGTGGTTCGTTTTGGGCCGCCGGCCAGAACTGCATAGGCGTGCAACGGCTCTACGTTCACAAGGACATTTACGACGAGTTCAAGACGCGCTTCGTCGACATGACCAAAAAGTACAAGGTCGGCGACAAGATGGACCCGAGCACCGACATGGGACCGATGATCACCAGGACCGAGGCCAAACGTGTCGAGACATGGATCGCCGAGGCCCAGGGTAAGGGCGCGACGGTTCTGTGTGGCGGCAAGCGTGACGGGGCCATGGTCGAACCGACCGTACTCGAGAAAGTGCCTAAGGATGTCAAGGTGCATTGCGAGGAGGTCTTCGGACCGACAGTGAATCTCTATCCGGTGAGTGACCTTGACGATACCCTCAAGGAAGCCAATTCGCTTCCTTACGGATTGTTGGCGGCGATCTTCACGCGCGATGTCGAGGTCGCCTTCAAGGCGGCTTACGAACTCGATTGTGGCGGTGTGATGATCAACGATTCGACCGACTATCGCCTGGACTCGATGCCGTTCGGTGGTGTCAAGTACTCCGGCCTGGGCCGCGAGGGTCTGAAATTCTCGTTGCAGGAGATGACCGAACCGAAGGTGATTTGCTTCAACCTGCCGGGGATCTGAGGAGACTTCGGGAATACGGATACCGGCAAAGGCGTGTGGCAGGCTCAAAATGGTTTTGGGCTTGCCACCAAAGCCAGGGCGATGGACCCCGGCATCCGGGCGGCATTACAAATCAGGTTACCAGGTCTCGGACAAGCGTCCTTATTCGGTCCATGCTCTGGATCCAGGTCGGATGACGGTTGAAACGTCGGCGCGCCGCCAGCGCCATAGCACAAAGCCGTTCGCGATCGTCACTTAGCGCCCACAGACATCGCGCCAGGCGATCGACGTCTCCTGTCTCGAGCAGAAAGCCCTCCTCCGAGTCGTCAAATACTTCCGAAGCGCCTCCCGAGGCGGCTCCGATCGGCACTACGCCATAGCCCATCGCTTCCAGATAGACAATGCCATAAGCCTCATAGGATGACGGTACCGCCAGCACGTGCGATTCGCGAAACCGGGTCTGCAGATCGGTCGAATCGACGTGCCCCGCAAACTCAATTCGGCATGACTCGCTCAGGTCGGCGATCTGTTTTCGCAGCCTTTCATAATGTGAGGGCTCGACATCAGTTGGTCCTGCGATACTCAAGCTAACCCGGTCGGGATCGAGCCGCGATACCGCATCGATTAGATCGTGTACCCTCTTTCGCTCGATGACATTGCCGACGAACAGCAGCCGCAGCGGTCCGGAACCCAGGCAGCGGCGCCTGATATGGGTCTCGTCGATATCGACGTCCAGGTGGTCCCGTCCGGGCGGAGCATGAACCGACGGGAGCGACGGGGTGAGATCCTCTACCGCTTGCTGGGTCACTTGGCTGTTGTAAACGAAGCCATCGACCGAGCGCAGGTAGCGCTTTTCGAACTGACGCAACAACCAGCACTGGATAGTCGGTCTGTCCTCGCAGCAACGGAGGTGGTGGACTATGGCTACAACGGGGCAATCGATACGTTCACGAAGCTCGCGATTGTGCCGCCACAGGGACGGGTGACAGAGTTCGTCCTGCAGCATAGCGGCCCACTTGCGGTCGCCGGGAATGCCGTCGATCGACCGGCCCTTGAGAAGCTGTCGGTAGCCGAGTCGAGGCAGGCTGATTACATCGACCAGGTCCCCTTGGGCTCGGAGGTGCTCGACCAGTCGACGATCGTAAAGATACCCTCCCGAGACAGTGTTGATGTCATCGTAAATCAGTAGCCCCAGCCGCATCAGAACTCCCGACGCCAGCTTGCAGCTCCGTGAGGATCCTCCCAGAGGGTGATTTCGATAGCTCGAAGCGCCCAGCTCACAAAATCGTCGCTGAGGGCCATACCGAGTACACGAGCGAATTGCTCCAGGGTAGGGTTCTTGCCTTCGAACTCCTCCATCTCATTCAGCAACTGGTACTGGAAACGGTTTATCGCATTGTCGAGGGATTGGTTTACGTCGACAATATTGACCAGGAAGCCGAATTCATTGAGCTTGTTACCCTCGATCCTCAGTTCTATATCATATTCGTGAGCGTGCGGCTCGTTGGCTTTGCCGAAGTCACCGCCGGTCAGGTAGTGACGGGCCGTGATGCTGCGTTTAACTGTAACCGAGTAGATGATGAACCTCCTTCATCGTATCTAGTAGGTCAACACTACCTGTACTGCCTCGCCGGGGTGTTTGTCCAGCAGTTGGTAAGCTTCGGCGCCGCGGTCGATCGGAAAGCGGTGCGTGATCAATTCCGAGGGCTGGTGCCTAGCCACGAGTCTCAGGGCGGTGTTGAATCGACGGGACTTGTCCCAGCGCGCAGCGTGATCCGGGCCGATAGTGCTGACCTGGCTGGAGATCAGGCGGATGCGATTGCGATGGAAATGGGTGCCGATTGCGATGCTGCCCTCCTCCCGTGTATACCATGATCCTATTACCACGCGCCCCCCGAACCCGGTCAGGTCGATGGCTGTGCCGAGAGCCTCCGGGTTGCCGGAGATCTCAAAAACCAGGTCGGCGCCGTCGATTCGATCGCTGTAAAACTCATCGCACAATGCCGATATCGCTGTCCGATCTGAGGCGTCGACAACCCTGTTGGCTCCTAATGAGCGCGACCACTGGCGTCGTAGCGGATAATTGTCGAGGGTAGCCAGGCGTTCCAGGCGGCACGATGCCAGTAGCGATGTAGTCAGCAGCCCGACCACGCCCTGGCCGCATACTGCCACGCGCTCTCCGATAATCGGGCGGGCGTCCATGGTCAGAGTCAGAGCCGTATCCATATTGGCCGCGAAAACAGCATCCTCAGACGCTAGATCATCCGGCAGTGGAACAACGCGTTCGGCATCCGTCACGAACAGGCTCTCGTGGGGATGAAAGGCGAAGACACGTTGATCTCTCAAGCAGGTGTCGACACCGAGCCCGCACTGTATCACTCGCCCAACGACGGCATAACCGTACTGGACCGGATAATGAAAATCACCCGACAGGTCGGGTAGCTTGTTGTCAACCGGCTCATTACGAGGGGCCAGGCCGTGATAGACCAGCATCTCTGACCCGGCGCTGATGGCCGAACACTCGGCGCGGACCAGTACCTGACCGTCATCAGGGGTGGGGGCCGGACCGGAGCGTAACTGCACCTCGCCGGGTCCGGCGAAGACAATCGATTTGACATGGTTGGTCGTGGACATGGTACTCATAGTTCTGTAGTATCAACGCCACACCCGTGGACAGTGTTCCGATCCGGCCTTCGACCGAACAGGGGTTTCGACTACAGATTGTGGATATGCCCTCCGACAATGCGTGGATCAACCCCCCTGCATTTCTGATACGTGTCCACTTGCTTCGGAGGGGCAGGCCAATGTGCCTGCTTGCACAAACTCCGCCGAGACGACCTGCCCTCAGTCCTTGAACCACTCGATCGCTATCCAACAAGCTTGTGCCGGCGGTTAGATTGTCTCTAATTGAGCCCATGACCATCGATCTCGACCGACTCCACCGCGATGCCTTTGTCGCCGACCTGCACTGTGACACGCTGCATCCAATCAGTCGGGGCTACGATCTGTCCGAACGTCACGACAACTACCATCTCGACATCCCGCGCTTGCGCGAAGCCGGAATCGACCTGCAAGTGTTCGCGTCGTTCGCAAGCCCATGCAGCGACGGCTCTCGGCGCGAATATGTCGAGCGCTCGCTGACACGCCTGATCGAAGTGTTCGACAAGAACTCGGACGCCATGATGCTGTGCCGTTCGAGCGAGGAGATCGATCGCGCCCGTGACAGCGGCAAGATCGCCGCCATGCTGTCGATCGAGGGCGGCATTCCGTTGGAGAACGATCCCACGCTTGTCGGGCACTTCTATGATCGCGGCGTCCGTATCATCACGATTGTCCATGATCAGTCGACCGACTGGTGTATCAGCCAGGCCGACAAGGAACCCTCCTTCAACGGGTTGACCGACCTCGGCCGCGAAATGATCGAGGCCATGAACAGGCACGGCGTCATTGTCGATCTTTCCCATGCCGCTGACAGCACTGTCGATGCGGTCATCGAAACTACTACTGCCCCGGTCATCGCATCGCATTCGTGCGCCCGGGCGCTGGTCGATCACATGAGGAATCTGACTGATGAACAGGCTCGGCGGATCGCTGCTTTAGGCGGAGTGATCGGAGTAACCTATGTGCCGCAGTTTCTTGATTCCGACTACTGCCGTGTCGAAGTCGAGTTCTTCCGAAAACGCCCCAAGTTGCAGCGCGAACTGATGGGTCTCTTCGTTTCGGAAGGTTCTGAGTTTGAGGTGCAGCAGGGCTGGGTAAGATATATCGATCAACTGGCGCCCCTCAGACAGAAGCTGGCCGGCCTGCGGCCGTCGGTCAGGCATGTCGTCGACCATATCGAGCACTTCGTGGGGCTGGTGGGCGCCGATCACGTCGGCCTGGGGTCGGATTTCGACGGCATCACTACTGCCCCGCTGGGCCTGGAGGACTGCTCGAAGATCCCCGCTATTACTTCGGAGTTAGACGCTCGCGGCTATTCCGAGGCTGACATCAGAAAGATACTCGGCGAAAGCTTCCTGCGGGTGCTGCGTGAAGTTGAGGCCGAATCCGGCAATTGATGTGGTAAAGCCCGGCGGTGCGAGCACGACACCACCGGGCATTACCTTGTTGTCCTCTGACGGGACACCCTTGCTGTGTCTCCCCTTCCAGCTCCGACCGAACCCTGCCCGGGAGTTCGGGAGCACCGGAGCCTGCCTGTTCCTGCCATCCCCCGGCAGTTCAATAACCCCCTCTGCAATTCCGACCGATTACGCCTGATGTAATCGGCGTGGCGTGGAATCTCACCTGGCTATCTGCATCCTACCATAGGGGCTGTTGGCTCAGTCCTGCTGTTGTACTCACGTCGGGGCATTGCAATGTCTGTGCCAGGATTGAACACTTACGCAATTATTTATAAGCCTATGTCTGGTAACGAGATGGTAGATCGGGTGGAATGGCTGACTATCGGGCGTCAGGTCAAAAAGACCTGTTTTCTCATTGGGGGCGGGTGAATTTGACCTGATTTGGGCCTATGTTGGTTCGGATTTGCTCTGCTCGTCGAGAAGACCCAGGTCACCCATGGTTCGGCGCAGATTGGATCGATCCAGTCCGAGCGACCGTGCAACGGCGCTCAGGTTGCCCTCATGGTCAGCCATCCTGCGACGGATCAACCTGATTTTGAACTGGCGCACCTGCTCGGAAAGGGTATCGCCGTCCACTTCCGCTGGTTCCGGCAAAGCCTCGACACCGTCGAACCCGAGATAATCGGCCACATCGTCGCGGGTAATGAGGGTGGAATTGGACAGATCGATGAGCGACTTCACCGTCTCATTCAGAAATCGAACATTCCCTGGCCATTCGTATTGCCGCATTAGCTCGATGGCATCGCAGTGAAAGAGCTTAGCCGGCTCCCCTCTCTTCTCAGCGTAGAGCCGGGCGAAGTAGCTGACCAGCTCCGGGATATCCTCGGCCCGCTCTGACAGCGGCGGCAGGACGATAGTGACTCCCTTGATGCGGTAATAGAGGTCGTGGCGGAACGATCCCGAGGCGACCATTTTCTCCAAATCGCAGTTGGTAGCGCAGATAAGTCGAACGTCGACCCTTATGACCTCGACGGACCCCAGCCGGTTCATTTCACCGGTCTCCAGCACACGAAGCAGTTTGCCCTGTGTCACTATATCAAGGTTGCCGATTTCGTCCAGGAACAGGGTTCCGCCGTGGGCCGCCTCGACGATCCCTATGCGGTCTGTATGGGCGCCGGTAAAAGAACCGCGAAGATGGCCGAACAGCTCGCTTTCGACCAGGTCAGGGGCCTTGTGGTTGCAGTTGAGAATACGGAGGGGAGCGTCCGCCCGGTGGCTGCGCCGGTGAAGGGCCCGCGCCACCAGCTCCTTGCCCGACCCCGTGGGGCCCAACACCATCACCTTGGACTCAGTCGGCCCTATTTTCTCGATTTTCTGGTATATGCGGCGCATGACCGGGGATCGTCCCACCATCTGGTACTCCCTGAGGGCCAGGTCGACCAGATCATCGCCGTTTTCGCACTGTAGCCGGTGAAAATCCACGGCATTCCTCACCGTGCGTCGGAGCCTATAGGGGGATTCATCTTTGCCCAGGATTTCAAAGGGACGATGCTGCTCTTCGATTTCGGTTTCGGAATACTCACCGGCGTAGGCGGTGTTAAATATAACCGGGAGGTCCGGAAATCTGCTGCGTATGGCGGCGGCTATTTGAAAGCCGTCCACCCTAGCCATGCGTATGTCCAGGACCGCGGCATCCAGATCAGGGTGCCGGCTGATCAGTCGCAACCCCTCTTCGCCGGAATCGGCGGTTAATATATCATATTCATCCGTGAATTCCTGCCGGAGCGCTTCAAGTACCAGCGGGTCGTCGTCGACAATTAGGATTTTACCACTCACAGCCATATTCAAGATGCAGTTTATCGGGTGACTTCGTCATTTCCACCCACTTTCAAAAAGATAACGAATCTGGTGAATCTGTCAACATCAGTCTCGAGTTCAATCCGCCCGCCGTATAGTCCCACTATCTGGTGGACCATGGCCAAACCCAGGCCCGTGCCGTGGGTCTGCTTCGTCGTATAAAAGGGTTTGAAGACCTCTTGTCGTTGGTCTTCAGGGATTCCCGGGCCGTTGTCAAGGAACTCGATCCTCCACATACCATCCTGTAGTGCGGCCCTGATTTCGATCCGCCGTTCCCGCTCGACCTCGGCAAGAGCATCCAGGGCGTTGATTAGGAGATTATTGAAGAGGCTGAAGGCGTGTTGTCGGGCCATGCCGGGGCCGACATCAGGTGGGATGGAGACATCTACCGACACGTCCAATTCGGTGATTCTATCAGAGTTGATCTCCAGAACCTCCCGGACCACACCAGCCAAATCGACCGGTTCTTCAGATTTTTCGGATTCCAGTCGCGAGTACTCTTTGACCAGGCCGGTAGCCTCAACGGCTCGCTGAAGAGCTCTTTCGGCCAGGTTGAGTAGTTTGCGGTTGCGCGCGACTTCATGGGGTTCGTGAAGATCGATCCGCTCGCTTAACTTGGCGATACTGGTGCTGATGGGGAACAGCGAATTGTAGATTTCGTGGGCAACGCTCCCCGCGATGCGCCTGGACAACTCATAGCGTTCCCGGGCGGCTTGGCGGAGCTCGCGTTCAGTTCTGCGGTGCTCGGTGATGTCGATGAAGCTTCCAAAGACCGAAGGCTCACCTTCGAATGTAGTCCTCCTTATCGTCAGCAGGGCCCAGAACGACGAACCATCCCTGCGGCGGAGGCAAATCTCAAGTCCGTCTGCTTTCCCGGTCTCCAGCACTCTGGACAGAACGTCCTGTCGCTCTCCTGTCTCAAAGTAGAGTTCTACAGTGGGCAGGCCGGTCATCTCGCCCGGCGTGTAGCCGAACAATCGTTCGCAGAAGCTGTTCACGTAAGTCAGTCGATAGTCCTTCAGGCTTGCGACCGCCACTGCGACCGGTGTGGCCTCCGCAATGGAGCGGAAGCGCTCCTCCGACTCCCGCAGGTTGCTTATGGCCTCGTGCCGCTCGGTCACATCGCGGAAGAAGCCGATAATCACGTCACGCCCGGCGAAAGTTGCTCTTACGCCGGAAATATCGACATATATCTGCCTGCCGTCGCGTCGTCGGGCGGGGACATTGTAGACAGGCTCGCTGCGGCCTCTCAGGATGGCCTCGAAAACCTCCCTGGCTTTTTCTTGTCCGGCGGGAGACGTTGGGCCATGGACGTCGGTGTTGATGATCTCATCGTGGGAAACCCCGAAGATGCGTGAGGCCGCCCTGTTTGCGAAGATATGCCTGCGCGTTTCGATATCGGCGACGATTATGGCATCGCGGGAGGCTTCCACGAGGGTGGCATAGCGCTCCTCGCTTTCGTAAAGGGCTTCGGCGGCCTGCCTGGCCTCGGTGATGTCATGAGCGATCACCAGAGCGGCGACCACCTCTCCGGAGGCATCACGATACGGCTGCAGGTTTGCTCTCAGCCACCGGTTTCCAGTTGGTCTCTCGACCTCGATCTCATGAGAGAAGGGTTCGCCGTTGTCAATAACTCGCCTGACATTGGCCAGCTGCTGATCGGCAATGTGACCGGGAGACAATTCATGTAGTTCCTTGCCCACAATCGAGGCGACGGTTGTATGTCTTTGCTCCGCCATCACTCGGTTGACAAAGAGTACTTCGCCTTCGTAGTTGACTACCGAGACACTCGCATCCACATTCTCGACCACCAGCCGATACTCCTGCTCCGAATGTCGGAGGGCCTCTTCGGCCCTGATGCGGTCGGTGATGTCCTGACCCACCGCGATGGCCGTGACTTCACCGGTTGTCTCATCGACCAGCGAGGAATTGGACCAGAGTATCGTTCGCAGGCTGCCGTCCTTCGTCCTCAGAGGACCCTCGTACGAATCTCGGGGATGCTCCTGAATCCATGCTGCGAAGTCCGCTATGCCGTGACTGGAGTGGTCTTCGGGCATGAAGTACTCGCGCCAGTCCCTGCCGATGACTTCGTCGCGCGAATAACCGGTGACGCGCTCGGCCTCGTCGTTGAATACCGTGATTCTGAACTCTGAGTCGAGACAGATGATCAGCCCGTTAGCCGTGTCGAGCAGCTTGCGCACGAAGTCGCGCTCGCGCTGCAATTGGCCACGTGCCACTACCAGCGCCGTGATATCTCGAGCAATACCCATCACCGCGAAGGTATTGCCGTCGGCATCCCGGACCGGTTGCAGGCTCGTCCGGTAGTAATGATCCTCACCCTTCAGAACCGTCCGGCTCTCAAATATGTCGCCCTTGCCGGAGTCGAAGATCGACTGGACCGCCCCCAGGTGCCGGTCGGCCACGTCCGGCGGGAAGAAATCGTGGATGCTTCTGCCGATGTAGTCGTCGGGCTCGCCGCCCAGCCGCTTGGCGGCGATTCTGTTCATGAAGAGGTAACGGCCCTCCCAGTTGACCATGAAGATGGCTTCGGAGGCCGACTCGACCAGGGCCCTGTATTTCTCTTCACTCTCGGCCAGGGCTCGCTGTGATTCCTTGATATCTGAGATGTCCGCCACGATTCCCCGAATACCGACAATTGCCCCGCCGCGATGGATCGGATTGGAATAGATCAGGACCGGCAGCGTGGTTCCGTCGTGCAACCGAGCCGACCACTCGTTACGGGTCTCTATGTTCTTGCGGATGACGTCATCTATGCGCTGCCTCATCAGCTCATGTTCGGACTCCGCGATGAACCGCGTCCAATGGATGCCCTTCTCCAGTTCGTCAGGATTGATGCCGAAGAGCCGAATGCCGGCCTTGTTGGCGTAAGTGACCAAACTTTCAAGGTTCATCTCGTAGACTGGCTGCGGCAGCAGGTCGGCCAGTTCGCGGAAGCGTTGCTCGCTGGCTTTGAGGGCGGTCTGGGCCTTCTCGAGCTCTTCCGCGGCGACGAGTTTCTGCTGAGCCTCCCGGAGTCGCCTGATGGTCTCGTCAAGTCGATCGCGCTGCCGGGCAATCGTCCGAGTCTGCCGTCGCGCCCTGACCCACAGCCAGGCTATCAGCAGGGCCAAAATGCCCATTGGTATAAAGACAATCACCGGTCCCAGCCAGGGATTGCGGGTGAAGACAGTCCACCAGGGTGAGCGGGTGAGCGCGAGTGTGTAGTAGACCGCGGCTCCCTGCGCAGGCACGGTTATCATCGGTTCGCCCAGCTCGGCGCCAGGGATAAAACGGGCGAGGCCCGCCATATGGCCTTCGGGCAGACTTATGTGGGCCAGCCGCTCGAATTCCAGCGTCAGCAGCCAGAGGCTGCCGTTGCCGGAGCCGGCGATAAGCTGGCGTTGCTCTGTGCCGAGAATTTCCCCGGCGGCCCAGATATAGCCGCGTTGCGGCAGCCGGACACGGCCAACCACTTCGAGTTGCTCGTTGAGGAAGATGACCCGGCCGTCGGGGAAAGGAATCTCAAGCTCATCGACGCCATCACCGTCGGTGTCTATGCGATCGATGCGCTCGGAACGCCCGGGCCCTAGTTCCACTCGATTGATCTCTTTCCAGGTACTGTCCAGGATGACGAGGTGCGAGGTCTCGACCAGTCTCTCACCGGCGGCCGAGACCGTGTCCCTCTGGATTAGCGCTACTTCGCGATGCCCGTCTTCGTTGTAATCGACCACGGCGAATTGGGCGCCGCCGAAGACCTGGTCGGTGATGCGGCGTCTCAGCTCGATGCCGTCTGCGTTCAATGCAATCATGTACGAATGCAGGTCATCCATGCCGTTAGCCACAGCCGCGTTGCCTTTGGAGTGGACATTGATAATCAGGACAGTCGGGCCGCCGGTTTCGAGTGGGCCGACCCACAGCGGTTCCTTATAGATGATTCCCGCCACATCGTATCGCCAGCGAATAGTTGCCTGTGCTGGATCAACACAGAGCAGGGCCCGCGGGTACAGGTCATAGCCGGTGTCAATGAAGACCAGCAGTTCGGGGGTTCCGTCGCCGTCCAGATCGTGATCCCCGAGGATATACCCTTTGCCGTCCCAGTGACCGCTGGCGTTGCGATCCTGCCCCCCCACCAGCGGCATGGTCAGAAAGACCCCTCGATCCTCGTTGAGCATCGCCAGCCATACGGTGTCGTCCCTGTGGTAGGTGACCGCGATATCGCATATACCGTCGCTGTCGAAGTCCAGTTCATAGTTATCGTCTATCCCGTAGGTCGGCAGGTGCAGGTGACTGATTGGCTCGGTGATACGGTGGTCGGCATACAGGATGATCGAGCTGAGAGGTTCCGGGCGGCGCCAGTGATCGACCGCCCAGTAGAGCTGAAGGCGCCCCCTTCCGCACCTGCTGACCGGCGCCAGACGGCCGATCGTTGACTCACCGTCGCTTGCCCTGACCGAGTGCCGGGTGAGAATGTCATATTCGTAGGGGAGGATCTCCGAATCATCCGCATCGGCAACGACGACATACCCTTCCGTGTCGATATTCGGCCCGCATCCGCAGGCCAGGATCACCATCGCCAGCATCAAGGGAGCCGCGACCACCTGTAAACGGTGGAGTAGGGTTGTCCGGGTCATCTGCCTGTAGGAAGAATAGAGGCTCCCGGACGAATTTCAAAGCAGTTTTGCTGGTTATCCGCCCTCGTCTTCTGTGCCCAATCGAAGGGAACCAAGCCGTCACTTGTTACCTCTGTTGCGCTTCGGGTCCCTTTTGCGTATCAATTGCAGCCATGTACAACGATACGGTCATCAGGCACTTCGAGAACCCGCAGCATACCGGCGAGATCGAGGACGCCGACGCCGTGATCTCGGTCGGTAATCCCGAATGCGGCGATATGATGAAGCTCTATATCAAGGTCGCCAACGACAGGATCGCCGATATCCGCTACAAGACTTTCGGCTGTGCGGCGGCTATCGCCACCAGCTCGGCCGGGGCCGGGCTGGCCCTTGGCCGCACTCTCGATGAGGCCGCAGCGATTTCTTCGCAGGATATTGTCGACGCTCTTGGCGGCCTGCCGCAAAAAAAGATTCTCTGCTCGACGCTGTTTCCGGAGGCAATTCGCCAGGCGGTAGCACAGTACCGGGGAGAGTAGCCAAGTAAGGCGCAGGTCTTGGGTCAGGACCTTTACGGTCCTGACATCATCGGAGGCAGCACAGGTCTCAGTGTCAGGTCCGCAAGGGACCTGACCTACTCTGACTGAATAGCCCGGGGTACCCGGCGATGGCGCGGCTTCTCAAGCGCGGGCGTTTTTCGGATCATCCTGTCGTTTTTTTTCTTGACGAATTCAGAAAATCGTATAGATTAGTGTTCTGAAACAGGGTAACGAGAACCATTCGACCCGAAAGGAGGCCATGTCTGTGACTATTGTGATGACGACAAAGCGCGACGGCGTGGTACACCTGCGGGCGATGGCCATCGAATCCTGACTCTGACTCTGACTCCTCCTCCCCTCTTTTTTTGGCTCCCGCAAGGGAGCCTTTTCTATGGGTGATCATCGCTCGCAGCAACCACCGTCGTGCGCAGCAGTCAGCGGAGCCTGACTCGGGCTTCACAAACACGCATGCCTCAATCGACGAGAGTTCGAACGATGGATATTACTACCTTAGGCTGGTCCGAGACCTGCCGGACTGAGTTTGAATCCCTGAATCTGCCCGATGCCGAGCCGGCGCGGGTGAGCCGACATCACCGGTCCGCCTACCATGTGATCGGCGAGGCGGGCGAGCAGACGGCCCAGGTGACCGGCCGGCTGTTGCACCTGGCCGAGGATCCGGCCGACCTGCCGGCGATCGGCGACTGGGTGGCGATAACGCCGATGGATGACCGGAGTGTGTTGATTCACAAGGTGTTGCCTCGACGGGCCTGCCTGTCGCGCAATGTCACCGCCTCCACCCGACGAACCGAACAGCAGGTCCTGGCGGCCAACGTGGATGTCGCCTTCCTGGTATCCGGCCTGGACAACGATTTCAACCTGCGTCGGATCGAGCGGTACCTCACCGGCCTGTCACAAACCGGTGTCGAGCCAATAATTGTCCTGAACAAAGCCGACCTGTGCCAGGAGCTCGAGGTCCGCCGCAGCGATGTGCTCAAGGTGGCGGGTGACGTTCCGGTTCACGTTGTCTCGGCGCAGACTAACGATGGCCTTGCGGAACTGTCTCGCCATCTCACCTGCGGAAAGACCGCTGTATTCCTTGGTTCTTCCGGCGTGGGCAAGTCAACCCTGATCAATCGCCTGCTGGGAGAGGACCGTCTGGCTACGGGCGAGGTGCGAGAGGACGACAGCCGCGGCCGCCACACCACCACGCACCGCGAACTGCTGGTCCTGCCCGGCGGCGGTGTGGTAATCGACACTCCGGGACTGCGCGAATTGGCTCTGTGGAGTGAGTCAGCCGGGGTCGAGACCGTTTTCGATGATATCGAAGCCCTTGCTTCGGGGTGTCGCTTTCGCGATTGCAGGCACGAGGGCGAGCCGGGCTGCGCCATTCGGGTGGCGCTGGACTCCGGAGACCTCGACCCGAAGCGCTGGGCCAGCTACCGGAAGCTGCAGGCGGAACTGGCCGGACATCGGAAGCGTATGGATGCCAGGGCGAGGCGCCAACAGGATCGTGAATGGAGCAAACGGATATCGTCCTGGAAGAAGGAGTACAGCAAACTCAATAAGAATGGCGAATACGGCCGCAAGCTGAAATGGTAGCAGCCTTGACTCGGCTGGAGGCACTGATCGGCCGGGCTCAAACTCAATTCTGACTTGCAAAACTGCCCCGGAGATGTATATTTGGATCGAAACTACTGCTATCGAGTCTGAGCGTTTCTTTCAACTGAAGAGCAACCATCAAACTGCAGGACAGTATATCTGCACCTGAGCTAAAGGACTGTCGTACCGCAAACCCTTTACCAAAGGAGGCACGAATGTCCTTGAGAAGCGTCGTTATGGCCATCCTGACAGTGGCCGCGTTCATCATGTCGGCACTGGCTCAGCCGCCTGAGCTGGTATTCACGGTCGAAGACGTGCATGCCTGTCCGGAGGATTCGGTTGTCTTTATCGATGTCTATCTGGCGAACCACACTGATGCTGTGGCCGGATTTGCAGTCTGGATTCAACTGAGTCGACCGGACATTATCGAGTTCCTGACTGAAGTTGATACCGTTGTTGACACTACCTACTGGCAATGTCTGCAATGGAGCGGTCCCGACTGCCTCGATTCAATTCAGGTCTGGCCTTACGAAGACTGGGATTTCGTCTCTATCGACACGCATGAAGTCTCCGCCAGTCCCATCGATACTACCGGCGCGCTGATTTCCGGCTGGGAGTATGTCTCCGCTCGATCTCTGTCCGGTCTCGGCACTGACATCAAGGTCGTGGGAATTGCGGACCTGCCCAACCCGCCGATAACTCCCCCGCTGAATGTTCAGCCCGGTGGTCTCCTGATGCGTCTCAGGGCGAGGGTACTGGAACTTCCTCCGTTTGTCGAGGACAGCGCCGTCAACCTGATCGTGCCGACGGAGATGATTGAGCACTTCGGGTTTTCGGATCCGTACGGCAATATTATCGGCACTACCTGGATTCTTGACAGCGATACAATCTGCTTTGTCTGTGATCTGTGGGAAGGTGACATCTGCCTGAGCTGGTCGGTGGTGGAGGAGCCACCGCCCGGAGGCTGCGATTCGACCGACGTGGTCGTGGACTCTATGGTGATCATCGATACGAATCTGGTAGTCGTCAGCGAGGGTTCAGTTACTCTAATCAGCCCGGCTCTCGGCGACTTAGATTACTCCGGCAGCGGTCCCGACATTGCGGACCTGGTTTATCTGGTCGGTTTCATGTTCAGCTCCGGACCGCCGCCGCTCTGCGCTTCGAGTGCTGATTGTGACCAGAATGGGGAAGGACCCGACATAGTTGACCTGATCTGCTGGGTGAACTGGATGTTCCCGCCCCCCAAGTAGCCGGCGGCACTGACCTGTCGCTGCGGATATCGCTGCGCGAAATCGGGGCAGTGTGGTCGGCACGGCCCCGATTGTTCTTCGGGGACAATCGATTTCTGAAGCCAAAACGGCGAGAGTTGCGTATATTAAGTTAGATATGGTAATCGATCTGGGCAAGCCGGAGACAGAGAAAGCTATCCTGGTTGGTCTGGCCAGGACATCACGTGACAAGGATACAGTGGAGGGTTCGCTTGATGAGCTGGAGCGCCTGACTTATGCGGCCGGGGCGGAGGTGGTCGGGCGACGTATCCAGGTGCGCAACAAGCCCGATGCGGCCACTTTTGTCGGTCGCGGGCTGGTCGCTGAACTCAAGCAGATGCTGACCGATCTGGGCGGCAACACTATCATCTTCGATGACACCCTGACGCCGGCCCAGCAGCGCAACCTCGAGGATCGGCTCAAGGCCAAGGTGGTTGATCGTCCGATTCTGATTCTCGACATCTTCGCCACCCGTGCACGCACCAGCGCCGCCAAGCTTCAGGTCGAACTGGCGCAGCTGGAGTATACGCTGCCCCGGCTGACCGGCGCCTGGGTGCACTTCTCGCGCCAGTACGGCGGAATGGGGTCGAAGGGCCCCGGCGAAACCCAGTTGGAAATCGATCGGCGGTCGGTGCATAAGAAGATATCAACGCTGAAGGCTCGCCTCAAGAAGCTGGACAAGCAGCGTAACACCCAGCGCAAGCAGCGGCGGGACCGGTTCAAGGTCGCCCTGGTCGGCTATACCAACGCCGGCAAGTCGACTTTCTTCAACCGGCTGACTAAGGCGCAGGTGCGTACGGCCAATATGCTCTTCACAACGTTGGATTCCACTACCAGGGTTCTTTCGAGTCCGTACCCCTGTCAGATTGTCATCAGTGACACGGTTGGCTTCATTCGCAAGCTGCCCCACCAGCTGGTGGAATCATTCAAGTCCACCCTTGAAGAGGTCAGCCAGGCCGATTTGCTTCTGCATATGGTAGACTGTAGTGAAGAAGACCTTGAGGGTACAATCAACCAGACTCGTCAGGTCTTGACCGAAATAGGGGCAGATGAGATTCCTTCTCTGTTGTTATACAACAAAATAGACTCTAATCCAGATTTCTTGCCGCCTCTTGCCGTCAACGGTAATTCGTTTCTGATTTCTGCACTGAGCGGCAAGGGGGTAGCGGCGGTTCAGGCCGAGTTGATCGCCCGCGCCAACAGCCTCCAGACTGTCTCTAACTGACAAACCAATAAATACTTAAGTTCGTCCCCCGGTCCTGCCGATAAAGTAGTAGACGGTAAGCTAGGGAATATCTATATGAGCAAGTCCATCCTAATCGTAGACGACAACCCCAACATGTCCTCACTGCTGTCCGAGATGCTGGAGGTGTTCGACTATCAGTCTGAACGCGCCAATGACGGCAACGAGGCGTTGGAGAAGCTCGATGGCAACAAGTTCGCAATGGTCATAACCGACATGCGCATGCCGAACATGACCGGCCTTGAGCTGATGCGAAAGGTTAAGAGCAAGTATCCGAAGATGCCGGTGGTTCTTATTTCGGGCTACTCGGTCAGTGATGAGGACGATGACAGTGATGCAATTCAGCCTGACGGCTTTCTGGCCAAGCCGTTCATGATGTCCGATGTCGAGGAGCTGCTCAACTCCCTTCTGTAAGGAACACGCGGTCCACAATGACCAGCCGCGACTCAACAGACGGGTCGCGGCTTTCTCATACTGCGCCCGGTGATTCACCCGCCGATGCAACCATTCGTAGCCGTCCTTCGTAGAGTCAACCACAACGGACACCTATTCGCGTTAAGAACAAAGGACTCGAAGAATGTGGCGAACAACTGGAATACTGATAGTGTCACTCATCCTTGCTGCGAACGCCGCCCAGGCCGGCTGGTTCGGGCGGGGCGTGAGAGGCACCGGCGAGATGGTTACGGAAAGCCGTCATGTCGGCGCATTCGACCGCATAAGAACCGCGGGCTCATGGGATGTATCGGTGATCGTCGGGCAGGAACAGTCGGTTAAGCTGACGTTCGACGACAACATCATCGAGCTGATTCGAACGGAGGTCGACGATGGTGCCCTGGAGATATTCAGCAATGAGTCCTTTTCGACCAAGCATCGTTGCAGGGTTGAAATAACTGTGCCTGCCTTGCACGAAATCCGTTCCAGTGGATCGGGCGATATCAGCGTCGATTGTCTTGATACGGATAGCTTCGATTTCGATCTGGCCGGTTCGGGCGACTTTGACCTGAACGGCAAGGCCCGCGAGATGAGAGTCCGCCTGGCGGGAAGCGGTGACGGCTCGCTGACCGGTGAAGCCGGAATAATCGATGTCAAGGTTTCCGGATCGGGGGACGTCGACGCCAGGGGCCTGGAAGCCAGGCAGGCGATTGTCAGGATCAGCGGCTCCGGTGATGTAGCGGTCCACTGCTCTGAGCTGTTTGACGGCCGCGTCTCAGGATCGGGCGATATCGTTTACTACGGCAAGCCGGCCGATGTCAATATGAGTGTCTCGGGTTCCGGCGATATTCGCAGGCGCTGAGTCTGCAAAGACGTTGCAGGGGCCATGGTCGCGTCGGATGGAAGCCGAACGCGGTCCGGACTTCTGCCCGCATACCCTTCACACCACGCCGAGCGGCGGAACTAACTCCTCCGCCGCTCATTCCTTGTCCGAAACAGGCGACGCCGGTGGTCCTCCACGGGCCACCGACGCAGTCTCCCTTGAAGTGAAGCAATCAGCGGAGTCGGCGCAGCTCCCGGTGCTGACGACAGACGGTGCCGGACTGCATTCGAGAGTCAGCCGCAAACTCATTCTCCTTTGCTCGCGCTCTGCTTCTTACCGCGCAGCATGACCATCTTCAGCGCCGGCGGAGTGATCAGTGTTGTCAGGATGACCATTATCACAACTGCGGAATAGGTGCTCGTGGTGATTACCGGCCGACCATTGAGCATCAGTTCGGCCCCGATACCGGCGACGATCAGACCCACTTCGCCGCGGGGCACCATGCCAAGGCCTATAGCGAGCCGATTGATACTCTTGTCGAAGACAGCCAGCGAACAAATCTGCTTTCCTATTATCGCCGCGAGAGTCATCACCGCCGCAAATCCCAGGATTTCCACCTGGGCGAAGGTGCTCAGGTCCACGAGCATGCCCATGCGGACAAAGAATATGGGTACGAGGAAGATGGAGATCGGTGCTATCAGATCTTCGATTCCATGCGCCTCGCGTTCAGTGAATTGCTGGAAATGAACATCCTCCAGGATCAGTCCGGCGGCGAAGGCTCCAACGATCGGCGCCAATCCGATTTCCCCGGCAATCCAGGCCAGAAGGAAGCAGACCAGCAGGGCGAAGGACAGGAACACACCAGCGACCTTCATGCGAAAAGCAGCCGCCGAGAAACGCGGCAGCAAGAAATTACCGATGACTATAGCGCCGACGATGAACAGGACAGCCTTCGCGATGATCCAGAGGACCATACCAGACGATATCCCGTTGCCACCGGCCGCTGCGGCCGATATGATACCGGCCACCACAGCCAGGATGACCAGGCCGAGTATGTCATCTATGACCGCAGCTCCGAGTATGACTTTCGCCTCCCTGGTTTTGATCTTCCCGATGTCCTTCAGGACACGGGCGGTGATACCAACCGAGGTGGCGGTCATGGTGACGCCGATAAATATGTGGACATACACCGGGGCGTCAGGCAGAAACAGGATACCGACCCCCCAGCCGAGGAGGAGAGGGGTGACGACGCCGAAGACCGCCACCATGAACGAAGTGAGACCGACCTGAGTCATTTCCCGCACCGAGGATTCCAACCCGACTTCGAACAGCAGGATTATCACGCCCAGCTCGGCGAGAACTTCAAGCACCACCGCATGTTTGAAAGGCTCGAAGAAGTCAATGCCAAGCAGGGCCATGTTGCCGATGATCATTCCGACGACCAGCTCGCCGAGGACCGCTGGCTGGTGGAAACGCTCAAAAGCATCCCCCCCGAGCTTGGCCACCAGGAGAATGACAATCAGCTGCAGGAGGACCGTCAGCACTATCCCGCCGTGGTCGTCTGCAGCTTCATCTCCGTCAAGTACTACGGCTATCTGTTCAGTTCCCTGGTCGGGACCCTCTTCGGCGCCGAAGGCCAGGCCCCAGAAGAAATAGGCTGCAATGATGGCCAGCAGCACAATGGATCGGCGATTGTTGAGAAGACGCATAACAACAGACCTCAGTATCGAATGGCCTTTTCCTGCAAAAAGACCTTTGAATGTATGGGAGCGACAGGGACATGGCAAGCCATTTGTCCGCATTTGTCCGCATTACTTCAGGTTGGGGAAAGGGACGGGGCGCGCTTCAGAAAAGCGCCGATCTGGTCGAAATCATAAGGGTAGGGAAGGAACAGGAAATATAACCGCAAAACCTCGGTTCAGCGGACGAATATGTTTGTATTTATCGGCGCGATTATAGTCATCGGATCGGTTCTGGGCGGCTTCATGTGGCATGGCGGCAAGCCGATGGCTCTGAACCAGCCAAACGAAGTCCTCATCATCGGCGGTGCAGCGCTCGGCTCGCTCCTGATTTCCACACCATTCAAGGTTGTGAAGAGCATTTTCGGTCAGCTAAAGGGAGTATTGGGCGGCGGGTATACTCAGCAGGACTACCTGGACCAACTGGTCATGATGTTCGAGATATTCAATGTGGCTCGCCGTGACGGTCTGGTCGGACTGGAGAACCATATCGAGCACCCTGAAGACAGCGAGATATTCCAACGCTACCCCAAATTCGCCAAGAACCACGAAGCGATGGCTTTCTTCGCCGATACGATGCGCGTGATCATCTCCGGCGCCGTCCAGCCGCATGACCTGGAAGACATGATGGATGCCGATATCGAGGCCATCCATGAGGAGGAGTTGAAGCCCAGCACGGCCCTGGGGACTGTTGCTGACGCCCTCCCTGGCCTTGGCATCGTTGCAGCAGTTCTGGGTGTCGTAATCACTATGGCGCACCTTGACGGCAGCCCCGAGGAGATCGGACACAATGTGGCTGCGGCTCTGGTAGGCACCTTCCTGGGCATTCTTATGTGCTACGGCTATGTCGGGCCGTTGTCAACTTCCCTCAAACACCGAGTCGACGAGAACACCCAGTACATCAAGTGCATGAAACACGCCTTGCTCGCTTTCAATAAGGGAGTGGCCGGTGTAATCGCAGTTGAGTTCGCTCGGCGGGCGCTTACCAATGATGTCCGTCCGACCTTCCTCGAACTCGAAGAGGCCTGCAACGCCGCCAAGAAGAGGTAGCTCGGCATGGCCGACGACCAGCAGCAACTGCAGCCGATAATCATCAAGAAGGTCAATAAGGGGCACGGTGGTCATCACGGCGGCGCCTGGAAAGTGGCCTTTGCGGATTTCATGACGGCCATGATGGCTTTCTTCCTGGTGATGTGGCTGGTCGGGCAGAAGGAGGAGGTTCGCCAAGCCGTGGCCGGATATTTCCGAGACCCCGGTAACTACCAAACCAAGGGCTCCTCCGGTGTGCTCAGAGGCACGACTTCTCCGATTCCCAAGGACGATCCGATGTCCGGCGTCAAGCAGCGCACCCCGGATCGGTCCGGCGGTGGACCATCCGAGCAGGAGAAGAACGAGCTCTCGCTGGCCGCCAGACGTATCATGCAGGAGTTACAGAAACAAAGCGCCTTTCAGCGCCTCAAGTCCAACATCCGCTTCGAAATGACAGCCGAGGGTCTGCGCATCATCCTCAATGAGTCGGAGAACTCGCCGGCTTTCTTTGAGCCTGGCTCGGCCAAACCGCTGGCGCGATCGGCCGGAATCCTCATGACTATCGCCGGAGAGCTCGGCACGCTGTCGAACAGCCTCGTCATTGAGGGGCACACCGACGCCTCATTCGGCGGCGGCCGCGATTACACCAATTGGGAGCTGTCGGCCGACCGAGCCAACGCCGCCCGTAGCCTGATGGAAGTCTCTGGGCTGCGCGACGGACAAATCCGCGAAGTGCGTGGATTTGCCGACAGGTTCCCCATGATCAAGTCGGATCCGCAGGATGCCCGCAACCGGCGGGTAACAGTCGTTGTGCTGTATCGCTCAGTCGAGCAGCGTTACGATGATCTGGAGGTCGGTGAAGACCTCATGCGGGAGATGGAAGCTCAGGAGAACGAACAGCGGTAAGGCGTTGACGAGCGCGGATTTCCTCCGTCACTTTTTCGGGAGAACTCCTTCATCCCGGCCGAAATTCTGCAGTTTGTCGGCCATCTGTGCGAGCTTGCGGTCGACCCGGTCGAATACCGAGTCTTTGGTGTAGCCTCCGTTCTTGAGTCGGCGACCGGCCGGGACGCCGGTCAGGATTTCGATGCCCTCGGCGATTGTCCTGATCGGCCAGATATGGAATTTGCCCTCCCTGATCGCCTCCATCACATCCGGACGCAGAAGCAGATCGTCGACATTAGCCTGTGGCATGATAACGCCCTGGCTTCCCGTCAGTCGCCGGGCTCGGCAAACATCGAAGAACCCCTCGACCTTCTCGTTTACGCCGCCGATCGCCTGTATGACGCCGTTCTGGTTGACCGATCCGGTCACCGCCACGTCCTGGCGCAGCGGCAGCTCGGCGAGCGAGGAGAGAATGGCAAAGACCTCCGTCGAACTGGCGGAGTCGCCATCCACGCCACTGTAGGATTGCTCGAAGCAAATCGAGGCCGACATGACCAGAGGCTTATCCTGGGCAAACATCTTGTGCAGGAATCCCGACAGGACCATGACTCCCTTGTTGTGGATGGGTCCCGACAACTCGGCTTCGCGTTCGATGTTGATCACCCCGGCTCGGCCGATCGACGTGGCCACAGTTATTCGCGTTGGCCGGCCGAAGGCGTACTCGCCGCCGGTATATACGGACAGGCCGTTGATCTGACCGATTTCCTCGCCGGAAGTGTCCACCATGAGGGTTCGTTTGTCAAACAGCTCTTGTATCTTGTCTTCGATCAAATTGACCCGGGTCCGGCGCTGGTTAATCGCTTCGTAAACGTCCTTGCGCTCGACCCTGCGGGCGTGTCGACGTCTTGCCCTGAACGCTGCTTCTCGGATCACATCGGAGACAACTGTAAAGCGCGTAGTCAGTTTGTCCCGGCGCCCGGCCAGGCGTCGCCCGTACTCGGCCACGGCCTGCATCCCTTCCAGATCGAAGGGCGGCAAGTTCTCCTGCTGGGCCAGGTTACCGACGAAACGGTAGTACTCGACGGTGTTGCGTTTGCTGAAGGGCATGACGCTGTCGAACTCCGCCTTGACTTTGAACACCTTCTTGAAGTCCTCGTCCATCCGCCACAGCATCGAATAGATATAAGGTTCGCCGATCAGAACAACCTTGACATCCAGAGGGATCGGCTCAGGTTTGATGCCGCCGCCGGCCATCATGTAGAACGGATCGTACCCGGCGATCTCGATCTCTCGGTTGCGCAGCGATCGCTTCAGATGAACATAGACCCCCGGCTCGGTCAGGACATCCTGCGCATTGAGCACAAGGTAACCACCGGAGGCTTTCAGCAGCGAGCCGGCGAAGATGCGGGTGAAATCGGTGCGCCAGTAGCCGAAGCGGTCGACCACGCGTTCGATTGACCCAAACAGGTTCTTGTAGGTTGGGGATTTCTCGATGACGATCGGAACCGCCTCGGTCTCTGAACTGTCGAGGATTAGGTTGACGGAGAATTCCTCAAACGGCTCGCGCTTGCGGTACGGCGGCGCCTCTTCTTCGCCGCGGCGCGGCCGGGCTTCCTTGAACCGATCCAGATCGCTCAGCAAGGCCTCCTCGACCTGATCGAGGTATTCGAGGACTTGTTCGAAGGGATAGCGCTTACGCAGCAGGTTGACTTTGTCAGTGATCAGCGGGGCGATGATCGAATACTCGAGCTTCTCCAGGGCGTCCTCGGCCTTAGTCGAGAGTTTCTTGGACTCGATCGAAGTGACATCAAACTCCCGGCGCAGACGGTCCCATCGGCGGCGTATCTCGTCCAGACGGGCCGGCGGGAACTTGCCCTCCCGGGACAACTGCTCGAGCTTATCGATGCTCACCGGCTCTTCGTCCACCAGCGGCTGGATTTCATTTCGAGTGCCCATGCCTGACTGCAACTGGACCATGACAAAACCAGCTTCGCTGAGCTTGTCCTCAAACTCCTGTATCAGCTTCTTCTGGCGGCCCTCGAACTCCCGGACGACACGCGAGTGTCGGTCTTTGTAGTCGTCGGAGAGATAGATAGCCGGCACAGCCTTGCGCACCGAGCTGATCAGGTAGTTCATGTCCTTCTTGAACCGCCGGCCGTCGCCGGCCTTGAACGTCAGTATGCAGGGGCTGTCTTCCTGGCGGAAGTTGTTGACATAGCATATGTCCTGCACATCGGGGCGTTCGTGGTCGAGTTGCTCCAACAGGTGCTTAATGGTCGTCGTGCGCCCGGTTCCCGCCAGGCCCGTGACGAAGATGTTGAAACCGTTGCTGCGTACGTTCAGGCCGGTCTTGATCGCGTCGATAGCACGGTTTTGTCCGATGATGCCACAGTAGGGATCAACGTCGTCGGAGCTGCTGATTCCCTTGAGGCTGGTGGCAATACGATAGTCAATCTGCTTGAACGAGAGCTCGCGGTGTTTTCTGGTCTTCCGTTTGGCGGCGGCCATATGTCATGTCCTCCAGTCGGTTATCGAGCTAATATAGGACCGTGGGACAGCCGGATAAAGGAAAAAGGGAACGACTGCGGTCTTGATGGAGTCTTCTTGACAATAGTGAGGTAATGTATATATTCGGGCTGTCTTGGCTGAGAGCAAAGGCTTGATTGGCGGTATCGTCTAGTGGTTAGGACGGGTGGTTCTCAGCCATCAAACCGGGGTTCGATTCCCCGTACCGCTATGTGAAATGGGACGCCCGGAAGGGCGTCCCGTTTGTTGGGGTCATGCCACGCTGGATGCCGGATGGCACTACAATTGCTTCATAATGCCCCCCAGCGGGCACGGAATGCACTGCCGGTTCGGCCAGTGTGTTGGGATGCCATCCCTTCCCTTGAGTCGGCAGTTTGTCGATCGGTACTACAGGCCTGTGGAAGGAATCCTGAGCCAATGATCGACCAGCGCCTCTGTTCTTGGTCAGCCAACGAAAGGCTGCCCTGGGCGTAGCAAACCGGTCTTTCTCGTATAGGAGCAGGCGTGTCTCCGCGGTGTCAACAAGCTAACCGAGGTTGATCAACAAGCCGTGGCTGCGGACCAACGCGACGAGGCGGATCAAATCACCGCGCTCGGCTCTGTATCTGATCTTCCAGTTGATCGTGCGAGCAGAGAAGCGCTGGCGTCGTATCAATGCACCGCAGATGGTGACGAAGGTACTGGCGGGAGTGACGTTCGAGGACGGCCTCGAGGTCAGGAAAACGAAGAACAATCAGACCGAAAAGCACGCTGCTTGAAAAAACAATTTACACAACTCTTGACATGAGCTCTACTACTGGGCCGGCTTCGCGGTATAGGGATCCGGTCCGTAGGCCCAGAACATTGATGTAGGAATCCCTGGCCGCAATCCGTTGTTATTTCAGAAGTACCAGTTTCTTCGTCAGAGTGCCGGTACCAGTTGTGAGCTGATAGTAGTAAAGGCCGGAAGCAACACGCTTGCCCTGGTTATCGGCACCATCCCAGGTAATAGTCTTTCTTCCGGCGGCGACATGACCATCGTGCAAGGTTGCTACCGTCTGGCCCAAGGCGTTGAACACACGCAGAGTGGTGTGACCGCCGCGCGGAACATCGAACTGTATGGTTGTCGACGAATTGAAAGGATTGGGAAAGCCGCAAGACATGGCCGGTGCCACGGCGAGCGAATGGTCAGCGTTATAAACTACGTCCGTCCCCCCGCCCAGATCAAAGGGCTGCGACATCGCTGATTCGCCCTTGGAATTGACTGCCTCGACTGAATACTGTGCGATGCAGTCCGGTAAACACGGGTGAACATCGTGAACTGACATCGTGTCGTCATGCCCCCCCGCCACAGTATCGATTGGTGAACCATCTCGGTAAGCCACATACTCCGCGACGCAGGGCGACGCTATCCATTGCACCTGCACAGTTCCATTGAGCGGCATTGTGCAAATGATCTCCGGGGCTTCTGGTTCGATCCAGCGTGCCCACTTCAGAGAGTTACTTGGCACCGACTCGGATGGAGGAACTCCATAAGGCGGCCAGCCGAAGTCATAGGCCGTCACCGATATGCCAAAGCAACCATCATCCACGAACTCATACATGATAGGATCAAGCAGCAATTCATACTCGAAGTACTTCAAGTAGCCATCATCGGTTACTTCATCGGGGTTTGCGAAGTCCGGGTCAATGTGCGATGGCCAAGACTGATCCGGATAGATCTTGGTAATCGGTGTCTCAATGCCCAGGGCTGATACATTCTGACCGAACGGTTCGAAGTAGAAAAGGGAATCGGCGAACACACTTAGTGGGTTTGACGGCGAGTAATCTGCGGGGTGGAAGCTCGTATCGTAGCAACCGGCCCCATATAGGCATCTCAAGTAGGTGGAAGTAAAGGGTGGGTCGAGTATGCGCCACTTTGCACCGGGTTCATCCCATATGAACTTGATGTAGTCTTCATAATCATATTCCGCAATGATGGAATGCGCAGTATCGATATCCGGATAGAATAGGTATACGTTATAACCCTCGAAATCGCGCATCCGGAGGTACGCATCGTACGATCCCTCGGGGTGCGTGCAATTCCATCGTAAACGCGCGAGATCGTCTACCTCGTCAAGCCATACCACAGGCGGAGCTGGAGGACTACCAAACTGAGCCTTAGTACAGAACGGGATGAAAGTGATAATGGCGACAACGGCAACACAGCAACGCAATGCGGTCGTGCGCAGACGCACAGTTACTGAGCAAGTCTTAATTCTATACATGGCTTCTCCTTTCTCGAATACCGCTCGGTGGGTCGAGCACACAACAATTGTAGCTACACCTTTCGATGTTGTCAAGCGGCCCTACGACTACAAGATAGAGAGGCTCTTGCCGGATCGCGACCGCGGTTGATGTCCTTCTATTCGATTAGGTAGTTAGATCCGGAAGACGTTTGCCGCTTTTCATGCATATTCCGAGCCATCGTGCCATCTGATTCCGATTGATCGCGCCACCCCAGGAGCATTAGCTAACGCGGGATAGTCCTTAAACCGGCAGCCCCTTATCTTATTGGTGTTTCGAATGAAAAGCCCAGGAGGTGAGGATGCCAGCAGAGCGATTGTCCATGCGTAAGATCAAAGAAGTACTGCGGTTAAAGTACACTT
>CAZGMK010000037.1:0-34377 GCA_964526835.1 uncultured Ignavibacteriales bacterium
ATGACCTGGCGTCTTCGCTCGGAACAGACCGGCGGAATCGTCGGAATAGGCAGCACCGGCGCGACCGCGAACGATAGGTTATACAGTCGCGGCACTCCGGCTTGATCTCGCCACCCTCGGCCAGGTACTGCCAGCAGTACTGGTGCGCCGGGGGAAGTGTGGGCAATATGCCGCCGGTTGAACCGGGAGAACGGACGGTCTCGTCCTCGACCTCGGACAGCGGAATCCGGTAGTGGCCACCATAAGTGCGGACGCTCGCGATCTTCCCGGCCTTCGCCCACTTGAGTACGGTGTCAGGCGAAACCGATAGACGGCGTGCCGCCTGCGTGGTCGTCAAGTACTTGGATTGTTCGTTAGAATGCTCTGACATTTCTGCCTTTTCTGAGTTCTCCAAAATATAGGATATCGGTTGACGATGTCAAGAGTCAAATCGATGGTCTTGATGATCGCATTTAACTGGTTGTCGGATCATAACATAGGACGCGCCTGCGAAGCATCATCAGGGCGCGGGGTATTGAATGTGGGGAAGTGTACGCGGAGTTGTTATTCTGACTTTCACCTCGAATCCGCCGCGGTCCGGGTTGTCGCCCGCGCAACTTCAGCGTTGCCTCAGGGACTGCCGGCACTTATACTGCACCGGAGCCGAAAACAGGAGGCTTTGGTGGCGGCCAAACGGATTCTTGTTATCGAGGACGATCCGGATATCGTCGAAGTCCTGAGGTACAACCTCAAGCGCGAGGGGTACGAGGTTTTGACGGCCGAATCAGGTGAGGACGGCCTGAGTCTTGCCCGAGCGCACGCGCCCGACCTCGTGCTACTTGATTTGATGCTTCCCGGTATGGAGGGCCTGCAGGTTTGCCGGACTCTCAAGGATGAGGCAGCCACCAAAGGCGTGCCGGTGGTCATGATGACGGCCAAGAGCGAGGACGCCGATATTGTCACCGGTCTGGAAATGGGGGCTGACGATTACATAACCAAGCCGTTTTCCCCGCGGGTGCTGATTGCTCGGGTACGCGCGGTATTGCGTCGTCCATCGTCCAATGACGGCGCCGACGAGCAAGTGATCAGGGTCGGCTCGCTGGAAATCGACGCGAATCGTTACCAGGTAAGTCTGAACGGCGACCAGGTCGGACTGACCCAGACCGAGTTTCGGCTTTTGCAGGTTCTGGCCAGTCGGCCGGGATGGGTGTTCACGCGCGACCAGCTGGTCAACCTGACCCGCGGCGAGGATGTCATGGTCACCGACCGGACAATTGATGTTCACGTGGCCGGTGTGCGCAAGAAACTCGGCTCCGCCGGTCGGCATATCGCCACCGTCAGGGGAGTGGGGTATCGTTTTGAAGAATAGCTCCCCGGTGTCTTCAAACCACAACTGAGTCAACTATGGCGCGTCGACCACTCCGCTGGCAGCTCTATCCCTCCTATCTTCTGATAATCGTAATGGCCGTTGTGGCGCTGGCTTGGTGGGCGATCGAGGCTCAGGACGCTTTCTACTACGAACAGACGGAGCTGGACCTCAGGGCCAGGGCTCAGTTGGTGGAAGAGCAAGTGCGTTCACTGATCGCGGCCGATGATATTGAGGCCGTGGCTGATCTGGCCCGAGTGTTCGGGGAACGAACCTCGACCCGGATAACGGTCATTCTTCCCGATGGACGAGTGGTCGGGGATACCGATGAAGACCCGGAGGCCATGGACCATCACAGCGCTCGTCCCGAAGTGGTGCAGGCCTTGAATGAGGCGTACGGTATGTCCATTCGCCGGTCGAGCACGCTTCAGAAGAAGATGATGTACGTGGCCATCCGGGTCGTGTCGGAAGGACGTGCTATTGGTATGGTTCGCACGGCTATGCCGATTACTTTCATAGACGAGGCCAAGGAGGCGCTTCGGTTCAAGATGATCGCAGGGGGGCTGGCAGTGGCGATGCTCGCGGCGGCTGTGAGCCTGATAGTATCACACCGGATAACTCGCCCGCTGGAGCACTTGCGGCGCGGGGCGCAGCGCTTCGCCCGCGGAGACCTTATTGGCCGACTGGCTGTTCCCCCGTCCGAGGAGATCGGCGAACTGGCGGAAGCCATGAACGAGATGGCGGCCCAGTTGCACTTGCGTATCGGCACCATAAGCAAGCAGCGACGAGAGCAGGAGGCGGTCCTGTCGAGCATGGTCGAGGGAGTTATGGCGGTTGACCCGGATGAGCGTATCATCAACCTTAATCGAGCCGCCGCCGAATTGATGGCGGTGGATCGGGAGGGCGTGATCGGCTTAACGGTTCCCGAGGCGGTCCGCAATAGCGGGCTTCAGCAGGTGATCGATCAGACTCTCAGAAAGCGCCGGACAGTCCAGGAGGAGGTGATCTTCTCGCGGGGTCAAAAGGAGCGATTGGTTCAGGTGTCGTCCTCTGTCCTGCGTGATGCGGAAGGCCAGAGAATCGGAGCAGTGGTCGTTCTCAACGATGTCACTCGGTTGCGCAAACTGGAGAATATGAGGCGCGAGTTCGTGGCCAATGTCTCACACGAGTTGAAGACCCCGATAACGTCCATTAAGGGCTCGGTCGAAACGCTTCTGGATGGGGCCATCGAGAATCGTGATGATGCGATGCGTTTTCTTCAGATGATTGCACGACAGGGTGATCGCCTCCATCATATAGTAGAGGATCTGTTGAGCCTGTCACGTATCGAGAGAGAATCCGAGCGCGAGGAGATAAGTCTGCAGACGCGGGCAGTTGGCGATGTCCTGCGGGCTGCGGTGGCTTCGTGCGAGGCCAAATCACGGGAGATCGGGGTGGATGTAACCCTGGAATGTCCCGACGATCTCACTGCCAGCCTCAATGCCCATCTGCTCGAACAGGGCGTCATCAACCTGATCGACAACGCGTTGAAGTACTCTGAAGCGGAAACGACTGTGACCGTGCGCGCCCGGCAGGACGCCGGCGAGATTGCCATTGAGGTCTCCGATGAGGGCTGCGGCATCGAGAGCAAGCACCTGGACCGCCTGTTCGAGCGATTCTATCGGGTGGACAAGGCACGCAGCCGGAGGATGGGCGGTACCGGGCTTGGTCTGGCCATTGTCAAGCACATTGCCATCGCACACGGCGGTAGCGTCAGTGTCCGCAGTACGGTTGGTCGGGGCAGCAGCTTCACCATCCACTTGCCCGGCCAGAGCAGCGCCGGGCCGTCTCCCGCCAAGCCCCCGGACGAGATACGGACCGGCTAGTCGTCCGAATGCAGTCGGCCCGCGCCTGACCTGGCAGCCGCCTGTCTGAGGGCGCGGACATCGGCTTCTATCTGAGGCATGTTCTCAAGGTCGGAGTAGAACAAGGGTGAGGCGTCGATATTCAGCCCCTGGTTGTTTCGCAGGACTGCGCCGGCCGGCCCCGGCGGGGTCCAGCCCGATGCGAAGACCCCGAAAAAAGCCGTGAGGGCCGCAAGGCCGAACAGAAACCTCAGCCAGCGGCCCGATCCGGTCTTATGATGCATCGACTTCACGCTCATATTGCGTTGGGGAAGAAGACCATAAAGGCCAGCCAGGCGATCAGGAGAGTCAGGCCGAGGTTGAAGGACTGCCCGATAACGTACAGCAACATCGGCTTTCCACCCTCCATCCGGGAGGCCAGGTCGCGGAAGTTGGACTCCAGGCCTATCGACGTGAAGGCCAGGCAGAAGAACCATCCACGGAGGGTCTTCGTGCAGGGCCTGATCAGCTCCTGATCCACAATCTCGGCAGTCTCCCAGGCCGGAACGACAACGAAAGAGAAGAGTAGAGATGCAGCCACGAACCCCAGCACGAACTTGGGGAAACGGTACCAAATCTCCATGGCGTTGGGGCGCGGAGAATCCTTGCTGCGGTCGACCGAAGTCACCCAGTACAGGGCGATGAAGAACGCCAGCAGCCCGATCAGCACATTCTGGATCATCTTGACCACAGCCGCCACCTTTCCCGCCGCCGCTCCCAGCATGGAGCCGGCTGCCACCACCGCCCCGGTGGAGTCGATTGTGCCGCCCATCCAGGCTGCGCCAAGGATATGATGCATGCCGACCAGCTTGATGAACAGCGGCATGAAGAACATCATCAGCACCGTGAAGATCAGGGTCAAGCCGACCGCGAAGGTCAGGTCCTCTTTCTTGGCGCGGCATGCCGCTGCTGCGGCGATGGCGGCCGAGACGCCGCAGACGGAGGTCGCGCTGGCGATGATGATGACGAGCTTCCTGTTGCCCATCTTCAGCTTGCGAACCCCAAAGTTATACATGAAGATGACGACCACCGGCGTGACAATCCAGGCTACCATCAGACCGGGTGGCCCCAGCGAGATTATCTTGCCGAACAGCACCTCACAGCCCAGCAACACCAGGCCGGTCTTGATGAACATTTCCGTGCGCGCGCCCGACTTCAGCCACTCGGGAGTGCCGATAGTGTTCGAAATGAGTAAACCTACCAGCAGAGCCCACAGGGCGTAGCTGAGTCCCCAGTATTTTACATTGGTTTGGTTAGCGACCCAATAGGCAAGGCAGGACAGGATGAACACAACTGCGAAGCCTGCCAGATAGCGACCCACCTTTGCGACTCCCATGAAGGCGACACCGATTGCGGTCAGGACGCCAAGGCCTATCATGAGAAACAACAGGTTGTCCAGCAGCAGATCGATCGCCACTCCATCCCTGACTACCGTGAGAGCCTCGAGTGGATTGTTGGTCCAGGAACCGATTTTCGGTATCTTCGGCATCCATCCGGCCAGAGTCAGACCGATAAGAATGAAGCCGAACCAGATCGCCCACCAGTCTTCATCTTTCCATAGTTCGCTTATGCCATGATTCATAGGACCTCACATGCGAAGACTGAGACCTACACTACCGGACGCCTCAGAGAAAAGCGCCCGCCAAGTCGATTATAACAAATCAAAACCCGGATGCAAACACCAAATCCACGGCGCCCAGGCGGGGCAGTCCAGCCTCTAACTTAACCGTAACTTAGCCCTAGCTTAACGCTCACTTAATACTAACCCTGTTCTATCGTTGCGACGGTCGTCACCGGTGACCGTACCAGACAGCGCGGCGACTATGGGTCGGCGCACGGGCGCATAACGGGATTGGCTCACGGAGGACAGATCTGAATGATTAGCAAAGCCTTAGCGGTTCTGGCAGTCACGGCCGTAGCGACGTCGACGGCGGCTGACGGCAATTGGTGGGAGACGATCAAGGTGAAGGGAGATCTCAGGTATCGTCATGAGATGATAGACACCGACGATTCCGATGCGCGGCATCGTCATCGGGTTAGAGCCCGCTTGGGCGTCTTTGGAGATGTATCTGAACGTACAACTGTAGGCATTCAACTGGCGACCGGGGGTGAGAATCCGGTGTCCACCAATCAGACATTGGGCGGAGCCTTCTCCACCAAGTCGTTCGGTGTGGATCTGGCCTATCTGCAGACTGCCCACGAGCGCTTGCCGGGCCTCTCGCTTACCGCAGGCAAATTCAAGAATCCCTTCTACAAGCCTGGTGGCTCCGAGCTCATTTGGGATTCGGACTGGAATCCCGAGGGAGGAGTACTGGCATACACAACGGCATTCAAGCAGGTCAGTATAACGCTGATGGGATCGGGCCTCTGGATTGAGGAACGCTCAAGCAGTGATGATTCCTGGCTGGGTGCGGCCCAGGGAGCGATAACTTACAGTATTGAGGGGCCTGAGGCAGGGATCACTGTCGGTGGAGGCTTTTTTAACTACGTAAACACCGAGGGCCTTGCGCCGTTCTACGATGGCAAATTTCGCGGCAATTCGGTCGGTCTCAAGGTGGAAGGGGATAACACAACTCAGGTCTATCTGTCCGACTACGAGCTGCTCGAGGTTGGCGGTGCAATATCGGCGAGCATCATCGGCCTGCCCGTCATCATCATGGGCGACTTCGTCACCAATACCGCCGCCGACAGTCTGAACACCGGCTGGCTGGTCGGCTTCAAGGTGGGTGCGGCCAAACAGCCGTTCGGCTGGGAAGTTCGCTACTGCTATCGAGAAGTGGAGGCGGATGCCGTCGTAGCTACCTTCACCGACTCTGATTTTCGCGGTGGCGGCACCGATGCCAGAGGTCATGAGATAGGTGGCGCGCTGGCTCTGGACAGGAATACCGCCTTCAAGTTGACTTGGTTTGATAACGAGATCGGCCTTGACAACAATGAGCAGGACTTCAAACGGCTGCAAGTGGATGTCCAGCTGAAGTTCTGAGTAGTTCACTCTTAACATTGTGTTAATACAAGCTTAACAAAACCGGAGTTGATTCGCTTAACTTTCATATGGAGGCAGAGAAGTGAAGAAGATGATTCTTGCCGCAGGGACGCTGGCTGTGATTGCAGGCATGGTGATGGCGTCAGCCAACATTACCATTAAGGGCTCGGATACCCTGGTTCGTTTGGGCCAGCGCTGGGCCGAGGAATACATGAAGATCAACGAGGGGGTGGTCATCCAGGTCGCGGGTGGCGGCAGCGGTACTGGCATTGCTGCGCTGCTTAACGGTACTACCGATGTTTGCGAGTCCTCCCGCGACATGAGGGAGAAAGAGCACCGCCTGGCCGAGAGCAAGGGAATAGCACCCTATCGCATATCAGTCGCCCTCGACGGCATTGCGGTCTTTCTGAACGAGAAGAACCCGGTGGATGCGCTGACCATCCCGCAGTTGAAGGCGATCTACACCGGCGCCGTCACCAACTGGAAGGAGGTTGGCGGGCCGGATCACACCATTATTCTATATGGACGTGAGAACAACTCGGGCACCTATGCTTTCTTCAAAGAGCATGTCCTGGAAAAGGAAGATTTTGACGCCATGACCCAGACCCTGCCAGGAACCGCCTCCGTCGTGAATGCGGTATCAAAGGACGAGTATGGTATCGGATATGGCGGCATTGCCTGGGCGACCGGCGTCAAGTTTGCCAGGGTGGCTCCCGACGCCCAAAGCGAGGCGGTTGAACCCACAGTCAAGACCGTGTCCGAAGGCACGTACCCGATATCGCGTCACCTGTACTGGTTCTTCAACGGTAAACCCGAAGGTGAGTTGAAGAAGCTGGCCAACTGGGTGCTCAGTGCCGAAGGTCAGAAGATAGCCGAAGAGATCGATTATGTCCCGCTGCATCCCGATCAGGCCAAAGAGAACATGATCAAGTGATTCAGGTAAGCGGCTTCGCTGGGGGCGGGCGGCCCCGCTTCCAGCGACGTCATCCGGATCAGCATGCAGCAGTTGAAGTTCAAGCCCAAATCGAGGCTCCTTGAGTTCATCGGGGAGAAGTTCCTCTTCATCAACGCCCTGGCGGCTGTAGCGGCCATAGCGTTGATCTTTATTTTCATCTTCCGCGAGGCACTCCCGATCTTCTACGATGAGTGGGTTCAGGAGGACGCCAGCCTGGACCGCATGATATTCAAGCAGGAGTGGATCGAGGGGCGAGATCCCAAGTGGTCATGGCAGCCGGAATCAGAAGTGCCTAAGTTTTCCTTGATGCCGCTGTTCGTCGGCAGTTTGAAAGCGGCGCTGGTGGCCATGCTGTTCGCCATCCCGCTGGGGATCGGGGCGGCCATATACTCAGCTGAATTCGCAACAAGAAGGGTTCGTGAGGTAATTAAGCCGGTGATCGAGTTACTGGCGGCCATTCCGTCGGTAGTACTTGGTTTCTTCGCGTTGCTGGTCATGGCCAGTTTCCTGCAGAGTGCATTCGACTATACTTACCGACTCAATGTCTTCAACGCCGGGATCGCACTGGGGCTGGCCGTGATCCCGATAGTTTTCACCGTAGCGGAGGATGCGATGACGTCGGTGCCGCGATCGCTCCGCGACGCCGCCCTGGCTCTGGGCGCCAATCCGTGGCAGGTCTCGATGACAGTCGTACTGCCGGCGGCCCTGCCGGGAATCGCCGCGGGCGTAGTGCTGGGCTTCGGCCGCGCCATCGGTGAGACGATGATTGTCCTGATGGCCTCAGGGAACGCCGCGATTGTATCATCGAGTCTGTTCCACTCGGTCCGGACAATCTCAGCGACCATCGCGGCCGAGATGGGTGAAGTCGTCTTCGGCAGCACCCACTATAACGTCCTGTTCTTCCTCGGGACACTTCTCTTCGTGTTCACATTCGTCATCAATCTGGGCGGTGACGTGGCGCTCGGGCGGCTTCGCAGGCGACTTCAGGGGAAGACAGAGTGAGTGTTGATCAGCCCATTGCGGTCGCACCGCGCAGAGAGCCGCCGCTGAGTTTTCAGCCCAAGACCGGTGGTTTCTTTCCGAAGAGCCTTACGTTGGGCGCCACTATTACAATCGCCCTGATATTGCTTGTGATCATCGGAAGCATAGTCTGGGGCGGACTCGGCGTGATCTCCTGGGAGTTTCTGAGCCATCCGCCGGAAGACGGAATGGAGTCCGGCGGCATCTTCCCGGCCATCATCGGCACTGTCTTCCTGGTCATTCTGATGACCATAGCCGTCGTTCCCGTGGGAGTGATGACAGCTATTTTCCTGCAGGAGTTTACGCGTCCGGATTCGAAGATAACGCGGCTCATTCGCCTGGCGGTCAACAATCTCGCCGGTGTTCCCTCCATTGTCTTCGGCCTTTTCGGACTGGGCTTCTTCATAGGTTTTGTCGGCGGCGGGATAGACAAGGTGTTCGGCGCCGACGCCGGTCCCGTCTGGGGACAACCGGCGATCATATGGGCGTCCCTGACGCTGGCGGTGCTAACCCTTCCGGTAGTGATTGTCGCCACCGAGGAAGCCCTGCGCACTATCCCGCGTGAGCTCAAGGAAGCCAGCTACGCCCTGGGCGCGACAAGACTGCAGACGATTCGGCGAGTGATCCTACCGGGGGCCATGCCGGGTATTCTCACCGGCGCCATCTTGGCCGTAAGCCGGGGGGCGGGCGAGGTGGCCCCAATATTGTTCACCGGGGCGGCCTACTACCTGCCCTATATTCCTTCGAAGCTGACCCATCAGTTCATGGAGCTGGGGTACCACATATATGTGATGGCGACCCAGTCCCCGGACATCGACAAGACCAGGCCGATACTGTTTGGGACTGTCTTGGTACTCCTGGTGCTGACATTCACGTTGAATTTCTTCGCCATCTCGCTGCGTTCTCGGTTGCGTGCAAGGAGGAGCAATGGCTGACCGGACAGAAACAGAGGGCATCATGACCGAACAGGACAACTCAGACAAGGCAGGATCGACTCCGATCATCAAGACGACGATTCGCAAGAAACCGGAGTCGGATGCGATCAGCTCAGACTCGGTCCGGCCAGAAGGGGCAGTCAAGATTCGAGTAGACAGACTCGATTTCTGGTATGGAGCCAGTCAGGCCCTGTACGATATTTCCCTGCAGATACCCTCGAATGAAGTGTTCGCTCTGATCGGCCCCTCGGGATGCGGCAAATCCACGTTCCTGCGCACCCTGAATCGAATGAACGACACTATTCCCGGCACGCGTCTGACCGGCTCGGTCAGACTCGACGATATCGACATCTATCGAGATATTCGCGATGTATCCGCCATTCGAACACGTGTGGGCATGATCTTCCAGAAGTCGAACCCATTTCCCAAGTCCATCTTCGAGAACGTAGCCTACGGCCTTCGTGTAAACGGGATAAGAAACCAGGACCTGATTCGCGAGGTCGTGGAGGATACTCTCCGGAAGGCCTACCTGTGGGAAGAGGTGAAGGACAAACTGGAGAACTCCGCCATGATGCTCTCGGGCGGACAGCAGCAGCGCCTGTGCATAGCCCGCGCCCTGGCCATTCGCCCGGATGTCATCTTGATGGATGAGCCGGCTTCGGCCCTTGATCCGATTTCGACGGCCAAGATAGAGGACCTAATCGGGCACCTCAAAGCCGACTACACGATTGTCATCGTAACCCATAATATGCAGCAGGCCGCTCGTGTATCGGATCGAACCGCCTTCTTCTTCGAGGGCAGGATGATCGAAGTTGGTCCAACCAGCGTAATGTTCACCAAACCTTCAAAGAAGAAGACCGAGGATTACATCACCGGTCGCTTCGGCTGAGGAACCTGTCATGACCAAGCACTTTCAAAAAGAGATAAAGGCGCTCAAAAGGCGTGTTCTGTATCTGACCGCCAAAGTGGAGGAAGCACTCCAGGCGGCCGTGACCTCGGTTCAGGAGCAGGATGTTGCACTTGCCGAGAATGTCATCGCTGAGGACGCCGAGATAGATCGACTCGAAGTTGAACTCGAGGAGGAGTGCCTGAAGATACTGGCCCTGCATCAACCGGTGGCTATCGACCTGCGGTTCGTAATCGCCGCCCTCAAGATCAACAATGATCTGGAGCGAATAGGCGACCTGGCCGTGAACATCGCCCAGCAGGCCCGTCGCATGGCGACTATCTCCACGGGACCTGCGCCGTTCGACCTGTCGGAGATGTTGAGCAAGGCGATGGCCATGGTCAAGCAGAGCGCCGACGCGCTGGTTGATCTCGATACCGAACGGGCGCGTCAGGTGTGCGAGTCAGACGACGCGCTCGATGACTGCCATCACAATGCCATTGTGTCCGTAGAGAGGGGGGTGCGGGAAGACCCGGGTCAGGCCGCATATTACCTCAGCCTGCTCAGCATTTCGCGCAACCTGGAGCGTATCGGTGACCACGCCACCAACATTAGCGAAGACGTCATTTACATGGTCGAAGGGGAAATTGTCCGCCACCGGGTGGCCGAATCGTTCGAGTGACTCCATACAGGGTCAATTTGGACCATTGAGGATTATTCGGCCCACTTTTTCGTGGACATTGGTATCGGCATTGCGTATCTATACCCTCGACTAGTGATGTCGGCGGGTGTCAGCCCCTGTAACCCGACGGCCTAACAGGGAAGGTTTCATATGTGGTTATCGCGCAAGTCCGATTACGCCATCAGAGCGGTTCGTCATTGTACCCGTCTGGGCAAAGGTGAGCGGGCGTCCATAAACGCAATCTCCAAAGCCGAGAAAATTCCCCGGGACTTCCTGGCAAAGGTGCTGGGAGATCTGGCCCGGGCCGAGATCCTTGTCTCGTTTGCGGGCAACAGGGGTGGTTATGCCCTGGCGCGACCGCCCCGCCAAATCAGCTTTCTGGATGTTGTCGAGGCGGTCGATGGGCCGATATACCTGAACCTGTGCACCATGCCCGGCAAGTGCCGCTGCGAGGCGGCCGACGGCTGCGATCTGTGTGAATTCTGGAAAGGGCTGGAGAGCAATTTCAAGGGCAAGCTGCGCGCTCAGCATTTCGGCAGGCTGATCAAGACGCGCTCTTAGGTATCAGCGGTCACGAACAAAAGCCCCGGCGTGAGGCCGGGGCTGTCGTCTCGCGGGGATTGTGGTCAATTCCTACTGGCCAAACGGGCTCACGAGAAGCGTCTGAGGGTGGTAGCTGTAGTCGAAGATCAGTGATTCGTCGACGAAGACTGAGTAGCTCGACAACAAGCCGGTTCCCTCACCGTAGTCAGGCGTGAAGACCTGGTCCAGCAATGATATCGAATCATAGGTGGATGACTCCGCCGGTCGGAACTGCCGATAGCGCAGAGCGAACTCGGTATTGCGATTGCCGCCGCCGACAATGCAGCCCAGGCCGCTGGTATCGCCGAAGTCGGGTGCATACCATGACATGCGATAGGCAAAATCGTTGTCATTGACCGAATGAATGTCGTATACCCAACTGTGGCGGGAACCGTCACTCTGGAGCTTCACGAACACCGCCTTCATAGCCACTGAACTGTCGGCCAGATTGTGGGTGGCGAAGAATATGCTCGACTCGGTGGCGTCAGTCGACGGGTAGTAGAAGTACGACAGGATAGTCTCCTGCGTGCTGTCCTGGCTGAAGGCAAGCTGGTTTATCGTACCGGTCGGCATTCCCTCGAAATCGGCTTCGATAAGCGTACCCACGCTGACCGAACTGCCGATAACTCCGCTGGCCGCGGAAGGGATCGTGACCGGGCTGGTCAGCGTCGTCACGGTGATCATGTTGCCGGCCAGGTACTCACCGGTGGAATCGTCGACCTGCAGCAGCTGTTCGATTTCCGAAACCTTGTCTTCGAAGTAGTCCAGGTTCCAGTAGAGCGACATGGGCTCGTGTTCGCTGAATACCTTGCCCAGCAGCGGGTTACTACCGGAGTTCCATCCCGGGTCGATGTCGCCCGGAGCGGCTGAGGGACCGCTGTACTGCGGCGGGGCGATCTCGGTAATCAGGGCATCGTAGTCGCCGAAACGCACCGCGCTGTAGCTGCCGGTGCTGCTGGTGCTGTCGTCGCTCCCGCAACTCGCCAGCAAGATGGTCAGGCCCATGATGACGATGATCGGAGCAAGGTGGTTTCCTCGCGGCATTGGTGTCCTCCTTATTACATAATTGCGTCTTGTCGCCTGTAAGATAGATCGGGTCACCGCCGCCAAATCTTGACTGAGCATTGGCAGGCAGTTACTTATTGAGGGTCACTTTTCTGTTGCCTTGCCGATCGGCCAGCCCGACTTTTGGCGCGCCACAGAATCGTTCGACTCCCGCGCTGCGGGGTTCGAACACAATCATTTGACTGGAGTGCTGGTTGAACCAGAAGTATGACGGATTCAGCGCCGCCGCGACTCGGCGCCGGTTTGTCGGGCGGCTGAAGGAGAATGGCCTCCGGGTGAACCTCGCCGGCAGCTTTGATTATCTTGAGGCGGCTTACTACGTGTCTCAGGAGCTGGAGGCGTTGGGGGTCGACATCCGTCCGACTTGCCGCGAGATGCTGGACGCTTACATCCCACCGATATTCCTTCAGAAGGCCTCCACGGCCGGTCTGGCTGTTCCTCCCTGGTATATCTCGAATGGCTACTTTGAGCCGCCGGTGGTTATCGATCCGATCAATCCCTTTATGTTTCGCAGCAGGACAGTGTGGAAGCGCGGTCGCGAGCACGCTATCGCCAAGTCGATGACCCGGAATTACACGTACGCCATCTGCTGCCAGGAATTGCCCGATGGATGTCGAATCAAGAAGCTCCACGCGGTTCTGGGTCGGACCACGTCGAGGGCTTTCGTCGAGTCGGCCCGAGCCGCCTGGGAAGTCTTCGGGATCCCGCTGGCAACCGTCAGGGTGATCTTGACCCCTGAGCGCAAACCTCTCATCAGCGACATTTCGCCTTTGCCGTTCGCCGCCCTGGGAGCGCGTGAGCTGGCCTGGTTGGAGGGAGCTGTTGAATGGGACGACTAGGTGTTTTCATAGAACGCACTACGGTGGCCAGCTCCGAGGAGATGAACGCCCTGATGCGCCTGTCCCAGGTGGCTCGCAAAATGGGCCATCGCGCCGACTTCCTGTTCCGACCGGACATATTCAAAATTCCGGAATATGACGCCATCTTCATCCGGGCGCTGACCGATCCGTTGAACGCTGCATTCGTAGCCTCCCGCATGGCCGAGATGTACGGCGTGCGGGTGATCGACGATCCCGAGTCCATAGTTATCTGCTGCGACAAGGTGAACATGTACCGTCACCTGATCGCGGCCGCTGTCCCGGTCCCGGGAACCATCTTTGTCGATTCTGGCCGGATTGACCTGCAGCGAGGCGCAGAGCTGTTCGATCTGCTGGGGTCACCGCTTGTCCTCAAGGCCCCCAACAGCAGCTTCTCCAGGTATGTCGACAGGGCCAATAATCCGGAGGAGTTCGTGCGTATAGGTAGACGCTTCTCCCGCCGAGCCGACTTGATAGTGGCGCAGCGATTCGTTCGCTCTGAGTTCGACTGGCGAGTAGGTACCCTGGGCGGCGAACCGCTGTATGTCTGTCAGTACACGTTTCCACGGAAGGAATGGAGAATCCACGCCTACACGCCGCAGGGGCGGTCGCTGTACGGACCGGTTAGAGGCATCCCGATCGAAAAGGCCGATCCTCGCCTGATTGAGGTCGCGCTGCAGGCGTCCGCGGCGATCGGAGAGGGCCTCTACGGGGTCGATTTGAAACAGGTTGGGGACGACTACGTTGTCATTGAGGTCAATGACAATCCCACCATTGTCGCCGGGGATGAGGACCGGAAAGCAGGCGAACTCTACGAGCGCCTGATCGGCTTTCTCCTACGCCCGCAGACCGCTGATGAATGAGCCGTACTCCATTCGTCCAGCCCGAATCGCTGATCTGCCGCAATTGGTTCGTCTCGAACAACGGGCCTTTGTCGCCGATCGCTTCTCCAGGCGACAGATCAGGTATCTCCTGACCCGAGCCAGCGGGACTGCATTAGTACTGGAATCAGGCGATTCATTGGTGGGGGCCGCCTATCTGCTGTGGCGTCGGTCGGCGTATTCAGGGCGACTGTACAACATTGCGGTCGATCCTGCCGCCCAGGGGAAGGGCCTCGGAGCGCTTCTGCTTCGTAAAGCCGAAGGCGAGGCGATCAAACGCGGCTGTCGACGCATCACTCTCGAAGTACGTTCGGACAACACCGGGGGTATCGCCTTCTACGAGAAGCATGGCTATAGGGCTATAGAGCAATTGCCCGGCTACTACGAAGGCGGTGTCTCGGGACTGCGCATGAGCAAACAGCTTGTATCGCCGCCCCCCGATTAACCGCACCCTGCCCATCTCGCCGCGTGGTTCGTGGCGCGCGCGTAAGGGCGATGTCTTCGGCTAGCGTCCAGCATCGGATGCCTTTAGGTGTCACCGCGATTTCCATCTCGTTGGTCGTTCGGTGGCGAAGTCGCTTTACCGGAGGCCCAAAACCAAACGACCGCCGCCGTTGTCAAACGGCGACGGCCTGACTGACATCTGTGCGCAGGTCCTACATGTCGTTGAGGATATACTTGCCTGGATTAAGCGGCTTACCGTTGCGGATCACTTCGTAATGCAGGTGGGGGCCCGTCGAATAGCCCGATGAGCCCATCACCGCGATAACGTCGCCTCGTTCAACCCGCTGGCCGACCTTGACCTTGGAATCGTGCAAGTGACCATAGCGAGTCTTGAAGCCGTACCCATGGTCGATGGTAATGGTATTGCCGAGCGATCCATTATACCGAACACTGACGACTTTGCCTGCGGCGGTGGCTACGATCGGCGTCCCTCGACGGTTGGCGATGTCAAGCCCCTGGTGCATACTCCGATACCCTGTGAACGGATCATTGCGCATGCCATAGCCCGAGGACAGCCACCCCTTGGTGGGCCAGATCGAGGGGGTGTGATCCAGTCGATCCTTAAGATCGATCAATTCGCCTTCAATCTCAGCGTAATTCTGCAGCTCGAACTCGGACAGCCTCAGCAGACGATCTATCTCGCGCTCGGTAACGTAGGCCTCGCGCTCAACCGGGGTCATATTGGCGACCGCGGGCGGAGTAGGACCGCCGACACCGAGTTGGCGCTCTCCGGCATCAATCTCGGGTAAGTCAAACAGGGTACGAACGGCGATTTCCTTCCGGACCAGATCGGTGTAGCGTCGCTCCACTTCGGCCAGGTCCCAACGCATCTTCTCGAATTTCCTGTGCAGTTCCTCGTTCTCGGCTCTCAGCCGATCCAACTCGGCGCTGGTTACCTGGTCGGTGAAGTACTCGGCCGTCAAATACAGCGAGGCCGCCAATAGAACGACCACGGCCAGAGCGCCGCCGTATACCAGGATCCGCCGCACGGTCACCTGGCGGCTGACCCCCTTTGAGTCCGGTATGAGTACGAGTGTAAACTTATCCTTGAGATTCATGACAATCCACGCCGGGTCACGCCAGCTATTACTCCTTGCCTAAGTTCTATCGGCTCTGCCTGAGCCAAAATTGAAGATCGGCTCAGAAAAACCGCGGTCACAGGTTCTACGGTTGTCAAACATTGAACAGCCACCAGGGTTCCGCGCTGATACCCGGCTGGCAGGCAGCTACGGCCCAAACCCAGATATACGGCTGACAACTCACCTGCAACGGGCCACAATCTGGTTTCAGACCGGGCTCAAGTCAAGATAAAGTTCGCCGGAAAGTACGGATCAGGGTGAGAAAATGCCCCGGAAGATCATCCCGTGTGCATAAGTTGCGCATTGTATTGCACCGTCGGAACGTACTGTCCGGTACTATCAGACATCGGACTGTTTGCTCAGGGCCTGCCGGATACGCGCGGCCGCCGGCTCATCCGGATGCAGCGGGTAGTCCAGGTCGGTATCAGCCATTCCGTCCCATGAATAAGCCATAGTGGGACACCCTGCCGCCTGCGCTTCCTTGAGGACCATGCCATAGCCTTCGTCGACCGACAGCAGGACAAACAGCGAGGCCTCGTTGAAAGCCTGGTTGAGGGCCTCGCGGCTGACGTTTCCCGCGAGTTGGACCCGGTCATCGAGCCTGTGTTGCGAGATCACCTGTTGCAGGTAATCTCGCTGAGGCCCTTCGCCGAATATCTTCAGGCGGAGATGGGGAAGGTCCTTCATCTGCCGAATCAGCAGGTCGAAGCGCTTCCGCTCGATCAGGGCGCCGCACGAGACGATCAGATCGCCCGGCCGTGGCTGTCCCAAATCGTAGAATTCACAGGCCACCGGCATCGGCTCAATGAATACTCTCTCCTCCTTGATGAACGGGTAGAGCTCCAACAGGATTCTCTTGAGATCTTTCGAGACGCACTGCCAGCGGTCGACTCGCGCGGCCAGCCTGTTTACAATGCGGGCAAGGCCGGGATTTCTCTCAAGCAGGTACATGTCTGTACCGTGGCAGACCACGTGCAGGCGGCGATTCCCCTTCACCTGCGCGGCGGCCATGCCCGCCGGCAGCCACCAGTGCGCCAGTATCTCATCAGCGTCAGCGATGGCCCGTCGGACCCTGAATGGCAAAGAGACGAAGTAGAACAAGAACTTCGGCCACTTCCATGGCTTCCTGATCGCAGCCGTCATCGGGTACTCACCGAACGGGAAATTGTGGACTTGTACATCGAGGGAGGGGTTCTGGTCCCTGAGGTGACGCATATGATCCACCACAAAGATACCGGCTGAAGGATTGTCTTCGGAGGGATAGTTGTGTGTCAGTACAGCCAGTTTCATAGCCGGGGCCGGAACCTGTCTCGTATAGCTCGTGCGACCGTTTCAGCCCCAGTATAAATACAAAGAGCCGGCCTCGGCAAGCTGTCTGTGGGAGCGGCGGGAACGATTCCCTGGCAATGATGCGAGGCCGGCCGACCGGACAGGACCCGGTTCTGAACCAGAAGGGGCTTGTCTGCCAGCCAGGCGCTATTTGATGAGCACGTATTCTTTTCGGAGCACCTTGTTGACGATTCGGGCCAGCTTCTCCGATTCGAGGCTCTGAAGGCTGTAAAGGTGCCAGTAGCTTTTCCTGGGAAGACCCGTCCAGATCTGCTTTCTTTTGCCTTCGGACTTGTTCGCCATGTGTCCTCCGCTGTACATTCGTTTCATCCGACAACCGCCATTGCATAGTGCGTGCCGAAGCCGGGGGGAGCGGGCCACATTTTTTGTGTCGACTGTAAGGCGTTCGCTGACAGATGGTTGCCATTGGACGAACGTCCCTTGTTGGAAGTCGCGCGTGGGTGAGTATGAGTTCACAGATGTAGACCGTTGGCCAATACCTGTGCGCGTCGCTCAACAGGTGAACAGATGACCATTTCAGCACCCACTCGCTAAATGGCGCGAATACTCTCAGTCTGGAAGCACCGGGGTAACCATCGGACCGGCGCAAAATTCTGTTTATCGGCTGCACAGGGAGTAGCGGCACACCGTTTTCTTTGGGCGGCAATGAGTTCCGGGGGCAGGTGACGGGCGCTGGAGGTGTTATTCGGATTACTAATCGAATTCTAACTCCAAAACCCGGCAGAGCCGCGCCGGATAGGGTTTTAGGTCTTGACTTTGAACGCCCAGCCCCTATATTTCCGCTGTATGTGCAGCGCAGGTGCGTCTGCGATACGAATTATTTTACTTCGCTTTGTTTGAGTTGGTCTGACAAAGTTGGTTGGGCTTCAGGCCCGGCTGGTATTGTAATGGTCTGACAGAGCCGGTCTGGGAAACGTAGAACGGAACCCGCAAGCGGGTCCATCTTCATGGAGGGTGCCGATTTTTAACTCTGGCGGATATGATCCCTTAACGGGTGTTGAAGGGCTGTCCTCCCATGTATACCCAACCCCGGGGTCGTACGTCGACCGGTCTTTGCTCATGCCGCCGGCGACAACCTGTAGAGGGCGCAACATAGATAACACCAATCACTCATTTATCCATGACTAGTTCAAAGGAGGTCTCAAAGGATGAAGACTAGATTTCTGCTAATCCTCTCGGCGCTGGTTTTGGGCTGTTTCAGCCTTACCGGTGCTCAGAGCATCAGCGTGGACCATGTTGACGGACTCAACCCCGACAACACTATCCCGACTGACGGAAGTACCGTCACATTGCACATCCGCTGGCAGGGCCCGGCTGATCGGAGCGTCGATGGGGTAACCAACGGCTGGCGCGTCTACTCGCCAACCGGGGCCGAATGGACGACGACCGGACATGACACGACCGGTGCCTTGGGAGGAGCCCAATTCGATTTGGTCTGGCAGCTTCAGCCAGCCGGGTGGGAAGGTAATGTTACCGGCTCTGGTGCTGATACGATCGGTGTAGGCGGCGCCAAGATGTTTGGTCCGGGCATGCCGGCAGGCTTTGACGATATCGTCAACACCATCACCATCGGCCCGGTCTCACCCGACTACGCCGGTGGCCAGATTTGTCTGGACTCCACGTACTACCCGCCGTCCGGTCTGTGGAAATGGGCGGCGGCGGGCGGTATTGACTACATTCCGGCGTGGGATGGCCCTCACTGCTTCGATATTGAAGCCGGCGCCGAGCCCCCGACCGTCGACTGCCCGGCCGACCCCTTCGCCGTGGAGCTCTGCGGCGCAGAAGAAGTCTGTGTCCCGTTGACTATCGATGGCGCCGATGACGTAACTGTTTCGCCTATGGGTTCCTGGTCGGGCGGCAATCTCTGCTTCACCCCCGACACCGCAGGGCTTTACAGTTTGACAGTGACCGCCACCAATGACGCCGGCTCGGTCGACTGCACAGTGGATATCTTTATCGAGTACCACGACCCCGTGGCCATCGCCTGTCCGGCTGATCCGATTGACATAACCCTGAGCGAAGCCGGCCAGGTCTGCATTGCTCTACCGGTTTCCAACTACGATGAAGTCACCGCCGACTACGGTACCTGGATCGAAGGCGATCTCTGCTTCCAGGCTGATACGAGCGGCACTTACGTGATCACGGTCGACGCTACCGGTACCCCGGCCGAGTGCGAATTCACCGACCAGTGCGTTCTCACGTTCAACGTCGACATCACCCCGGCCCCGGCTATCACCTGTCCCGGGGAGCCGATCGACGTCGAGCTTTGCGGCGCCGGTCAGGTCTGTGTCGATCTGCCGATCATCAACGCCGAGACTGTTGATATCACCGGTGTTGACGGCGCCACCTGGGAGGCCGATCAACTCTGTTTCGACGCCATGGCCGCTGACACCTATGTCCTGACGGTCATCGCCTCTGCCGGCGAACTGGCCGACACCTGCGAAGTCACGGTCAACGTGGTCTTCACTCCGGAAGTCGCCATTGACTGTCCCGAAGGTGACGTCGAGCTGACTCTCGGTGGTCCGGGCCAGGCCTGTGTGGCTCTGCCGATCACCAACTACGGTGAGGTCACGGTCGAGGGCGGCACCTGGGCCGAGGGCCAGCTTTGTGTCGCGGTCGAGGACGAAGGTGCCTACCCGGTCACGGTCACTGCTGCTTCGACCAATCCGGATTGCGAGAGCGCTGTCTGCGAATTCAACATCATCGTCACCTTCACCCTCGATGTCGAGATCACTTGTCCGGGTGCTCCGCTGGATGTCGAAGTCTGTCCCGGCGCCGAGGTCTGCATCGACCTGCCGATCGTGAACGAGACCGACGTCACAGTCAACGGTGATGCTACCTGGGCCGACGATGTACTATGCTTCACCGCTGATACTGACGGTGAGTACAATTTCGTCGTCATCGCTACCAATCCTGACGACGCCGATACGTGTAACATTACGGTTAACGTGACCTTCCTGCCGCTTCCGGTCATATCCTGTCCGGAGCCGATGGAGGTCGATGTCTGTGCCGGCGCAGAGGTCTGTCTTGACCTGGTGGTTACCGACGCGATGGAAGTCACTACCGACGTCGGCGTCTGGGCCGATGATGAGCTCTGCTTCATCGCTGAGTCCGCCGGTCCTTATGTCATCACGGTTACCGCGAGCAATGATTGCGGCAGCGTGGAATGCGAAGTCGGCGTGACAGTCAACTTCATCGATGCCCCCACCGCCTGCTTCGCGGCAGTTCCCGAAGAGGGTCCCGCTCCGTTGACGGTCCAGTTCAACTCCGACTGCTCGGTTGGCGGCGTTGATTTCATGTGGGACTTCGGTGACGGCGGTACCAGCACCGAGGCCAACCCGACACACATCTTCGAGGCTGAAGACTGCTACATGGTCAGCCTGATCGTTACCGGCGATTGCGGCGTCGACACTACCCAGATGGAAATCTGCGCCACCGAGGGCGGCATCGTGATACCGTCCGACCGCTGGATCGTGGTCGGCTGCGAGGCCCCGACTCTTGACGATATGCCTCTGGTCGAGGGGGACGAGGTCGCAGCTTACGATCCGGAAGGCAATATCTGCGGCCTGGCCGTGGTTGACGCCACCGGCAAGCTGGTCTTGACTGTTTACGGCGACAGCCCCTTCACGCCCGATCTGGATGAGGGTCCGGAGCCGGGCGAGTTGGTCAGCTTCAAGATCAACGGCGTGGATGTCGTTGCCGTTCCGGAAGTCACCTGGACCGAGAATGGCGCCGTCTTCGAAAGATGCCAGTTCCTGAGTATCGATGAGAACTGCGTTGACTTCGATCTCGGTGTGGGCTGGCACCTGATCTCGTGGAACAACGACTACACCGGCACCATCGAGGATTTCGTTGGCATGATGGACGACTGCGTGGACGTGGTTCTGTCGTTCGATCTGGGTGGTCTGACCTACGATCCGATGCTGCCGCAGTTCTCGACCCTGCACAACGTGGACTACTACCACGGCTACTGGGTCCGTCTGAACTGCCCGGCCTCGTTCGAGATTTGCGGTGACGACATAATGTCCGACGACGCCATCGCCATCTACAGCGGCTGGAACCTGGTCAGCTACTGGCCGGACGAGACTCTCGGTGTCGAGACCGCCCTGGCCTCGATTCTGGATTACCTGCAGGTGGTCTACGGCTTCGACGGCGACTTCGAGGTCTATGTCCCTGGTGACCCGATGAACACCCTGTCCGATATGATGGTCGGCTATGGTTACTGGATTCGTTCCAGCGCCGATGCCAGCCTGACCTATCCGGGCTTTGGTGGAGTGGCCGTGCATAAGGCCGATCCGACTCGCTTGGCCGCCGCTGAGATCGTCAGCCCGAGCCGCGAGTGGATGTCGATCTACGGTTCCAACCTGAGCTTTGATGATCAGACTGTGGCCAACGGAAGCACGCTCGAGGTTTACACCGCCGACGGCCTCCAGGTCAGCCACGGTGTCTACGAGGGTGGCGTTTTGCGGTTCACCCCGGTCTACGGCTACGACGGCAGTGCCGCCACTGCCGGCTACCCGCGTCCGGGCGACCAGCTCGAACTGCGTATTGACGGCGAGGTTGCCGCTGTCGAGCTGACAATGGGTCAGTCCGGCAGCCGGGTTGACCTGGGCACCCTGAACAAGGATGCCGATAACAGTATGCCGTCGTCCTTCGGCCTGTCACAGAACTACCCGAACCCGTTCAACCCGACCACGACTATCGGCTTCTCGCTGCCGAGTGGTTCGCAGGTCAACCTGACGGTGTTCAATGTTCTGGGTCAGCAGGTCACTACTCTGGTTGACGGTCACCTGGCCGCCGGTCAGCACGAGGTGGTCTGGGAAGGCACCGACGCCAGCGGTAACACGGTTACCTCGGGTGTCTACTTCTATCGCCTGACTACCAATGAAGGTAGTGAGACGCGTAAGATGCTCCTGATGAAGTAAGACACTACCACGATAGTATGCTTTTGCGGGGCAGGTCTTCTGACCTGCCCCGTTTTCTGGGCCCGTTGGCAAACCCGAATTTGCCAATTGATGCCGGGGAGATAAGCCCCGCGGGTTCGCGGGAAAGGGCGCATCGGCGAAGGGCGAACGCCGATGGCAGTCAATTACGATGGCGGGAGCCCACAACTCCCGCCATACATATATGACACTTCCTATATCAGCTTGAAGACGAAACTCAAACCAAGGGTCTCTTTGAAACGGCCCTTGCGGCTGATTTCCTTGTCATACAAGAGTTGGGTATACAGTTTCACTGAGATTATCTTTGTTACGCCCGCTGCAATCGTGTTTTCCCAGTTGACATCGACAGCCTTCCAGTCATCGGCGGCGTCACCGGTGAACTCGTCCTTCTCGGAGTTATAGAACGCCTTATAGAGACTGAGCTTCCCGATGTAATTGAGCCGTTCACCAAGGTTCAGCTCGATATCGGTGACCGACTCGATGCCACCGTCGATGACGGTCGTATCAAACACAGTCAGCGCTGTATCGGCGGAGCGCTTGAAAATCTGGCGGACCGCCCCACCCAGCCGAGTCATGACAAAGCTGTTTTCCTTCAGAGAATGTTTGTAGGACAAACCCACCGACTCGGTCAGTTTGACCGGCGTAAACAGCAGTCTCTTCTCGCTGTTGGATGCATCGACGAACTGCGATTCCAGGCGAAAAGCTGCGTACGGATCGACCTCCCAGCCACGGGTCATGCGCGCGACATTTTCCCAGTCGATCAAGTCAGTCGATTTCTGGGGTTTCGACCAGTCCTTGGTGTCCTGATCCTGGGTTAGGGTCTGGCCGAAGGACAATCGCAGCACCGACCGGAAGTTCCAACTCGGGTGGACCTGCTTCTCGGCGGCGCCGTTGAGGTTGGCCACCCAGTTGAACGAGCCCGCTTCGCCCCCGGTCCAGGAGTCGGAGTAGGCGGCCTGAGTGATTGTCACGTCGGTAATCAGGCCGAGCTTCCACCCCTTGGCGGGGCTATCGACGGGCTGGTCCTGGGCGACAGCGCTGCCTGCCAGGACAACGATGAACAGTAAGGCGAAAAGACGATGGATCATATCACTGGCTCCTCTCAGCCGGCCGCAACCTGATGCAGGTGGACATCGTGCTGCGGGAAGGGTATGGAGATGTTCCTCTCATCAAAGGTAAGTTTGACCTTCTCGGTCAAGTCAAAATAGACGGCCCAGTAGTCAGCGGTGTTGACCCACGGCCGGACAACAAAGTTGACCGAGCTATCGGCTAGTTCAACGACAGCGATGGTTGGGGCGGGATCCTTGAGAACACGCTCATCCGAAGTCACAATTTCCGTCAGGGTCTGCTTGGCTCTGGCGATGTCATCGGTGTAGCCGATGCCGAAGACAAGGTCGACACGACGGGTATCGTTGGCCGAGTAGTTGGTGATGTTATCGCTGGTTACCTTGCTGTTGGGAACGATGACTTTCTTGTTGTCGGGGGTCCTGAGGATGGATACGAAGATACCCACCTCCTCGATCACCCCGGCGGTGCCGCCGGCCTCGACATAATCGCCCACCTTGAAAGGCCGGAAGATAATCAGCATCACGCCGGCGGCGAAGTTAGACAGCGATCCCTGTAGAGCAAAGCCGATAGCCAGGCCGGCCGCACCCAGGATGGCGATGAATGACGCGGTCTGCACACCGAGAGTATTGATCGCCGCTACGATGATGAAGACCATCAGGCCGATCTTGGTCAGTGAGGTGACGAACCTGACCAGAGTTTCATCTACCTGCTTGCGATTCAGCAGACGGCGGACAGAATTGCTCAGAATGCCCGCTACGATGCGGCCGATAACGAGTATGGCGATCGCGCCCAGGATTTGGAGTCCGTAGAGTGAACCCCACTCGATCAGAATGTCGATTGCTTTCTCCACACGTATCTCCTTGAGACTCTATGTTTGGGTTCAGTTGGTTTGCCTGCGGCTGTCTTCTTCGTTCTTAGTTGTTCTGAATTGCCCAGGACAACACCGGACCTGCCGGGCCGGTTCCCCGGGGCGCATACAAGCTGTGTTCTCTGACTTGCCGCCAGATCATACTACGTCGGCCATGGAGAGTCAAGGTGGACTACTCGTAGGATTCGTCGTAAGAGGGGAAGGAGCCGGACCTCACGTCCTCGATATACTGTCCCACGGCCTTCAGGATGACCGGTGGAAGGTCGGCGTACTGACGGAGGAACTTCGGCTTGAAGCCCTCGGGGCGCATGCCGAGTAGATCATTGATTACCAGCACCTGACCGTCGCAGTGCGGCCCGGCGCCGATGCCGATGGTGGCGGCGACATCGAGCGAACGGGTGATTTCGGCGGCCAGATCGGCCTGCACCAACTCGAGCACAATGGAAAAGGCCCCGGCATCCTGCAAAGCCTCGGCGGACTCCTTAAGGTAGGCCCGCGAACTGTCTTTGCGACCTTGCACCTTAGGTCCCCCGAAGCGGTTGATGGACTGTGGCGTCAGGCCGATGTGTCCCATCACCGGGATACCGCACTCGACAACGCGTTTGACCGTCGCAGCCATTTCGATCCCGCCCTCCATCTTGACCGCCTCGGCCCCGGCTTCCTTGAGAAACCGACCGGCGTTGTTGATAGCAGTCTCGATCGATGGCTGAAAGGACAGGAAGGGCATATCGGCTATGACCATGGCTTTCTCGGCGCCCCGGGCCACAGCCACCGTATGGGCGAGCATGATTTCCATGGTTATGGGCAGAGTCGAATCGTGGCCGTGGACAACATTCGACGCAGAATCGCCAACCAGAATCATGTCGATTCCGGCCTTGTCGAGCAGGCCGGCCATGAAACAATCGTAAGCGGTCAGGACAGTGACCTTCTTCCCCTTGCTCTTGCGAGCAAGGATGGTGTTGACCGTTACTTTCTTGCGGGCATCATCGTCAAGGTAGTTCATGATCATGACTCGACAGCATCACTGGCCGGAGTGTAGTATCGCTTGCCGGTGGTCGATTTGTGCAGTTGCTCGGTAAGGTCATCGAAGTGCTCGGGCCTATTCACGAAATCGATGTGGTCGGTCTTCACGACCAATAGCGGAGTCTCGCTGTAGTCGAAGAAGTAGTAGTCGTAGGCCCGATTGAGGGCCTCGACGTAGTCACGATCGATGGGTTTCTCGAAGCTGTAATTGCGCTTACGGATGCGCTGCAGCAGCACATCCGTCGAGGCCTGCAGATAAATAACCAGATCCGGGCGCGGAACATCGCGGGCCAGGATCGGCGCTATTTTCTCGTACAGGATGAGCTCGCGTTCGGAGAGGTTGACGGAGGCGAAGATCGAGTCCTTGGCGAATATGTAGTCCGCTACGATTCTCTGGGCGAAGAGGTCGCGGACCATCAGTTGCTGCTGCTGCTGGAATCGCGACAGCAGGAAGTAAAGCTGGCATTGAAAGGCGTAACGCTTGCGGTTCTTGTAGAAGTCGACCAGGAATGGGTTTTCGAAGACTTCCTCGGCCATCATCTCGGCGTCGAGACGTTCGGCCAGCATGCGGGCGAACGAGGTCTTGCCGACGCCGATGACTCCTTCGACGGCTAAGTAATTGGGCTCAAACCTGTCTGGCGACATAATCCCTGAATAACTGGACCTCCTGCGCGGCCTCGTCATCGACGAAATCCGCAATAGGGGTCTTGGTCACCGGGTGTATCAGGCCCGGGTCTATTTCCAAAAGCGGTACCATCGCAAAAGCGCGATTGGTCAATTCGCGGTGCGGTATCGACAGCCGCTCGGTCTCGATGATCTGATCACCAAAGAGCAGGATGTCCAGATCAATTGTCCGGGAGAGCTTGTCCCCCTTGCTTGTACGCCCGAGGCGCCTCTCGATGTGTTCCAGGGCATTGAGCAGTTCGTTTGGGTTATACGAGTAATCGCCCTTAACGACCTGGTTCATGAAGGGCGGGGCATCGGCCTCGGGCATTTGCTGCGCTACCGAAAGGTAGACACTTGAGACGGCCGTAATCTCCAGACCCTCGAGGTGCTCAAGTTTGCTGATCGCTTGCTGGAGATTGCGTTCGCGGTCACCGAGGTTGGAACCAATCAGGATGTAGACTGTCTGGCGCATGGCTGTCCTCTAAGCTTCGTCCTGGTTCAGCAGTTTCGAAAGGTCGCCCTGATTGCGGGTGACCTCGACTTCTATTGAGTCTATCGGCCCGTTTATCGGGGGATGAAGCTTTCTTACTCTCACAGTAACACTGTAGGCGTCGAATTGGTCCAGGAGAACCCGAGCCAATTCGGTGGCCAGTCCCTCCAGCAGCGAAAAGGCCCGGCCGGTGACAATATCGCGAATGACTTCGTATACCTGCGCATAATCGATGGTGTCGGTGAGTTCGTCGCTGTGCCCGGCCTCAGCGAGATCGACACCCAGCTCACAGTCCACTTCGTATTGGCGGCCGGTTTCGCGCTCGGCGGCTCCGACACCGTGGTAGCCGTAGAAGGTGAGGCCGATGAGGCGAATCCTGTCTCTCATTGGGCCTGCTCTCCCAAGCGCATCAGCGTGCGTTTCGCGGCCAGGCGCTCGACGGCCTGCGAGAAGGCATCAGCGCCGGCGGTTAGCGACAGGCGAAGGTAACCCTGCCCCACATCGCCGAAGCTGTTACCGGGGATCACCTGTATCCTGGCCCGCTTGAACAACAGCTCAGCGGCGCGTCGGGCCCGGCCTCGGGGTTCAAGCCGCGCCCAGACAAAGGGAGCAGTGTCGAACCCGACCGCCTCGAGACTCAGCCGCTTCAGGAGTTTGCCGGATTCGGCCAGCGCCTGACGGCAGTCCTGGCGGACCTTGCGCAGCGACTCATTAGGATACTTCTGGACCGCCTCAATCGCCGCCTCGACGAAGGCTGTCGGCAGATATGGCCGCACCAGTCGACGAGCATTCATAAGACCGTTGACAATTTCGCGATTGCCCGCAGCAAAGCCAAAAGGTATCGCTGGCAGGCCGAAGTTGTACGCGAACGAACCCAACTCGACTCCGGCTTTCCTGGCTCCGGAAGCACTCAGCAGGGACGGCACATGATGGGCGGGAAAGGTCTGCCACGCGGCGTCGTTGACCAGGGTTATGTTCTCCCGGGTGGCAGTCCAGATCAGGCCCTCCCAGTCCTTGCTGCGCATTTCGGCGCCGGTCGGATTGTGCGGCGAATTGACGAACAGCAGCCTGGCCACACGTCCCAGGCGAGTCGAAACCCGCTCGAAATTGGGTCGCCAGTTGTCCTTCAAAGAAATGCTATAGCCGACCGCCTCTCCGCCGCACGCGGTAACTGCTTTGCGGTACAGGGGTATGCCCAGATCGGGTACAAAGGCAAGGTCGCCGCTGTCCACAAAGGCAAGGGCCAACGTCATGGCGATACTGCCCACTCCATTGCCCAGGAATATCTCGCGTTCGGGATTGAGTTTCACCCCATGCGTCGTCTGGTACCAGGCGGCCAGAGCCTCCTTCAGGTTCTGCAGCAGAGACTCATCGGCCGGCAGCAGTTTGCTCCAATTGAGCGGACCATTCTCGGCTTCCACGGGCCAGGCGAAGCCGGCCAGATCGATCACGGGAGTCTTGCGCCGGATAGCGCGCGATGCCTGGGCCCGCGTGAAGCTCCCTACCTCAGGCGGCAACTGGTAGAGCCGATTGGCCTTCTCAATGACCACTTTCTTGATGGGCACTATCGTCAGCCTTGCTTACTCTTGTCCCAGAACTGGTCGAGGGTTGCTCGCATCTTCTCCAGGCGTTGGAAATCCTCGGACGGAATCGAATCGACATTGCCAAGCAGTCTCGCCAGGTGAACGATGTGAGCCAGATGTTCTACAGTCTCATGGCGTTGCCAGGCCTCATCGAGTGAGCGCCCGATAGTCAGCAGCCCGTGGTTTCGCAGGAGGAAAGCGTTGGCCTGCGCCAGGTGCGGCTCCAGTGACCTGGGGACGGCATCAGTGCCGGGAGGGGCGTAATCGGTCAGAGGAATTTCGCCCACGAACACGACGACCTCCGGCAATATATCCTGACTCAGGGGGATTCCGGCCACGGCGAACGCCGTTGCATACGGGGCATGAGAGTGAATGCAGGCCCTGATGTCGGGACGTTCCCGGTAGACCGCCAAATGCATCGCCAGCTCGCTCGAGGGCTTGCGCCCACCCTGCAGAACCTTGCCGCGGGAGTCTACTATGACCTGGTCGTCCGGTCTCATGAGACCCTTCGACAGACCAGTGGGGGTAATCATGATACGGTCGTCGTCCAGGCGCACCGACACGTTGCCGTCGGTCCCGGCCAACATGCCGCGATCGTAGAGTCTCCGACCCGCATCGACCAGACTCTTGCGAATAGTGAAAGGAGATGCCATAATGTGACGAATATACTCTGTCTTCTCACGTTCTGTCAACAACTTAAGGTGAACTCCCCCCGCTGCGGTAGTGTTTAAGAGTCGGTCTGCTATGGGTTTACGGATTGAGGCCCGAGGTGCTGGCAGCGCGGCAGGATTGTTGCTCCGATCATTGGGCGGGCGACCGGGTACGGAGACCGACACTGGACAGAGGCGGGCGACGGGATGTTTTTTTGCATCTTGTTCGCTGTTCAAACGTTATACATGTGAGAGCACACTAGTTTATGTTGGTGTTTTTACTTGACTCGACAGCCGGATTCTGGTATAATGCACGGTTGTCGTTTAGGAGGAAGAAATAGGAGTGCGACGCCCCCCGTTCCAATCCAGGGATAGCCACAAGGGGCAAAGATGGATGACAGCCGGCATTCTGGCTGTCATTTTTACCCTGGTTGGAATTCTCATAGCCCCTCATGTCCATCTGGACGGGTCCGCCGGCCCGCGCCTGTCAAGCCCGGTCTTTCAGGCGGGCGCTTATCCGATGGTGGAGCGCGACGGCCAGATCGAGTCGCCTTTTGTGGCGGTGGTCGAGCGGGTCGAGAATGCCGTAGTGAATATCTCCGCGCGCGCCCGCGGTGAGGTGGTGCCGTGGTGGTATCAGGGCTCGGGTCGGGCGACCTCCAGCGGATCGGGGTTTTTCTTCCGTGAGGACGGCTACATACTGACCAACAATCATGTCGTCGAGGATGCGGTCAAACTGGTTGTCCGCACGGCCTCGGGGTATGAATACGAGGCTAAGCTCGTGGGCGCCGACCCGAAGACCGATCTGGCTGTGCTGAAAGTCGAGCCCAAAGAGTCGATCACGGCTATCCCGTTCGGGGACTCCGACGACCTCAAGGTCGGCGACTGGGCCATGGCCATCGGCAACCCGTTCCCGCAGCAAGGCCTGGACCGTACCGTGACTGTGGGTGTCATTTCGGCTCTGGGGCGCAGTAACCTGTACTTCGGCCGCGAGGAGACACCGGACTATCAGAGCTATATCCAGACCGACGCCTCGATCAATCCAGGCAATTCCGGTGGCCCGCTTCTCAACCTTCGCGGAGAAGCCATCGGAGTTAACAGCGCGATCTCGTCGCCGACCGGCGCCTCCGTCGGAATCGGTTTTGCCATTCCGATCAACCTGGCCCGCGCGATTGTCCCCGACTTGATCGCCACGGGTAAAGTGCAGCGGGGCTGGCTGGGGATCTGGTTCCACGAGACAAGCATCCGCGAGGCGCGACAACAGGGCATGGACGAGGTTACCGGCATTACTGCCGATTCGGTCTTCGCCAATTCTCCGGCGGAGCGGGCCGGGATTCGACGCGGCGACATTATCGTCTCGTTCAACGGCCGGCCGGTCAAGAACGCCGGGCGTCTATCAATCCTGGTTTCGACTGCCCGGGGCGGCGAGAAGGTCCCGATGGAGGTTATTCGCGACGGAGAACATCTCACGCTGTATGCGGAGATCGCCGACCGCGACACTTTTCTGGCTTCTATCTCGGAACCGACCGAGGACGATTTTGATTATACGACCTGGTTGGGTATGGAAATCATGACCTTTACCCGCGAGATCGCCCGGGCCACAAATGTAAAGCATATCGAAGGCGTATACGTGCGCCGTGTGTATAATGGAACCCCGGCCGATCAGGCCTCCATTTCGCGCGGGACCATAATCCTGCAGGTCGGTAATGAGTCGGTTCGGTCGATCGATGAAGTAGCGCGGGTCGCGCTGGCTATGAGAGACCAGGAGCGGGTCCCGCTCATTGTACAGGAGCCCGACGGTACGATCGCCCGCAAGGTGATCCGTCCGGTGAGTTAGAAGACAAGACAGTAGTAGTCGTAGTCATAGGAACCGGTCCCGCCGATGCGGGGCCAAATCAGGTCTTACTTCCTGGAAGGAGTCAATTAGCGAAAGTGGCTAAACAATCCCTAAAGTATCGCGACGAAGACCGGTCTTTGGACCTCTATCTACGCGAAATCGGGGAAACTCCCTTGATTAACGCCGATGAGGAAGTGCGTCTGGCCAGGAGAATCAAGCAGGGCGACAAACGTGCCCTGGAAAAACTAACTAAGGCTAATTTGCGCTTCGTGGTATCGGTGGCTAAGCAATACCAGAACCAGGGTTTGTCCCTGGCCGATCTGATCAATGAGGGGAATATCGGGCTGATCAAGGCCGCCAAGCGATTCGACGAGACTCGCGGGTTCAAGTTCATCTCCTACGCGGTCTGGTGGATTCGTCAGGCTATCCTGCAGGCCCTGGCCGAACAGAGCCGAATCGTGCGTCTGCCGCTCAATCGTGTCGGCACCCTGCACAAGATCGGCAAGATATCCAGCCGTCTGGAACAGGGTCTGGGGCGCCTGCCCTCAGCCGAAGAAATCGCCAAGGAGCTCGAACTGACCGAGACCGAAGTGGCCGACACGCTCAAGATCTCCAATTCGCACCTGTCGCTTGATGCGCCGTTCTCGACTTCAGAGGACAACTCGCTGATCGACGTGCTGGAGGATGAGCTGCAGCCGTCGCCGGACGAATCCCTCCTGAGTCACTCCCTGCGAATCGAGATCGAAAAGGCTCTCGACAGCCTGACCGCTCGGGAGGCCGAGGTGATCAACCTGTACTTCGGTCTTAACGGCGAGAAGCCGCTCACCCTCGAGGAGATAGGGGCTCGCTTCTCTCTGACCCGCGAGAGGGTCCGTCAGATTAAGGAGAAAGCGATCCGCCGCTTGCGTCATGCCTCGCGCAGTCGCTCGCTGCGGGCCTACCTCAACTGATCAATCGAAACAGAAAGCTAAAGCCGCCCTTGTCGCCAGGGGCGGCTTTTTTTATCTTGGGGGTCATCGTCAACCCGCAGTGGAGATGGCCCTTGCCGGACAAGCCGAGAGTTCTTTGTATCCTGCCCGCCTACAACGAGGCCGGCAAAATCGGTCGCGTTGTCGAGAAAGTAAAAGCAACCGGCCAGGTCGATGAGATCGTTGTGGCCGACGACTGTTCCAGCGACAACACAAACCGGGAGGCTACCGAGGCCGGCGCCACGGTGATACGCCATAAAGAAAACATGGGCGTCGGCGCCGGGATTCGCAGCGGGCTTGACTACGGCCGGCAGAACAGTTTTGACATCGCCGTGATAATGTCTGGTGATGATCAGCACGAGGCGAAGGAGTTGCCGGAGGTGCTTGAGCCGCTACGTTCGGGACAGGCCGATTTCGTGCAGGGATCACGCCGGTTGAAGGGCGGCAAGACGGTCAACGGACCGCTGTTTCGGGAGGTTACAACGAGGCTGTATTCGCTCGCCTTCACGACTATCACCTTCCGGCGCATCACCGACGGCACCAATGGATTCCGCGCGTTCTATCTTTCGATTCTGGACGATCCTGCCATCAATCTTCACCAGGATTGGCTGAACACCTACGAGCTGGAGCCTTACCTTTTGTTCAAGGTGGTGAGATCCGAGCGATATCGAGTTGTTGAAGTTCCGATCACCATATACTATCGTGGGCAAACGCGTGATTTCTCGAAAATGAAACCCTTCCGCGACTGGTGGCGGCTGGCGCGTCCTCTGCTTTACCTGCGGTTGGGAATGCGGAGATGACGGCATGAGTGAATTGAATCTGGACGGTAAGAAAGTCCTGGTTACAGGGGGCGCCGGTTTTGTCGGTGCGAATCTGGTTGAACGGGCTGTCTCGGCGGGGGCGACTGTATTCGTGCTTGACGACCTGTTCACGGGCTCCCTGGATAATATCAAAGAGGGTACGCGTTTTGAGTTTGTCGAGGGCTCGGTCTGCGACTACGACCTGGTGAGCCGGCTGGTGCAGGAGGTTGACTATATCGCTCACCTGGCCGCCAGGAATATCATCGTATCGACAAAGAACCCCCGCAACGACTACGAGGTCAACATCGGCGGCACGCTCAACGTGCTGATGGCGGCACGGGAACACGGTATCAGGCAGATGGTGTACACATCGTCGGCTTCAATCTACGGTAACCCGAAGATCATCCCGATTCTGGAAGACGAGCGCCCTCACACTTTTTCGCCCTATTCGGTCAGTAAACTCGCCGGCGAGAACTACTGCAATGCCTTTTATGAGACCTATGGGGTTCCGGCCACGGTAGTGCGGTATTCGAATGTCTACGGCCCCAAACAGGATCCCTCCAACCCGTACTGTGGCGTCGTCTCCAAGTTCATGGAGGCTATCGACAACGATGAAGCGCCGCAGATTCATGGCGACGGCATGCAGACTCGTGACTTCACCTATGTTGACGATGCGGTCGACGCTACCCTTCTGGCTATGACATCGCCGAAGGCCGAGGGGGTGGCCTTCAATCTGGGCACCGGAATGGAGTGCCGGATCATCGAGTTGGCGCGGATAATTGCACGTTTGATGGCCAAGGACATCGAACCGGTGCACATCGACCGCCGGGACATCGACAACATTCGCCGACGGGTTTTGAACATCGAGCGCATCCGGACAAGCCTGCGCTGGCAGCCGCAGATCGGCCTCGAGGAGGGCTTGCGGAGGACGGTGGAGTGGTATCGAAGGACCGATCAATAGGAGCGGTAGTCGCTTCTTTTGTCAACTGGAGTTGCTTGTGGCCATATACCGCGTTTCTGGTCCTGGCAATTTGGCTCAACATAGAGCTCCTTGCCGACGGTTTCTGCCCCGCTCTCGACGAAGGTTATCTCCAGTCCCTGGCTCAGCGTGTACTTAACGGCGAGTTACCATATCGCGATTTCTACTTCCTGCGTACGCCGCTCTCGGTCTTCATGCAGGCGGGCATCATGTCGCTCTTCGGTGATTCATTCTCACTTCTTTGGGCCCGGATCCTGCTACAGGTCCAGATAACCGGGGCCATCATGGCGGTCTCGACCATCTACTTCCGGCGCGTAAAGCCATGGGAGCTGTTCCTGCTGTTGAGCGCCAGCTACGTAGTGTCGTCGCTCCTTCTCACCTTTCCCTGGTACAGTTATGATGCCTGGTTTTTCGCTGTCGTAGCAGCTGTCGGGATATACTACAGGCGGTACGTCACGGGAGGCCTGGTTGCTTTCCTGGCTGCGATGTGCAAGCAGAATTACGTTCTTCTGCTGCCGCTGGCGTTGATCGGACTATGGCTGTACGTCCCTCGATCCCAGAAAACGGTGCTCGCCAAACAAGACATCCTCCGAATGGGCTTAGGATTTGGAGCGGGAATCGGCACGTTTGTCATTTACCTGATGGCGACAGGTTCGTGAGCAGCGGCGTGGAGGAAGCTCGTAATACTGCCTCCCGAGGCCTCCAATATGGATCTCGGCTTCGCCATGTTTCAGAACCTGCCCGAAGCATTCAAATATGCATCTCCGATCGCGGCTTCCGTTGCAATTTGGTTTGCCTGTAGCAGACGTCTACTTGGTTTGATCCTGGTAGCGTCGGCGGTCTTCGGGTACAGCTTGTTTGAGGCCCGCGATTCGGCTTTTCACTTCGTCGCGGCGCTTGCTCTCTTCAACTACGCAATAGCGGGGATCTACCTCATTGTGACCAGAACTGCCGGCCCGGTGAATCGCAACCGGGACGACTTCGGATTGGCGTGGTCGCTCTGGATGATGGTTGTGATTCAGTACCTGGCCGGATTCAACTACGGTGGCTTGCAGTTCGCGTATCAGGGAGTCGGTACCTTGATACCGCTATCGTACGTCGTGCTGCGAAATCATGCCGGACTATGGAGCAAATGGCTGGCAACCGGTAGTCTTGTTCTCATTCTTATCGCCTCCCTGCAGTTTAAGGTCGGCTATGTCTACCACGATGCTGCGCGTTCGCACCTAACGGAGACATTCACGGCCCGGCGACTGGAGGGAATCAGGTCAACTCCCCAAAACGTCAGGCGCACTGAGGAGTTGCTTGGATTGGTCCATTCATATACGAAAGAGAACGACCCGATCTTCGTCTATCCAGACTACCCTGCACTGTACTATCTGGCCGATCGCGAGAACCCAACACCAGTAGGGTGGTACTATAAGCTCGAGCTTACGCCCGAGATGAGTTAATTTCAAAAGGTGTGGAAATTGATAAAAAAGTAGCGTAGCCTTTCGGT
>CAZGMK010000038.1:0-34039 GCA_964526835.1 uncultured Ignavibacteriales bacterium
CCGAAACGCACGCTGCTTGAAAACCAAATTTACACAACTCTTGACATGAGCTCCGGAGGAGACGAACCTCCGTGCCAGTCAGAGGCAGACCTGAACGCAGACTGCAGTTCGCTCGTTGATATCTCAGACTTGATATGCCTGGTCAGTTACATGTTCTTCGGCGGCCCGGCCCCGGTCCCGCGCGTTTTTGTGATTGGTATTCGTCCTCGGTTGTCGTTAAATTGCTCCTGACACCATGAATCTGCCACAGGAGAGCTGAGGCGCTTTACGAAAAGGAGGCAAAGGATGGCCAGACGCACCGGTAAGAAACAGATCAAGGCCAATCGGCAAAACGCACTTAAGTCCACCGGCCCCCGCACCAGTCAGGGGAAGAACATCGTAGGCCGCAACGCGCTCAAACACGGGATGACGGCCGTATCCCCCCTGTCCGTCGTCTGCGCCGCGGACGAGAGTCCAGAGGAGTACAATCAGCTTGTCGAGCAACTCCGGCATGATCTGAAACCGGCAGGGACTATCGAGGATTTGCTGGTCCTCGAAATAGCTAATGCAGTGTGGCGGAAGTCCCGCATTTATCGAGCGGAAGCGGGACAAATCGAGAAGAGCATCCTCGACGGCGAACGCGAATATCGAGAGAAAATGATAGCCGAAGTCAGGTTCGCACTGTCCAACCCGACGGGGCGTCCACTTGGAGAGATCCTTTCGCAGTCCTCGGAGGGGCTTCAGACGCAGCTGGATATACTGCTTCGAGCCCGCAGCGAACTGGCCGAGGACGGTCGATTTCAGGATAAGACCCGTGATGAGATCACGAGCTTCTTTTACGGTTCGATGATGGAAGCAATTCACGCCATCTTGAAGATAGAACAGAAGATTCCTTGCACCGAGAAAGAGCAGCTTCGTCAGATCAGGAACTTGATGGACAAGTGTCGACCCAACCGGTCGCCTGAAATTCGAGCAGTCTGCGCTTGTTACGAGGCATCACTGGGAGACAGCGAGGCTCTTGAAGAAGGGGCGGATGACAAGGCAGACGAATCTAAGGCCGAAGTTATCGCTGCGGCTGAGGAGATTAGGTCGATGCTCAAGGAACTGCTGGATGCGATTGCAGATAGTCTCAAGGCTCAGCTACCAATTGTCAGGCAGCGGGAGGAGACCCAACGCCGGGTACTGACGATGATTTCGAGTATACCGCAGGGCAAGTCGGCGGATCTCATCCTGCGCTATGGGAGAGAGGCCGACCGGTCTTTCCAGACATCGCTGAGCCGGTTGCTGGATCTCCAACAGAGGCGAGCCGGCTAGCCGGTTGACTGAGGATTCAAGGCAGTCCCCTTGTAGCCAGGATAAATCTGACCGTGTGGGAGAAGGAGTGCGCACTCGCTGAGCGTGGAGTATCACGGTCGATAAAGTGCTGTTTCGGGGCTACTGTGGGGCCCCTGCCGAAACAAACCCATTTTGTCCCGAAGCGTAGGTCTCTCTTCTTCTTGCGCCGATTCGACAGATAATCCGCATGCCACATCGTTGGTGTGCTACCTGTGTGCTGAAACGACGTCGTTTGGTTCTCCCCAGGCAGACTGCGCGTGTGTGGCCAGATTATTCAGATACCGGCAATAGCTGCGCAACCCCCCTGTCTGATAATCGACTGTTGATGAAGCATAGTGGCGGTCACCTCAGAGAAAATCGGGGTGAGAGGATTTGAACCTCCGACTCCTTGCTCCCAAAGCAAGTGCGCTACCAGGCTGCGCCACACCCCGATCACGAAAGCATGATACCGCCTGCCCAACCCGGTGTCAAGCACCGTCCCGCTTGCTGTCGCCCCACCTGTCCAACACATCTGTCGGACGATTGTTGCCTTCGGCCAGTATTTACGTAGATTGGAGGTTATGCCGAAGACAAACCTCATCGGTCTGACAAAGGCTGAACTCGAGAAGCTGTTCGCAGATATGGGCCAGCCGGCCTACCGTGGACGCCAGGCCTTCAAGTGGCTCTACGACGGCCGCCGGTACGACTTCGATGAGTGGACCGATATGTCGAAGGAGCTGCGGATCCGGCTGGCCGACCAATTCGTCGCCGAAGTGCTTCGTCCGTCCGGGTATCAGGGGTCGTCCGACGGCACCATCAAGTTCCTGTACCGTCTCGACGACGGGCATGCTGTTGAATCGGTGCTGATACCCGATGAGGAGTCGGGCCGCCGCACTGTCTGCGTTTCCTCGCAGGCCGGTTGCGCCCTGGGCTGCCATTTCTGCGCCACCGGGTCGATCGGCTTTCATCGCGACCTGACTGTCGGCGAGATCATCAGCCAGCTTCTGGCGCTGCGCGACCGGTTCGGCGATCAGGCTTTCACAAATATAGTCTTTATGGGAATGGGCGAGCCGATGCTCAACCTGGACCGGGTCCTGGCCGCTGTCGGTATCATCACCGACGGGGCCGGGCTGGCCCACGGAGCCAAGAAGATCACGATCTCTACGGCCGGTGTCGTTCCGGGTATCAGGCGCCTCACCGAGCTGCGCTGCAAGATGCGTCTGGCGGTCTCGCTCAATGCCGCCACCCAGGAGAAACGCCGGTCAATAATGCCCCTGGCCCGAAAATATCCGCTCGATGAGCTCACTGCGGCTCTACGTGAATACACTAGGGTCACAGGTTACAGGGTCACCTTCGAGTACGCCTTATTCGACGAATTCAACGACGGCCCTGATGATATCAAGGCCTTGATCCGGTTGATCCAGGGAATCCCTTGCAAAATTAACATCCTGTCCTATAATCCTGTGCAGGGCTTGCCCTTCCATCCGCCGTCGGAGGGCAAAGTCGAGTGGTTTGTCCAACAGCTCTATCCGCATCTGCCGGCGGTGACCGTGCGGCGGAGTCGCGGAGCGGATATCCAGGCCGCCTGCGGACAATTGGCGGCCGGTCACAGTAAGCGAAGGAGCCAATAGCATGCGCAATATTGTCCTGGCCGTTCTTCTGACATTCACTACCGCGGGCTGCCAGTCCATGCCCAGGGACGACAGCCTCCAAATCGGAGACATCGACCTTTCCGGACTAACTTGGGGAGAGAGAACGGTCCCGCTGACGGTTACCAATCCCTCGGACTATGTCCGCTATCTCGTGATTTCTGTGGAGACTCAGTTCTCGGATACGGCCGACTCCTATCTGGCCCCGAATCGACGAACCGTCGTGAAAGACTACCTCGTGCCGGGTGAGGAGAAGACACTCGAGCCGACTGTCTTCGTGCCCGGCAATTACGGAGATGCTGAGATCACGTTCCGTGTCTACGACGTTGTTGATACGCTTGACGTCCTGATGCCTTCATACCTGATCGCCGAGGAGCGCCTGACCAGGTCCTTTCCGGCGCCGGCATCGGTAGAGCCTTATCGTTCTCACCCGATCCGGCTGCCGCCAAGGGTGGGACAGCATCCCTACTACGACAATGAGCTGTCACGGCTCATGCTGTTGCTGATCCACGAAGGCAAGGGCCGAAGCGAGATAGCGCAAGTCACCGGCGCCGATTCCGTCTTCGTTAACACAGTCCTCGGACGCCTGATAGACCGGGGTGACGTTCGCCAGGACGATGGACAACTGAGCCTTGCGTTCGCCTGGATCGGTCGCGATCAGGCAGCGGAATTCGCCGAAGAAGCCGAGGCGCTTTCCGATATCCTAGTCGAGCGCATTCGCAGCAATGTTGATGCGTACTGGGGAATCGTAGACAGTCTGGCCGCCGATAGTGTCATAACCACCGATCGAAACCTGATGATGGACCGGGGGGGCGCCCTGTACCGGCTCTACCCTACTATCGGTGGATTGCTGCTCTGGTGGGATCTCGGTACGCAGTTCATAACGAGATCCGCCCCGTTGATTATCTGGGACCGTTCCGACCTGTGCAATTCATACATTCCCACATATATGTATGCGGCGCAGGCCAGTGACGATCAGGTAGGGGACCACCTGTATGTGGCCACTCTGAGCGCTAATTCGTACCAGTTCATTTTCTCGGATCACCCGCCGGAGATAATCTGCCCGGAGGACTTCATTCTGAGGGCCATGCGCGGCCAGCGGATGAACGAGCGCTACGGCGAGCAGGATCGAGCGCGTCTGATAATGTTCGACAGTAGTCTGGTACGTCCCGCCCTGGAGGCCCTCGGCGGCGAAGGCGTCTATCGACTTCTGTACGATACCTACCTGTCCCTGCGTGACAAGGCCGCCGAGTACGGCCATCCACGTTTCGACTACGGCCAGAGATACTGGTTTTGGAACCTCACTGCTACGAAAACCCTGGACAAACTTGTCGATATCGGCCTGGTCAGTCCCACTCACAACGGCATCTATCGCCTCAACGGCTGGAAGGATCCTGCCCAGAGAGGCCGGGGGGGGAAGCCGTAATGCGCATACTTGTCATCAGCACTCTGTTCGCGATCATAGTGGCGCTTGTTCCTGCCTGCAACGACGAACCCCCGAGGCGTAAGCACATCGACGTTCTGCGAAACAAGCTACGCAGCCTGGAGAAAGCCGTCATCGCGAAGGACCGGGCCGCCATCGATTCGCTGCTGTCGGTGCGGATCCTGGACGAGGGGCAGAGCTCTGACTCGCTGCTCAGCTTCGTTTATGGACCGGAACGCGACTTTCCTCTGGCCGGCTTCTCACTCGTTGAGATGCTTTATACAGGAGACAAGGCTCGCATCGATGTCGAGATCGTCGACAGCAGCGGGCGGCAACGTCGCCCGGCAAGCTTCACCCTGGTCTATGAGTACAATCGCTGGCTGCTCAAGAAGTTTGAGCCGGGCCGGGTCGCCGATACAACTGTGCCGTAGCGCCTCTCTTCGCATAAACATCTATAGAGCAAGAGAAAGCGCCCTTCTCGGGGCGCTTTTTCCAAATGATGCACCAGATGGGGAGGTAACCTCCAGTTAGTTCAACTCGGCCTTGGGAACAACGCCTTCGCTCATAAGCCTGGCGTATTCGTCCGGCGATTGCAGTATCTCGATTGCCTCCTGGATGGTCTTGTCGGTTCTGAGGATGACCTGTTCATAGACACCCCGCTGCCCGGCGATTGCCGAGACTATCTCGCGCTTGAGGGCGGTCGAGATGTAATCCAGAGAGGCATCAAAATCGTCGGCTTTCTCCAGTTCAACTAGGGCCTCCAGGCTGTCCAGGGTGCCTTCGAATGCATCCAGCGTACCTTCTTTCTCTACGGTCTCACGAAGTTTCTCGACAGCAACCTGCAGGGAGGTCTTATAGTCGAAGTCCTTTTGTTCGACGAATTCCCTGAAGCCTTTCATGATCTCCTGGTTGATTTCGACATTCGGCTTCACTTCGGGGTGATCGGCCACATACTGGATCGCATAGTCGAAGAACATCGACTGCCGTTCCAGGTTGATTTCGATCGGCTCGTACATTTCGGCTTCCAGTTCGATGTCCGGAACGATTCCCCCGCCTCCGTAAACTATGCGGCCGCCGTTGGTGTAGAATATCTCCTTATCGGCGACTACCAGCGAGTCCTCATCTTCCGCTTCGTGCTGCGCCCCTAGTTCCCTTTCGGCGGCGGACCCGCGCTTGACCTGCTTGTCGGGCTTCTGGATGCAGCGTCCCGAGGGTACGAAGTAGCGGGCCGTGGTCAGCTTGAGCGCCATGGAGTGATCATTTGAGATCGGGAATATACGTTGCACCAGGCCCTTCCCGTAGGTGGTCTGACCCATGATAAGGCCGCGGTCCCAGTCCTGTACCGATCCTGAGACAATCTCGGATGCCGAGGCCGTACCCTCATTGACCAGCACGACCAACGGCTTCTCGGGATACAGAGGGGGCCTCTCGGCGTAGAAATGACGCTCGCTGCCTTCGAATCGTCCTTTGGTGTAGACGATCTCGCGTCCCTGCTCCAGGAACAGCTCGGCGGTTTCGGTAGCCTGATCCAGCAGCCCGCCGCCGTTGGAACGCAAATCGAACACCAGGCCGCTGACGTTCTGTTCGTTCAGGGCGGCTATCGCCTCGCGCAACTCGTGGCTGGTTTCCTCAGCGAAACGCGACAACCTTACGTAGCCGATATCGGTGCCCGGAATGATGCCGTAGTACGGCACCGATTTCAATTCGATGACCGCTCGTTCCAGTTCGAATTCCAATAGGTCGGCCAGCCCCGCCCGCTTGATCTTGAGCTTCACCGATGTGCCGGCCGGTCCGCGCATCAGGTCGGCCCCGTCCGACGTCGACATCCCCTGTGTATCCTCTCCATCGATTTCCATAATTACATCGCCGGCGCGCAGTCCCTTGCGATAGGCCGGTGTGCCTTCAATCGGCGTGACAATGACTATCCGCTCGTCGCGCGAGTCGATCTGCATACCCAGACCTTCGTACTTGCCGTGGGTCGATTCCATCAACTGGTCGTATGATTTCTTCTCCATCAGCACCGAGAAGCGATCAAGGTTCGTGAGCATACCTTCAATACCGGCCTTGATCAATTCCTCCGCGTCGATCTCCTCCATGTAATGGTTCCGGATATTGAAAGCTGCCTGGGGTAGGCGCTTGACCTCCCGCAGAAAGTCCTCTCGTTTTTCTCTGGGGGACGGATCGTTTTCAGTTCCGGCATCAGACGGCTCGGTCTCAATGAAAGTGGTGTCGGCCCAGTAGACCGGCTCGGCGCTGACCAGGCTCTGGCCGGCCTCGCCGGAACTGACAAACCACATCAAACCGATAGCGAAAAGAGTCACTGCAAGCAGTTGAACAGTATAGCGAATCATTTGTCCTCCAACATGTGGATCGAATCAGCCCCAATCTAACCGAAACAGGCTCTGTGTCAAGCTCGGAGACGCTCGGCGGGGGTTTGTATCTTACTGTCATTTATACGGTTATCAGCACATTCCGGTTTCTACATAATCAATTCGAGCTCGATGCCGTCAGCCAAGCTGGTGCCTTGTAACGGGTTAACCATGCGATTATTTCCGGGCCGCGCGCGAAAATCATGAACCGCATTTGGCCTGCGATCCGCGCCTCCGGCTAACCACCATCGTTGTATCGGCTTACCGGCGCAGGAACGCCGCCGGTCCGAAAAAAACTGTGCTACAGGTGCACAGCGGGCGTATACTCAGACCATGAAAGCCACACATCGCCGTGCCTTCGCCTGGTCGCTTAACCTGCTGATGCCGGGGTTGGGACACATTTTCTTGCGAGAGTTCGTCTTCGGCTTGTTCGTCTTCCTTATCACATTGCTGGGGACAGTTACCTGGGTGGCCCTGATGATTCTGCATCTGCCCTCGTGGAGCGAAGCCGTTCTGCTGGGTCTGCCGCTGCTGTTCTATCTGTTCACCTTCGTAGATATCAATCGTACCATCAGACGCATGAGCAGGAAGCCCCTTCACTCACGCGGCGCGGTTGCAGCGCTTCTGATTGTCGGGTTGGCCAATTTCGCCGTTTCACCTGGCGGGGCCGGCAACCTGATGTGGCTAAACCGCCCCGAGATCATCGTGCTCGACGACAACAGCCTTGCGCCCCGATACTCCAAGAACGACTTGCTGCTGGTCGGCAGCCTGGGGTACTACATCAATGTGGCCGTGGTCGATCATCCGATAATGCACACATTGCCCTCACGTCTGGACATCATCAGATATCACGATGACGACGACCTCAAGACCGGGATAGTGCTCGGTCTTCCCGGTGAGGAAGTGGAGGTAATCACGGGGGTCCTTATCGTGAACGGGATCATGTACGAAGGACTCCGTCCAACCGGCATTCCGATGACGGGCGACCTGCCGTTGACCCTGATCGAGCGCCGCTCTATCTTGGTTGGTGAATTCCGTCTGGGGCGGCTGGCCCGGGCGCAGCAGATCGAACTGATGCAGGTAGCAGGAAAGGTAGTGCAACCTTGGTGAGAATGATTGGTAACGTCATCTTCGACCTGGACGGGACCCTGGTCGATTCATCCGACGGTGTTGTCGAGTCAGTCAACTACTCGCTGCGCCAGGTGGGCGCGCCCGAACAGCGTCCGGAGGCGATAAGGCCCTACATCGGGTATTCGCTGGACAAAATGTATCCGGCCTTCACCGCTGCCCCGTTGGCCGAAGTCATCGGCCACTTCCGGATGCGGGCCGCAGAGATCATGGTGGACTCCACTACCTGTCTGCCCGGCGCTGACGAGACCCTCCGGCGGCTGCATTCGGATGGCTACAAACTGGCGATCGCCACCACCAAGATTCAGCAGCACCTGCAGGGAATCATCCGCAAATTCGGCTGGTCGAACATCATTAAGGCTACTGTCGGTGCGGATGACGTAAGCCGTGAGAAGCCTGATCCCGAGGCGATCCATCTGGCACTCAGACGCCTCGATGCCGACGGCGGTTCGTCGGTGATGGTCGGCGATACGGTCAACGATGTCCTGGCGGCCAAGGCGGCGGGTCTGACCGCAATCGCCACCGCTTCGCCTTTTGAGCACCATGATGTAGTGGTGGCCGCCCGTCCGGACCATTTCATAGGCTCGATCCGTGAGCTTCCCGGCCTGTTGAACAGCGGCAAACTTTAACCCCGAGGAAACCTGATGATCATCCACCTGCACACAGCGGCGACTCGTCTGGGATCTATCCACCTGGCAGCCAACGGTAGCAACTTGCTGGCCGTTGGTCTGCCGAATGAAACAGCCGCAGAATTCGCCGTGCGAATGCGCCGGCGTTACCACCGAGCTGAGTTCGGGCCGCGTAATCGGATTACTGCAATGTCAGCGATTCAGATCGCGGAGTACCTGGAGGGCCGCCGCACCACCTTCGAGTTGCCGCTGAGCCTGGACACGACACCCTTTCAGCAGAGCGTCCTTGCGGCGGTCGGCCGGATTCCGTACGGGCGAACCATGACCTACTCCGAGGTCGCCGAAGCCGTCGGGGCCCCGCGGGCCGCTCGGGCTGTGGGGATGGCCAATGCCCGAAATCCGCTCCCGCTGGTAATCCCCTGCCACCGGGTTGTCTCCCACAGCGGGCTGGGAGGATACGGCGGCGGCCTGAAGCTGAAACAGCGCCTGCTGGACATTGAAGCCGGAACCTGACATTCCCCCAAGACTTCGATCGGCAATGGGTCTTTACAGGTGTGCGGCGAAGCCCTTTATTGATCCATGAAACAAGAAACGACAGGAGTTGTCTGATGATCGATCCTCGTGTGGAAAAGCTCGCCCAGGTGATGACGCACTATTCTCTGAAGTTGAAAAGAGGTCAGATCCTCAAAATCGTCGGTGATGTATCCGCGATGCCGCTGATCGAGGCGGTCTTCCGTCAGGCCGTGATGGTCGGGGCGAATCCCTATGTGCAAATTCGCGTGGCGAATAATGATGAAGCACTTCTCAAGTACGGCACTGATGAGCAGATCAAGTTCATCCTACCCCATGTCCGAACCGAGTTCAACAAGATCGACGCTTATCTTGGTATCTTCGCCAATTCAAACACGCGCTATCTGGCCGGGGTAGAACCACGCAAACAGGCCATGGCGCGCAAGGCCATGCACCCGTTGATGCGCATCTTCTATCGCCGGGAAGCGGCCGGCGAGCTCAAGTGGTGCGGAACCCAGTTCCCGACTCTGGCCGATGCCCAGGAAGCGGATATGTCTCTGCACGACTACGAGGACTTTGTCTACAAGGCGGGGCACCTGCACAAAGGCGATCCCGTCAAGCATTGGAAGAAGGTCCACCGTGACCAGGCGCGTCTGTGCAGAATACTGGACCAGGTCGATCAGCTCCACATTCGCGCCGAGGATACCGATCTCAAGTTGCGCGTGAAGGGCCGCAAGTGGATCAACTGCGCCGGGGAACAGAACTTCCCGGACGGCGAGATCTTCACCGGGCCGATCGAAAACTCCGTCGAAGGGCATATTCGCTACAGCTTTCCGGCCGTTTACGGTGGCCGTGAAGTCGACAATGTCCGCCTTTGGTTCAAGAGGGGACTTGTGGTTAAGGAGGATGCCGCCAAGAATCTGGAATACTTGAAAGCCATGCTGGACATGGACAAGGGCGCCCGTCGGATCGGCGAATTCGCCATCGGCACCAATTACCAGATCAATCGGTTCTCCCGGAATATCCTGTTCGACGAGAAGATCGGCGGTACCTGCCATCTGGCGGTCGGCAACTCCATCCCCGAATCGGGCGGCAAGAACAAGTCCGGTCTCCACTGGGATATGGTCTGCGATCTGAAGAAGGGCAGCGAGATAACCGCCGACGGAGAAGTGATCTATCGCAACGGCAAGTTCACAATTTGACCCCGTGATCCGCCCCTGCGAAATCAACAGGGCCGGAACTCTCCGGGCAACGGCCCTGTTTGTGATCTGATCGAACCAAGCTTGAGCAACTCAGCTGGTCGGGGGCGGCGGACCGTTGTTGAACATGTAATCTACCAGGTATATGAGGTCGCTTATGTTAGTGCCTCCATCGTTGTCTACATCGCTTGCTTTCGGTGTCACCGGCGCCGGTCCGAATTGGAACATGTATGCTGCCAAGTAGACGAGGTCGGATATGTCGATCGCGCCGTCACCGTTAACATCGCCGCGCTGGGAAATACGCACGTAGACGCCGCCGGCGATACTGGGAAGTTGGTAGGTCGCGTACGGTGACGTTATCTCCAGCAGGGTCGAACCGGATGCGGAATCGATGGTATTGAGCGCACCCTCGGTCGCGCCGGGGGCGACGGTGAACCAGAGCTTAAGCACCTCTCCGGCGCCGGCCGGCAATGGGGGAGAGCCCCCGCCGATATCCGCCACCAATTCCCAGCCATACCTGTTGTTGGCCGGGTCGTAGACGACAATCCGGAATCGCTCGAAGTAAGAGGTACGAGAGCCCACCGTCGCCGAGTCGAACTCGATCACGGGTTCGTCTTCGAATCGAATCGGTACCACGATCCGCTCGGCCGGTTGAGAGTTGATCAAGTCGACCGACAACGCCACTTCCTGCCCCGGCCAGACCGAGTCGAGTTCGAATATCGCGGTGTCTCCGAACAGCATGATGTAACCGGGCTTTGTCTTAGTGATGTCGCCGAAGTCGGTGTCAATGGTCAGCGATACGTCGAAGACGCCGACCTCGGAGTAAGTGTGGGAAGGAGATTGAACCCAGGCCGAATCGCCGTCTCCGAAGTCCCACGTCCAGGCCGAGGCCGCGAGACTCGAGTTGTCATAGAAACTGACCGTCAGCGGTGGCTCGCCGAAGGTTGTGTCGGCTGCGAAATCAGCGCCCCAGCCGACGGCGGCCATAGCATCGATCAGGCCCCAGCCGTAGTTGTTGTCGGGCGCCGCCGAATTGTCGGCGGTCTCCATCAACGACTGGCGAATCATCTCCGGAGTGAAGCCGGGATTGGCCTGAATCAGCAGACACACCACGCCGGCGACAAGCGGAGTCGACAGCGAAGTACCGCTGGCCGATCCATACGAGTCATCCGAGCTGCTCGTAGCGCAGGCGGTCGAGACTCCGCGGGCGACCACCTCCGGTTTGATCCGGCCATCATAGGTCGGACCGCGCGAGGAAAATCCTGCCAGCACCCCGTTGTTGTCAACCGCTCCAACTGCGACAATGTCGTGGGCGTCTGCCGGGGGGTAGCAGGTACTCGGAGTCGGCCCCGAATTACCGGCCGAGTTGCAGACCACAATTCCCATACCCGCCGCCATGCTGGCGGCTATGCTGCTGACCCCGGTCCAGCCATCCAGGTCTTCGAAGTCGTATCCCGAACCATCGTCGAAATCATGGTAGCTCAGTGATGATGTCACTACGTCGGCCCCGAGCGAGTCGACCCACTCGAGCGCCGCCACCCAGTTATCCTCCTCAACCTGTGTCTCGGATCTGACGTCTTCAGTCTTGCACAGGATGAAATTGGCGCGATAGGCCGGCCCATAAAGAGTGCCGTCGACGAAGCCACCCGCAGTCGACCAGATGTAAGTGCCGTGGTTCCAGGCATTGCTCCAGTCTTCAGGTTCATTCGCCACGTTGCTGTCGTTGAAGACAAAATCGTACTCGGCAAGCACACGGCCCTCGAGGTAATGCTGCGCGAAGGCCTCGTGCGATTTCCTGAAGCCGGTGTCGAAAATCGCCAGAGTCACCCCCGAACCATCCAGTCCCTGGTTGTGCATGGCGGGCACATTGATCTGGCTCAGTTGCTCTTCCGCAAAGCCATAGTTGAGAACATCCTGCCCCAATGCCTTGTCGCCCGCCTGTCCGGGTTTGTATGGAATCGCTTCAGTCGGCGGGCGGCGGTATATCAGCAGCGGCCTGATCTGGCGAACAAAGGACATTGATTCCACCAGACTGAGAACCGCGTGATTGATCTCGAAACTGGCTCCGTTCAACCAGCGCGACGTGCGCCGATGTTCGGCGCCAAGGGTCTCGATTGCCTCGATGTAGTCCTGCCGCACCGGTAAATCCGCAAAGACAACCTCCTTGCGGTCCACCTTCGCCCGCCTTTTCATGGCGCGCTCGGTCATGCCAACCTGCGAGGCCACCGCGGTGAATTCGGCCTGGGTTGATATTCCTTTGTCCGTAAACAGAACCCAGATCTTAATGCGCTCGCCATCCCGCTCGGTAAGGTTCACAATGTCTTGAGGACTCAGGCCCTGGTCTGCCTTTGGCAGGACAACCGGCTGTGGGGTCAGCATTTGCCCCCTGAGGTTGGCTTCTGCATTACTGCCGGCGCAGATTCCGGCAGCGATCGCCAGCGATACAACCAGCGGCGTCAGTTGTGCGATTCTCATCAACGTATCCTTTCCGGCGGTGCGGAGACTCTTGAAGTAGTGTCGGGTCCTTGTGTAAGAACTCAAAGGACCAATTTAAGTTAACCGATAGTTCGGATCTGTCAACGCCAGATTGTCGGTTTGTCAGATTGTCGGTTGCCTACTTGTATGGGGCGCGGCCCATAGAATCAAATCGGTTCTCGGCTCGCCCTGTTCCCACCCCGAATCACAAATGATCGTCCTATACGTCCAAGTGGCCCCGGGACAGTCGGTTAACTGCGATCGACCGGGATTCGAAGATTCGTTGATGGCCTTGGCATGCCCTGTGCATTAGGGAACGGGCGGAAGTCCGAGCAAGAAAACGGCGAAGCGATTGGTGGCATATATGCTTAGGAAACTACGACAACGATCCGGCGTAACGATGATAGAGATTCTCTCGACCCTCGTAATAGTCGGAATTCTTGCCAGTATGGCTGCCCCGCGGTTCGAGAAGGCCTTCTGGAATATCCGCTTCCGAAGCGTGAATAAGGATATTGTCTCGAGTCTCCGGCTGGCTCGTTCCATGGCCCTGGCGGATAAGAAGCAGTACGGCGTCTACTTCGACGTTAACGCCAACGCCGTTACTATCTTCCGTGACTCTCTCAATCCGGCCGACTTGACTTTCGACCCGCCCGCGGATTCGGTCATCAGGTCCGATACCATCCCTTACAGCGTGGCTTACTTCGAATCTGATGTGAACACCAGTGTCGTAGCCTTTGCCCCCAACGGGACCGCAAACTTCCTGGGTGGCGCCGAAGGCGGCGCCAACATCAACTCCCACGGCTACTTTGACGGAAACATGTACTGCTACGAAATCGAAGTCAAGAGGGCCACTGGTCGGGTTCATTTTAGGCAGCACGACTGCGAAGCAGAAGAATGAGCCTGCTGATTCCGAATACTCCCAACCCGGGTGGCCTCCTGTAGACAAACCTCGATTGGCCCATTGACATCGACCGGGCTGGCCCCGCGTCTACGCGAGAACGGCTGTTCTGCCGCGTAGCGGGAGGCCGGGCATCATCCGACCAAAAGCAGGAAGGCCGGCCAATCACCGGCCTCAGGCTGCGCCGTCGGGGAGGGGCTTCCTCTTGTCCTGCAATGCCTTACGCGGGGGCTGAGGATTGCCTTAAAGGCGTCGGCCGGGACCGTCGATAAAAACCTACAGTGTCCTGAAAACGCTGAGTCCAATTGGTCGAGCCAGCCGGCTCGGGCCGGTTGACGCAGCATTTAATGTGAACGCGGCAAGTAAACCAGACCGCGAATTTGTCGATACTTCAAGTAATGATGAGGCAGTAAATAACGGTTCCCTCAAATAAAGAGTCAGCAATGCTGTTTTCTCGCGCAAGTAAGAGCACGGTCGGACTTGACATCGGAGCCAGTTCCGTAAAGCTGGTCCGCCTGGATCATACGAAGGACGGCCACCTGGTCTCGGCCATCGGCATTCGCGAATTGCCCCCCGAGGCAATCGTCGCTGATGAAATCAGGGATCGGGAAGCGGTCATCTTCAATATCCAGTCGCTGATCGATCAAACCGACCCCAAGATACGCGACGTTGTCGTGTCTGTTTCCGGCCACGCCGTCATTACCGACCGGTTCACCATCGACAAGAAGACCGGCGCCGAGGCCGAGCAAGCCATCCTGTTTGAAACCGAGCAGCGGGCGCCGTTCGACGTCGACGATGTATCACTGAGTTACCACATCATTAACGTCGATGATGACACAAACAAGATGGACGTCTTGCTGGTAGCGGCCCGCAAGGAGCATCTGGCCGCCTTCCTTGATCTGGTCGAGGATTGTGGGCTGCGGCCGGCCATCGTCGATGACGACGCTCTCGCTATCTATAATGCCTACGAGCATAACTACGAAATCGATCCGACCCGGGTAACCGCTCTGGTCAACGTCGGCTACGATGTCACCAATATCACGTATCTGGTCGACGGCGTCTATCATTCCACACGCGATGTCTCCAGTGGCACTCGCGACATCTACAACGCCGTCCAGAAGGAGTTCCGGCTCAACCCGGAACTGACCAGCAAAGCCGTGAAGGGCGAGATGGGTGAGTCGATTGACCAGGACATGCTCAAGGCAACCATAATCGCTGCTACCGAAGAACTCATCTCGGGCATCGAATTGGCCTTCTCTTACTTCAAGACTCAGGCCAAGGTCGACAGTATCGAGTGGCTGGTCCTTTCCGGGGGAGGTGCTCTCGTGCCTTTTGTGCCCGAGTTCCTGCAATCAAAAGTGGGGGTGCCTCTGGAAATCGCCAACCCCCTGCGGAATATCGATTATGATCCGGAGCTATTCCAATACCTGCAGCCCGAGAAGATCGCACCGCTGTTGACGGTGCCGGTTGGCCTGGCTATGCGGAAGGTGAGGTAGCGACACCATGATTGAAATAAATCTACTCCCCAAGTCGTACCGCAAGAAGGCGATCAGCTTCTCCCTCGGCAAGACCGGCGTCTACGTCATGGCCGGCGGGGCGGGAGTCATTTTGACTCTCATGGTCATTACCTTCCTGCAGATCAGCCGCCTGGGAGATCTGGAGGAAAACATTGATCGGGCCAAGCGCCGGGCCGAGATGCTGCGCCAGGATATCGCGGTAGTTGATGCCCTCACCGAGGTGAAAAGCAAGATCACGCGCCGGGTAGCGGCTATCGAGAAACTCGATCGCAATCGCTCGGCCTGGGTCCGCATCATGGAGGAGATCGCCGGTGATGTACCCGACTACGTCTGGGTCACCAACTTCACCGAGGGTGATCCGCCGAGTGCGGCGCGGAGCGGCGACGCCTCAGACGAGAAGTCCGACAAGAAGGGCAGCAAGACCAAGCCGAAGAAGGTCCATGCGACTGAGCAACCCACAGTGAAGGAAGTGACGCTGGAGGGCTATGCCTTCACCCTGAATTCGATCGCGGCCTTCATGATCAACCTGATGCGGAGCGAGTACTTCGACGAGATCGAGTTGGTCTACACCAACGAGACCAACTTCGACAAACATAGGGCCTACAACTTCGTGCTGAGCGGCCACTTGCACTTCCTCTCCGATGAACAGGTCCGCAAAATGATAGCCCAGACACAAGACGACGAGCGAGCCGCTCAGGCGGCCCACCAAAGTCTAAACTAGGACGGCGAGTATGGATATCAAAGACCCAAAGACCCAGAAGATAATAATGGCCGTACTGGCTTTCTTCGTCGTTGTCTACTTCTGGTACTCGCGTCTGTACTCAAAGTACGATCACCAACTCGATCTGAAGAGCCAGGAGTTTGAGCGCATCACCACAGATCTGCGCAACGTGGAGATGAAGGCCAAGTCGTTGGATGCCCTCCAGATCGAGTACGACCAACTGGTCGATCGCTATCATCAGATCGAGGCCCTGCTTCCAGAAGTCAGGCAGATACCGTCATTCCTGGTGCAACTACACACCGCTTCATCGCTTACCGGGACGAAGATAACTTCGATTCAACCCATGGAGACTACATCGGAGCAATTCTACAACATCGCTTCGTTCCAGGTGCAGATGACGGGAAGTTACCACAATCTAGGACACTTCCTGAGCTACGTGGCCAACTTCCCCTTCATAGCCAATGTCTCAGAAATGCGGATCGCCTCCCAGAAGATCACCATTGGCGAAAGTGACGTCAAGGACGAGAGCGACATGAAGAAGTACCAGGAAACAGTCGCCGCCATCTTCAATATCTCGACTTACTATGTCAAGGAAGAAGAACGGCTGCAGGAACTGACAACCTAAAGGAGGCGTTTGCATCATGACCAGAATAGCCATCACAATTCTGTTGTTCGGGCTGCTCGCCGCCTCCGTCACAGCATCCGATGCCCGGGTCTCGAGCATAGCCCTCAATCACGCTGAGACAGGAACTATCGCCGCTATCGAAGCCTCCGAACAGGTTCGCTTCTCGCACCAGACCGAGGTGGCCAAGGATGGAAAGCCATTCCGGGTAATCGTCGATATCCTCTCAGCCACGCATCACCTGGGCGCCAAAGTCTTCGAACAGATCCCGGACTGCATTGTCTCATCGATTCGCACGAGCCAGTATTCGGTCAAGCCGGAGAAGGTCGTGCGGGTCGTTTTCGACATGAAGCGCGAAACAGCATATCAGATAACGACCGAGGGAAACACCGTTCGAGTCTCTTTCCCGGATCGAGAAACCCCGACCTTCTCATCCTGGGAGAGTCGCAGTTGGCTTGGGTCGGAACAGGAGCCGGTGCAGCACGCGCGGGGGTTCAAGGCCAACAAGCCCACGGAGAAGACCCTGTCGGCCAAACCTCGACCTGAGTCCGGCTCAGACACTGTCGATCATCTGAACAAGGCAATAGACACTGACCGTATGGCGAGTCTGCAGGGAGCCAACAAGGGGCCTCGCCCTCAGACTTCGAATCGCCTTGATACCGCACTGACCTACCAGAGTCCGACCCCTCCGGCCGCGGCCGGAACCGACGATAGGTCCGAGTGGGATTCTGTGCAGCTTACGGGAACCGCTCGTAAGTACTCGGACGGGGATATGTACGCGAATCCGCACACGGAACAGGTTGAGCCTGTCGTTGCCCGAACATCGCGCGAGGAGCCGGCCGAAACGCAGCGAATCAAAGTCAAGGGCAAGCCCGAGTCCACCGGAGCTGTGAAGAAGTCGCAGCACAAGGCGGAGTTCGCACATGCTGATCAGCCACCGGCTCCGGCCGATTCTGCCGTCTCGCAAGAGAACATCGTGGCTGTGAAGCCTGCCAAGAAGCAGTCGCCGCCCTCGACTCAACCGGTACCAGACAACGCCCCTGCGGCCAAGGCTGACGATGGGGACGAAGATCCTCCACAATTGGCCAAAGGCGAGAATGAGACGGAAGAGCCCGATCAGGGTCAAATCAAGACACCCTCGTCACGTAGCAGCACCGCTCGCTTCCGTCGCTCGCCCGAGATGTCGCGCAAGCTTAAGGGTACGATGGTGGCGGAATTCCCCAGTCGGCTGGTTATCAAATACAACTCGTCCGGGCGGCGAGACCCGTTCGCTACCCTCATTAATGAAGCCAGGCTCAAGTCCGGGGCCATGGAAGACCGCATCCCCAACGTCGATGGACTCCGCCTTGTGGGTGTGATCGAGTCGGCGGAGGGGCGGAACAGCGCCCTGTTCGAGGATTCCGAAGGCTACGGCTACATACTCAAGGCGGGCGACAAGGTCCGACGAGGCTATGTTCTTAGGGTCGAGTCCGATCGCGCCTATTTCCAGATTTTCGAATATGGATGGAGCCGCACAATTGCTCTGAACATCGAGGACCAATGAAAGGCAGAATTGACATGATCAAAGACACACACACCAGGCCGCTGGTTTTGATCGGTTTGTTGATGCTGACCCTGGCGTGCGGCTCGCTACTGGCGGCGCAGGACGACAGCGATCCATCGACTCCTATTAAAACCCTGCAGTTCCAGTCCGCCGACATTCGCTCAGTGCTGACCTTCCTCGCCGATTACGGCAAGGTGAACGTGGTCATCGCTCCCGATGTCGAGGGTCAGGTCACAATCAAGCTGCATAATGTCATGTGGCGCCAGGCCATGGACCTCATTGGCCGCACCTACGATCTGGCAGTTGTGGATGAGGACGGCGGAAAGTACATCCGCATTCTGCCCATGAAGGCCCATCGAGAAGAACTGATGGCTCAGGAAGAGCATACCTCCAAGAAGCGTAAGCTGGTAGCGCTTGAAACACGCATCGTCAATATATCCAACTCCACCTCCAATGCCATTGTCGAAGCCGTGCAGTCTTTGCTGACCGAGCGTGGTAAGGTATCCAGCGATTCTCGATCCAACTCCATTATCGTTCAGGAAGTACCCGGCAACATGGATAAGGTCCTGGGTTACATTCGCGAACTCGATCGACCATCGCAGCAGATCAAGATATCGGCTCAGCTTCTCGAGATATACACCGACGACTGGAGGGAACTGGGTATTGACTGGACCGTCAAGGGTAGCTACGAGACCGAGTCGGGACGGAAGTACGACCAGGAGGGCTCGGTTACGGCCAACGATGTTTCCAATGCGGCCGGCACATACCAGATCAAGGCCCTGCAACGAGGCTACGATATCGAGGCTATGGTCCAGAGTATCGTTTCCAACGGCAAGGGCAAGATTCTGGCCCACCCGGAGATCACCACGATCGACAATCATGAGGCCAAAATCCAGATGGGCGCCAAGGTGCCGATCAAACAGTTTGACGAGGCCGGCAACCTGGTCATCAAGTTCGAGGAAGTCGGCACGATATTGACGGTTGTCCCGCATATCACAGCCGAAAACCAGATTCTCATGAACCTGCGCCCGGAACGCTCGACCTATCAGTTCGATCCAAATGGCGTCATAATCAATACGTCCAACGCAGAGACCCACGTAATTGTCAAGAACGGCCAAACCGCAGTCATTGGCGGCCTGACAACCGAGGACGAGGAAGTCACCGAGCACGGCGTACCGATTCTGAAAGACATCCCATTGCTCGGGATGCTGTTTAAGTTCGAGCGCACTTCCAACAAGAGCCGCGACCTGGTTATCTTCGTGACCCCGACAATCGTGGAGGATGGATTGGCCAGCACCGGGGGCTGAAACACTTCCGGCGTCATTGAGTACTCGATCAGGATACAATTCAGGAGCAGTCATGAACAAGAAGATTATATCAAGTCTGCCGGTAGTCCTAGTGGTGGCCGCCCTCCTGCTGGCGGGCTGCAGTTCGAAAAGTGTCAAGGACGACACCAGCAGCTCTGCTGTGACGATGCAGGTTACGGCCAGTCCGGCGACAATAACTCCCTCGGCCACAGCGGTGGTCGAGGTCATTCTGACCGCGAGCGGCAATCCGGTCGCGAATCAGAGTGTAACCTTCAGTGTTGAGCCGACCACAGCCGGCTACTGCACTCCGGCTACCGCCGTAACAAATGACAACGGCGTAGCTGCAACCGTGTTCACGCCGTACGGAACCGGCTCGGCCCTGGTGACCGCCTCCAGTCAATTCAGTGACGGGCCGGCATCGCGATCTGTCGGTCTGGAGGTTTCAAGCACCCAGCAGGGAGCGGAAGGCAATGTGAGCATAAGCCTTTCCCGGAGCCTCCTGCTCGCCAATGGCGAGGACAGTACCCTGGTCACTATAACAGTCCGTGATGCCCAGGGACAACGCGTGCCGGATTCAACTCTGTTGATTCTCACCTGCGGCGAGAAATTCATCGACAATGACAGCGACGGCTTCTATAGCAAAGATGTCGACTATCTCTACGATGCAAATGACAACTTCGAGTGGGACGCCATGGGGCAGCTTCCCCAGTACGCCGTGACTTCCGGCGGTGATGGTACCGCCCAGGTGACCTACTATGCCGGACAGTCGGCCGGAACTGCTTATCTGAAAGTGACCGTGGCCGACGAAACCATCGGCGGCCAGGCCGACAAGCCGATCCAGCTTCGCGCCGATGCCAATATCAACTCGATCTACCTGGCGTCGGATTCGATGAACCTGGTAGTCAAGGGTGCCGGAGGCATCGAAATCGCCACGATGAGGGCCACCGGGTACGACAAAAACGGCAACCGGGTACCGGAAGGCATTCCGATCTCGTTCATAATTACCGATGGCCCCGGTGGCGGCGAGCATCTGGATATCGAGGGCTACGGACCGTACACGACCATGACCAACAGCCATGGGATGGCCACCATTCCCCTGCATTCAGGTACGATCTCGGGTACCGTCAGGCTCCGGGCATACACTGACACCATCCTGTCCAACGCAACCCAGGTCATGATCTCAGCCGGTCCGCCCGCGCATATCGTTGTCGCGGCCGAACGCTGCAACGTCGACTACTGGGACAATGTGGCCGCCTCTAACGAAGTCGTGGCCGTAGTATCGGACGTGTACTTGAATCCGGTCAACGATTCCACCGTCGTCTACTTCTGGACCGACGAAGGAACGATGAAATCCCACGAAGCCCGCACGCATGATCTGGAAGGCATCGCTACGACCATCTGGTTTTCAGGAAACAACGTCGATACCGCTGACGGTCGCGTCTGGGTCTTCGCGGAGACGTCGGGTGGTAACGTGGTGGACTCGGCGATGTTCTACAACACTCACTATCCCGACACGCTGATTTGCTCGGGAGTGCCGACAACGATGCCGGCCGACGGCAAGACCAAAGCATATGTCTGGATCACCGGCCTTGACCTCAACGACAATCCTGTTATCGGCGGTACTACCATCAAGGGAGAAGGCAATCACCTTCAGGTCGGCAACGCCGTGCTTGAGAACGGCTGCTATGCGGCCACCGACCGCGTGCAAGTGCAGTCATCTACACTCCAGATGGACTTCTCGGTCACCGGTGGCGATGACGACGGCATCGGCGCTGTCGACGTCATAAGCTGGTGGCACGGCGCCGGGGCAATCAGCAGCTTTAATGTCACCCTGACAACCGGCAATGCGTACGCCGGCACCTCCAGCCTGCAGAAACAGGGTAACCCGGGCGGCGGAGAAACAGGCTACTTCACCGTTACGATCAAGGATCGCTTCGGCAATCCGCTGGCCGACCATACTCTCAACATCATAACGCCAAGCGGAGCGGCTTCACCTTCCACCATTGAGACAAACGGCTACGGCGAAGCCTATTTCTCGTGGATCATTCCCGGAGCCGACGGCGATTATACCATCATCGTCGAAGATACTGATCCGCGTGGTGGTATCTTCCTGTCTACGACAATTTCGGTCAGTACGTCATAGTACCGGCCTGATATGACTGCTCACATACCGCCGGGGCTTTCGTCCCGGCGGTTTTTTGGCTGCGCGCCGGCACGTTCTTTTTCCGTTGATGGACGTCTCCGGCGGCGTATTTTGGTGGCATGTCCGATATCGACCGTCCGCTTATACCGTACACCGATAGTCTCCACGCCGTCTTCGTCGAGACCGCTCGACGTCACGCCCGGCGCCCGGCGCTGCTGGGGTTCGGAGGTCAGGGTGACCGAAGGAACTATGCCCAGTTGCTGGAGCGTACTCGGCGGCTGGCTACGGGTACGATAATACGGAAGCTGACTCGCCCCGGAGTGATCGGTCTGATGTCCGAGAATCGCATCGAGTGGCCCGAGGTTTACCTTGCTGTTTTGGCGGCCGGCGCCACTGTCGTCCCGATCGACGCGGCTCTGACGCCCGATGAGACGGCTCGGATCATTGATCACGCCGGACTTGAAACCGTATTCTGCAGCGACCGATTGCGTCCGACGATCGAATCCGCCCGGCCCGAGACCGATATCATATCGTTCGATGACAGAGGCGCCGCATCAAAGTGGCGAGAGCTTCTTTCCGAGTCACCAGGCGATACACCGACGCACGTCACCCGGACCGCAGCATTGATCTATACCTCCGGCACTACCGGCAGGCCGAAGGCAGTGGAGCTTACTCATGCCAACCTGCGGGCCAACCTGAAGCAGATTCAGGGGGCGCTGGTCTTCGATGACGATGATGTGTTCCTCTCGCTTCTCCCTCTCCACCACACCTTCGAGGCCACCTGCGGCTTCCTGCGTCCCTTGACAGCCGGATCGCGCGTTGTCTACGCCCGGTCGCTCAAGTCGCGCGACATAATCGAGGATATCCGGGACAATCGAGCGACGATTGTCGTCGGCGTCCCGCTGCTCTATGAGAAGATGTACCAGGCGTTTCAACGACGACTGGCGGAGCAACCGGCCCTGAAACGCGCAGCCTTCCAGGCAGCTTTCAAGCTCAGCGCCCAGGGCTTCCGCCACGGCAAGCGATGGGGTAAGGGGCTCTTCGGCAGGCTGCGCCGTGAGGCCGGCCTCGACAGCATTCGCATGTTCATTTCCGGCGGGGCGCCGCTGGCGCCGCGAGTCGCGCGCTTCTTCAACCTGCTCGGTTTCGATCTTCTGCAGGGCTATGGCCTGACCGAGTGTTCACCGGTGGTGTCCGTCAATCGCCCTGACGATATCCGCTTCGACTCGGTCGGACCTCCGCTTCCTGGTATTGATGTGAGAATCGACCGGCCGGAGCCGAATGGCATAGGTGAGGTCATCCTGCGCGGCGACAACAATACTCCCGGCTACCGCGGCAATCCCGAACAGACAGCCACATTGCTCCGGGACGGATGGCTTCACACGGGCGACCTGGGTCGAATCGAGAAGGGGCACCTCTACATTACCGGGCGCGCCAAGAATGTCATCGTCTCGGCAGCCGGTAAGAACATCTATCCCGAAGAGATCGAAGAGCGAATAATGGACTCTCCGTATGTTGCCGAGGTGGTGGTTTTCGGAAGGACTCGCGCCCGGGGGCCCGGTGAGGAAGTCCGCGCTATCCTTGTCCCCAATCTGGACGCCATTTCCGATGGATTGGGACTGGATCGTGAGCGGCCGGACCTCAAAACCGTGACGCGACTCATGTGCGAGGCCGTGGAGGCCGCCAACGAACGCCTGGCCTTATTCAAGCGCATCATTGACTTTGAGGTTCAGCTCGAAGAACTCGAGAAAACATCGACTCGAAAGATCAAGCGGTTTGTATACGAGTGAGGCCGATCAATGGTCTTGCTGAGGCGAACCCGAAGAACAGGATTGAAGAACGATGGTCATCACCGAAGAGATTGAATTCAAGACCAGCGGAGCCGGCGATATCATCGACCTGACTCCGGGTCTGCGCGACACGGTCGACCACAGCGGATTGGCCGGCGGCATCCTGACAGTCTTCTGCCCCGGTTCGACCGGTGCGATCACGACGATCGAGTTTGAACCGGGCCTGCTGAAGGACCTGCCGGAGTTCTTCGAGAAGCTGATTCCTTCGGATCGCGAATACCACCACGATGAAACGTGGCACGATGGCAACGGGTTCTCGCATCTGCGCGCCGCCCTCATCGGTCCGGGTATGAGTGTCCCGATCGTGTCAGGCGAGTTAACGCTGGGTACCTGGCAGCAGGTAGTGTTTCTGGAGTTCGACAACAAGCCTCGCCGTCGCCGGCTGGTGGTGCAGATGGTGGGAGAATAGCACGACATGAAATTCAAGCCCATAGAGCGTGCCGGCTCGAAGCTGCGTTTGCTGGCTCAGTCACGATTGCCGCTCCAGGTCGAGTATCTGGAACTCGACGACTACCGCGAGATCATTGCTGCCATCAAGCGCCTCGATGTCCGCGGAGCTCCGGCTATCGGCATCGCCGCTGCCTACGGCATGGCTGTGGCGGTGCAAAAGGCCGGGCGATACGATGTCGATTTCATCGAGCAAATCGGTCGCGAATTCAAGGCCGCTCGTCCGACTGCAGTCAATCTCTTCTGGGCGGTCGACCGCGTCCTGAATGTGTACCGTCGCCGGATGCCGGCCGACATGCAAGAGGTATCGGAGCTGCTCTGGGGCGAGGCGGAGGCCGTTCACGAGGAGGACCGGCGTATGTGTTCGGCGATTGGTCGGAACGGCGCCGAATTGCTTCCGGATAAGTCCACCGTGCTCACCCACTGCAACGCCGGCGCCCTGGCCACCGGCGGCAGCGGCACCGCTCTGGCCGTAATCTACGCCTGCGCCGAACAAGGCAAGGATATCCGCGTATACGCCGATGAGACCCGGCCGTTGCTGCAGGGGGCGCGTCTCACCGCATGGGAGCTGATGCAGGCGGATGTCGATGTAACCCTGATCACCGATAGTATGGCCGGACATGTCATGGCCCAGGGGAAGATTGATGCCGTCATCGTCGGTACCGACAGGGTGGCGGCCAACGGCGACGTCGCCAACAAGATCGGCACGTACAGTGTGGCAGTGCTCGCCCGGCACCACGGTATCCCGTTCTATGTGGCCGCACCCATGTCGACTTTCGACCGCCAGACCCCGTGCGGCGACGACATCGTAATCGAGGAACGCGACGCCCGCGAAATCACCGAAGGCTTCGGGCGACGTACCGCTCCCGAGGGCGTCAAAGTCTACGCTCCGGCCTTCGATGTGACTCCCAGCGAACTGGTGACCGCGTTCATTACCGACCAAGGTGTCGAACCTGGGGGACGAAAGGACTGATCTCACATCGTGACCGCCGGGCGCTCATAGTTGTTGAAATCGGCGTTCTCATTGCATAAACTCCGGCCATGAAGAGGACCCGTCGCACGGCCGGGGGGCGCAACTACGAATTGTTCGAGGGATCGGGTTCGGTCGAGACACCGAAGTCCATAATCGTCGGTGGATCGGAGTTGCCCTCGGTGGCGGAGCTTGAGCGGCTGTTTGACCGGTTCAACCGCGAGTTCTTCGAAGGACGGCTGCCGCGGGTCAGGATTGAGTACTCAACGCGGATGCAGCGGTCGGCGGGTAGCTATCACCCGGCCGATCGAGTGATACGTATCGGGCGCAGGTACCATGAACTGTTTCCCGACGAGATCGAGGATACGCTCAAGCACGAGATGATTCATCTGCGCCACCTGCGTCACAATGCAGCGTTCAAGCGCGAGGCGCAGCGACTGGGTACTTCCGTCAAGGCGCAAAGCCACCCGTTATTGGGACGGCCACCGAAATACACCTACGCTTGTCCCGGCTGCGGCAGGGAGTACCCGCGCCAGAAACGACTGCGTATGGCTTCGTGTGGAAGGTGCAGCCGCGGTGGACGTTACGACGAACGGTTTAAGCTCCAGTTGAAGCGTTAATCGGCCAGCTCCTTAAGCTCCGTGAGTCCCTCCAGGACCGACTCATCATCGCCCTGCGATTTCAAGACTTCGTTGATTAGTGGTACACACTCGGTGAGGGCCATCAGGTTGCCGCCCGCGGTGAAGCACTTTATTAGCCTCAGTAACACCAGCTGAGGGTTGCCGGTGCAGCTTACGATATGTCCTTCGGCCGAGACTCCCAGGCCGGCCTTCTTGGCCTGCTGGTAGGCGGTCTTCTCTCCCACCAATTCAGCCTGCTTCCTGATAGCATCTTCGAAGAGGTTAAGATATGTTTCCATCGTGTTTTTTTGAACCCCATTGCCAGTTCAGTGTTTCTATCATTGATTATCGGAAACCGGGCACCCCGGCTTAATCTCGAAAGAGGCGACAGGGTCTCGGGCGCGTAGGTAAATAGTTGGACAGTAAATAGATACATTAGCGAGACGATCACACAACAAACGGAGGTTCATCGGTGGTCAGAATCAATCATCCGGCTCCCGACTTCGAATTGGAAGCCTATCACGAAAACCAAATTAAGAAGATCAGTCTGGACCAATATAAGGGCAAGTGGGTGGTCCTGTTTTTCTACCCGGCCGACTTCACTTTTGTCTGCCCGACCGAACTGGGCGAGTTGGCCGACCACTACGGCGATTTCCGTAAGCTGGACGTCGAGGTTCTCTCAGCTTCGACCGACACCGCGTTTGTGCACAAGGCCTGGCACGACAGCTCGGAGACGATCAAGCGTGTCCAGTTCCCGATGCTGGCCGATCCGACCGGTAAGCTGTCCCGAGACTACGGGGTCATGATCGAGGAGGAGGGCCTGGCCTTGCGCGGGACCTTTATCATTGACCCGGACGGTGTGGTGAAGGGCTACGAGGTCAACGACAACTCGATCGGCCGGTCGGCCGCAGAGTTGCTTCGTAAGATACAGGCGGCTCAGTTCGTGCGTGAGAACGGCGGCCAGGCCTGCCCGGCCAGTTGGAAACCTGGCGGCAAGACCCTGAAGCCGGGCCTGGACCTGGTGGGCAAGATATAGTCGCATTTGAGGGCTGGGTACACATATCAGCCGGTTAAATACACATCCTGGCTTCGCATCACACGCCCCGTCATCACGGCGGGGCGTTTTGGTTGGTGCGCCCGGCATGGGCATCGTCCTGGAGTCGGCAAGCCCACATGCCCTCGGGTGGGGTGATGCCGCAAGTGAACGAGTTTGTTCGGTAAGACCCCCCAAAATCCCGCTCGTCAGGGGGGCTTTGAGTAGAGTAACTGCGCTCTTTGTTCGCACCCTGATAAGGGGGAGCCGGAGGGTGTTGTCAGACCGAGAAGCGAAGGTCGCACAGTGACGCGAGCCACCCAGGTGGATGGCATCCTGTCTATGGACCTCGGTCTTCCACTCCGGGGCAGGGGCGAATAACCGTTCGCCCCCGGAGCTTCGCTCCGGGTCTATTTGATGTTGTTGGTTACGGGCTCAGATACCCGCAGCAGAGCTCCGGGCCACCCGGCCGGGTTGCTCGGCCTGCAGATTGTAGCGGCCGTTCGTGAAAACGGCCCGGATGGTCAGGGCGCTTCACCTTTCCGGTTGCCACGCTGGGGACGCACTGCATATCCTTAAGGCATGATCACTTACACATCGTCATTAGCAGGGATCACGCCCGAGAAGCTCGAGGGGTTCTTTGTCGGGTGGCCGAAGAAACCAACCCCGGAGCGTCACCTGATGATCCTCTGGCAGAGCTATCATCGAGTGCTGGCAGTGGAAAGCGAGTCGGGGAAGGTGGTGGGGTTCATCAACGCAATTTCAGATGGAATCATGGCGGCTTACATCCCGCTTCTGGAAGTGTTGCCCGAATATCAGAAGCAGGGTATAGGAGCCGAGCTGGTGCGTCGTATCATGAAAGAGCTGGGCGACCTGTACATGGTTGACCTGGCCTGCGACGAAGATCTGCAACCCTTCTACGAGCGCTATGGGTTCCGTAAGTACTACGGCATGATGTACCGCAACTTCGAACGCCAGGGTTGCTGAGAAGCGTTACGCAGAGCCCTTGAGGCAACGCAGGTACCATCCGAAACGGATAGCCGCGAAGATCGGTACCATGATCATCATGAAGAGTGGCGCGCGCCCCTGGATCAGCTCCCACGCGATCATCCCGATCCATACCAGCCCTACGATCATCAGCGTCGCCCGGTTGGCCAGCAGCCAGCACAGACGCTGGCGCTCATCCATGCTAATGACATCTATCTCGGACTTCATCATGTCTCCTTTCGCAGTTCGAAGAGCTCGTCCACCCGCATGCCGCAAGTCCGTCCCACCTGAAAGACAGGGCGTCTCTGCGGCGTCGATGGGTCAGTCGAGGTTTGTCAACAGGCCCCACGAGTCAGTTCAGCTCAGTTCAGCTTCAAGTTGATCGGGGCGTCTTCGTAGCGGCCCTCGGTGATCAGCTTGTGGATGACTTCCGCGACATGGCTCGGCTTGACTTCGTCGGCACTGATCATCGCTTTGCCGGCCAGGTGTTCGCCGGGGTCGTAGATGGTGACCACGACGCTGTCGACCTTGTCACGGTCGGAGAAAATCATGTCGGCGGCGCCAATGGCGGCATCGCTGCTGAGCTGGCCCTCAGGGTAACCGGGATGAGCGGGATCGCCGCGAAGCCGTTCCTCGGCCTGCGGATCGGGCGGCCGATAGCGTGACAGTGTGGCGCCGTGGAGCTCGACGGTAATCAGGCCACGTCCGGGAAAATTCTCGGCGAAGGACACGTCATGGCGGCCCCGCAGCGTCTCCTTGATCTTCTGAACATACTGAACGCAGTACTCGGCTCGTGTGTACCGGGAGCGGTCGTCGATAGCGGCCATGACGACTTTGGCGGCTCGGGTGGAATCGGTACGCCCGGCCCATTCGATCCGCCAGTGGTCGACATCGCGCACCTTGGAGGAGATGGTGCTGTGTTCGACATATGGACCGCCGCAGGAGAGGACGGTGAGGATGACCAGGACAAGGGGCACGATGAAAGGAGTTGTTCGCATCGGCATCGTTTAGTTCCTCGCTCAAACATCCGTGTCGGAACCCAAGATAACAGGCTGGCCGGAGAAAGCAAGCCAAGCCGCTGTCTGTTGGCGCTTTACAAACTCCACCGCCGGGCGTATATTCGGCCTTCAATTGACGGGTCCGGCTGTCCGGCCGTGCTCGATGGCTACAACGCCGCATGCGGCCAGAGACTTAGGAAGAAGCAGGGATATATGTTTCGAATCGAATCGAAGGTCCTGACCAACTCGGATATCTACAAAGAAAACTACGAGAAGAACACCGCCCAGCATCGGGTTTTCAAAGAACGCCTGGAGAAGGTCAAGCTCGGCGGGCCCGAGAAGCACCGGACGCGTCATGTCGATCGCGGTAAGCTTCTCCCGCGCGACCGGGTGGCCAAACTGCTCGATCGCAATACGCCGTTCCTCGAACTGAGTCCGTTGGCGGCCTGGGATATGTACGACAACCAGGCTCCGGCGGCCGGGATCATCACGGGGGTGGGAACCGTACACGGTCGCGAAGTGATGGTCATCGCCAACGACGCGACAGTCAAGGGCGGCACCTACTATCCGATGACCATTCTCAAGCACGCCCGCGCCCAGGCGATCGCCGAGATCAACCATCTGCCGTGTGTTTACCTGGTCGATTCGGGCGGTATTTTCCTGCCGTTGCAGTCGGGCACCTTCCCCGACAAGGATCATTTCGGCCGGATCTTCTATAACCAGGCCCGGATGTCGGCCAAGGGAATCGCGCAGATATCGGTGGTGATGGGTTCCTGCACGGCGGGCGGTGCGTATCTTCCGGCGATGTCCGATGAGACTATCCAGGTTCGCAAGCAGGGCACCATTTTCATCGGTGGTCCGCCGCTGGTGAAGGCGGCCACCGGCGAGGTGGTGACAGCGGAGGAACTGGGCGGGGCCGATGTCCATTGCCGCACGTCGGGGGTCAGCGACCACTACGCCCAGAACGATGAGCATGCCCTGCAGATGGCCCGCAACGTAGTCGAGAATCTCAACACACCGAAGAAGTACCCGCTGGATCGTATCGCTCCCGAGGAGCCGTACTACGATCCTGATGAGCTGTACGGCGTCGTTTCCAACGATATCCGCAAGCCGTTTGATGTGAAGGAAGTCATCGCCCGCATTGTTGACGGGTCCAGGTTCCACGAGTTCAAGGAGCTATACGGGACTACCCTGGTGACCGGGTTCGCCCGGATTCACGGATACCTGGTCGGCATCATCGGCAACAACGGGGTTCTCTTCAGCGAGTCGTCGGTCAAGGGAGCACACTTCATCGAGCTCTGCACCATTCGCAAGATCCCGCTCATCTTCCTTCAGAATATCTCCGGGTTTATCGTCGGCCGTCAGTACGAGGCCGGCGGCATCGCCCGCGACGGGGCCAAGATGGTTCACGCGGTGGCGAACGCCGATGTGCCGAAGTTCACGGTTGTGGTCGGCGGTTCCTATGGGGCCGGCAACTACGCCATGTGCGGACGGGGTTACTTCCCACGGCTGATGTGGATGTGGCCCAACGCGAAGATATGTGTCATGGGCGGCGAACAGGCGGCCGGCGTGCTGGCGACAGTAAAGGTACGCCAGCTCGAGAACGAAGGGAAGAAGCTCACGCCCGAAGAAATCGATGAAATTCGCAAGCCGATCATCGAGAAGTATGAGAACGAATCGCTGCCGTACTATTCCGGGGCGCGGATGTGGGATGATGGCATGCTCGCCATGACCGAAACCCGCGACGCTCTGGCGCTCGGGATCGCCGCATCACTGAACGCCACGATCCCGGATCAGCAGTACGGTGTCTTCAGGATGTAGGGAGCCGCGCACCTATGGCACTCGAAACGATTACATACGAGAAGACCGACCGCATAGCCCACGTGACTTTCAATCGCCCGGAGATACACAACGCTTTCAACGGCACTGTCATCACCGAGATGAGCGAAGTCTTCGACCGCATCGCCGACGACGATCAACTGCGCCTGGTTCTCCTGACCGGCAAGGGTAAATCGTTCTGCGCCGGAGCCGATCTCAACTGGATGCGGGGGGTGATCAAGCAGTCGTTCCAGGAGAACCTCGATGAATCCAATGCCCTGGCCGAGCTGTTCTGGAAGATCTACACCTGTCGCCTTCCGGTTATCGGCCGGATCAACGGCGCCGCCATCGGCGGCGGAACCGGATTCGTGGCGGTTTGCGATATCGCTATCGCGGCCCGCTCGGCGAAGTTCTCGTTCAGCGAAGTGAAGATCGGGGTGGTCCCGGCCTGCATCGGACCGTACGTGGTCAAGAAGATGGGTGAGGGCAAGGCGCGCGAGTTGTTCATCACCGGGGAACGTATGAACGGCGATCGGGCCTGCGAGGTAGGACTGGTCAACCAGGTCGTCGATGACGAGCAGCTCGATGAGGCCGTAGATAAGCTGGTCAAGTCGGTGCTGTCCTCCGGTCCCAAAGCGGTGGCGATGGCCAAACGCCTGGTGTCGGCTGTCCCGAATATGCCCCCTGAGGAGTTTAAGCCCTTCACGGCTGAGATGATCGCGAGACTGCGTGTCTCTAATGAGGGCCAGGAGGGGATGGACGCCTTCCTTAACAAGCGCAAACCAAACTGGGTGATATAACAGAACCCGAACCGAGACTCGAAAATACATGGACAAGCTCTTCAACAAGATTCTGGTAGCCAACCGGTCGGAAATAGCGATCCGGGTGATGAACGCCTGTCGGGCGCTCAATATCCCGTGTGTGGCGGTTTACTCCGATGCGGACACTCACAGCAAGCATCGGTTCTACGCCGATCAGGCAGTGCACATAGGCCCCCCGTCGCCAAGGGAATCATACCTCAGCATCGACAAGATCATCGACGCCGCCCGGGAAACCGGTTGTGACGCGATTCATCCCGGTTACGGCTTTCTCGCCGAGAACCCGGTGTTCGCCCAGCGGTGCGCCGAGGCGGGACTCACCTTCATCGGTCCCGGCCCGGAATCGATTCGCCTCTTGGGCAACAAAGTGGAATCGCGGATCAAGATGGCCGATGCCGGGGTGCCGCTGATACCGGGCATGAAAGGCGCCGAGAAGGACCTCGCTGTTTACGAGAAGACTGCTGCCGAGGCCGGCTATCCGGTGATGATCAAGGCGGCGGCCGGCGGCGGCGGCAAGGGGATGCGGATTGTCTACGACGCCCAGCACCTGGCCGAAGCGGTCGAGGCCGCCCAGCGCGAAGCGAAGAACGCCTTCGATGACGATACCGTCTACCTCGAGAAGTATATCGTCAACCCGCGCCATATCGAGTTCCAGGTGATGGCCGACAGCCACGGCAATTATGTCCATGTGTTCGAGCGGGAGTGTTCGATCCAGCGCCGTCACCAGAAGATCATCGAAGAGACTCCCTCGGTGGCTATCGATGATGAAACCCGGGCCCGTATGGGCGCCGACGCCATCAAGGTTGCCCGGACAGCCGGCTATGTGAACGCAGGGACAGTTGAGTTCCTCTACGATACCGAGGGCAATTACTATTTCCTCGAGATGAATACGCGTATCCAGGTCGAACACCCGGTCACCGAGATGGTCACCGGGACCGATCTGGTGGTGGAGCAGATTCGTATCGCCGCCGGGCTGGAGATATCGGAGCAGTTCAAGAGCCTGACGCAGCGCGGCCACGCGATCGAGTGTCGTATCTACGCTGAGGACGGAGAGAACAATTTCATGCCGTCGACGGGCAGGATTGTCCACTACTCTGAGCCGGTCGGCCCCGGTATCAGGGTTGACTCCGGCGTGATCGCCGGGATGGAGATTACGATCGACTACGATCCGATCATGGCCAAGCTGGTGGTGCACGCGCCCAGTCGCGAACAAGCTATCGAGAAGATGATCGCCGCTCTCAACGGCTACAAGATACTTGGAGTCAGAACCTCCAAGAAGTTCATGATCGATTGCCTGCATCACGCCGACTTCAGGGCGGGACGCACCTACACCAACTTCATCGAGAACAACATGGCCGAGCGCGACGTCGAGACTTCCGGCCTTCGGGAGCTGGCGGTGGCGGTGGCCGCGGTGGCGACCATGGCCGGCGGCAAGGGTGGTGTCGTGGCCGGAGAGGGCGGGCCACTGGAGCCGCCCACCCCGTGGAAGACTCTCGGTTCCTGGCAGATAGGAGGGAGCATCAATGCCTGATCTCGAATTCCTGTTCCAGGGCGAATTGAGCGCCGCCCGGTGTGAGAAGTCCGGTGATGGATACAAAGTGACAGTAGGCGAGCGCGAGTTCGAATTTGTCCCGGCCGGTGACGATCTGTACTCGGTGTTCCTGAATGGTCGCCGGTGTGTGATCGGTGCGGCCGAGTACAAGGGTAAGTTCTATATTGATATCGACTCGGTCCTGCTTGAGGTCGCGGAGCCATCGGAAGAGGCAGCGCTGGGCGGTGCTGGTGGCGAGATGGGGGAGAAGGACAAGATTCTCGCCCCGATGCCCGGCAAGATCGTCAAGATCCAGGTCGAGGTGGGACAGCAGGTACCGGACAGGCACCCGATGGTGATTGTCGAGGCGATGAAGATGGAGAACCAGGTATTGTCGCAGGCGGCCGGAACAGTGAAGGCGATCAACTTCGCCGAGGGCGACCAGGTTGACACCGAGACCCCGATAATCGAGCTGGAGGTGGAGGAGTAGGGGGTGGATTGGGAGGTTGAGTTTAAGCAGTGGCCCAGCCGGTAGCCTACCCGTCCTCGGGGCTCCGACCCGACTGAATTCCCTGGAGCGAAAAATCTCTCGCCTCGACCGTTTAATCGGTTGTTTTCGCGTCACTCGGTGGCCCACAGCTCTGCTGTGGGCACTTATCGTCAGCGGTTTTGCGTTCGTGGGAAATTGGCTTGCGAAGCACGCGTTGTCATTGTATGATCCAGCAAGTATATCTCGGGAAGCAGGATCGACAACAGGAAGCTCACTCAACGGAAGACGCATGCGTCGCCCCAGAGTCGACAGCGATGATGGATCTTTCCCACAGCAAGCTGTGGGCCACCCAGGCGTCAGTCCGTACCGCCGATTGGTCCAGCCTGAAAGGCCGGGTGCCCCGGCCTCTCTGGTTCGAAATTCACTTTAAGTCACTGTTGTAATGGAAATGGCCGATATCAGTTGACAAGACCGGCTTTGCCTTGCATATTGGGCAGGATGGAATACTGACCACTTTTTTCGCAGGGGAAAACCATGCGCTCCACTCTATTGCTTGTTGTCTTGTTTCTTACGACTCCTCAAGTAAATGCTCAATCATACGTATTCGATCACTTCGATGGGAATGTGCTGTCCGATATTTGGACCCAAACCCAAGGCGATTCCCGGGACTACTACATTGCGAACAGCAAATTGCACATCACAGGCACATCCAGTGGCGTCTGGGATGGGGTGTGGAGACATCTTCGCTTCGAAACGCCGTTTGAGGCTGACGGGGATTTTGTTTTCAGCACCTCATTTTACTGGCCGAGGGATGATTACAAGGGGTTCGAAGTAGTCCTCCGTTCAGAAAGCGGCGAGATAGTAGGCTTCTTCAGACTATGGGATACGCCATCCAATTGGGTGCTGCTCTTCGCCCCCGGGTGCCCCAATCAGGAGTACCGCAACCCACCCTATGATCCTACGGATATCAAGATGATCCGAACCAGCGATACAATACGAGAGGTGGTCCGGGTTTGTTGGACAGTTTGGCGGCTTAGTTAAGGTGGATTCG
>CAZGMK010000039.1:0-33989 GCA_964526835.1 uncultured Ignavibacteriales bacterium
TAGAGGATTAAGGAAAGCAAGATAATGTCTATTAATTATGACTCACACCACTAGTGGGCTACATGTTCGGAGGAGGTCCCCAGCCACCCTGTCTGGCTGAAGCCGACGTCAACGGAGATGGTATCAATGCGGACGTCTCGGACCTGGTCTACTTGGTGAGCTATATGTTCTCCGGCGGTCCGGCACCGGTGCCGTGTCCGTAGGCCCAAACAGCTCCCCTTCTGTCGAAGCCGTCGTGGCCTCTCCCCTGCGGCGGCTTCACACTCGGCGGAGCGCCGGCCAGTGATAGAGGCGGTTTGTCAAGAGGATAGATTACTCCATCCCCTCGCCGTGAACCGATAGACAAACCTCGTACGCCGTCGAACTTCGTTCGCTGTGGCTGCCTTCTCTTCTTCTCCGAAAGGTTTGCAGCGAAAGCCGCACCAAACTACCAAAGGGGTTCTACGCCGGTGAGTTGACTTGGCGGCGCTCTTAGACGTCGTGGACAACGCCGAAGAGGCGCCAGAAGACATTCAACCGCCCGAATGCTGGCCGGCCTTTCACTCGCTCCAATATCGTTTGCTCAAGCACGCCGATCTGCCGATCGTAAAGAACAACCCGGTCCAGCGTGTGACCAGCATGCAATCGCGCCATCGGATAGTCAGGCAACAGAGCCAACTGAGCATAGCTCATCCGCTTGATACCATTACGATTGTGCTCAAGCAAACCATGCTGGTACAAAAGAAGACGTAGACTACTGTAACACGAGACCCGCTGCCTGACCAAACGGCCGCGAACACGGCCACAATCCTGTTTGGGCTCGATTCTGCCTGACGATGGAGTGGGAGATCTATCTCTCCCCCGGTCAAAAGGAAAGGGGCCGACTCGCGCCGGCCCCCGGGTCGGTCAATTTGAATCCGCCGACCCCTACGTTCAACGGGCCTCAGGCCCGCTGCCTGTTCAGTTATATCGGCAGGATCGCCGCTGGAGCGTAAGTCGTTGCGGGACAACAGCCGGATCCTGCACCCGTCGTCCTGTTGGTCCAGCAAATGCAGGGCTTTCCGCGGGCTCCGCCGGACCTCTGCGAACCACCGCCAGTGGTTTTTGTTGATATAACCAGAGCCGAGAGATAGGATGGCGCCAAACGCATAAGGAAAGGGACTACTATGTCGGAATACAGCTACATTCACGCTCGCCAGATTCTCGACAGTCGCGGCACACCAACCATTGAAGTCGAAGTTGGCCTCGAGGATGGATCACTCGGCCGGGCGGCAGTCCCATCGGGTGCCTCGACCGGCGCCCATGAGGCCGTGGAATTGCGCGATGGCGACGAAAAGAAGTACTTTGGCAAGTCGGTCGAGAAGGCGGTCGCGAATGTCAATGACGTGATCACGCCGGCCCTGATGAAGGAATTGGTTGACCCCTACGATCAGGTTGAGTTGGACAACTTCCTTATCAAACTAGATGGCACCGAGAATAAATCCAAACTCGGCGCCAACGCCATGTTGGGTGTGTCGCTGGCCACAGCCAAGGCTGCGGCCGAGTCGGTCGGTCGGTTTCTGTATGAATACATCGGCGGCTGCAACTGCAAGATCATGCCCGTTCCGATGATGAACATCCTCAACGGCGGCAAACATGCCGACAACAATGTCGATCTGCAGGAATTCATGATCATGCCCGTGGGCGCCAGGAACATACGCCGGGCCCTGCAGATGGGCGCCGAGATTTTCGGACACCTCAAGAAGGTACTGAAGAAGAAAAACTACAACACGGCGGTTGGTGATGAGGGTGGTTTTGCGCCCGACCTCAAGTCGAACGAAGAAGCCCTCGAGGTCATAATGGAGGCCATCGGCAAGTCGGGCTACAAGGCGGGCAAGGATATCATGCTGGCGCTGGACCCCGCCTCGACCGAGTTCTACGACGCCAAAGCAAAGAAGTACCACCTGGAAGCGGAGGGCAAGAAGCTATCATCCGCGGAGATGGTCGATTTCTATGCGGACCTGATCGACAAATACCCGATCATTTCGATCGAGGACGGGCTGGCGGAGGACGACTGGGATGGCTGGAAGTTGATGACTGACAAGCTCGGGGCCAGGATCCAGATTGTTGGCGACGACCTCTATGTCACCAACCCAAAACGCCTGGCCCGCGGCATCAAGGAGGGCTCCTCCAATTCGATCCTGATAAAGCTCAACCAGATCGGCACTCTCACCGAGACCCTTGATACCATCGAGATGGCCAAGAAGGCCGGGTTCACGTCCGTCGTGTCGCATCGCAGCGGCGAGACCGAGGATGCAACCATCGCTGACGTGGTTGTGGCCACCGGCGCCGGGCAGATAAAGACCGGCTCAATGTGTCGCAGCGACCGTATCGCTAAATACAACCAGCTTATCCGCATCGAGGAGACAGTGGGTCCTTACGCGATCTATCCAGGGAAGGATGCCTTCTACAACCTGAGATAGTTGGGTCGCGGGCGGACGCCGTTGACCAGTTCACCACTCCGGCCGGGGCTTCTCGCTCCGGCCGCCTTCGTCGATTCCTGATGTAAAGGGCTTGATCCGCGGTCCGGGTCTGTATATATTCGTTTGTGTATACTGCTGTCTACTTTCGGATGGCCGGACCATGGAGCGTGTACTGAAGACAATACTGAGCACCGTCGTTCTCGCCCTGTTGCTCGCGCCTGGTCTCCGGACTGTCGGGAGCGCTAAGGGGCAGCCGGGCAAGCCGCAGCCGCAGGCGATAGTGCTAGAGGCGGCGCGCGACTTCGGATTCCTGCCACAACGGGCGGAGGTCTCGCATACCTTCTGGTTGCAGAACCGTGGACGGGCGCCGTTGCATGTGACCAAGATCAAGGCCGGCTGCTCCTGCACCAGTGTCTCGGAGATCGACGAGCCGATCGAACCCGGCGACAGCGTGGCAATTACGGTAAGCTTCCGCTCGGGTCGCTATCGCGGCAAGGTCCACAAGAAAACAACGGTCTACACCGACGACCCGAAGCGTGGGGAGCTGGAACTGCATATCATAGCCAACGTGGTCAAGGGCGATGAATCCGCGGGTCCGGTCTTCGTCGAGCCGTTCGAGGTTGCGTTTGAGGCCGAAGATGACACTGTCGGTATCCAGGCCGGCAGCCTGATCTTCTCCACCGAGCAAGAGGGCGAGTATCGGGTCGAGTTCGAGCAGGGCCCGGAGGGTGCGAAGGTCGAGGTAGAGAATCCCCGGGTGCTGAGCACCGGCCAGCCGGTTACAATCACGTTCGAGGTTACCGAGCCACTACCGGCGCAACGCCTGAGCACTTCATCGTTCGGGTTCCGGGTGATCGGCCCTGATACCGCCAGGATCAGCATCCCGATTACAATCGTACACTGAGTGAAGAGAGTATCTGTCATGAAGAATCTAACTCTGGGCCTTGTAACGGCTATACTCAGCGTGGCTTTCTGCGGATGCGGCGACGATGACAACGGAAACCCGATCGCCGACCCGAACAACCGGCCTCCGGTGATCGAGTCCATTGTCGCGGTACCGGATACGTTTGTCGCCTATACCTCCACGACGCTTGTCGCCACTGTATCCGATCCCGACGGGCACAGCCTTCAATACAACTGGCAACCCCGGGACAACAGTCTCGCGCCCAGCGGGGGCGGGGGCGCCTCGATCCAGATCACCAACTGCTGTCCAATTACCGAAGAGGTGAGTGCCTTTGTCGTACTTACGGTCACAGATGGTCATGGTGGCCAGGCCGTCGACAGCGTTCAGGTCACGGTCATCCCGGGGTCGGGGTAAGTGCATGGCCTGGCATAAGCTCCTGTACTTGTTCGCGCTCGTCCTGCTGGTGGTTGCACCGGTATCCCGCGCCGGTAACTGTTGTGCTCCGGCGGTCGCGCAACATGGCGTGGTCGGCGAGACTGTCACCCTGCCGAATGTCCTCAAAGTCGGGCTTCATTATGAGTTCCTGCGGGCCGAGGGGCTCTTTGACGGGTCCGCCAGCAGCCACGATCCCGCCGATACCCGGGAGGACTGGAGAAGGCTTATCTTCAGCGCCGAATATGGAGTGCTGCGTCGCCTGAGTGTCGCGGTACAACTGCCGTGGGTGTGGAAAGAGAAGACCACAGTCTCTCTCGACAACAGCAGCGACGGGCTCGGAGACATGGTATTCTCTCTGCGCTACAGCCCGATCGCCCGGGATTTCGTCGACTGGCGCGAGGTATCGGTTGGGGTGGGCGTGAAAATGCCCACAGGTACCACCGACCGAACCAACTACAGCACTACCCTGCCGGAGGAATTGCAGCCCGGAACGGGGTCGTGGGACTACCATCTGTCGGCGGCCTACTACCAGGGCTGGGAGCTGGCCGATCTGCTGGCCTCGGGCACATATGTGCTTACGACTTCCCATGAGGGATATGAATTCGGTAACCAGTTCTCCTGGTCTCTTATCGGCGCCTGGCACCTGGTCGAGCGAGCCGATATGGTCACGGGCCTGGTCGCATCTCACCGGGCGATGGATATCGAGGCCGGTGAATCCGTCCAATCCACCGGCCGTGACCAGGCCTGGCTGCGCCTGGGCGGACAGGTGCAGGTGATTCCTGGCCTGGCGATGATTCAGGGCTATTTCGACATCCCGGTCTACCAGAAGTTCAACGGCCGGCAGATCGGTTCGGACTTCAATGTGTTAGTGGGGATGGCCTGGAGTATCCCGCTGGGTTCGGGCGATGAGTAGGAGTTCCCTTCCCCTTAGCCATTCACCGGTGAAACTGTCAGGTCCTTCAGCAAATCGATGATATTCTCGATGCGGAAAGGCTTCTGCAGGAAACCGTCGGCCGATGCCGCGGCCTCTTCGGTGGTCCCCTCGGGCGCTGACATGTAACCCGTAATCAGGATTACCGGCATATCCGGGCTACTGTGCTTGACCTGTTTGAGCAGCTCGACCCCGTCCATACCGGGCATCTTGATATCGGTAATGACAGCATCGACCTCGCCGTACTCGAGTTGCTTGAGCGCTTCCTCGGCGCTGGCGACCGCCAATGGCAAGTAATCGTTGGCTGTCAGCATATCGGTCAGGAGTTCGCGAAAGCTATCGTCATCGTCCACCACCAGCACTTTGCGGATCGGCCTGGTCACAGTCTCTGATTCGCCGGTCAGGGTACGCTCGATCAGTTCCTCGATGTGTCCGATACGAAAAGGCTTGGCCAGGAAGCCGTCGGGTGAGGCGCGTCCAATGACCTCAGGAGTTCCGTAGCCGGTGATGAACAGCACCGGCAGGTCCGGATAATAGCGACGGGTCTTCTTCAGCAATGTGATCCCGTCCATACCCGGCATCCTGATGTCGGTAATCATGAGATGATATCGACCTGCCTTGAGCTTATCCAGCGCCTCGATACCATCCCTGGCCCCCTCCACCTGATAACCCACCGCATCCAGGGTATCAACAAGCAAGTCCAGAAGCTGCTCGTCGTCGTCCACGACCAGTATTCGAGTATCCGAAGGTACCATGCTATGACCTGATGATATCCACCAGTTCCTTCTTCTTCTTTTCAAGTAAGGCCTCGGAGTCGGCCTCGATATTCAAGCGAAGCAGAGGTTCGGTGTTGGACGGACGAAGGTTGAACCACCAGTTGTCGTACTGAACAGTCAGGCCGTCCTCGCGATCCTGTCTTCCGTCTGCGTACTCGCTTGCAACCGCCTGAATTTTCGCCTGGATGTCGTCGACCCGGCTGTTGATTTCCCCGGAGCGAAAATAGGGGTCGATCTCTGCGACCATGTCGTGCAGCATACGGTTATCGATCGAGATCAGTTCCAGGCAGACCAGGAACGCTATCAGCCCCGAATCGGCGAACCAGTTCTCGCGGAAGTAGAAGTGCCCGCTGTGCTCGCCGCCGAAGATGGCGTTGTGCTTCTTCATCAGCGGTTTGATCAGGGCATGACCTACCCTGGTACGGATGGCCTTGCCGCCAAGGCGTTCAATCAGTTCCGGGACCGCCCGCGAGCAGATCAGATTGTACAGAATAGTCTCGCCGGGATTCTTCTTCAGGAGCGACTTGGCCACCAGGGCTGTTACCATATCGCCGCCGAGCTGCTTGCCGTGCTTGTCGACCAGGAACATCCGGTCGGCGTCCCCGTCGAAGGCCACTCCGAAATCGGCGCCGGTCTGCTCGATCTTAAGCTGGAGGTCCCTGAGGTTCTCCAGTTCAATGGGCGAGGCCGGGTGGTTCGGGAAGGTCCCGTCAAGCTCGAAGAAGAGGCGCTCCGCCTTGACAGGGAGTTTCTCCAGAACCGGCGGGAGGGTGGCTCCAGCCATGCCATTGCCGGCGTCGATAACGATGTGATAGGGACCAACCTTGGTCACATCGATGAAGCTCAGACAATGGGCAGCGTAGTCCTCGGAGATATCCTTGCGGATCATCGCCCCCCGCGATGAAGCCACGGGTGTCGGCCTGTCGTCCTGTATCGCCTTGCGGATCTCAGCCAGGCCCTCATCGCCGCTGACCGGCGCGGCGCCCTTTCCGCAAACCTTGAAGCCGTTATAGTCCTTGGGATTATGGCTGGCCGTGATCATGATACCGGCTTCGTAGCCGAACCGTCCGACTGCGAAATACAGCCCATCGGTGCTGACCAGTCCCAGGTCGATGACATCGACTCCGGCATCGTTGATGCCCCGAGCCAGATGCTCGAACAGCTCGGGCGAGCTGGCGCGCATATCGCGGCCGACCGCGACATTCCTGGGGCCAAGCAGGCTCGCCAGATGATAGCCGATCTGATAGGCGATTTCCGCGTTGAGCTGTTCGGGATAGGTTCCCCTGATATCATAAGCCTTGAAAATGGATGGGTCTATGTTCATCGAAGTCCTCTTTCCGGTTTCAGACATAAGTATAGAAGGGCGCCCCCGTCCGGTCAACTTAATAACACGGAGGTCATAGTATTGCCCCGGATTGTAGTGTCGGACGGCGTAGGGACCGGGCCTTTTCGCGGGCGGCCTGAGGGTCAGGAGGAACGGCCTGCAAGCCACTCGCTCCGGCGGATCGAATACCCACGAGCCGCCTCCAGTTTCAACCAGCTCTGATTGCAAGCGACTACATACCCGCGGAGGCCTTTGCAGCCGCAACACCTCCCTCAGAAGTAGATACGAAAGGCAGCGTAAGCAAGATCCGGATAGGCGCCAAATTCGGAATCAAAGCGCACCGCCTGCACCGGTTCGGTGGCAGCCTCGTTGAGCGTCGGCCCCCGCCCGACCGAAAGATAGAGGCCTCCCGACAGATAGATATTCTCGGCGATATTGTACTCCGTCGTGGCCACCGCGTAGGCCGAGAGGTCGCCCAGGTTGAACAGTGCCTCACCGCCCAGGGTCACCAACGGGGTCACCTGGAAAGTCGCCCCCGGAACCACATAGTGCTTTCCGATCAAGTAGACGCCACCCTCACGATAGGCCGGGTGCAGCAGGGCAGCGGCGTACTCGTCCGGCTCGGCACGGCCGGGACCGTTGAAATGATACTCGCAGAAGCCGTAGAGTCGAGACGTGAGTTGATAGTCCAGTCCGGTCGAGAGGCGCAAGTACTCATCGCCCCCGCCCGCATCATCGCCGTAGACCGCAGTTCGGCTCCAGGCCGCTTCCAACCAGAAGCCCGCCCCGCCGATCGATCGAGCCCAATCGCCGCCGATCATCATGTTGCCGCGAAACGCCGCCACCACTAAGCTGATATCGTTTTGACTGAGGTAGAACTTTCCCCGCATGTAGTAGGCGTTGCTGTCGTGATCGGCGTTGTCACCCAGTACCGCCCCGGCGTCTGTCTCGGCCATGAAACCGAGCGGTATCCGCAGTCGAAAGGCGTCGACGCCGAGCCTGTCCTCTACATCGAGCCGGCTGTATGCGAACGGGGCAATGATGTCGGTCGGATTGATGGTCCTCGCCGCGCCCCAGGCAATTGCCTGTCTCCCCGCATAGAAATCGAATCCGGGCGCCGCCCACGAGACACTCAGTCGATCCACGTTGTGATACAGGCCGAAACTTGTGGCCGTCTCATCCATGGCCGGGTAAAGCCGCTGGTCAAGATCTTCAATTCGATAGGGCGGGGCGTTCAACCTACGCTCCCAGAGTAGATCACCGGCCGTCAGAACCGGGTCCTGAACGCGCCCCGCTATGTCGTAGGAGATGTCCAGCGACAACCGACTCGACATTCGCCAGCCCAGGTCAAGACGAAGACGATTATTCACCCAGCCCAAAGGCGGGTTATCGGAGTAGGGGCCGATGATCGGATCAAGCACTGCCGACCCCGCGGCGAGGTTGGGGAAACGGTACATCACCGAGTAGTTCTTGAAGTAGCCGCCCAGGGCTATGCGCTCTGCCCGGGTCTCGCTCCCCAGGGCCAGACCTACGAGGACGACGGCCAGGGCTGTCGTCGATATTCGCCTAATCACGGTGCTCATCCTTGTCGATCCGGCCGTCGGTGAGCGTTACCAGGCGACGGGCGCCTCGCATTACTCGTTCATCGTGGGTCGAGAACAGAAAGGTGATGCCGCTTTCTTCATTCATCCGCCGCATCATGTCGATCAGATCGACGGCCGTCTTCGAATCGAGATTGGCGGTCGGTTCATCGGCCAGGATCAACGCCGGACGGCTGACTATCGCGCGCGCCACCGCCACCCGCTGCTGCTGGCCACCCGAAAGCTGCGGCGGGCGACGGTCGGCCATGCCGCCCAGGCCGAGGTCCTGCAGAATATCATCCACTCGCTGCCGGCGCTCCTCCCGGTCGATCCCCTGAAGCAGCATGATGTACTCGACATTCTCGGCCACGCTCAGCACCGGAATGAGGTTGTAGGCCTGGAATATGAAGCCGATGCGATCGCGCCGCGTATCCGAGAGCCCTTTGCCGCTCATCGCCGATAACTCACGACCATCCAGCCAGACCCTGCCGCTGCTGGGAGTATCGAGACCCGAGATGATATTCAGAAACGTCGTTTTGCCCGAGCCCGAAGGCCCGACTATGGCCGTGAACTCGCCCCTGTCGATGGTCAGGTCGACCCCCCTGAGAGCCTCGACAGGAACCCCATTGTCCTCGTAGGTTCTAGTGATTTCCTCGGTGACTATGACATGCTCATTCGGTTGCTCCGCCATAACTATTGTCCTTACAAACTTCGTCGCATCGCTTCAGCTGCCTTCATGCGGGCGGCATAGGTGGCCGGATACAATCCGACCAGGCAGGTGAACAGGAATACTACAATCGGATACTTGATATACTGGCTGGCAGTCATCACTGCGTAGAGTCGCTCGCGGAAGGTGACGCCCGCGAATTCGATGCCCGAGTAGTCGATCCCGTAGTGAGCCAGCAGGGCGCTTACGACAGCCCCTATGATTATCCCGATCATTAGCGATATGAGCGCCAGCGCCCCGGCTTCGAACACCACGAGCCGGCCGATTCCGAAGGGACGCGTCCCGACCGCACGCATCACGCCGAATTCGAACATCCGCTCATACAGCGACATGAACAGTGTGTTGATAATCCCGAGCGTCACGACCCCGAATAGCACCAGGCCGATGATCCAGGTCGAGAAGCTGGTCATTTCCAGCGCTCCGGCCAGTTGCGGCATTAGCTCCACCCACGGGAGGGCCTCATTGTGTTCATCAGTATAGCGGTCCCAGAAGGGATCCTCCGGATTGCGCCCGACCGACAGATCCCTCATATTCAGCGCAACCTGGTGGGCCTGGCCGGGCAGGTTGAGCATCTGTCGAGCCTTATCGATTCGAACAAACGCCATGCCGCGATCCATATCGCTGATGTTGAACTCGTAAATGCCGCTGACCCGGAACATCTCCTGCACCAAATCGCCGCTGTGTGCCTGGGCGGCGGTGACGACAATCCGATCCCCCAGGTCCACCTCGAGGATCTCGGCCAGCCCCGCACCGACGAGGATATCGCGCTCGCTGTCGCCCTCAAAATAGTGGCCCACCCTCATCGCTTCATCGACCTGAGAAAGGTCCGGCTCGCGCCGCGGATCAACTCCGATCATCGACACCGACTGCATGTTGGCGGGCGATGAAATCATCACGAACGACATAGTCCTGGGGGCGAACTTGTCCACGCGGCGGTCGGACTCGAGCCGTTTCATTACCGATTCGAGATCGTGAACTGTCTTCTCGACCTCGAGAGTCCGGCGGAAACCATGTCCCTGTATTTGCCCCTCGCCCATGAAGGACTCGGTCGCACTGGCGATCAGATTGCGCTCCATGCCCAGTATGACCGCATCGGCTACTATCAGTGCGGCCAGGCCGACGCCGATCGCGGTCCCGGCGATGATCGTCCGACGCGCATTCCGAAACATGTTGCGCCATGCGAGCTTCGCGAATATGCCCATTTGCCCGTCCATCAGTGCATCCTCATCGTCCGGGCCGGCTCGGTGTGGGCGGCCTTGAGCCCCGGGAAGATCGATACGATCACGGCCGATCCGAAGACCGCCAGCCCCGGCAGCCAGAAACTGCGCCAGTTGAGCTCCGTGTAGTAAGTGCTGAAGTCCATCCCACCGTACGAGATTGTCTCGCCCAGACTGAGACCATGAATCGACATCGTATGATTTGCAATCAGCGAGACGACAGCCGCAACAGCGATACTCATCAGTGCCAGAAACACGGTCTCGATCAGCACCAGGCCGAACACCTGGGCCGGGCTGGTGCCGACCGCCCGCAGCAGGCCGTATTCCCGACGGCGCTCCATGACCGTCATCAAGACTGTATTGAGCACGCCGATAGCGACCACGATTATGATGATGGTCAGGGGTATCCAGGCGCCTTCCTTGTCCGCCATCATGGCCTGATAGAATTGACGGGCGAACTGATGCCACGTTTCGACAGTCAGGCTGTCGTCATCGAGAAGACCGCGGATATCGCCGGCCACCCGATCGAGTTGATCGAGTCCTTCGCAGACTATCGCTATCTCGTGAACCTGATCGCTGAGAACCAATAGTTCCTGGGCGTCATCGAGGTGCAGATAGAACGCGGCGATGTCGTCCACCTGGTTCCCGGTCTCCACTGTCCCGATCATCGCGTACAGATCGTTGGCCAACGATCCATCCGCTCCCTGCGACAGAACAACAATCGAATCGCCCACTCCGGCGCCAAGTATGTCGGCCAGCCCCTGGCCCAGGATGACCTCGTGCGCCGCGGTGTCCGAAAACGTTCGCCCCGTTCGGAGTTTCCTGGAGAAACCGGTCGCCTCCTCCTCCAGTCGCGGATCGATACCTATGATACGGGCTCCGGCGCTCTTGTCCTCCAGCGACGACAGCCCGGCGGCGAATATCCGAGGCGCCCAGGCAATCGCCCCGGCGGTCGATTCGACCTGATCGCCGACTTCCCGATACTCACTGACGGTCTTGTACAACGACGGCCGCTCGGTGTAGTCGCCGAAGTGGATCTGGATATGGCCCAGGCTGTTGCGAGTGAACTGATTGATCACATGGTTATAGGTGCCCTCCATGAAAGCGACCCAAAACGAGGCCAGCACGAACCCCCCGACCATGGTCAGGGCGGTAAGAAGACTCCGTCGCTTCTGACGGAAGATACTGCGGAAAGCGATCCGGGCGGTCAGCATGAGATGGTGCGCACCGGCCGTCTACAGGTCCGGATTCCGCAGGTTTCGCAGGGTGAAGACATTGTCGGAGACATCGACGTTAAACTCCAGCTCCTTATAGCGCAGGGTAGTCCGATGACCTTCCTTGCCCTCGGGAACCATCGACATCACCGCCGGCGCCTTGCGCCCGTCGAAAACTTCCACCTCGCTGTACGTCATGGTCCGCATCAGGGCGCCGTCCTCGTCGTAATACTTCTGCCAGACCGGAATCGTATCGGCTCGCCGAGCCGCAATGACGATATTCCCCCATACGATCGGCAGGTCCGGCCGGGGAATGCAATTCACGTAGATCAGGCTGTCGACCCCATCCCCCGGAGTGGTCAGTTCGTAGGTATAGTCCTCGAAGAGCGAGAACTCCTTGACCAGGTCGTCGTTGGTGAAATCAGACCCCATCCAGGAGGACATCATCATCGACGGCGGCACCTTTATGACCTTGTTGGTTTTCGGCAGGTAGTTCCACATCTCGTTTTCGATGCGGAGGGTGCCGACACCGCGCTCCCTGGCCGGAGACAGGATGCGAATAAAAGTCTTGTCCAGACCCTCGGACCACGCCTTCATGGTCATCCTCCGCTCCCAGTGCGGATTGATGATCTCCATCTCGATCTCCGAATACGACGACTCGGCGCGATAGAGCGAATCGATGCGGCTTATCAGAGCCTTGACATCGAGGCTGTCGGCGGCCGAGACCACTGAGCTGAAAGCCAGGGTCAGGAATAATCCGGCTGAGGCAAACGTCTTCATTGTGCGGGCCCTTATACAAACGGTTTCTCCTACCCTTCCGGGCGCACGGCTATAGTAGAGTCAACACTCGCGGCCCTCGAAGTCAAGCTGGTTTTGCGGCTGCCGGCTGCTCATTGCTCCGAATTTCGAACCTGCCCACAGTGAAGGCGGCAACCATGACTGGCTGCCGCCTGAGTTATCGGAATCGATGTCTGGCGGAGTCGCTTAGTTGCCTTCGAGACCCCTCAAGGTGGAGCCGTCGAAATGGACCGGCGCGCCCTGGGCAGGACCCTCAGGTACGGTGAAACTGATGTCCACAGAGCCGCCGTACGGGATGCTTCGCTCTCCCCCACCGAGACCGGCATTCGTCCCGTACACGACGACCGACAGGCAGGCTGTGCCGACGTCGCTGCCGGGAGGATTCCCGCCATCATCCAGACACGTGATCCTGACGGTGTGGGCACCCGGCGCCAACTCCACATTGAATGTATTGGCGGCGCCCTTGGGCGTAACGCCGACATCGGACCCGTCGACCGCTACCAGGAAAATGTCGTCGGCGGCGGCGCCGCAGTCCGAGACCGTAATCTGGCAGTTCTTGTTGCAGCAACCGGCGTCGCACTCGTCGATCTCGCCGTCGCCGTCGTTGTCGATATCATCACCGCAGATCTCCTGTCCGCCGCCCTCAGCCAGTCCGCCTTCGATGTCGTCGGCATCCTGATCATCGTCGGCCAACTGGTCGGATTCAACTCCGGCCTCATCCCCGTCGCACTTGTATGCCTGGTACTTCCCGCGAATACTGTTCAACCGTGCCTCCATGGCGTTTTCGCGATCTACGGCTCGGTCGAACGAGGCGTCGATCGCAGCCATGTTGACAGCCGATGGATCCGAGGCCGCGGCGGTGGCCAAGTCAGCGTAGATGCCGAACAGGCCGCCGAGGGTACCCGAGTAGACACCCAGGGTGGATTGCGCCGATGACAGGGCGTAAGCCGCGCCGGCCGATTCGCACACCTCCTCCTGCTGCTCGCGGATGAGCTGTTCCACGTGGTCGCAGTCGCTGTAGAAATCCGAGGCCAGCCCGTCGAGGTCGGCGACAACCGCACGGAACTGGGCCATCGTAGCGGCGACATCGATCTGGCTGCCGTCATCAAGATCATCAATCAGGTCATCGATGTCTTCGTCGTCCTCGTCTTCTTCAACCGGTTTGCTCAAGTCGATACTTATGTTGGCGCTGGCCTGAGGCCCGCTCGGTGTCACCGAAGCGCTTCCCGACACCGGGTCGCCCTCGTCGTTGTAGGTGCTGGCGGATACTGAGGCCGGCTGTCCGATTTCAAGTTCCACCGCGGGCAACGTGAATTCACCGGACCCGCCGGTAGAAGTACTGACACCGGCGCATGAGACCCCGGCCCCGACGATCGGCCGCCCGTCTGAAGTCCGCACCCGACCGGAGATAGTCACCATCGTCATCTGGCCCACCGCTGACGACAGCACGATGTCCGGGGCGCTGATGGCATCGGCGGTGACTGTGACGCTGCTCTGGCCGGCGGTGCTGTTGCCGTCGGCGTCGGTCGCAGTTGCCGAGATGACCACGACTTCATTCTCGACCGCCTCGAAGGACGGCAGACTGTAGGATCCCGATCCGCCGGTGGAGGTGCTGACCCCGCCGGCGCTGACCGTGGCTCCGCCGACGCCGTTGCCCTCAGCATCGACCACCGAACCGGTGATGCTTACCCGGTAGGTGACTTCCTGCACCAGGTCGAGCGTAATCGATGGAGCTGTGGCGGTCTCCTTCATCGGGGTTACCGAGGTCTGTCCTGCCACGGTTACGCCGTCGACCGTCATGCTGGCGGAAACCGTCACCGGTTCGCCAAGCTTGACATTGACCGGGCCGACGGAGTAAGAACCGGAGGCGTCGGTGGTCGCCGTTGCCGACCCGCATGATACTGTCGCGCCCGACAGACCCTTGCCGTCGAGATCAACCACCCGGCCGCTTATGGTAACATCCTGAAAAGACTCGACATCGATGATCACTACCGTGGACAGGTTCTTGCTCGTGCCGTCATAGGTCACAGTCTTTGGGCCGGCCGCATAGCTGTTGGTTCCGTCCGAATAGGTGGCGTTCACTTCGATCGAAGAGTTGGCGAACATGTCGATCGGGCCCAGGGTAAACGAGCCGCCACCACCGGTCGTGGCGCTGGCGGTACCGGCCGTTACTACGGCGCCATCCATTCCCACGTTGTTGACATCGGTAACCCGTCCCGTGATGGTGACCGGCTCGGCGGTTTCGACGCCTATAGTGAGAGTGGCGGCGGAGGGCGAGCTGCCGGTGTATTCCAGGGTCTTGGCCGCGCTCATGGTGCTGCCGTCGACGGCCTCGACACTCGCCGTCAGGGTTACCGAGAACGGCATTGACTCGACTGAGATCGGTCCGACCACAGCAGCTCCGTCCGCGCCGGTTGTAACCGCCGTTGGTCCGCCGCTGACCGTTGCGCCCGGCAGCGGCTTGCCGTTGGCGTCGTTCACCGTCACGTTGATGGTCCACTTGAGCGTATCGGCCTCATCCGATACCGGGGTCATGACAATATCCACGCCGGAATGAGCTTCGGAGGCAATCGTCACCGATGCCGACCCGGCGGCTTTTCCCTTGGTCGCATTCAGGGTTACTTCGACTCCTTCCGCGGCCCGCACTACCAGCGCGTAGCTGCCGTCGCCGCCGGTCGTAGCGCTGCCGAGGCTGGTCGCGCCTGATGAAGACGCACTTACCGTCGCACCCTCCGCCGGCTCCGAGGCCGCGTCACTGGATTCGGCTACCGTAACCCTGCCGGTGATAGTCACTTCCGCGGCTGCCTTCTCGAGAGAAACGAGGAGTCCGGTGATGACTTTCCGGTGCATCCGTCCGGTCTGTCGAACCTTGTCGAAGCCGTCCTTCGAGTATACCTGCTCGATGGAGGCGCCGACCTTTCCTTCCATGAGGAGCTTCCAGTTGCCGTTGGAGTCGGTTCGGGTCGAGTGGGACTTGCCGTCCAGCTTGGTATTGACCTTGACACCTTCAGACCCCTGCTTGCCTTCAGCGGTGATCTCGTACACTGTCCCGGCTGCGAGAACATACCGGTCGTACTGATCCATTATCTTCGTGATCTCGCCGTTGTGCTTCTTGTCGAGGATGTAGTTGGCGACAAAGGTCTCTTCGTCGAGGCGTGCGTAGAAATAAGCGTCCTCGAAGAGGCCCAATTCCTCGATCAACTGCCATCCCTGGCCGGTTCTGAAGCGCCATCCTGAGAACAGTTTGGCATACTCCCGAGCCCGCTTCTCCACTTCCGGCTTGAGGCTGTTGGAACGACTGGCCAGCCAGTCGCAGTCAAGAGCCCGCATTTCCAGCAGCAGACCGTGCCAGTTGTAAACCTTGTCGGTAGTTCCGGTCGGACAGAAATAGCCGCGATCATTCGAAGGGTCAAAGAGAAAGTACTTCTTATTGCCCTGATAGGCCTCGCCGCGGAGTCTCGGAAAGCCGCCATAGGCGAAGTAAGTCAGGCAGTCCTCACCCCCCGGGTCCTCTTTTTCGAAGGCCGCCTGTTGGTCCTGCTTATAGCCGGACTGGCCGCACAGCGATCCACCGCGGAACGACTCAATCTTCTTGCCGAGCCGGTCCAGGGCGTTGGCGAAGTCGCCGGCCACTTCGCCATAGGCTTTGATCCACGGCCCCAGGATCTGGCCCACCAGTGGGACCTTCCCCATCTTGTCGGCGCCCTCGGTGAGCAGCTCACCGATCAGTCGCAAACCGTAGGTGGGGTTGTCCTTGGCGTGGGCCGGATCGAACTTCTTGGAAAACTGCCAGACATTGTCGACTTCGCCCATGACTTTGTCGGCGAACTCGAGTCTTTCGGAGGCTTTCTTCAGCTTTGACTTGAGGCCGTTCTTGTCGAGTGTGTTGAACATCTCGCGAAGCTGTCCGAGCTTCTCCTTGGCCGCCTCGGTCTGGTTCTTGTCCAGCTTGAAAAGCTGACGCGCCAGCTCGATCCCCTTCTCAGGGTCCTGGCTGAAGACCGCGTCTTCGTATTCCTGGTATTTCTTGACGAATTCGTCAAACTCTTTCTTGGTTTCCTGGACAGTCGTGCGAACGGCATGGAATTCTTCTTCGGTTTGCTTGAGAGCCTCGGCATACTCATCGTCGGCCACCGCTGTCGTTACCGGCAGCAGAAGGCTCAACAGAATGGCGAGAAATCCAATCAGGCCGGTTATCCGGAATTGTTTCATGACATCTATCTCCACTTGCCGGTGATTACTGACTGAAGTCAAACAGGTAGCGCAACTGCACACCGACGTCGTTCTTGTTGAGGTCGGAGAACGAATCGAGTTCGGTGCGGCTGCGATGGAACTTGGCGAAACCATCCAGCATCCATTCCTGCGCCACCGGGTAAGTAACCCGGCTGTTGAGCTCAAGCTGGTTGGATGTTCGCGATGGGTCCGCTGCGTAAAGGAACGTCAGCAACCAGCGCAGGTCGACCTGCCAGGTCACTCCGGCCGTGCTGACCCCGCCCATGCCCGCTTCAATCCCGACACGGGCGAAGTTACGAGGGTTGGGGAAGATGTAGTTCACGTCGGTCAGGTCGCCGTCGTAGGCGTCGGCCCGATCGGTGTCGATGTAGAACCTGGTCGAGGCCACCGGACCAATAGAAAGCCGCTGCAGCCAGCCACGACCGGGCTTAGCCCAGCCGAAAGCGACATAGAAGTCCGCAGTGTGGGCGGGGGCGAAGTTGGAGAATTGGGCCAGATCGTCATTGTCAGACTGCTCAAGATAGGCGCGCGCCGCGACATTCCACTTGAAGTACCGGCCGCTGCCGAGCGGACGGTTATCCTTCCGATAAGTCAACTGAATGAAGTCGTACTGGGTCTCGCCGGAATAGCGACGATAGACAATATCGGCGCTGCTGATTTTGACCTTGCTGTCTCGACTCGTTGAACGACGAATGACCTTGAGATCGAGAAAACCGGCGTCTTCGTTGTTGGGGTAGCTGTAGATGTGAAGCTCTGGGCCCCAGCGTCTGCTGGCGTTACCCTCGCGTCCCACCAGGTGCAGGTGCAGTTTGTAGCGCTTGACATCGGAGAAACCAGCCAGCCTTGCCTGCTGGGTGCTGTCAAGATCACCATGGCTGATGCTCTGGTATTCGGCGCCAACCTCGTTGCCCCCCCGGACAAACTCCCATACCACGGCCGGGTTGAACTCCTTGTGCGAGAGGGCTTCGATATCCTGCGAACGACTCATATAGCGTAGCCGGGCCTTGATACGCCCGGGGCCGAAAACTGTCTGCCCGTCGGTCTGGAAAGTGAAATCCTTGTAACCCTCGTCGACCCGGTTGGTGTAACTGTGGTTGTTGAGGCTCAGACCGACATTGAGCTGCTGATACCGGTTGCGCATTTGAGTCTTCGCAAAGAGGAGGAAGTCCGAGAACGAGTTCACAGTAATGGTCTTGTCGGCGTAGTGCGAAAGGTCTAAGCCTCCTTCGAGCGACCAGGTGCGGTTCAATTCATGCAGGGCCTTGACCCCGAATCGCGTATTGGTCTGCTTGGATCGCTGTACCTTGCGCTCATGGTCAAAACCGAACAGCAGGTTGGTCCTGGCCGCCGGGGCGAATCGTCCCTCGAAACCCAGCGCGAAATTGGATGATGATTCGCTGATCCGCGGCGCCGCGTTGGGCCGCTTGAACCCCGAAAACCCCAACACTGTCCGGGCTTCACCGGTCAGGCTGAACACCTGCCCCTCCCGAAGTGGAGTGACCGCCACCGCCTCCCGGCGCGGCGGGCCGAAGTCGCTCACTGCCCTGTCGTAGTGCTTACGTACAACCCTGTCGAGTTTGTCGAGCTCGGCCCTGGTCGACTGGTCGGCGCTGCGTCGTGCTGTCTGCAGAGTCTTCTGGAAACTCTCCAGGACTGTTTCCACTCTGGCCAGATGTCGCTGGGCTTCGGTGACCTTGCTCTGAATCGGTTCCCCGGATGCATCCCGGTAGTTCTCGTCCAGACGCTTGATCTGCCGAAGAACCGCCAGAGCCTGGCGCCTGGCGTCGCGCACCTGACGATCAAGCTCATCACCCTGCTGCAAGGCATTTGCTGAATCCTCGGCCGCGACCGAAGACAAGGCGATTAGCATCACCAACAGCAGGCTCAGGACCGGACCGCGTTGGCGGACTGATCGAATCGGGCATAAATGTATCATACGCTCGTGAACACCCTTTTCTATGGCTCATCTCTCTTCAATCTTCGCCCACGTTCACTGTGACGCGGCGGCCGTCCAATCGTCAGGACAGCCGGTGGCAGTCATATCTAATGATATCGTCGATTATCTGCCACATCATCAACAAAAAGCGACTCCGAAAAGCCTTGTTTTTCGGGCATTGACAGGGTTATGAAAGCCGCCCGCGCAGCCGATCTCCTCTAATAGTGAGGCTGGATAGCCCGTGCAGCGTTCCGACATCGGGCAGCAAGAGTGTCCCCGATCGCAATGATATGAAGACAGAAGCCAAGACAGGTGTAAATCGTCTCGAGCGGCATCAACCCTCGGCCGTCTTGCCGAGATCTGTCGGTTCCGAGCGAAAAAACCGGCTTACCCTGAGCGATGGCTCGACCGGGGAAGCGCCGCCCCTGCGAAGGATCGGTGGCCACGGAGAACCCACTGGCGAGCTGGTGGATGCGAGGTGCCGCCTGGCGGAGGCTCAGCGCCTGGCCCGTCTCGGGCACTGGGAATACTATGTTGCCGAGGGGCGCTCCGTATGGTCCAACGAACTGTACCGCATACTCGGCTATGAACCCGGCGGCGTTGAGCCCGGCCCCGAAGTTATCCTGCAGCATACGCATCCCGACGACAGAGAGAGGATGAGCGAAGTCCTTGAGGGAGCCTTTGCGCATGGCCGCGGATTCGCTACCGATGTTCGCTTCTATACTGTCGAAGGTGAACTGCGCTGGGGCCATGCCCGGGGCGAAGTCTTCCACGATGATCAGGGCAAGCCGCTGTATGTCGTCGGAACCGGCCAGGACATCTCCGAGCAGAAACGTCTTCAGCTGAAGCTGGAGGAAACCAGACAGTGCCTGGAACAGCGTATCGCCGACAGCACCAGGGAATTGCGCCTGGCCAACCAAATTCTCGAACAGGAACGCGAATCCCTGCGCCAGAAGAACATCGCTCTCAAGGAAGTGCTGACTGAGGTCGACAGAAACCGCCAGCTCATGGCTCGCCAGATGCAGAAGAACATCAGCCGGATCGCCATGCCGTTGCTGGCCGAGCTTGAGGCGGCCTCCGACCCATCGCTTCATCCCAGGCTCAGGCTGCTTTCACAGTGCCTGGACAACGTAGTTGACCCAACTATTGACAATCTCCAGCAGCGCGCCCCGGAGCTGACGTCGCGCCAACTCCAGATCTGCCACCTGATCGCTAATGGGTACTCCTGCAAGGAGATCGCCGCCCTGCTAAACAACTCGTACCAGACCGTCCTCAAGCAACGCAAGAGTATCCGGCGCAAGTTAGGGCTCACCGGGAAGCGCATAAACCTGGCCTCATTCCTGAAATCAATGGGGCTCTCTGAGGGGCCTCCGCTGCTCAGCGGACGTGTCGCCGAACGCAATAAGACCCCTGAAGACAACGGCTTAGCCCCGCTTGAGGGTACTCCCAGGCCCCCAAAAGGGTCTCATTAAGCCCCCTGTGGCAGCAGCTCTCGCTGACGAAAACTAAAGAAAAGCGCAGTAAGGCGTCCGCGCCCGCGGACCAGAACCAGTGGTGCCTCGCCTCTCCGGCGACACCAAAGCAAGTGCAAGAGGAGTCAGACCATGACCAGGACCCAAAACCACATCGCGGCGGCGATTACCCTGTTGTTGCTGCTGTGCGCCTCGGGTTGGGCTACCGACAGCCCTTCCTTCGACATCGACTGGTACGGCTATGTCAAGCTCGATGCTTCCTACGACCAGAACCTAACCAGTCATGGCAATTTCGCCATGTGGGTTCAGCCTCCCTCGACCGAGCAGAGCTCCGACCAGCAATTCAACATGACCCACAAGCAAACCCGCTTCGGAGCTGCCCTCAAGGGTGTCGGCTACAGCGATGTCGATCTCGGCGGGAACATCGAGTTCGATCTCTATGGAAGCGGCGGCGCCGAGAACAAAGCCCTGCTGCTACTACGTCACGCCTACTTCTCGGTTGACCGGGGACCGCTGCAGTTGGTTGCCGGCCAGACCTGGGATCTGGTCGCCCCGCTCAATCCGGCCACGCTGAATTACCCGGTCCTGTGGGGCTGCGGAAACCCGGGCTACCGCCGCCCGCAGATACGACTCACCTATACCGGCGAGCTCAATCCAAACACGACTGTCAAAGTGGCCTCCGGCGTCTTTCGGACAATCGGAAGCGACCTGACACCGACCTTCACCCTGGCCACCGAGGTCGGCGACGGTTCCGATGACGGCGTCGATGCGGCTGTTCCGACTGTTCAGGGTCTGTTGGAGGTTACCCATAAGTCAGCGTCGGGAGTGTCGCTTCGCGCCGGCGTCTCCGGCCTCTGGGGCCGGCTCAAGGCCGAGGGCACCCTGGGCTCCAGTGACACCTACACCAGCCAGGGCGTGTTCGGTCACTTCGCGGCGTCGTTCGGCAACTTCGGTTTTGCCGGCGAGGCCTTCTCGGGCAGCAACATCGGCAGCTACAACGCCGGTATCAACAACAGCAACACAATTGACGGCGTCAACTCTGTCGGTGGCTGGGGGTATTTCTGGTTCAAGCCGCACCGGCAGTGGACCCTCGCGGCCGGCGGCGGCATGGATGACCCGGATGACGACGACCTGGCCGCCAACAACCGCTCCAGGAACCAGGCCTTCTTCGGCAATGTGAAGTTCTCGCCGGTGCCCCTGTTCACCGTGGGCTTCGAGCTGTCCCAGTGGGAAACCAGTTACAAGGACAGCGAGACAGCCGACAACCTGCGGGCCCAGACATCGTTCATGATCAACTTCTAACGATAACTTATGTGCAGTGGAGAGTGATTCTATGAAACGGACCTTTGTACTGTTTGTAGTCCTGGCCGCCATGCTGGCCACCACCGCTATGGCCGGCACGGTCAAGCTGGGAATGAACCATCCCAAGACAGGCCCCTATAATGTCCAGGGCCTCGACCAGTGGCGGGCCGCCCAGATGGCGGTCGAAGAAATCAACGCCGCCGGTGGCATCATGGGCGAACAGGTTGAGCTGGTCTGGCGTGACTCCAAGTCGGATGTCGGCGTCTCCAAGACCAATGTCAGCGAGCTGATCGACAAAGAAGGCGCGAAGATGGTCTTCGGCGGCTCCTCCAGCGGTGTAGCTATCGCAGCCGGTGAGGTCTGTCAACAGAAGGGCGTGCCGTTCTTCGGAACCCTGACCTACTCGACCAGCACCACCGGCCCCAAAGGTCATCGCGCCGTCTTCCGGGAGTGCTATGATTCCTGGATGGCCGCCAATGTCCTGGCCGACTACCTCAACTCGAATTTCGGCGGCAAGAAGTACATGTACATTACTTCCGATTATACCTGGGGCTGGACCACCGAAGCCTCGATGCGCACACTCACCAATACGGAAGACGCTGAAGTCCACAAGGGAATCCTTACGCCACTGGGCAACAAGGACTTCAACAAGCAGCTATCGTTGGCCAAGATGATCAAGCCCGACGTACTCGTGCTGGTTCTCTTCGGCGAGGACATGGTCAACGCCGTGCGGCAGGCCACCGCCCTGGGACTGAAGGCCTCCACCCAGATCGTTGTCCCGAACCTGACCCTGGGTATGGCCGAGGGTGGCGGGGCCAAGGTCATGGAGGGCGTCGTCGGCGCCCTGCCCTGGTGCTGGCAGGTTCCGTACAAGTACAACTGCGCCCGCGGCAAGGAATTCGTGGAGAAGTACGCGGCCAAATACAACCGCTACCCCAGCACTTCGGGCGCTTCGGCTTACACCATTGTCTATGAGTACAAGAACGCCGTCGAGCGCGCCGCAAGCTTTGCCACGCCGAAGGTGGTCGAGGCCCTGGAAGGCCATACCTACACCTTCCTGAAGGACAAGCAGATATGGCGCGATTTCGACCATCAGTCGGTCCAGACCGTCTACGCGGTCAAGTGCAAGCCGCAGGCTGAGGTGCTCAAGGACAAGTTCCAGCTCGATTACTTCGAGATCATCGCCTCAATGCCCGGCGAGAAGGCCGCTATCACCAGGGCCGATTGGGAAGCCGCCCGAACCCAGGCCGGTGTCCCGAATCAGCTTGAGCCGCTGGACCAGTTCGTGACACAGTAGGATCCCTCCCGGTAGTGGTTCCCTGTGGTGACGGATTGACGGGGACGTCCGATAAGGTCGTCCCCGTCGTTCGGACGCCGGATCCAGAGCAGTAAGAGGAGCCCCGCGGGGGCACAGGAAGGCAAGGGAAAATGATCACCTGGAATATAAGAAACCAAATCATGAGCGCCGGCCTGATAGGGCTGCTGGTAATCGTGGCGGTTATCGGCTACTTCTATGGTTTCGCCAAACAGGAATTCCGGCAGCACAGCCGCGACCTGATGGCGCTGAGCAACACTCAGCACGCCGATGAAATCAACCGCACCCTGTCTCAGCAGGCCGCTACATTCGAGGACTGGACCGCCGAAGACGTCTTCGGGCTGGCCATTGAATTCAACACTACCAGCGAGCTGCGCGATCAGTTCGATCGCTGGATCAACGGGTCGGATCAGTTTGACCTGCTGGCCCTGGTCGACAATTCCGGCCGAGTGGTGCAGGTGGCTGTTTCGAACCGCCTCTCGGGCGACCCTCGGCGCCTGATCGCTTCGGCGATCCCCGAGTCAAAGACACTGACCGGCAATCGAGAGAACTCGGTTGCATTCGTCAAGGCCCCGACTCTGAACGAAATGGGTTCGGAGGAACCGTACGCCTACGCCTTCTACCGGCCGGCCCATAACTCGTCCGGCCAGTGCAACGGAGGCGTGATCGGATTGACCAACTGGCAAGCGATTTCCGGATTCGTGAAGCAATCAGCGCAAGCCATGGCCGAGCGCGGCTACTCGGCCGCAGCCACCGCCCTGGCCTGGCCGGGGAGTTTCGATGTGGTCGCCTCTCAGGCCTTCGCGTCGACCCAGGACAGGATCACCTTTCCCGACCAGCAGTTGCTGACGTGGTCCAAATCCGGTCGATCCAACCTGGTCCAGACCCACGAATCGGAGCATGGTGACATGCTCGTGGCCTACGGTCGGATCAGTCCGCCCGGAGGCGAGCAATTCAAGAACGTCGGCAAGGATCAGCCGTACCTGCTGACGATTGTCCCGGAAAACCAGGTGATGGCGGCACTGAACCGGGAGCTCATCAGGCTGCTACTGATCGGACTGTGCGGTACCCTGATTCTCATGGGAGCCAGCTACTGGATAGCTCGGCGCATCTCGCGCCGCGTGGCCCGCGGAAGCGCTATCGCCACCGCCATGGCGCAAGGGGATATCCAGCAGAAGATCGACATCGACGGCAAGGACGAAATCGGTGAACTCGGCCGCTCGTTCGCCGCCCTCAGTGGATACCTGAACGAGATGTCCGATGCTGCGCGTCGCATCGCCAACCGCGATCTGACTGTCACCATTGAACCGAAATCGGAGCGCGATGTCCTGGGCCAATCCTTCAGGACAATGGCGGCCAACCTCTCGCAGGTGGTTCAGCAGCTGGGCGCCTCCGCCGGGCAACTGGTCGAGGCGGCTGCGATGATCTCTGATTCTTCCGCCAACATCTCCGATGGCGTGCGCAGCCAGGCCGAGCAGATCACCCAGGTATCATCGGCGGTAGAACAGATGACCGCCACCATCCAGGAGTCGTCACAGAATGCCACCGAGGCCAGTCAGGCCTCTCAGAACGCCTCCAGGTCGGCCACCGCCGGCGGCGAGATAGTCACCAACACGATCCAGGGAATGCAGAAGATCAACGAGGTCGTCCGCAGTTCGGCCGAGTCGATCGCCGAGCTGGCCAAATCCGCCGACCAGATCGGCCAGATTATCAGTGTTATCGATGATATTGCCGATCAGACCAATCTACTGGCCCTCAACGCCGCTATCGAAGCGGCCCGAGCGGGTGAGCAGGGGCGCGGTTTCGCTGTGGTCGCCGACGAGGTCCGTAAGCTGGCCGAGCGCACCGGCAAGGCCACCGGCGAAATCAGCGGGATGATCAAAGGAATCCAGCAGCAGACCGAGAGCGCCGTCGCCTCGATGGAAAGCGGCGTTCAGGAAGTAGATCGCGGACGCGAGCTGGTCGATACCGCCGGGGGCAGCCTTAGTGAGATCGTCAGCGAATCTCAGAAGGTACTCGATATGATTCAGCAGATGGCCACCGCCGCCGAAGAGCAGGCAGCCGCGGCTGAGCAGATATCGAAAACTATCGGCAACATATCGGAGGGTACCGACAACACCGCCCGTGGTTCCGAGCAATCGGCCGAGGCGGCCCGCAAACTCAACGAGCAAGCCGAGGACCTTAACAAGATCGTGGCGCAGTTCACGGTATCGTCCTAACGCCGGCCTACGGCTCTTTTCCGCTAACGGCCCGGCCTCGGATATCAGTTCCGGGGCCGGGCCGTATCTTGCTGGAGATTCTTGCCGACGATCAACTCTGCGAACCGTGCGCCGTGGTTGTGCTAGCAGGAGCAACGCCTTACGGCGTCACCACTAGCAGGCTTGTAGTGTGCTCGTCAGGGCATGCTTGGCGGAGCACTGGCGCTGCCCGTTTCATACCGCCCCCCCGCCCCTTGAGACCTGTCGAAGAGGCCCCGTAGCCAATGATTGACCAGTTTTTCTGCTTCAGGCAGAACGGCGCAGGTCCCCCGACACGCCGTTAGGTGGTCTCTCCCGCGTAGCCGCAGGATTCGTCTCCGCGGCGTCAACGGGCCAACAGGAATTCGTCAGAAGGCTCCTGGGTGAGACACCCGTCTGTGGAAGCGAACGTATTTTTGGCCCTGGCCGTGTGTCTGTAGTAATAGAAAGCCGTGGATGGCGCTTACTCGCCAAAGGTAAAACACACTGATGTATCTGACAAATCGAGTTCTCAAGATGAACCAGTCATTGGACACAATAAACAGGCAACTAGGGAAGTGAGGTTAGGAAACATGAGAAGGACAGCATTACTACTGTTCGCCGCAGCAGTGCTTGTATTTGGCATGCAACCGGTCATGGCGCAAGACTGTGCTGAGCTGGACATCGAGTTTGACAACGAAGCGTCCCCAGAGTACGGTGGGATCGTGACCGGTTATGTAGAGTTGATCAACTGCGGTGACGAAGCTGGGGTGTTCTGGCTCGAAGTTGCAGTGGAGGTTATGAACCAGCAGATCGTCCTGGGCCTGGTGCCTATCCAGCTCGGCGCCGGTGAAGGAATCTCTCGCGAGATATTCATGCCCACTCCCCCGGTAATTATCGGGGACTCAATAGTTGTGTGCGTGACGGCCTACCCTGACGCTTCTGGATCATCGGACGCCCTTGCCTCGGACTGCGGCACGGTGTATGTCCCGGACTTCGACGGTGACCCGGTCGGCAGGTCGGTTACCTTCGGACTGGCTCTGTCAGGCTCCGATGGCGAATGTGTCGAGGTCGACCTGGAGTTGCCAGATACAGTCCAGGCCGGCCCGGGATCGTTCCTGGAAGGCTCCTTTGAATTAATCAATTGTGGCGACGAGGCGGCCCTTGTCACGCTCGAAGCTACCTTTGAGTTCTTTGACTCATCGGTCACAGTTGGTGGGATTCCCGTAGACCTCGGCGCCGGCGAGACCATCGCGCGTGAGTTCCGTTTTCCCGTGCCCCCCGCCCTTCCCGCCGGTGAGTACACGGTATGCGTGACGGCCACATCCGGCGAAGCCGTTGCTACTTCCTGTCAGACGGTCATTGTTGAGGGCTTCTTCCCCACCGGCAGAGAAGACAACAGCCCCGAGGCCGGCGCTCAACTTACGAACTATCCAAATCCATTCAATCCGACTACCACCATCAGCTTCTACATGGAAAAGGCTGGCTCCTTCACGGTGAAGGTGTATAATGTCACCGGTCAGGAAGTGTGGTCTGAGTCCGGTTCTGCCGGTGCTGGTGAAGTCACGGTGGATCTGGATGCGTCCGACTTCGCCAATGGGATCTACTTCTACCGGCTCGTGACGGATGGCGTATCGAGTACTAAGAAGATGGTGCTGATAAAATAGGAGAACTCTCTGCAGCGTTTCAGTCTTCTCCTGGAAGGGAGGAGATGTGTCTCTCCATCATTGGTAGGTTGCGTTTGGAGCAAGGGATGGTCCGACGGTACGATCCCTTGCTCCGTCTTGTCTTGGAGGATTTGAATGATCAGGCAAGCGACATGGGTTGCGGCGGCCCTTATTATCCTGTTGTACACCGGGGGACAATGTTTCGAGATCGCAGGCGAAATGTCGGGAGAGTACGACGGCGATCAATACGGATCAGCCATATGTGTCCTCGACTTCAATGGTGACGGCTTTCAGGACCTGGCTGTGTCCGCTCCCGCCAATGACGATGCTGGCCTCTCGTCCGGAAAAATCTACTTGTACTTCGGCGGCCCCTCGGCGGACACAATTGCAGATATGACTCTCGTAGGCGATGCCAGTTCGTTCTTCGGCAAGTCCCTGTCATCAGCCGGTGATTTCAACAACGACGGCTATGAGGACCTGCTGGTCGGCGCGCCGTTCTACGACCTGCCGGGTACCAGCGCCGGAGCTGTATATCTTTTTTACGGCGGTCCCTCGGCCGACAGCGTAGCCGACCACGTACTCACGGGCGAAAACGGAGGCGACTACTACGGTATCGCCGTGTCTGCAGCCGGTGACTTCAACAACGACGGCTATGCTGATCTCGCTGTCGGCGCCTATTACAACGACTGGGGAGGTTTCACGAAGGCGGGCAAGGTCTATGTCTACTACGGCGGGCCGTCGCCGGACTTCACCGCGGACTTGATCCTGGTAGGCAGCGCCGATGGCGAACGCTTTGGCTTCGACATTACGTCACAGGACTACAACGGTGATTCGTTCTCCGATATCGCTGTGGGCGCCTATAGCTATGATGGCGACTTCCTAAACCAGGGACAAGTATACGTCTTCAATGGCGGTCCCTCAGCTGATTCCATCCCGGACCTGACAATAACAGGGGACTCCGCCGGGTATAAGTTCGGCTGGTCACTGGCATCCGGCAAGGTCAACAACGACGGCTATTGGGACATCGTGATGGGCAGTGACGGTGTTTCGCTCGATACTTTCTCCACCGGCGGGGTCTTTGTTTTTGAAGGAGGACCGGGCTTTGACAACATCGCTGATTACGGCTATTCACTGGGACGTTTGGAAAACGACTACCTCGGATTCGATGTTGCATCATCGGCTGATGTAGACGGCGATGGGTTCGACGAGATACTGGCCGGTATGCCCGGTAACGATGATGGAGGAACTGAAGCCGGTGGCGCGATTCTGCTCGGCGGTGGGGCGGCGATATCCCCCGATACCAGTTTCCTGGGTACCAACCCCGGTCAGGAGATGGGGAAAGCGGTGTGTTTCTGGGAGGATTTCGGTACTAACGGCGGGGTCACGCTTGCCGTGGGACTTCCTTCTTCAGACGATCACCGCGGCAAGTTGCTGCTATTCGGAGAGGAAGGCGGCGTGGAGAACAGGCCTCCGATTCTTGATCCCATCGGCAGCAAATCCGGCATCGTCGGCGTCTTGTTGAGCTTCCCGGTCACGGCATCTGATCCGGACGGGACCGTGCCCGAGCTGACCGTAGCTGACCTGCCCGACGGTGCGGCTTTTGACGACCATGGGGACGGCAACGGGTCGTTTTCCTGGACACCCACGGTCGCCGACATCGGAACCCATAACCCTACCTTCATTGCCGGTGACGGGAACCTGTCGGACTCCGAGACTGTAAGTATCATCGTGGTTGACTCAACGGATTGTTGCCTCTTGAGAGGAGATATTGACCACAGTTCCTCCGGCCCTGATATTTCGGACCTTGTCTACCTGGTGAGCTACATGTTCTCCGGTGGTCCGGAGCCGCCTTGTATGGAGGAAACTGATGTTAACGGCGATGGAAGCCTCACGCCCGACATTTCTGACCTCGTTTATCTGGTCAGCTACATGTTCTCTGGTGGCCCTCCATTGGTGCCTTGCCTATAGCGGGCCGTGTCAGAAAAGAGAGGCCCCCTGTTGATGCTCCAGCATTCAGTAGTGTTTGGGAATGAGAACATGACGTCATGTCTGGCATCCGGGGCTGTTCCATGAGCCGCAACTCGCTTCGACAGATTGTCACGCGATGCCGGCGAGGATCCGACGAAGCCTGGGACGAGCTTCTGGACCATGTAAGGCCGGTTGTGTTCTCGATTTGCCGACAGAGTGGCCTTTCCAGTGAGGAATGTCTCGACATATTCGGCCAGGTGAGTTACATGCTCGTCACACGCATAGATGAAGTCACTTCTCCCGAGCGAATTCTCTCCTATGTGGCTACGGCCACTCGCCGACGGATATCCAACCTATTCAGAGCGTCGAAGTTCGTACGCCATCTTGATCTGGGCAGTCTGGATATTCCATCGAACTCACCATCGGAGAGACCCGATGCGGTTCACGAATTCAATCGACGAGTAGAGGCTCTCAGGTCGGCTCTCCTGAGGCTCAGCCCGAGGGAGAAGGAGCTCATTACGGCTCTGTTTCTTGAGCGTGACCAGCCTGATTACAAAGCGGTCGCTGAGCGACTTGGTATGCCGGTCTCCTCGGTGGGGCCGACTCGAGCGAGGACGCTGGAGAAGCTGAGAAGAATACTGATGAAGGCGGACTGATTAATAGCCGGTATGTTTGCGGCACGAACAACTAGCGCATAGGTAAAGGGATGACAATACCTGAAGAAAAGCTCATTCGGCTGCTTGCTTACCTGAATGACAATGGCAACGATCGCGAGAGGCGTCGTATCGAGTCCGAAGTCGCCCAGGATAGCAGGTTGAAGGATGACCTGGAGTGCTTGAGAACGATCGCGAGTGCTTTGCGCGCTGAGGACTATCCCGAACTCAGGGAGCCGGCTCGCATTATGCAGCGCCAACTAATACAGGCAGCTAGAAAACGACCCCGTGATCGGCGGACCGGCGTCGTGACGTTCGATTCGAAGTTGCTCCCCTTACCCGCTGGCGTTCGCCCGGCGACCGTCAGTGCGAGACGATTACGATTCACCAATGACCGGGTGGTCCTGGAGCTGTCGGTCTATCCGGTTACGAGTGCGTCCTACCAGGCGATCGGTCAGGTATCCGGGGCTGGGAGTGGCGCCCGGCTGTCGGTTGCCGTGCAGTGTGGCAGGTCGCGCCTCAGGTGTGAAGCAAACGAATTCCATGTTTTCCAGGTAGACCGTGTTCCCGCTGGAGTGTGCAAGTTGACGATCAGTCAGCGTGACACGGTCCTGATGCTCGTTGAGTTGGAGCTGTGATAGAACTCTCTGAGATCAAGAGCTTGAGAAGCAGGGTGGCCCTGACCCGCTTCATCGAAAAGCGCTTCGGCGGTAACTGTGACGAGTTCATCGACGCCTCCAGCAAGACCGTGAGCCGATTCATCGCCACAGACATCAGGGAAGCTCAGAAGATGGTGGACGCCTTGGGATTGATAAGCCGCCACTTACCGTCCAGGTTCGAACCCAATCTGGTGGCGATGCGGGCTCGGGTGAGCCAGTGGGCCGGAGACCATCGCCGGGCTCTGGAGCTCTACCTGCGGGCTCGCGACCTGTTCCGGAAGCAACGCGACTTCCGTGCGGTCGCCCTGATCGGTCAGGGCCTGATGGACACCCAGATGTATCTGGGCCGCTACGACGAAGCCATCAGTACTGGCAAGAAGTCGCTGAGGTATTTCAAGAAGAAACGGATGTTGTCCAATGAGGCCAAGGTTCTCTCGAACATAGGTAACGTCTATCACCGAATGGACCGGAACCGTCTTGCGCTGTCATACTACGATAAGGCCCGCGGCAAGTTGGCGACCGGGGACAGCGTGGCCATAGCAACGGTGGACTATAACCGGGCCAATATATTCGCCAACCTGAATAAGCTGGATGCTGCCGTTGAGCTATATAGGTCGGCCGGCGAGGCCTACGCGGCCGCCGGTCTCGGGCTGTACGAGAGTAAGGCCAGATACTCCCTGGCCTATGTCTGTTTCCTGAAAGATGAATTTGCCGAAGCGCTGCGCATTTTCGAGGAGGTTTACGCGACTTTTGTCGAATTCGGAGACCGGAGAGCCGCGGCCATTACTCTCCTTGATCTTGTTGAGGTGAATCTGCATCTAAACCAGCTGGGCACCGCCCTTCATCTGGGCGAGGAAGTAATGAATCAGTTCAAAGTACTCGGGATGCAGTACGAGCAGGCCAAGGCATCATACTTCATAGGCTCGACGCACCTCAAACTCGGCGAGAACAAACTGGCCGGCCGTTTTCTCAGGCGATCGACATCGCTTTTTCGGAAAGGCGGTAACAATCTCTGGCTGGGGATTGTCTCATTGGCACAGGCCGAACTGCTTCTGAAACGCGGGAACATCAAAGCCGCGTTCGAGACAACCAGGCACGCCAGGCAACTCTTCAAGAAGAGTGGGGACGAGCGACGATCCTCAGATGCCGACATACACTTGGTACGCATCATGCTTCGCAACGGAAGTAGCAGGGCCGGCGTGAGTAAGGCAAAGGCGCTCCTTGCCCGAAGATTAGTGGGCTATCAAGTCTACGATCTGCATCTAGTCCTGGGGCAGTATTATGGCCGAACCCGGCGGCATCGCCGGGCTCTTGACCATTTCAAGCGGGCGGTCGCGGCTTTGGAGAACATGGTAGCCGGCCTGCACTCGGACGAAGTGAGGTTCTTCTTTGTCCTCGACAGGCTGGATGCCTATTCAGGCGTCGTGGACTCCCTCACTCACCTCGGCCGGTGTGATTCATCGTTTCTGTCCAACCTTCGAGCGTTGTCAGTAATCAACAAAAGGCGCGACAAGACCCGGCTTACCGTTGAGCGCGTTCCCCGGCGGCTCCTTGAAGCACGTTCGGAACTGAGGGCTTCCATCAAGAAACTATCGATACAGTCCGGCGGGGATTTCCGAAGCCAAAGCCCTGACGCCGATTTCTACGAGGCCGAACAACGACTCTGGGCGATCGAGAGGCGGATCAGGGCTTTCTCACACGAACCGCTCTGCAAACAGGTCGATGACTTCGCGTTCCATGGCGCAACCGCGCTGCTGAGAAAGGGCGAGTCAGTAGTCAACTTCCATAGCACAAGCGACGGAAGGATAGGCGTTTTCTGCGGTACCAGGGACAATGTCTGCTGGGTGCCCTTGAAAACACCCCTCGAACGCATCCGTGCGATCGCATGGGAGCTTAACTTCGTTACCGAGAGGGCCGTATACGGGCCCGGCAACGAAGAATCATGCATAGAAGTACAGAAGCACTACCTGAAGCAGTTACACAGCCTGCTCCTGGCGCCGATCTTGCCGAACCTCTCTACCAATAAGCTGATTCTCGTTGCCGACGGTGTTTTTGCACAGGTGCCTTTCATGGCTTTGATCGATGCTGGTGGCAAGTACTTCAGGGATTCGTTTAGCATCAGTACCGTGATCTGCCCGGACGACCTTCGACTCACGAGAAGTCCCAGGATCAGGTTCAAGAACCGACGCAATGCAATCTTTGGCGTTCCCGGATCAAACATACCTGCTGTTACCGCAGAAGCCGAGCGAATTGGTTCACTCTTCAGGGATTCGGAGCTGTTCCTGGGTGAGCGAGCCGATTGCGAAACCCTCAGGGCCAGCCTGGCCACGGCCAAAGGGTTCGTTCATATTGCCGCCCACGCCGCTCGGTCATCCGAGAACCCCCTGTTTTCCCGGATTTCGATGGGTGACGGTCCACTCTATCCCTTTGATCTCTATGCCCGCGGGGTAGCGGCTACGCTGGTTACGCTTTCCGGTTGTCAAACCGCGGCCCCGGGTTTATATTTCGGTAACTCATATACTCTGGCGAAGGCCTTTCATCAAGCCGGTGGTCGGTATGTCCTGGCTTCTTTATGGCCGGTGTCGGATAGACTCAGTGCCGCGTTCATGGTGCTATTCTACGAGGCTTTGGTGTCGTTGGAACGAGTACCGCAGGCTTACATCTCGGCAATCGACCAGATGTCTCGCCTGTCGGCGAATCCAGCATATTGGAGCGGTTTCGTACTGCTAGGCATATAGAATAATCCAAAGAGATGGTGAACATGCTACGATGCAATTATAGGTCAAGCCTGCTACTGATCATGCTTCTTCTGCTGATCGCGCATCCAGACCAGGCTCAGGATATGGTGATTCCGGGACAGCTCATCATGAGAGTGATCCCCGCAGAACCTCCGGACTCTATTGTTGTTGCAATTGGTGGTGAGGCTGTCGACAGCATCCCCGGAACCGACATGTTTCTAATTGAGTTTCCCACCTCACTGCCTGTGGAGAACGCAATCCAGATACTGACGAACCTCCCGGAAGTTATCTTCGCCCAGCCCAACTTCGAGGTTGCTCTTCCCGAAGTCCAGCAAATGAGCATAGCGTTCCCCGACGAGAATGCCCCGACCTTCCTCGAGGGTTACAGCCCCGGTCCGCTCTACGGTCAACCGGCAGTATACAGCATCGGAATCGATTCCAGCCATCTCATAACCGGTGGCCAGAACACGGTTGTGGGCGTGATCGACAATGGCATTGACTTCACACATCCGTTTCTTGAGAGCTTCATCGACAGTTCCGGTTTCGACTTCATCGACCAGGATGACCTCGCGGCCGAGGAACCGGGGTCAGCATACGGACACGGCAGCTTCGTTGCCGGGCTGGTCAGGTTGGTGGCCGACGAGGCTGTTCTGCTTCCTATCAGGGCCTTCAACGGGGATGGAGTCGGCAACACCTTCGCTGTCGCCAACGCCATCAACTTGGCCACGCAACTGGGTGTCGATGTGATCAACATGAGCTTCACATTCCAGGACAATAACGCAAGTCTTGAAGCGGTTTGCGCCAACGCTGTATCTTCCGGCATCGTCCTCGTGGCGGCAGCCGGAAATCAGGCATCGTCATTGCCGGCCTATCCGGCGGCCCTGCCGGGTGTGATTGCGGTCTCGGGTGTGGATTCGTTGGAGCAGATAGCCGATTTCTCTAACTACGGTCCGCACATCGACGTATGTGCGCCCGGCGTGAATCTTTACAGTGCTCTGGCCGGTGGATATGACTGGGGCACATGGAGCGGGACTTCCTTTGCCGCACCCCTAGTCAGCGGAAGTTGCGCTTTGGTCAGGTCGTTGAACGCCGGTATCGGCGCCATGGACATGGAGGCTCACATCCGGTTGTCTGCCGAGACAGAGCTGGCCTGGGGTCCGGTTGAAGCCCCCGACATTCACTATGGTTACGGTCGAATCGACGCGTTCGATGCCGTTGTGCCGTTCAGTCATGGTGACGTGGATATGTCGGGAGAGATCGACATCGCCGACATCGTCGATTTGGTCGGCTACTTCTTTCACGAACAGCCCCTTGATGATCTGCCCGTGAGGCTTGCCGATTTCGACTGCAACTCTCGCCTTGATATCGCCGATATCGTCAGCCTCGTAGCGTATATGTTCTCGGGCGGCTCGGACTTCGCGCCGTGCTATTAGAGCGGTTCTCAGAATAACGTTCCGATTGCAGCGGTTCTTTGAGTTTTGTC
>CAZGMK010000040.1:0-33444 GCA_964526835.1 uncultured Ignavibacteriales bacterium
CGAATCCACCTTAACTAAGCCGCCAAACTGTCCAACAAACCCGGACCACCTCTGTTAGGCTGCTACTGAAGGCCAATGCTGACGTGAGTCTTACACGCAAATCTGATGGCCTCACCGCCCGTGACTTTGCTCTTGAAAAGGGGTATACAGAAATAGTTGAGCTTTTGCAACAACACCAAGAATAAGCCTTCCGGCACCCTCTCCCGCCGTGTGCACTTCTACCCCGTCCAATCGCTCCTGTACTGCATCGCAGAGGCGGCGCAACGAGGGGATCGGATGCACCACATGTAGCCAGGACCGCAAGCCTCGGCACCTGCATTTGCTGCCCTGTCTCCACAAACTCCATAACGAAGCCCCGACCAGACGGCCATCAGTCCCGAGAAACCTGGATAAGAACAGGTTTTGTCCTTGACATCGTCTAACTCTGTACTTAGTATCACCATATGCTTGACGCCATCTCGATCCTTCGCCAATGTGACATTCAGCCTACTCCCCAGCGGATAGCGGTGGTCGAGTATGTCCTGACAAGCAAGAGTCATCCCACGGCCGACCAGGTTCTGACTCACGCCCGCAAGAAGTGTCCCACGGTATCACGGGCGACGGTTTACAACACCCTGAATCTACTGGTCGATAAAGGTTTGTTGCGCACGCAGATCATCAGAGAAGGAACCGTGGTCTTTGACCCCAATGTCACCGGCCACCACCACTTCATAGACGAGGAAACCGGAGAGGTCTACGACATTCCGTGGAACCATCTTGAGGTTAAGGGCAAGGACAAACTCAGGGACTTTGAGATCACTGAATACCAGGTGATAATGCGAGGGCGACTGAAGAAGAAATGATAGCCGCCTGATTCTCCATGAGGTCCTTGCGTTAAGCTGGCCAGTAAGAAGTCCTGGCCCAAATGAATCTTGAGCGAGAAGTGACCACCATATCCTTACAAGGAGGAAACTGTGAGCAGCAAGAAGAAGAAGCAGCTAACCACAGCCGCCGGTATTCCCGTCGGCGACAACCAGAACGCGCTGACCGCCGGTCCGCGCGGTCCCCTGCTGGTGCAGGATTGGCAATTGTTCGAAAAGCATGCCCATTTCAACCGCGAGCGCATTCCGGAACGCGTTGTCCATGCCAAAGGCTCGGGCGCCTACGGCACCCTGACAGTCACCAACGACATAACGAAGTACACCAAAGCCGGCATCTTTTCCGAAATCGGCAAGAAGACCGATTGTTTCCTGCGCTTCTCGACGGTGGCCGGCGAACGCGGCGCGGCCGACGCCGAACGCGATGTTCGCGGTTTTGCCATGAAGTTCTACACAAATGAGGGTAACTGGGATCTGGTCGGCAACAACACGCCGGTATTCTTCGTGCGGGATCCGTACAAGTTTTCGGACTTCATCCACACCCAGAAGCGCGACCCCAGGACCAACCTTCGCAGCAACACCGCCCAGTGGGATTTCTGGTCGCTTTCGCCGGAGAGCCTGCACCAGGTGACGATTCTCTTCTCCGACCGCGGTCTTCCACGCAGCTACCGTCACATGAACGGTTATGGCAGTCACACCTACAGCCTTATCAACGAGAAAAACGAGCGGTTCTGGGTCAAATTCCACTTCAAGACGGCGCAAGGCATCGAGACCCTTACCAGCGAAGAATCCGCGGCCATCATTGCCGGCGACCGCGAAAGCCACCAGCGGGATTTGTTCAACGCTATCGAGGAAGGCGACTTTCCCAGGTGGAACGTCAAGATACAGGTGATGACCGAAGAACAGGCTGAGAAGACACCCTACAACCCGTTCGATCTGACCAAGGTCTGGCCCCACGGCGATTTCCCGCTGATCGATGTCGGCGTACTGGAACTCAATCGCAATCCGGAGAATTACTTCGCCGAGGTTGAGCAGGCCGCCTTCTCGCCGGCGAACGTGGTCCCCGGAATCAGCCATAGCCCCGACAAGATGCTCCAGTTCCGTGTTTTCTCTTATGCCGATGCCCATCGCTATCGCCTCGGGGTGAACTACGAGAGCCTGCCGGTCAATCGCCCCAGGGTCGAGACCAACACCTATCACCGGGATGGAGCCATGCGCTTCGACGGTAACTTCGGAGGAAGTGTCAACTATGAGCCTAACAGCATGGGCGGCCCGACCGAGGATCCGAAGTTCAAGGAACCGCCACTGAGAATCGACGGCGACGCCGACCGCTACGATCATCGGGAAGGGAACGACGATTACACCCAGCCCGGCAATCTATATCGATTGCTGCCCGACGATGAAAAGCAGCACCTGTATCGGGCCATTGCAGGGGCTATGGAGGGTGTCCCGGACGAGATCATCGAGCGCCAGCTTGAGCACTTCGCCAAGGCCGATCCGGCGTACGCCAAAGGAGTCAAGGAGGCACTAGGGGGCTAGGTCTCCACTACGTGAGACGGCAGCGGGATCATCGGATGCCCGCTGCCCTTCCAACCGACACCGCGCCGGTCAGGGTCGGCGGGGCACGCCGTCACGTGATGATGCCCTGTTCATCAAGCGGACAAGAAGGAGCGCCCCAATCCGCACCGGCTGCGCCGGTCCGGATTTCCCTTGACTATTTCTAGTTTGCCACGTAATATATTTACAGAAGCCCAATGATGCGTGTCCGGCAACTCCCTCGGGGATCCCCCCTCTGTCCCCACCGGACCCGTCGGCGGGCTTCTTCTCTTTCTGTCTGTCTGGAACAACTGTATATGGCCCACCCTCTGTGGTGCAAGCCGGCCCTTCCCGCGTAGCTTGTCTACGCGGTGTCTGCGGGCCAACCGAAGTTTGACAGCAGGCGTATTCCAGGCAGGGGCCGAGAAGACAGGAAACGCTTCCGCGGGGCATACGTATAGTCCACAAAGACATAAGTGCATCACAATGGAGTGGAAGAGTGAAAATCCTTACCCTGTCGCTGATTCTGACCCTGGCTCTGAGCGCCCTGGCTGTTGACGATCCCTATGTGGTGCTGCGGCGGCACTACGGAGCCCTCGGCGGACTCGACAAACTCAGATCTCAGCAAACCCTGCATCTCAGGGGCACGATCGACCTGGTTGGGACCGGCTTGTCGGGAACCTTTGAGGAATGGCGCGCTCTGCCCGACCGGCAGCGACAAGACTACGATCTTGGGATAATCAGCGGCGCCAGCGGCGATAACGGCGAGTTCGCCTGGGAGGTCGACCAGAACGGCAAACTTCTGATTCGTGATGATGAGAAGACCATAAAGGAGCGCGAGCTGTCGCGGCGACAGGCGCTATATGAGCACGTCGACCCCGAATCGGATGTATTCAGCCTGACCTTTGAGGGTACCGACACCGCCCTGGGCAAAGCCTGCTACGTGGTCCGCATGACCAACAGCCTGAACAGCGACACCACCTGGCAGTACTTCGACACTTCGTCGTACCTGCAGCTCAAATCAGTCACCCAAAAGCCCGACATGAGCAGTTATAGCTGGATCGAGGAGTACGCCGAGGTCGATGGTTTTATGATTCCGGCCCGCCAGCGCTCGCAGAATATGCCCACCGGGATGACGCAGCAAGTCGAGATCACGACCATTGAGATCGATGTCCCGATCGACGAGGCGCTTTTCGAGCCTCCCGGCCCCGATGTTCAGGACTTTCGATTCACCGACGGCTCCGGCAGAGTCGAGGTTCCGTTCGAATTCATCGGCAATCACATATACCTGCCCTTGTCCGTGGGCGGCGTCAAGCGTCTCTGGATTCTTGATTCGGGCGCCAGCACTTCAGTTATCAATATCCCGTTCGCCCGGGAGCTCGGCCTGAAAATCGAAGGCAAGATGAAGGGCCGCGGGGCCGGTAATCTCGTGGATGTCAGCTTTGTCAGCATGCCGGCCTTCAGCATCAATGGTCTGGAATTCGACGAACAGAAGGTCGCCGCCATCGATATGGAGGAGCTGTTCCACAAGTATCTGGGCGTCGATGTCGCCGGTATTCTCGGATTCGATTTCCTCTCACGCCTGGTCGTGAGAATCGACTACGCCAACGAGCTGCTTACCTTTTACCACCCCGACAGCTTCACCTACAATGGCGATGGAGTCATCATCGAGGCCCCGCTCTCACAGGGCAACATGTTCCATATCCCGATAACAGTCGATGGCGAGTATTCGGGGAAGTGGAATCTCGATCTGGGCGCCGGCGGCCTGAGTTTCCATTACCCATTTGCGCAACAGCACGGTTTGCTTGATCGTCCGGGCATCACTCGGATCGGTCATGGGGCCGGAGGGGCGATCGAGGACCATGTCAGTCGCTTCGAGTCAATCGAGCTGGCCGGCTTCACCATCGAAAATCCGATAATCTCGATGCCAAGGCATGATCGCGGCGGCGCTTTCTCCAGCGCCGAGCTGGTAGGCAACCTCGGCAACAGCCTCATGCGCAACTTCGTGATTATCCTCGACTATGCCGATGAGCGGGTTATCGTCGAGAAGGGCGAAGAATTCGGCCAGGATTTCCCGCGCGACCGCTCCGGGCTGCAAGTGATGGTCAATGATAGCGGCCTTTACGAGGTCTACTTCGTGGCCGAGGGCACTCCGGCTGACAAGTCGGGTATCCGGCCGGGCGATGTACTCACCCGAATCAACGGTATTGACACCAAGCTCTTGGCCGGTCTGCCCAGCCTTGTCGAGGTTTTCAAGGAACCTGCCGGGACCGAGTACGCGCTCGAGCTTTTCCGGGACGGTCAGCGGAACCAGGTTAACCTCAGACTCGCTGAGCTGTACGACTGAATCGGGTGGACCCGTTCAGCCTCGCTTGTAGTTGATCTGGCGCAGAAGGCCGGTGCGCTCCCGACGGTCATCATCCTCCTCGATGCCCACCGGCGTCTGACCGTCGATTACTCCCAGGACGCCCCGGCCCAGGCCGCTTTCGGCCACGATCACCTCAAGAGGATTAGCCGTGGCGCAGAAGATCCGGCAGACCTCGCTGACATTCTTGATCCGATTCAGCACGTTGACGGGAAAAGCATCCTTCATGTAGACGAAGAAGCTGTGCCCGCAAGCCACGTCGAAGGCCGCCCTGGTCGCCAGATCGATCATCTCCGGATCGTTCCCGTCGCAGCGAATAAGTCGCTTCTGCGAGGCCTCGCAGAAGGCAATGCCGAATTTGATCGCGGTTCCTGATTCGATAAGAGTCTCGTAGAGGTCCTCAACCGTCTTGATGAAGTGCGACATACCGAAGACCACGTTCGTGCCTTCGGGAATCTCGACTTTGACGAGCTTGGTTCTGTAATCGTTTTCACTGCTGCTCATTATATTCCTCGAAGATTTTGTCGTTGATACCGGTATTTATGCGGGGATTACGGTAGAATTCGGTAGCAGTGAACTTGACGCCGATCAGAAGGGCGGCGCGTCCCCGGCCGGTGATGTGAAATCGACGCGGCAGCCACCAGCCATCACCTGTAGGGGCGTAGACAATCGACATATCCAGGCGCTTGAGCTTGAACATGAACCTGCTGACCAGCCTGGCGGGACTGAAATCCACTCGGGCCAGATGAAAAGACTCGCTCTCGAAATAGAAGTCCCCGTCTATCAGATCGGGATCATCCTTGAGAGCCGAGACTCGAAAGTGGTGACATACATAACCGTCGACGGCACCGTCATCCAGGCCTCGATAGTCGATCTTGTACAGGTCGCGATTCTCCGGATAGAACGGCCGCACCATCGGCCACGAGATATCGCGTCCGCCGCGCTTCAGCCGTTCATCATACTTGGCCCTAGCTTTCTCGGCCAATTTGGAGCTATCCTGCAATTCTCCGTCCTTGTAATACTCAAGGAACTGCTCCGCGTACAGCGTAGTGTCCTCAAGGAGCTTGATCCAGATGCGCTTTACATAGCGCTCCTTTTCGATTAGCGTGCCGTCCTTCTCCTCCCCTTCGATATGCTCGGCATCGAAGACAATGTTGTCGATGGCCTCGCGCTGAGCTCGGTCGGCGGCGATGATGGCCTCCAGTAGCGGTCCGATATCGGTCGTATCCTGAGCCACGATCGAAGCAACCAGGAACATCGCGGCCATTAGTAGCGGCAGTAATCGCATAGGCTAGTCCGCCTGTTGGATCGTGATTTTCTCGATTCGGTCGCCGGGGTTGAGCATATCGGCTGCCTCGTCCATGCCGGCGATTACTCGGGCAAAGACGGTGTAGCGGCCCTCCAGGTGGGGCTGCGGCGACAGGGTTATGAAGAACTGAGAACCGCCGGAATCAGGACCGCTGGTGGCGATGCCGACCGCGCCGCGGTCGAATGGCTGCGGCGAGTATTCGTCCCGTATCGTGTAACCGGGGCCACCCCAGCCGTCACCGCGAGGGTCGCCGCCCTGGACCACGAAGCCGGGGACAATGCGATGGAAAGTGAGCCCGTCGTAGAATCCCTTCCGGGCCAGGTCTATGAAATTGAGCACCGTCAGCGGGGCGCTGTCATACAGCAGTTGCATGACTATATCCCCGTGGCGAGTCTGGATTGCTGCGGTGTATCGCTTCCGGGGCGGCTCGAAGCCCTGCTGGAGACGGCTGGTAGTGATACGAGTCCGGGCAGGCGGTACCCGTCGCCAGTGGTCCTCGCCGAGAATCTCCTCGGCTGCGGCAGCAGCTTCGCGGCGCACCAGGTAGCTGCGATCATTAAGCGCGTGGGCCAATATGTCGAGGGCCACCGAGTCCTGTTTGTCGCGACGGAGAAACTCCGCCGCCGCCCCGATCAGGCTTCGGTGCAAATCGGCGATCAGGCGGGCCGAGTCGGAAGCCGCGCTCATAGCGGCCAGGCGGTCCTTGAATTGTCCCAGGTTGCACTGGGCGATTTCACCAAGCGCCAGCGCGCGCACCGCCCAGTCCTCATCATTGAGGGCCCGCTCTATGTAGAGGTCCACGTTGTCGGTGTCCAGAGCGATTAGTTCGGCGAAGGCGCTCTTGCGCACCTGCGGCACCGGGTCCGAAAACAGGAGGGTCAGCCGCGAGATCATCTTCTCATCACCTATCAGGCCGTATCCCTCCGCGCAGGCGCTTCGCACTAACGGCGGCGCATCCTGGGCCAGCGAGTCCAGCAGGGCGACAGCGCGGCCCTTCTTGATCCGTGCCAGGTACCTGGCCGATGCCGCTACGACCCATCCGGAGCTGCTGTCGGCGATCAGGGCTTCAGCACGTGGAAGCGCCGCGCTGTCGGCCCGCTCCTGCATGGCACCAAGCAACGTGACCAGGTAGCGATCCTGGTCGGCCCGGTCCCACTTCGCGCGCAGGTGGCGGCCGGCTGGAGACTTATCGATAGCCCCGAGGCGGCGGATCGCTTCGACTACGACGTTTCCATCGGCGTCGTTCAGGGCCATAGCCATCAGGTGGATCGACTCATCATCCCCTACGACCCCCAGACCTCGCACGCACGATTGACGCACAAACGGATCCGAGTCGGTCAGGTTGTCTATGAACACTTCCCGGGCCTCGGCGACTTTCAGACGGGCCAGGGCGTACAAAGCGGCGGCGCGGGCTTCGGGATCAGTTTCTTTACGAACGTGCTTGACCAGTTCGGGAGCTCGGTTGACCGCGCCCATGCGAAACAGCGCCATGGCGGCCTCAGCCCGGACCTCGGGCGCCGGGTGGGACAGGAAATTCACCAGTCGATTCGAGACCTCGGACATGCTGCTGTCGGCCAGACGTCCCACCGAAGCTACCGCCGGAGCCGCGATTTTGACCGGCAGATCGAAGGCGTGGTCAAGTAGCTGCAGGATATACTCACGGGCGTCGGTCAACCCGATTGCAAAGGCGGCCGCCGCGGCGACATCAAGGGAGGAGTCGGCCAGGCGGGCGTACAGCAGGGAGTCGGCGCCGGCTCCGCCGATTCGTCCGACCGCCATGGCGGCGCGAGCCCGGACACCCGGATAGGGGTCACGCAGGTAGTCGGCCAGGCGTCCGGTGAGAAGTCGACTGTCCTCATCGTGGACCACTTCGGCCAGGCGCTCGGCGACACTGCGCTCATGGTACTGCTCGTAGAGCCACCATGCCGTCAGAGCAGCCACCACGACCAGTGCGGCGACTGCCATCCGAATACCGTATCGTTTCATACGCAGGCGAATCTAGACCCGGCCGGGCAGGGCGTCAACATATATATATGTGGAGTATACGGGCCGAATTTCTCTCCCCAAAAAGCAACCCTCGCTGGTCAGGCGAGGGTTTGGTCTAACAGAGCTGGTCTGGTACAGCTTCTTATTGTCGATGATTGTTACTGCAATCGACGTGCCGCCGGCGGGCGATCTGATATCAGAGTGGCTTATTTCCTGGTCGGGGGATGGGCTGACCAACGCAATCGCCTGCGAGCCAACAACTCCGCAGTTCAGAAAATGAACAGCCACGGCTGGGGGTTATATGGTCCTGTGCAGCCGAGGTGACAGACAGGCGCAATTTCTTGCAAAGATGGGTTAATGGGTTGCCGTTTGTGGGGGTAACTGCATACCTGCACGTCACAGCAGTTCGGACGAATCCGGATGAAAACAGGTGCGCCGAGCGGTGTCGCGGGTGAGAGGCGGGGCCATGTTCACAGGGTTGCCCGAGTGCTAGGCGGGCCAGCTTTCCATTTGGCGTCTGGTAGCATTTGCACTTGACAGCAGGCGAGGCTGGAGGTTACTTTGTCAATTGCAACAGGGTTGTCATCATCGTGATCAATGGGAAGTTGTCGCTGCAGTCATCCGCTTGATACTGCCGACTGAACGACTGCACAATGCAGTGAAGGACAAAGTGCTCATTGGCTCCGCACGAGACTGCGTCTCCACGTATTGAACACAGCCATAGATCCGTGCGCCGTCCGTCCGTGACAAATGAGTTTGTCTGCTTGGCCATGATCAGTCAGGCTCAGTTCTAAAAGGATGGTCGTTTCCGAACATCTTCCTGGTCAAGAGGTAACGGCGCCCACGGCCGGTATGTCCGGCGAGGGTAAGCTGAGAAACGTTCAGGGTGTACAGGACCGCAGATAGCGCAGGATCGATCGATACTAGTAAGCCAATCGCTTTGTCCGCACCAGTCGATGATCTGTGAGAGCATTGGCGTGCCTTGTCAACCGGTCCGCGGTTTCAGCCTCTGCGGTTGGTGCGTCATAGAACACATGGAGGTACCAGATGAGAACATTCGCTATAGGACTGCTCGCAGCAGTGATGCTTCTGTCCCTCGCTGTTGCTCAGTCCCATCCTGACCCCAACGACTGCCCACCGGGGTACAGCACAACCGGACCAGTGCCTCCGGCGGGATTGGATCAGGGGCTGCGCCCCCCTGATAAGGCAATGGTAATTATTCCGGGTGTGCCGTCCTATATTTGGCAGCACGGTTGCGGCCCGACCGCGTTAGGGATGGTCATTGGTTATTACGATGGTAATGGCTTCGCTGACCTTGTTCCAGGAAATGCCGCAACCCAGACCAACGCGGTTAACGCCATGATCGCGAGCGATTCCAATGATCCTGATTGCGGCGCCGGTCACTCCGACCACTATGGCGATTACTCCTGCCCGCTAGACAGTAGCATGGCCATACCGATTCAGACCGACCGCTCCGAAACAGGCGGGGCTCACGCCGACGAATGCGTGGCCGATTTCATGCAGACGTCTTTCAGTTCCAGAGGTCTTCGGTATGGTTGGAGCTTCGACAGCGATGTGGGCGACGCCTTCCGCGACTATGTGAACATGATCAACTCGGCCTATGCGCCTCAGGCTCAGAAGCACTCCTTTGCGGGCTTCAGCTTCGATGATTACAAAGAAGAGATAGACGCCGGGCGACCCGTTGTCATGCTGGTCGATCACAATGGTGATGGTAAAACGAGTCATTTCATCACCGGGATTGGCTACGATGACGTTGGCAATCAATACGCCGCCTACAATACCTGGGATCATAATGTGCACTGGTATGACTGGCACGCGATGACGACCGGCGATCCCTGGGGCATCTACAGCATAACAACATGCCGTATGCAGGCCATTGACGTTGTCTTTATCATGGATGTCACGGGTTCCACAGGTGCGCTCCTGCCTGACTGGCAGGCTGCTATGCCGGGCGTGGTGGACGACATACTCGACGCCTTCCCCAATGCTCAATTTGGGCTCGCCTCGCATGTTGACTACCCGTTTAACCCTTACGGTGCTCCGGGAGAGTGGGCATATCGTCGCGAGTCACCAATCACTGATGACACAGATGCCCTGCTCGCGGCTTTGGCCAGCCTCACCAATCAGTGGGGAAATGACAGCCCGGAGTCCCAGTACGAGGCCATATATCAGGCCGTTACAGGAGAAGGACGGGATTTGACTGGCGATGGGGATTACTCCGATCAAGGCGAAATTGCTCCCTCACCAATGGGCTTCCGCGCTGGCAGCCAAATCGTGATATTCCACTTCACGTGGCCGCCCGTATTCCACGATAGAGACGCGAATCCGAACTATCCCTATCCGGGGTCGCAACCGGTGGCCGGTCGAACCGCCACCATCGGTGCCGTGACTGCTAATCCGGTCATCTACTTCGGATTGGTTACCTCGGCTGCCGCCGGCAGTCCACTGACCGGCACTCAACCGATGTCGACGAGGGAACTGAATCAACTCGCCTCCGGCGACAATCCAATGCAGGAGTTGGCTAGCATTACGGGCGGAGCTGTCCTAAGTGTCGGCCCGGACCTGGCCGGATTGGATGTGGCAATTGCAGAGGCGATCGAAATCATAGTGCCACAAGGCAGGATTCATGGAGTCGTGGCCTCCAATGGAGTGGGCCTTCTGGGTATCCCGGTCCAGTTGTGCGAAGTAGGTGGCGCCTGTCATACGATGTCAACCAACGAGGCTGGCGAGTACTCGTTCGATGATCTGGACGAGGGCGAGTACGTGGTGTCATTGCCGCGATTCCCTCTAGGCTACGATCCAACGGGTCCTGAGCAAGTCTTAGCGTCAGTTGCGGGCGACACAGTAACAGTCGACTTCGATCTCGAGGAGAACCCCAGTGCGCCCGGCTGCGGCAGCAGGAGCAACTGGTTCTGGGCCTGGCAGGCCTGGGGCGCGATCCAGAACTACCAGGGGCTGTGCTACGATCGCGATCAGATCATACAGTTCCGCGAGCGCGTGCATGAACATTTCGATCCTCATTTCGACTACTTTGTCGACGTTACATCCCTGCGCGACATGTTCATGACCCTGTTCACTTTCTGGCAGCACACCTGTCGTCAACAGGCCGAGTCGCAGTTCTATGCGCTTCTGCTCAATGTTGTCGCCAACCGAATTAACACTTATGAGGTCATTAGCGAGGATGGTGCGACGGTTGCCCAGGCTATTGCCTACTGCGACCAGTTACTCCAGGAGAACAGCACCGATAGCGACAAGCTCGTACTCGGACTGGCGCGCGTCATCAACTGGGATTGGATTATCCTGCCGGCCGGATACATTCCGCTTGATATGCCGCAGATCGCATACAAGCCTGAGGGTAGCGAGGCGATACCGGAGCAGTTCTATCTGGCGCAGAACTATCCGAACCCGTTCAACCCGGTTACCGATATCCAGTTCGGACTGCCGACTTCACAGCATGTTCGCTTGACGGTATTCAACATCATCGGTCAGACTGTAGAGGAGCTGGCGGATGAGAACATGCCCGCCGGCAATCATGTCATTCAGTGGGACGCATCGGGCACCGCCACGGGTGTGTATTTCTACCGTCTCGAAGCGGGCGACTTTGTCGAGACCAAGAAGATGCTTATGATGAAGTAACACCTGACAGCAGGAATCAGAAACTCCCTCCTGATGCGGGGTGGCCCTATCCGAAGACCACCCCGCTTTCTGTGCGATGACTGCACCAATATCGAGAGGCTCATGATGGCAGGGCCTTCTGGACCTTTGCACCGCCGCCCGAAGCACAACACGCAATCCATCCCGCCCGTCGCCCCCCGGTAGCGATTTCTACTGGCCGAGGGGGTCATCCTTATCATATATTCGACGGACAGCGGTAACACCTGATCAGGAGCATGACGAGAATCATATGGACGACATCAATCAGTACATCGAGCAAATCAGCGAAGCGACCGAATTCATACGGGCCAAAGCGGACCTCGAACCCGATATCGGCGTCATCCTTGGCACCGGGCTCGGTTCGCTGGTCGACGGCCTTCAGAAGACAGGCGAGATTCCCTACTCCGATATCCCGCACTTCCCAATTTCGACTGTCGAATCGCATCACGGCAGGCTGCTGTTCGGACACCTGTCGGGCCGGCCGGTGGTCTGTATGCAGGGACGGATGCACTACTACGAGGGCTATTCGTTCAAGCAGATCGCCTTCCCGATCCGGGTCATGAAGGCGCTGGGAATTCACTCGCTGGTGGTCAGCAATGCCTGCGGCGGGCTCAACCCGGCTTTCGAATCGGGCAATATCATGCTCATCACCGACCACATCAATTTCTTCCCGGGCAACCCGCTGATCGGCCCCAACGACGAATCACTCGGCCCCCGTTTCCCGGACTTCTACCAGGTCTACGACCGCGACTACATCGGCCTTGCCCGGATGGTCGCGCTCGAACGCGGAATGCGCATGTGCGAGGGTGTCTATCTCGGCCTGACCGGACCGACCCTGGAAACCGCCGCGGAGTACCGGATGCTGCGCATCCTGGGCGCCGACGCGGTGGGAATGTCGACCGTGCCGGAAGTGATTGTGGCGCGTCATCAAGGTACCCGGATACTGGCCTTCTCGCTCATCACCGACATGGGCCTTCCGGACAATCTCAAGCCGCTGAAGATCGAGGAGGTATTGGCGATTGCGAAGCGGGCCGAGCCGAAAATGCGGACCCTCATCGAGGGCTGCATCGGGAGGATGTAAGGAAGATTCTAGTATTCGCAGGAAATGTGAGTAGTTTGTGATTGCGGTTTGTAGAGAAGCTTCTTATCGTAATCTACACAGTATGATTCTGGACTAGTCACCATAAAGAGCACTACTGATTTGACCGACAAGGAAGTTTACGAAACGCGAATAGGTCCCGGCTTGGCGAAGGAGAAGAACCCCTATAGCCTGATCGACCTGTTTTCCGGAGCGGGTGGTCTAACACTCGGCTTCACGGATGTGTTCGGCCATCACTTCAAGCCCGTGTGGGCGAACGACTTCAATAAGCCCTCCGTGGATACCTACAATGCGAACTTCGGCGATCACTGTGTTTGCGGAGACATTGTGGAGCTACTTGCTGCTGGCATAGGCATTCCGAAAGCAGATGTCGTTGTAGGTGGTCCTCCGTGTCAAGGATTCAGTCTACTCAACAAAGGCCGAGCAGGCGATACACGAAATCAGCTTTGGAGGCCGTTCCTCGAGATAGTTGAGATGAGTGAAGCCAAAGTATTTGTCATGGAGAACGTCCCGCAGCTCTTAGGTTCGGAAGAGCACGTGGGAATCGTACGTGCTGCTCTTAAGTTGGGCTTCAGGGTCTCATACACCGTGTTGCATGCACCAGACTATGGCGTACCACAGATAAGAAAACGAGCTTTCATTGTCGGGTCTAGAGTCTCCAATCCTAAACGGTGCTTCCCGCCTGCCTGCACACATGTCTCCGAGGAGGAATATCGAAATCGACCGTTCTCAGGCTTCAGTCAAGATTGTGTCGACGACCCTAAGAGATGGAAAACTGTTCGCGACGCTATAGGCGACCTTGCGTCGCCGGTCGGCACCGAGATCCGGAACTGCGAACCACCTTACGACTTGCATTTTGGCAGGACTCCCACTGAGCTGAGTAGGAGGCGGTATAGGGCCATCCCACAAGAGGGCATGAATCGCTTCGACCTCCAGGAGAGAGCGCCCGAACTGACTCCTGCTTGCTGGATTCGAAAGAAGAGCGGAGGCACAGACCTGTTCGGCCGACTCTGGTGGGATCGACCTGCGTTCACCATTCGCACTGAGTTCTTCAAGCCGGAGAAGGGCCGTTATCTGCACCCTTGCGAGCACCGCCCTATCACTCATCGTGAAGCCGCGCGACTTCAGACTTTCCCCGACTCGTTCAAATTCGTCGGATCCAAAATTGAAATCGCAAAGCAGATTGGCAACGCGGTGCCGTCACTCCTCGCCGCAAGAATCGCAGATTGTGTTTATGCTCTACTTCCCAGAAGGGCGCTTGATGACCGACCGACTGTCGCGCAGAGAACGAAGCTCCCTGATGTCTCGCGTGAAGCAGCGCGACACTGAACCGGAGATCGTTGTACGTTCGCTTCTGCACCATATGGGGTACCGTTTTCGCTTGAATGTAAGAGAGCTTCCCGGCGCACCGGATATTGTGTTGCCGAAGCACCGCAAGGTGATCTTCGTGCATGGCTGTTTCTGGCATGGCCACGCCGGTTGTCCACGAGGAAAGCGACCACAGTCGAATAGTCGATTCTGGGATACGAAGATCAACGGAAACATAAAGCGAGATCGTCGAGTACGGAGACAACTGAACAGAATGGGTTGGAGCGTATCTGTGATCTGGCAGTGTCAGACTCGTGATAGGGACAGACTTCTTCGGAGGTTAGGGGCTCTAATGAATGAGGTGCATTCGTGAGTGCTAGGGACCGCATACGTGAGTTCCTACTCAAGAACGTCGGTAGGGTAGTGACAACCCACGAGATTAGGAAGGTGGCGGGTATAAGCGAGTATGCGAGGAGGATTAGAGAATTACGAGATGATGAAGGAATGCAAATACAGTCGCATGTTGACCGGCCCGACCTGAAGCCAGGAGAGTATATACTTGTCTCTGCGAAACTCAAACCGTCAGTTAGCGGTCGCATTTCGCCGCAGCTTAGAAACAGGATACTGGAACGGAACGGTTATACATGTGCGCTCTGTGGAGCCGCAGCAGGCGATCCGGATCCGTTCAATCCCGATAGAACCGTGCGACTCCACATCGATCACATAAAGCCGCAGAGTCAAGGCGGCACAGTAGACGAAGATAGTCTCCGAGTGACATGTTCGGCTTGCAACCAAGGTCGGCGCAACATCGAGCCTCCGTCGGAGAGCGCGTTAAACATCCTCGCTCGGATACGGAAGCTCTCTCGGAAGGACCGGCGGCAAGTATATGAGGCACTGAAGCGGAGTTTTGAGCCTGGCTCGGACTCGGAAAGCGGATAGTTCCCCATGCCCACTTCCGAACCCAAGTACGGCCTTGTCATTCATGGTGGCGCAGGGACTATCCTGCGCGAGAAACTCACCGCCGATCTCGAACAGCAGATTCGCCACGACCTGACCCACTCCCTCGAAACCGGACAGGCGGTCCTTGAACGGAGCGGCTCCGCGCTCGATGCGGTCCAGGCGGCGGTCAATGTGATGGAGGACTCCCCGCAGTTCAATGCCGGCAAGGGAGCGGTTTTCACCCACGAGGGCGCCAACGAACAGGATGCCACCATCGCCGACGGCGCCACCGGCCTGGCCGGTAGTGTAGCCGGAGTGCGCCGCATCGCGCGTCCGATCGACCTGGCGCGCCTGGTGATGGAGAAATCGCCCCATGTGCTGCTGGCCGGGTCCGGCGCCGAGCACTTCGCCTCCGAACACGGCATGGAGCTGGTCGACAGCGACTACTTCTACACCGAGCGCCGACATCGCCAATTGCAGGAAGTCATCGACCGCCAGAAAGGCGAGGGCGCGAGCGGGCGCGAGGGCATGCGGCTCTCCGAGGACGACAAATGCGGGACTGTCGGGGCGGTGGCGCTCGACCGCGACGGAAAGCTGGCGGCCGCGACCTCGTCTGGCGGCATGACCAACAAGCGCTGGGGACGGATCGGGGATTCGGCTCTGCTCGGCGCCGGTACCTGGGCCGATAACAGCGTGGCGGTCTCCACCACCGGCCACGGGGAATACTTCATGCGCGGAGTCACGGCCTATGACCTGGCGGCTCTGATGACCTATCGGGCTTTCACCGTCGAGGCCGCTGCCCGGACAGTCATTGACAAACTCACGGCCGCCGGGGGTACCGGTGGCCTGATCGCCATCGACCGGCGCGGCCATATCGCCCTGCCCTTCAACACCACCGGCATGTATCGCGGACACATTTTCCCTGGCAGTAAGGTGACCATCGCGATCTTCGGAGAGTGAGCGTGCTAGGGCGGCTGGGTGGCCCGCCCGCTACGCGGCCAAACGGCCTCTCTCGCTTAGCCGCTGGGCTTGCCTCCGCGGCGTCAACTGGCCATTCGAGGTTTATCGACAGGCCCCTTTGAGTGGGTTCTTGCCGCAGTTGCCTGGCTCAAGATTGCCTGGACCTGGAGTCCATGTGGATGGGGAGGTCCGTCAACCGCCGCGTTTCGAGTCAACCCTCCCCCCGACCGCTCTCTCATTCTTGTGGAGAGGGGAGTAAGAGGCGGCAGAACCACATGCCGTTTGGTTCCCGTGAGAGCCATCGGCCCTGCCAATTCAATATCAATCATGCGTTGCCGTCTTACTCTTTCCCGCCGGGAGAGGGTGGCCGCAGGCCGGGTGAGGGGTCTTTTCCCGCCGACGAACAACATCAACTCCCGGATGCCCCGCCCCTTGGCTGACCGGCCCTCGGTGAAGGCCGTTGAGATTCCGATTCGATACCCCTGGGCGTAAAGGATCAGCCCTCACTACTTTGTCGCTTGCGGTTCGGGTGGGGCCATGAATTCAGGTCCGACTTCTTCATCTATGGTCGTCGTGACCAGACGGATCATCTCCTCTCGCGCATCGTCGTCGAGTTTGAAGGTCATCGCCTCATCGAGAGCATCGAGCTGGCCTGGACGGCGCGCTCCCCACAGGGCCACTTCGATACCCTGGTCCAGCACCCAGCGCACAGCGATATGTATAACCCGCCGATTGTAGTTCTCGCGAGCGAAGCGATCCAGCTTGGCCACCGCTTCGAGATACTGATTCAGCTTCGGCTCCTGGAACTTGGGGTCCATGTTACGCAGGTCATCGCCGTGATACTCACGGTCCGGGGTGATCTTACCGGTCAGCAGGCCCCTGCACAGGACACCATATGTCAGGAGCGGGATACCATCACTCCGGCAATAGGGGAGAGTTTCGCTCTCGATACCGCGCTCAAAGATATTGAACGGTGACTGGAGCATGTCTATTCGGCAGGCCCTACGGAAGGCGTCCATCTGCCGCGGTGTATAGTTGCTTACACCGACGTGGCGAACCTTTCCCTCGGCCTTCAGCTTATCAAGCGCGGCGGCGGTGACTTCGAAATCGGTTGAGGTATCCGGCCAGTGGACCAGGTACAGGTCTATGTAATCAGTCTGCAGGTGATGCAGCGACTGTGCGATTTCCTCGTTGATACGTTCGGGCGAGGAATTGCGCCTGACCCTTTCGTCCTCGTCCCACTCCAGGCCAACTTTGGTAACAAGGGTGATCCTGTCCCGGCCGCCAGACTCGGCCAGCGCCTTGCCGACGATTTCCTCGGAGCGACCAAAGCCGTAGATCGGCGCCGTGTCGATCAGGTCGATTCCCTTATCCAGAGCGGTATGAATGGTCTTGATCGAGTCGTCTTCATCAGTGCCGCCCCACATCCAGCCTCCGATGGCCCAGGTACCCAGGCCGATTCGTGAGGATTCGCGACCCAATGTCTGTATCATGCGTCGTTCCATCGCTGTCTCTCCTCTTCTAGCCGCCGCCACAAAGCATCTCCTGCATCCGGAGCGCGTTGCGGGCGGCATAACCGTTTTGGTCATTATCGAAATAGCAGTATACGTCGCGGCCCTGATTCCGCCAGGACGAGAAAGCTCCCGCCCATCCACTCAATGCGTGGTTGTCGTAGCTACCCTGGTAGGCCGTCTTCGATGGTCCATGCAACCGCACGTACACGAAGTCGGTCGTTACCTCCCTGGGACTCACCTTGCCTTTGAGGTCGAAGATACAGAAAGCAGCTCCGTACTCGCGAAGCAAATCATACACATCGGTCTGCCACCATGACTCGTCGCGGAATTCGAAGACATGGCGGTATCCGTCGGGCAAGGTTTGCAGAAACTCCTCGAGCCGGTCGAGATTGCAGTGCCACCGGGGTGGTAACTGAAACAGAATCGGGCCGAGCTGGTCCTTAAGCTGGTCGGCCACATCGAAGAACTTCTTCGTCGACTCCTGCGGATCCTTGAGCTTCTTCATGTGCGTGATATACCGGCTGGCCTTGATTGCAAAGACGAAATCGCTGTCGACCGTATTGCGCCAATACCTTACTGTCTTCTTATCGGGAAGCTGATAGAACGAGTTGTTGATCTCTACACTCCGGAAGTGCTCCGCGTAGAACTCGAGCCATTTGTTCTGCGGCAGCGACTCATCGTAGAAAGGGCCCCGCCAGTGATCGTAGTTCCAACCCGAAGTGCCAATACTGACCGGGGCGTTTCCTGCCCGGCGACCCGGCGCCTTCTTCTTCGCCTTGACGGTCATCATCGCTCCCTTTTCGGAGTTACGTAGCCGGTTGCGGCCCGACCGTCAGCCGGATGCGAGCTCCTCAAATTCTTCTTCATCAATGACCTTCACGGTTTCCTTCTTCTTTGCCTCGTCGAGCTTGCTGCCTGGATTCTTTCCCACTACGACGAAATCGGTCCGGCTGCTGACGCTCGAGGTTGCCCGCGCCCCTAGTGCCTCGGCCAGGTCCTTAGCTTCATCACGGGAGTAGTTTTCTAACTCACCGGTGAAGACGATAGTCTTGCCCTCTAATGGCTGCTTCTTGCGGCGCGACATCGGCTGCGGCCTCACCCCGGCTCGCTCCAATCGGCTGATTGTCTTGCGATTGCGTTTGTTGTCGAAGAAGGCTGCGATCGCTCCCGCTGTTTCGCCGCCGATCTCGTCGTGCTCCAGCAGGTCGTCCCTGTCCGTGTCCATCAGCCTGTCCAGATCGCCGTACTCCAATGCCAACATCCGCGCCGTGTGTCGTCCTACGTGATGAATACCCAGGGCGAACAGGAACCGATCCAGTCTTGGCCTTTTGGAGTCCTGAATTGCCTCGTACAGTTTCTTGGCCGACTTCTCCGCGAATCCTTCCAGCCTGGCCAGGTCGTCCTGCTTGAGCTTGTACAGGTCAGCGACATCTTCGATCAGGCCCTTCTCGACCAGGCCCTCCGCCACTTTCTCGCCGAGGGTTTCGATATCGAGGGCTTCACGCGAGGCCCAGTGAGTAATACTGCCGACCAGCTGAGCCGGGCATGACAGGCCGTTGGGGCACAGGTGGTAAGCGCCCTCTTTGATGATCTTCGTTCCGCACGAAGGGCACTTTCGCGGCATGTGGAACTCGCCGGCGCGCTTCCGACCCGGCTGCCTGATACGTTTCTCGATTTCCGGGATCACATCGCCGGCTCGGAGGACCTTGACCTCGTCACCCGGGCGTACATCCTTACGATGCACTTCCTCTTCGTTGTGAAGACTGGCCCGGCTGACTGTCACCCCGCCGACATTGACCGGTTCCAGCAGCGCGACCGGCGTGAGTTTCCCGGTGCGACCGACCTGTACTGCGATGTCCGTAAGCGTTGTCACCTCGCGCTTGGGTTCGAATTTCCAGGCTATGGCCCAGCGGGGGTTACGATGACGCACCCCCAGTTCCTCGCGCAGGCCGAAGTCATCAACTTTGACCACGACCCCATCGATCTCGAAATCGAGGTCGTCGCGCTTACCAGCCAGCTTTTCGTGATACTTCTCGATGTCCTTGATCGTATCACCGCGCTTGTTCAGCGGACTGGACTTAAGACCCCACTCCTGCAGTCGTTTCAGTCCCTTCCAATGAGAACTGATGTCGCCGTCATCGGTTTTGACGATGTCATAGAAGAAGATATCCAGCGGCTTGCCGGCTACCTTCGCAGAATCGAGCTGGCGCACTATCCCGGCGGCGGCATTTCGGGGATTGGCGAACGGCTCTTCGCCGTTCTCAAGACGTTCCCGGTTCAGCTTGCGGAAGCCGTCGCGGGGCATGAGCACCTCACCGCGAACCGCCAGCAATTTGGGTACATGCTTGTTCTCCTGCAATCGCAGGGGAATCGCGCCGATAGTCTTCAGGTTGTTGGAGATGTCCTCGCCAGTATGACCATCGCCGCGGGTAGCGCCGTACTTGAATCGCCCTTCCTCGTAGACAACTTCAACCGACAGGCCATCCCACTTCGGTTCGAGCACCAGGGCGGGTCGTCCTTTGCCTGCCTTCTTCCTTGCTTGTCGATAGAAGCTTTTGACCTCCCTTTCTTCCTGCGATGAGTCCAGGCTCAGCAGATCAGCCTGATGCTCAACCTTCTTCAGTCTATCGGCCGGCGGCGCACCCACACGTTTGGTTGGGGAATTATCAGTCTCCAGGTCGGGGTGCTTGTCTTCCAACTCCTGCAACCTGGCAAATAGCTTGTCGTACCTGGCATCCGAGATAGCCGGATCATTCTTGACATAGTAGCGATAGTTGTGGTACTCGATTGCTTCGCGAAGCTGCTGAGCCTGTTGCTCGGCTTCCTTCTTGCTGAGTTTATCCGCCTTCCTGAATCTGGTATTGGGGTTGCTTTTGTATGGATTCTTCTTTGAACTCACGGGGAAATGTCCTCAGCGCGACAGGAGTTTCTTGAGTTGTTTCCAGGTACGGGTATTGAGAATGTCTCTTTTTTCCATCCAGCCGCGGCGCGCCTGCCCCACGCCGTACTTCATGAAACCGAGTTCGTGGGTCGCGTGGGCATCGGTGGATATGGCCAGTTTCAGGCCCGTTTCGCGAGCCATACGAACATAATTGTCGGCCAGATCGAGGCGATCCGGCTGAGCGTTGATCTCCAGATAGCAGCCAACGTCCTTGGCGTGATCCATGATCCTCTCGAGGTCGATATCCATCGGCTCTCGCTCTCCGATCATGCGACCGGTCGGGTGGGCCAGGATACTGACATACTTGTTGTCCAGCCCCTTCAGGATTCGTTCGGTCTGCTTCTTGCGCGACAGGTTGCGGTGATAATGCACCGAGGCTACCACCAGGTCGAGTTCCATGAGAATATCATCAGGCAAATCGAGAGATCCATCCTGGAGGATATCCACTTCGATCGACTTGAGCACGCGGAAATTCTTCATTTTGCCGTTGAGCTTGTCGATGCGCCCGATCAGCCGTTTGAGGCGGTTCTTGTCGAGGCCGTTGGTCACGGTCACTCGTTTGGAGTGATCGGTAATGGCCAGGTAGTCGTAACCGAGGTCTTTGGCGGCCCCGGCCATATCGTTAAGCGAGTCTTTGCCGTCGCTGGCGGTGGTGTGGCATTGCAGGTCGCCGCGGATATCGTCGAGGTCAACAAGATTCGGGACTTTCTTTCTGCGGGCCGCCTCAATCTCCCCCTGTGCCTCGCGTAGTTCCGGGGGAATCCACTGAAGTCCGAGCTTGTGATAGACCGCCTCTTCGGTGCGCCCCGCCACCCGCTTATCATCTTTGTTGAAGATACCGTATTCATTCAGTTTCAGCTTCTTCTTCCGAGCGATCTTACGCAAAGCAACCGAATGCTCCTTACTCCCGGTGAAATACTGCAACGCCGAGCCATAGGCCACCTGTGGCACCACCCGCAAATCGACCTGAAGGCCGCGGCGCAGAATAATGGTCGATTTGGTCGATCCCGTGGAGATTACCTGATCGACATCGTCATAAGCGACGAAGCGATCCATGATATCCGAGTCGCGTGTGGCGGTGGCGATTATGTCAAGATCGCCGACGGTCTCCTTGCGCCTTCGATAGCTGCCGGCGATGGTGACTTCTTTGGTCCCCTCGATATCTCGGAGATACTTACACAGGGGCTCGGCGGCCTCCTCGGCGTCGTCAAGTCGAGTTCGTGAGGTTTCGTCGGATTCTTCGCGGCGTTTGATTTCATCGAGAATGTGCTGTTGGGACTTCTTGCCGAAGCCTTCCAGCTCGGCCACCCTTCCATCCTCCGCCGCTTTCCGCAGTTGCTTGAGCGTTTTCAGGCCAAGCTCGTCATGGAGCCTCTTGACGGTCTTTGGCCCGAGTTGATCCAGATCGAGCATTTCCAGCAATCCCTGAGGAAACCTCTTGCGCAGTTTCTTCAGCTGCGGCAGAGTCCCTTTCCGGGCAACCGTCTCGATTTTGGTGGCCAAATCCTCCCCGATACCGGAATAGTCCGAAAGGTCCTTACCGTCCGCAAGCAGATCACTCACCGGACGCGACAAGCCCTTGATAGTTCGGGCGGCGTTGCGGTATGCCCTGATGCGAAATCGATTGGCCTCGTCCAGCGACAGCAGATCGGCGATTTCATTCAGGACATCGGCTATGTCGCTGTTGTGTACGGGCATGACAGGTGTCCGCGGTCGCCTTACTCAATGTCGGACTCGGGTGGCTTTGGCTGAGCTTCGCGCCTCGGCCACGGCAGCAGGATCATCATTATCACCGATGTAATGAGACTGAGAAAAGCCAGGCGACGGGCCAGTTGAATACGCCAATCCATGATTAACCTCCTGGGGTCATGTAATGACGGGGCGCCTCCGGTGGTATGACACGCTGTTGAGAGTCGGAGGTCGCCCCGCCGGGTGCGAATCGATTACAGGTTCTCGATCAGGGTCAGGGCCAGGTCGGTGTCGCCGAAATCGCGAAACATCCCGTGCGCCAGCAGGGTGTAAGCCTTGGCGCTTTGCAGGGTAAGGTTGTCACTTGTATAGAGAACTTCGCCGTGAATCGAGTCACGAATCTCAAAGGCCCAGTCTCCCGCCGGAACGGTGAAGAAATCGGTGCTTCCACCGTAAGGGATATTCTCGAATTCCGCAACCACCTCGCTGTCAACAGGGTTCGTTATAGTCACCGCGTCCGGATTGAGGGCCAGATTGACCAGACGTAACCCCGTCTCACCGGTGGTGTCGGGTCTCGTTACATTGTCAACCACGAAGTGCGTCGACAGGTTCTGGGCCGTATCTCCGATAAACAGAGTGTGACTCTGATTCGCCTGCAGCGTGACATCGACATCCACATAAAATGGTATCTGTGTCCCGGCCTCGCGGAGTTTGACGTTGTGCTCGCCGGCATCCAAGTAGAAGTACTCGGTGTTGTCGAGATAAACCAAATCGGAGGCCTTGACGGCATCATCGATGAGCAGTTCCACTGCCGGCAAACCGAAGCCTGCCTGGACAACCATCAACCGGGCGGTTCCCTCAATGTTGTCATCATCATCGCTGCATCCGGCTGCCAACAGAAGAGTGGCCAACAGTGCCGCGATCAATAGTTTATGGCTATAGCCTTTTAGCATGTTTCAGGGTCTCCTTTCCTTGCGATCGTCTTTCGATTGGGGCTGGGCCGCTCCGGCTAAGGCGAAGCTTCTCCAGCCTCGTCCTTGGGGCGGCGTCCGGGTTTATCGACGATCTGTACGACTGTTGCCTGCGGGCCTTCGTCGCCTTCCGCTTCGACAAAGCGGACTCCGGAGCCCACTGTCAGACGATCGAACTCATTATTGGCGACCGCGTTTTCATGGAAGTAGATTCGTCGCCCGTCTACAGTCCGCAAAAAGCCGTAACCCTCGTTTTCCAGCAGTTCGTCGACCACCGCCCCAGCCTGCTGGTCGGGATGGGCCTTGACATCGCCGCGCTGACGCTCGATCCGCTCCTTGAGCTGGCGCCGTAGAGCCTCGAAGGCATCGCGTATGACTGCTGTGAGGGGCTGCTCGTTCCGTTCATCGACCGACTGGCGCTCAACCGTCAGGCGATGGCCCGGCGGCAGGTTGAAGGTCAGGCGTACTCGATAGGCATTACCCGACTGACTGCTCGTGTGGGGACGCTCTACCACCACTTCTCCGCTGGTGATGGCGTCGCTTAGTTCCTCGAGCTTGTCTACCTTATCCAGAATTAGTTGTTCTATCTCAGGAGTCCGGGGTACATCCCGGAAAGCGGTTTCCAGGGGGACCTGCATAGTCATTCGCCTCCTTCGAGGGTCGGTTGCTTGTTACTGTTTTTGCCCGTGATGAGTATTCTCCTGGCCGTGTTGTATAGCCAGGCATAGAGCCAGCCGGCCAGGAAACCGTCAATGAATCCCCATACCGCGCCGATGACACTGCCGATGGCGGTTGCACGGTAGCCGGGATAAACTCTTCCCAGTCCCAGCGGCGCTTCGCGATCACGACTGAAAAGCCGCATCCACCAGGCCAGAAAGAACACACCGAAACCCCACAGAAGACTGAAGGCAGTAGCTACTGCCGACACGTCGAGTTCAGCGGTTCCGGGCTGCTCGGGCGGGCTTTCAGTATCTTCTTTCGGAACGACGTCATACATATGGTTACTGCTTCCTCTCTTGGTGTGTGTCGCAAAGATAGGCGCCTCGGCCGGAGAACTTCGTTTTGATGATCTTGCCCTCACAGATGCCGCAGGAGGCGCCGTCTTCACGTCGGTGTATCAGCCACGAATTCGGCAGTTTGTCCGGCCGGGCCTGCTTCTCGATTGCTTTCTTCAACACCGACCGGACTCGTCGCCACAGCTTGACCAGATCCTTCGCGGTCAGGGAGCCGACTTCGGTAGCGGGATGCAATCGCGCCCGGTACAGAATCTCATCAGAATACACATTACCCACCCCCGCGATGAGTCTCTGGTTCATGAGGGCCGACTTTGTGGTTCCGCGCCGGCCCTGAAGAGCATCGACAAAGCCCTCTGCGTCCAACCCATCAAGAGCATCGGGTCCGAGGTCTTCCTGCTCTATGAATTTGTCAGGATCTCTGATCAGCTGTATATTGCCCAGTTTTCGAGGCGCCACATAGGCAAGATGGTAGCCATTGGAGAGGTCAAAGACGACATGAGCATGGTCGGGTTGGCCGTCCGAGTTCCGGAAGTATTCCAGATAGCCGGTCATACCGAAATGCACAGCCAGCCACTGGTCGGCGCCGACTTTTACCAGCAGATGCTTGCCGTGACGACGGGTCTGACTCATCCGCTTACCGCTCAGGCTGCTGTTCAGGCGCCTTTCGCTGACGCCCTGAAGCACTTGCCTGTCCTCGACCCGTACGCGCCGAATCTGCTTGCGCCGTGCGGTGGCGTCGAGATAACGTCGATATGTCTCTACATCCGGAAGTTCGGGCAATGCTCTCACCTTTCACACATTCCAGGGACGGTTCAAATCGCCAGTGTGCCCCGGCCTTACCGCTTCTTCGCCGCCATCACCGCACCGGTGGGGCACGGAGGCAAAGGGTGAACCCTCTGCCTCCGTACTGTGGGAATGACCGCCAGGGGGAGACGGCTGTGGAAAGTGGTTTCTGAAACGTCTGTTACTTGCGGTACTGTTCAGGGCCATAGGCAACGATCAGCTTATTGTCCACCTGCACCGCACCGCCCTCGAGGGCCTTGGCGGTGGCTTCAATTCGCTCGCTCCAGGTATCGACCTCGCCGGTCAGGATTGCGACTCCAGCGTCGACGGTCACGTTTATCTCTTCGCTGTCGACAAACGGGCTCCAAAAGAACTTGCTCTCGATCAGCTCTTCTATTTGCTGGTCGCTCATGACGACGGCGCGGTTATCCGGAATGGCATACCAATTGTAGTCGGCGATGTCCCACCAGTCATAGTTCACCCAGGGGTCTCGGAGCAGAGCGTTGCTCTCGTCCTGAACATCGAGATTGTTCTGCACCGCCACGACGCCACTCACCTGGCTGGCCACGTCGTCGGCCTGCGCCTTTTCGAAGTAGCTGTCCACTTCGCCATTCAGGTGGGCGATGCCGTCGTCGACTGTCACCGTGACATCGTAGCGATTTACATAAGGATCACGAAGCAGCGCCATCCGCACATCGGCAGCCACCATGGCATCGCTCACGGGCTCTGTTGGCCTGACGTTGAGTTGGTTCTTGACCGTCCAGACACCAACCGTTCTGTTGGCCACCTGGGAAGCTGCTCGTTTGGCCTTGAGGTTGTCGACGACCCCGGACAGGGTCACAATGCCGTTATCGACCGCGACCTCAACGTCAAACGATGCTACCCGGGGATCGTAGAACAGGGCGTCGTTCAAAGCATCGGCTATCTCATCGTCCGATCTGGGTACGTACTTGTTGGTGCGGAAGCGATCATCGCGGGCCCAGTCGGCGACTTCGAGGGCATCCGCGTTTACCCGTTCCACGTTGTCGACCCAGGCATCAGAGATCGCATATCGTCTCTCGGCCGCACTGCCGACAGTACCGCCCAGAGTTACTTCGTTGTCCTCCACTTCGACCGTAATCAGAGCGTCATCCACCAGTTCATCCCAGCGCAGCTTCTCGCGGATTTCGGCGGCGATCTCAGCATCCGGACGATCCTGCTCGTAGTCCAGGGCAAGCTTGTTGTCCACTTCCATAACACCGCGAACAGAACGCGCGATTTTGGCGGCCAATTGCTTCTCATACCAGGAGTTAACTGCCCCGCTGAGCCCAACGGCGCCATCGCGTACTGCTACATCTATCTCCCACGCATTGGTGGCGGGATTGGCCGCCAGCGCACCCACAACATCGTCGCGGATTTCTGCGTCGGGGCGACCGAGTGATTTGACCTTTATGGTATTGACCACCGAGCGGACTCCCTTGACAGTCTCAGCCAGCTTCGCGGCGCGACGTTTTGCCATAAGGTTGGTGGCCGATCCGCCCAGGACGACTATACCGTTGTTGGTTTCAACATCGACCAAATAGCCCGAGACACCCGGATCGTATGTCAGGGCATCCATCACCACCAGGGTGATGTCGGCGTCGGTCATTTCTCGGGCGTCGGCGTGCGTCGGCATCATTACGACAGCCATCAGGACTACGATTGCCAAGACGGCTGTCAGCTGTATTTTCATTGTACGGTTGTGCGATTTCATCGGTAGTACCTCCTTGTGTCTGGCGCCATTCGATCAGAAGCCATCGCGGATCATCGCCTTGGCTCGGCCGGCCTGGAAACCTCGGTAAGAATATCAGCCACGACTCCCCGGTCACCATGCACCGCCACATCGCCGATGCTGCACATGCCGACCATCCGCTTGTCACGATTCAGTACGACCAGGCGGCGGATCTTGTTCTTCTTCATAAGTTCGCCGGCCTCTGTGAGGTCCTGGTCTTCAAAGCAGTAGCTTACATCCGGGGTCATTACCTCGCCGACTTCCGTATTAGCCGGATCCTTACCTTCAGCGACAGTTCGCACGGCGATATCTCGATCGGTCAGTATACCAACCAGGCGGTCATTATCGCCTACCGGCATCACGCCAACGTCCAGCGCCTTCATGCGGGCGGCCGCGTCCTTCACTGAGGTTTGAGGCTGGACTATCTCGGCGCTCGGAGTCATGATTTCCTTGATTAGCATTGCTGTCCTCCTTGTCGGGCGCGGTTCGTTTCCACTGTCACGCCGGTCGACGCTTGCAGTGGCCATGTACCTTTCGTACTAACAAGAACCGTGCCGATCTGTGGGGCGGCTTCATATCGCGTTGTGCCGCGCGCACTTATGGTAATACAGCAGCGGGCGCCTAGCTCTTCATCGGTCCCTCCGGGGCTGTCATGGACCTGCTGTGTGAAAACTGCGTACACTGCATGTGAGGGGCATGCGACCGTGTCGAAGGCCAACCGAAGGGGACAAAGCGCATCAACTCCGGGCGGCGGCATCCCAGCGCCCGTGCGCCCCGAGCTTGTCGAAACAGTCCCCGGTCAATGAACGATTTACGTTGCGGCTTCTCGTCGGGCCACTCATGGCCGTCCGTCACACGGCCAAACGGCCTTCCAGCGTAGGCGCGGGGCATGTCTCCGCGGCGTCAATGGGCGCGAATCGAGGCTTTTCAACGCCCCCGGGAGGGTCATCACCTGATCCGCGACAATCGGCAGCGAAAAGCTCCGGCGTCGCCGCCGGAGCTTCTATCAACTCGTTATGTCGTCCAGTAGCATCGGTGAGCTGCTGCTTCAGAAACTCTCGCCGGCGCTGAAGAGTTCCTTGCGGAACCTGCCGTGGGCCTCCATCGCTGCGTATGCCGACAGGTGAACGATATCGCGGACATCGTAGGAGCCAACCTGAAGAATCTGGATCGGCTTATCCAGGCCAATGAGGAGCGGGCCGATCATCTCGGCGCGACCCAGGCGCTGGAGCAGTTTGTAGGCGATATTACCCGACTGCAGATCAGGGAAGACAAGCAGGTTGGCCGGGCGCTTGAGCTCCGAAAGAGGATAATGCCGCGAGAGGATTCCCTCATTAACGGCGGTATCGGCCTGCATCTCGCCGTCGACCTGCAGGTCCGGATCGAGTTGCCTGACCAGCTTGACGGCCTTCCTCATTTTCGCCGACAGCTCGGAGCGGACTGATCCGAAATTGCTGTATGAGAGTAGCGCGGCTCGCGGTTCGATGCCCAGAGAGCGGATCCTGGCGGCGCAGGTAACGGTGATATTGGCCAACTGATCGGCTGTGGGGTCGAGGTTGACCGCGGTATCGGCGAAGAAGAACACCTGATTACGAAGCAAGACAATGTTCATGGCGGCGACGCGCTCACTCTTGTCTCGCATCGGGAAGACATCGAGAACAGGCCGAAGGACTTCGGGATAGTGCATGGTGGCGCCCGCCACGAGCCCGTCGGCGTCGCCGGTGCGAACCATCATCAGGCCGAAGTACAGAGGGTCGATCAGGGCCGGCAGACGTGTCATGCCGTGGCGCCAGCGCAAGTTGTGCAGTTCTTCGGCATAACGGGTCGCCAGTGGGGTGCGCTTGGGGTCGACGATCTCAACGTCCTGCAAGTCAACATCGTTGGAACGAGCCCGCTCCTGAATCAGATCCGAGTCGCCCAACAGGATAGGCCTGGCGATCTGTTCCTGGGCTATGGAGGCGGCGGCAGCCAGTATCTTGTGGTGCTCGCCTTCGGGGAAGACAATGCGTTTGGAGAATTCGCGATCGGCCCGAATGATCGTGCGCATGACCGCACGAGCCTTGCCGAGCTTGGATTCGAGCTTGATGAGATACTCGTCCAGGTCGATCGTCCGACGGGCGACACCGGTCTTCATGGCGGCCTCGGCAACCGCTTTGGATTCCCAGAGAAGGACTCTCTCGTCAAACGGTTTTGGAATAATGTAATCGGGGCCGAAAGTGAGAGATATTCCCCCGTAAGCGGCGCTCACGGCTTCAGGCACAGGTTCCTTGGCCAGGTCAGCCAGAGCCATGGTCGCGGCTACCTTCATTTCGTTATTGATAGCCGAAGCCCTGACATCCAGAGCTCCGCGGAAAATGAAGGGGAAGCCCAGAACATTGTTCACCTGGTTGGGGAAATCGGAACGGCCCGTGGCCATGATGACATCCGAGCGGGCGGCCTTGGCTTCGGGATAAGTGATTTCGGGGTCCGGATTGGCCATGGCGAAGATCATGGGATGGTCAGCCATGGAACGAACCATGTCTTGTGTGACGCAGTCGGCTATTGATACGCCGCAGAAGGCGTCGGCGCCCTGCATGGCTTCCGCGAGCGTCCGGGCATCGGTATCGGAGGCGAATTCCTCCTTGTACTTGTTCATTCCCTCGGTCCGGCCTTTGTAGACGACCCCCTTGGAATCGCAGAGGATTATGTTGTCGTGCTTGACCCCGAGGGCAACATAATGCCGGGCGCAGGCGATACCGGCGGCGCCGGCGCCATTGAAGACAACCTTGATATCACCGATGTCCTTGCCCGCAATCTCGCAGGCGTTGATCAGGGCCGCACCGGAGATGATCGCGGTGCCGTGCTGATCGTCGTGGAACACCGGGATATCCATCATCTTCTTGAGCGTCTCCTCGATCTCGAAGCACTCGGGGGCCTTGATATCCTCGAGGTTGATGCCCCCGAAGGTCGGCTCCAGACTCTTTACGATCCTGATGAACTCCTGCGTGTCGCTCACATCGAGCTCGATATCAAAAACGTCGATGTCGGCGAATCTCTTGAAGAGGACCCCCTTGCCCTCCATGACCGGCTTGCCGGCCAGCGGACCGATATTGCCCAGGCCCAGAACAGCGGTTCCATTGGTAACGACACCAACGAGGTTGGCGCGAGCGGTGTATTCATAGGCGGCATCGGGATCTTTTTCAATAACACGGCAGGGCTCGGCGACACCAGGCGTATACGCCAGGGACAGATCATGCTGGGTGACGCACGGCTTGCTGGCGATAACCTCGATCTTCCCCTTCCTGCCCGTGCTGTGGTACTTAAGCGCCTGTTCTTTGGTGATCATCGACTCTTCTCCTGAGAGCACCGTAATGGTGATGGTGCCTTTCCGTTACTTTGGGTTATAGCCCGCGCCCGCCGGTGCACCTCCGGTTGAGGGAAACATCGACGGCGGTTCTTGAGACCAGGATTCATCATTAGGACTTTCGTCTTCGCCTCTTACCCGCGGTCAGCGGATAGACAGTCGAGTACCCACGGCCGCAAAGGGGCAGGAGCGTAGTAATCATATTTCGGCCATTTAGCAAGGGTCTTTTTGAGTTCTTTGCCGATAAGAAGCCTCGGAACTCGCCTTTTTCCATCGGGCGAGGCTCCGGGGATCAACAGCCACGGCCGGCTTACCGATAACTCGAATAGCAAGAAAAGGATACAGGCATCATCACGATAGGTTGAATCATGGCTAAGAAGAACAATCAGAAGAGTTTAATGCTGTTCCTTCTGGGCGGCGGCGTGTTTATGCTGCTATGCGGCTGGAGCATGTACAGCCAGGGACACAAGAGCGTGAGCGAGGTCGATAAGTGGACACAGGTGGAGGCGGTCATTCTCCGGGCGGAGGTGAAGACAGTGACTATGAACAACACGTACAGCCGCGGGCCCAGCTTCGTGACAGGTTATGAGCCTGCGATCAGCTATCGATACAACGTCGAGGGTCAAACCTTCGAAAGCGATCGCTTTACCATCGCACCATCGGCGTCGCAGGAGCGGGAACCGATTGCCTCCATAGTGGCAGCTCATCCCACGGGGAGTGAGGCCACGGCCTGGGTGAACCCCGAAAGTCCTTCCGAGGCGGTGCTTAGCCGGAGCGACCACGGTGATTCGACGGTTCTGGCTTTCGCCGGTATATTCCTCGTAGCAATCGGCCTCGGTGGAATCGGCGCCGCGGCCATTTTGCACCGTCGCCCTGAACATCCCGAACCGCACCGTATGCGCGCCGACCACCGGCCACCGGTCAGCCGTGAAGTATAGTCGATTCATATGGGCGGCCGGGCTTGCGGCGCTGGTCTACTGGCTGGTGTTGTACGCCGCGACTTTTCGGGATTGGTATCTTGATTGGCCCGTGGCCGGCATGGCTCTGAAACTGCTCCTTCCGCTTGTGCTGATCGTTAACCTGGGGGCGGTGGCGATAATTGTTGTCGGCTTCAAAGCGGGATCCCGCCGGCGCAACATGACAGCCCTGTCTTTGCATGCTCTTCCTGTGCTGGCGGGGGTTGGTCTTCTGTATTGGCTGTTCTTCGGCGTCAGTATCTGATATCTCGACACCCGGTTCGCAGTTCTACCTGACATCCCGACTCGCGGTAGCGCAGAAGTCGTTGCCGCGAGGAGAGCATGGTCGCTCCCGTGAGCGGTGGCGGCAATACCATCAACGCACACTGAGTGTTGTGTCATGGACTGCAATCTGCTTAATTGCTGGAGATACCCTGACACCCGCAGTGCCTGGAGATTGCCTGATTTGATCGCCACCAGCTCTCACAGAGTTCACTATAAGCCCGCCGGAAGGCTGGAGGATGTTGGCAGCGAGTCGGTGGACCTGGTTGTCACTTCGCCGCCGTATCCGATGATTGAGATGTGGGATGATGACTTCTGCGCAGAGGACGAGACCATACGCTCGGCATTATCAGACGGAGATGGCCGGCGGGCATTCGAGCTGATGCACCAGCAGCTCGATCAGGTGTGGCGAGAGTTGAACCGGGTTCTCAAGGCGGGGGGGATAGCCTGTATCAATATTGGTGACGCCACCCGCACACTGAATGGCGTGTTCCAGTTGTACTCGTCGCATTCACGCATAATCAGCGCCATGTTATCGCGGGGATTTCAGAATCTTCCTAATATAATCTGGCGCAAGACTACCAATGCTCCCAATAAATTCATGGGTTCGGGCATGCTGCCGCCGGGAGCCTATGTGACCCTGGAGCACGAGTACATCCTTATCTTCCGCAAGGGCAATAAGAGGGGCTTCACTGACAACGCGGCCAAACAGAACCGACGCCGGAGCGCCTATTTCTGGGAGGAGCGTAACAAGTGGTTTTCGGATGTCTGGTCTGATCTCACCGGTACAGTGCAAACTCTCGAGGCCGCAGATCTCAGGCAACGCAGCGGCGCGTATCCTTTCGAGTTGGCCTACCGACTGATCAACATGTTTTCGGTCAAGGAGGATACGGTTCTGGATCCATTCTTGGGCACCGGCACGACCATGTACGCCGCGATGGCGTCCGAACGTCACAGCATCGGATACGAACGCGACGATCGTTTCAGGGACTATATCGCGGACCAGATCCCGGCCATTGGCAAGCACATTAACCAGATGATCCTCGACCGGTTGCAAAGGCACATCGACTTTGCGACCGATCGCATCCAGGCAGGAAAGCCACCGAAGTTCAGCATCACGGGCAGCGGCATCCCATGTATCAGCCGACAGGAGACCGACATCTCCCTCAGCCTGATAAGGTCCGTGACTGAGGCCCCCCGAGACACTTTCTCGGTCGAGTATCGGCCGCTGAAAGTGAAGTGGCAGGACCGAGACAGCCTCTCTTCGACTCGTTCGGAGTCGACCCTCGACGCAGGTCGTCATTGACACGGCGGAGACTGATGAACGGTGTGGTACAATCAGCCAGCTTCTCCTGACTCACCGAGACAAGATGGCTGTTCTTATCCTGCTCGTTCAATGTATCCAGCCCCATTGTCTCGAAGGCTACCACCACCGCGGCTGCAGAGTCGATGGGCTGCTCTGCGGTTGCAGCGGGCGCTTGTAAGGCAGAGGCGGTGGCCAACAGGATCAGCCAATACGAAAACGTTTTCTCAATTCGGCTTCTCATCTCACCCTCTTCACTAATAGCTCACAAGTAAGAGACGTCCGAGAGCGCCTTCTGTCCACTACTCTTCCACCTCATCACTTTCAACCTCTTCTTCACCGAGCTCCGGGTAGGATATGTCGGTCGAGTATATGACCCATCCGCTGTCGGCGTCAACGATAGTACGACGATTAGAAGACTTGTAGCCGGGCGTCGAGTCGGAGGGTGAGAGAGGCGGCAGGCCTTGCATGTATATGGCCCAGGCCGGCGATGGCTCAGCACGGCGCTCGTGAGTATGGAGTATGTACAGCCCGCGAATTTGCTCGGCAAGCAGTGGATAGAACTTGCACTTGTTGAGCGCGGCCAGGAAGTCAACGTTAGGCGGCTTGTCAGGCAGACCATGATAGGCTTCGCCGAGCGAGGCTATCTGCTCCGTCGCCTCCGCGGATGTCGGAGGCCGTGCGGAAACTCGATCCTTTGGCTTGACAGCAGAGAAGATTCGGAGCAATTGGCCGGTGGCGGAGTCGATCAGGATTTGGAAATCCATCGGATAGTCCAGCTCCTGATCTTCAGCTGTCCTATCCAGTTCAAGAACGACGTTTCGCATCGCGACGCGCCACACCCTCCGGCCGTCGATCAGGT
>CAZGMK010000041.1:0-30058 GCA_964526835.1 uncultured Ignavibacteriales bacterium
AAGACATAGCTATTCATCCCCGAGCCCAGCGGCGACCAGGAACTGCCGTCCCAGGCGGCTATCCGGCTGGCGCTCGTGCCGCCCGCGGTCGTGAAAGTTCCCCCCGCGATTAACTGGCCATCGTACACCGTCAGGGCCAAGACCCAACCATCTACCCCTATAACCGACGGCGAGATGCTGTTGTCCCAGTAGATATCATCCGGGTGGTCCTTGGGAGAAGCATTGCCGACCGGCCGCGCCACCGGCTCTCCGGTAACCGGATCAATCCCAACCTCCAGGCCCTCCAGGTCCAAAGACCCCTCGTACCCGGACCGCCGCACAGCCTCCAGATCAAAGGTGCCGTCGGATTTCGTAAACTCCATAATACTCAGGCCGGTGGAGTGCATGTCGCTGGCATTCGTGGTCACTGCATGTCCGAAAGCAGCCGCCATGATAAAGCCAACTACGAATAGCACACTATAGGAATTCCTCATGATTTCTCCTTTTGGCTATGAGCACACTTGCGTCACAATAGCGTTGTTGCGATGCGATGCCAGGTAGTCTCCAGCCTGCTGCGCTTGCCGGGATCACTTCTTGTCTTCTCATTTACTGGGGTACGCCGCATCGCAGCTCCCAATGTTGAGGCGGAAGAGGATAATCTCCTTCCGCCCACCCGATACAATCCTACTTCAAGAGCATCATCTTCCTGGTCTGGGCATAGTTGTCGGTGCTCAGTCGATAGAAGTACACACCGGATGCGACCGTACGGCCCGCTTGGTTGTCGCCATTCCAAATCACTACTTTGCGTCCGGCGGAGAGATGTTCATCAACCAAGGTGGCGACCTCCTGTCCGAGAATGTTGTAGATCCTGAGCGTGACCCGGCCTGCCCTGGGAAGGTCGAACTCGATGTGCGTGGCCGAATTGAAGGGGTTCGGGTAGTTGGGCAGAAGCCTGTACGACAGCGGTAGTTGTTCCCCTCCTATCTCTCTGACATCCGAAGGAAGTAACACCGGATCGGAGTGTGCTGTAGTCCCTACCCGGTTTCCGGCAACCACGGTGTAAGAGGAGCTGTCTTCGTCCCTTGGCACCGGGTACGCCGTACCCAGAATCGAATCGGCCCACTCGCCATCACGGTAGATCAAATAATACTCTGCGCAGAGGACCGGGTCTATGAAAATGGTCCATTGCTCATCATCCGGGCCACAAATCGCTTCGATCTCCGGCGCGGCGGCGGGAGCTGCTTGTATGGGGGAATCGGTATCCAGGAGGGACTCGACCAGATCGCGGGCCTGATCCGATTTCATATACCACAGGTGGAATCCGAACGCGTATGTTGAACAGGCTGGATCCCAGATTCCAACCGGCCGGCCGTGCTGGTAAGCTTGTTCTCCATGACGTGACTGGTATTGATGCGTTACAACCCCGCCCGAGGCAGGTTTGAACGTGGCTACGACAGGCCCTGACGGATTTAGCCAGAGCCGCTCGAACGGCGACATAAATAGCTCGCAACCGGTGTCGAATTCGAGATCGGGCAAGCAATTGCTGTGAGCGGAAATGAAGCCCAGGTTGTGGTCGTCACATCCAGCCTGCCCACAATACGCTAGACCGGCGAACGTAACGCTGTCTATAGCGAAGCAGTTGCCGTCGCCCGCCCACGATACATGCAGGTGCTCGCTCGTAAGTGGTGTCCGGAAGTGGTCGAAGTCCATGTAATCAGTCAAGGCACCGAAGTACACTATGCGTCCGCCACTGGATTGATATCGCTCGAATCCGTTGCATTTGGTTGTGTATCTGCTGTTCACAATTGCATCTGAGAGGCTGCCATCGATAAAGAGATAGCGATAAGCAGTGAAGTCGCGCCATTTAAGACCTGAATCAGGGTATTGACGCAGCGAGTCATCGTAGTAGTAGAAATCGAAGTCATAATCGTCGAGTATGTTGCTGTAAAACTCGGCGACACTGTTTGCCATCACGAAGTCGCCGGAGTGGATGCCATCGATCACGACGAGAACGTCCTTAGTGGCAGAACTTACAGCCTGCAACTGGACCTCATTCGAAAAGTGTGACTCGAACCCATGTTCGTCGACTGCAGTGATGACAAATACTTCGTTGTCCAGCGGTGACGGGACTTCGAATGACCTGTAAAAACCGTCAACCTGGACAAAGGGATCAATTGCGTAGTAGTAATAGGTTTCGTCATCCGTGGGTATGTAGAAGCTATCCTTCGGAGAGAGTTGTCCGCTCATGCATCCCTTGTCGTAGAATGGCAGGTACCTCTCACTCGCCTGTTCCAGATCGGAAAAGCGGTAGATGTTGTAGTGGTCGACCTCCATGCTGTCTGGGAGGCCCCACGAGATACAGGTGGGACTTCCGGATCGGATGCAGACATATAGCGAATCCGGCGTGGGCCCCGCGGGTCGAGGATTTGTCCTCGTCACCAGCGGTTTCCCGATCCTGCCAACTCCTTCTGCGGTTCGGTGTGCAGCATTAATGAAGTAGAACTTATCAGGATTCAGCCCGCTCACTGACGCAGTGTGCGCAGATGGAGGATAACTCCCGTAGAGAGTATACTCATCAGGCTCCAACCACGGTGGTACCACGCCCGGGTGTGGACACAGCTCGACAGGGACCTCGCTAACATACAAGTCGTATCCGTCGATGCCGTCTAACACCCACGGGTCCCAGCGAACCGATACCCCTGCGTGCTCGTAGGCTCTTGCCTCCAGACCCAGCACAGGGGTAAACTGAGGATCTCCGACAAGAAGTAGCCAGCTCCCTGCGGATTGCGCCGCAAACACTAGCCGGTCAAGCCGGAGGCCGGACAAGAATCCTTCGGGATCGTTGGGCAAATGGACATCGAAGTTGTCCGGATTGGTGTGAATCGGATCACTTGTGAAGGTAGCGAATATGATGCGCTCACTGCTGCCTGGAGGCAAGTCGAATGCGCCAATGGACAGCAGGAATTTGATATCCGAACCCATTGAAAAATCGGCTAACGTGTCGGATGGAGGAAGCTCCCATACCGGGTCATCGGGTGCAATTGTGGACGTGAATGCTTGATCATAGTCCCATTCGGGATAGCTCATGAGGCAGTACTTGGCTATATCGCCTTCCGGTGTGCCGGTCCCCCCACCTGGGAACTGGCAGGGGTTGCTCTTCTGTCGCGGGCCAAAGTCCTGAGAAGAGTCTGCGCTGCTGACCCACCAGTTGAAGTTTGCCGACTGGCTTTCAAAAGATGTCTTTAGGAACTTAGCGGCGAATGGCCTGGGTGCGCTGTCACAGCCTATCCAGTAGAAATTCCCGTCGTTGTCGATGATGTAGGCCAGTTCATACTCCTGCAACGAACCTGCGAGATCGTCCGGCCAAACCTGGCATATGTTGTCTCCACCGCCACCGATATCAGCATCCACATATAGGCCAATATACGCATCTTCGATCGAATGGTCGCCGATATTCGTGACTATGAGGTCATACCATACGACCGGCATCGGCTCATAGGAGTGACTCCGCAGGGTAAGTTCAACATTCATAGGGATATGTGGTCTGCCACTGAAGTCATCGTCGACGCCAGCCGTTACAGTGTCAGTGAAGGTGGTGCGGAATGATTGAAAGGAGAATGTGTCGCCATACGGCACGATGAGGTCGCCATAGCACTCTACTTCGTTCATTGAAGCGGACGGCCAACCGCTTGGGAACATCTCATGCGTGCTTTGCCAGCCATCTGCACCAACAGAAACCAAGGTATCTCCCGCAACAACTCCCCCAATCCAGATTGCCCCACCGTACAAGTATTCGACGTCGCTACCCGGCGGTGCTTCGAAGGAAGGGGCTGACGGCGCAGTGCCGAAGCCGGCGCCAAAGGTGCCGTTGTCGTTGAATGTTGCCCGCACCTCATCAGTTTCATGCGTAGCGCTGTGAGCCGGCCAGCACAATCCCATCTGATCCGCTTGGTCGGCCTCTGCCAACGAGCGGCCAATTGAAGCATCTCGGGAACAAGCTTCCTCTATAGCAAAGGTATGAACGAAGCCGATGGCCAGCAGTAAGACTGCAGCCGCGTTACCAATTCTCATGACTCCTCCTTATTTGGGGAAAGCACACTATTTACTATTAGTAATGCTGCTCTAAAATGTCAAGCTATTTGCAACCAATGGCTTATCGTTCACGGCCACCAAGCTTTCATCGTCTCATCAGGTAGTTAGGCATCGCAAGACACAAAGCGTTTGCCATTAGTCTGGCCAGACTTTAGCTTCCGCGTATGGTCAATTCGAGCGGCGACCGTAAACTGGTGGAGAGCCTCCTAGCCGGAGACAAGGCTGCATTCGAAACGATCAGAGGCTACATCAGGGCAATCGTGTCAGGTTGGCGTGGCAAGCTCGGCCCGGAGACGCAAGAGGCCGAAGACGAAATCCTGTTCAAGGTCTACACGGACCTGCAGGACGATAAGTTTCGCTTCGCGGCGGCTCTTAAGACGTGGATATTCAGAATAGCCACTAATACGTGCAGCAATCACGCCCGTTACCGGAATCGATTCAGCAATCTGGAGCCTGAGGCCTTATCAGACGCCCTCGGAGCATCTGCGAATCCCGGTCCCGATCCCGAGCGGTTGCTCGAACTCAAACAGGAAGCGGCACTGTGGCTTCGGATTCTGTCACAACTGTCAGCGGAGTGTCAGGAATTGATCCGCCTGCACATTTACGGTGAGCTGAAGTACTCAGAATGTGCGAAGAAGATGCACAAAGAAGAAGGCACTCTAAGGTGGAGAATGAAAGAATGCAAAGAGGCCGCTCGCAAAATCTATCAAAGAATCACGACCGGCGGCCAACGTTCTGAGGGCTTTCCGGTCTAAGCTAATGAATGATGATAAGGAGTGCTTGCATAATTGGATGAGCTTCGCGAAAAGATACCTGAGTACCTTGCCGGCGGGCTCTCGGATGCAGAGAGAGCCGAGATTGAGCAGGCTGTAGACGGCGACCCGGAATTCCGCAAGGATTTCCTGGAACTTCGACGGCTCCGTCTCGGAATAGCTGCTTTCGATCTGATAAATGAGGGCCATCTCTCTGCGGATCAAATCACCGACTATGTGCTTGCCCCGGATAGCATCCCGGCCGACGAACGAAGTAATATTGAAGCTCACATAGAGCAGTGTGCGGAGTGTGCCGAAGAGCTTGCAATCACCCGCAAAACCAGCAAGACGATTAACAGGCCCTGGCAGCGGTCCGAAGATACGGCTGGTTTACTGAGCCGAATTCGCGATTTCCTCTTCCCGGCTCATTTCAAGTTCCACCCTGCCCTGGCCTACTTTGTGGCAGCCGTTCTCGCCATAGGTGGTTATCAGATCGCTAACTGGACGCAGCGGCTTGCTCCTGCCAGCGCCGAAGTGTCGCTTAGCTACGGGGTTGAACGCGCGCAATCAGCACCGGTAGATACTGTGACCATCGACAATCACCATGGTATTGTCACTTTCAATATACAAGCTCCTCTGCGCAGAAACCGACACTATAGCGCAACTCTTGTCTCCCGCGAAGGCGAGTTACTCACGCTCCACGGTCTCAGACTGCGTGTGGATCCGGCGACCGGCTTCCCACATCCCATTGACATGCATGTCCCGGCCTCGTATCTTTCACCCGGCCGTTATACCATCCGAGTAGCCGATGAGAAAATGCCGGGCACAGGTCAGGACGTGGATACATTCGACATCCCCTTTCAAGTTATCGTCGACCGCTAGATTCAGATATCCGCGAATCGATTCACTGGTCCGCCACATCTCTGTCCTGACGATCATCTCCGTCCTGGCGACCTGCGGCGATCAAACTCCAGACAAAGCTGCTGCTATGTCGGCTCTTCAGGACTGCTGCACTGATTCTGCGGGATGCACTGATTTCGTGAAGAAGCAGCACGGAGAAGCCCGAGAAGCCCTGCGAATAGACATCGACAGGTATCTGAAGGCTCGGATCAAGGATTCAAACAGAGCCGATAGTCTCGCCCGGCACATTGGCTGCGCGCTGGATATCTATGCCAAGATCCACAACGTGCGCGACTTGAGCGCGAGGTTTCGGATCTACCGTAGGTGGAGCGATTCCTGCGTCACCGCCAAACTGGCTCTGGATTCAGCCAACCGCTTTGCATACGACGAGTACAAGTCAGCCACCTCTGCGAACACCGATTCAGTAGCCGCCGGCTATGTGGACCGCCTCGCAAAGCTGGTCGGGCAGTATGAAGCGCTGGATGACTCTTTTGCCGTAGCAGGCACCTACCTGAGTGTCGCTCGCGTTCATCAGGGTCGCAATCTAAACAACACCACGCATGCCTATTTGGATTCTGCTGAAACCTGGTACCGCGCCCTTGACTCGCCTGATGGGCTGGCCCAATGCAACCTGCTTCGGTCAGCTGTCTTCGGAGCTCAACAGGCCGAATACATCAAAGCGTTTGATGCTCTTGATGCCGTCATAACGCAGGCGAATCGAGTGGAAAGCAATGGGCTGCTGGTCTACGCTCTGCTGCACCAAGCTTACCATCGCATCGAACTGGGACAGTGGGAAACAAGCATGCAGTTGGCCGGGGAAGCCCTCTCGCGATCCGAGGAATCCGGCATGTCCGTCAACGCCGCCCAGGCCGCCAACTATCTTGCCGAGTGCTATCTGGACCTGAAGCATCTTGATTCTGCAGAACAGTATGCTCGCCGGGCCGCCGAGATCAGGGAATCATTGCTTGATGATGCCGAGTCTCTTGGGCAGCAACTGCGGGCTCGCCGGGACCTTGCTTACGCTATGAGTACCCTTGCCACGGTCTATCAGGTTAGGCATCGAACAGACAAGGCCAGACGCCAATTCCTGGCAGCTCAAGACCACTTCGTCCGATGCCAGGATTCGGTGGGCTGGTGTCATAACCGTATCCGCTACGGATGGTATCTCGTGGCAGATGGTCAGATTCGAGCAGCAATCCGGCTTTTTGACGAGACTCTTCCGGCCATCAGGCGTCCCGAAGCACACTTGGAGTGTTTGCACGGGTTGGCCATGGCCAACTACTTGGGGGGCGATACGGCTACGGCCAAGGCTAAAGCAGAAGAGTGCGTAGGCTTGCTGGAGCGAACCCGTCAGCTGCTTACTATCGACTTGCGACTTGGCCTGCTACGCGATCGGGTGGGCTTCTATGATCTGCTGAGCGACGTTCACTTCTCGGCATATGAGAAGACAGGTATCGAGGCGTATATAGACTCCGCTTTGCAGTATGCTGAGATGCGACGGGGTCGTAGTCTGGTCGAGCAGCTGACTTCTGACTCTTCTGGCAATGCTGCCGATGCATCAACATCTCACAAGCCGGTCTCGATCGACTCTTCGGGTCAGTCTCTCATAAGCCTATCTCAGCAGCGCCTGAAAGATACTGGCGGCGTGCTCCTCAGCTATCATATGACCTCCTTTAGCAGTTGGCTAGTGACGATTTCGACGGAGGACGTTCGACTTCATCGGCTCAAAATGAGCTCGGGTTCGATCAGCGTGTTGATCCATTCTTTCGCTGAGCTCATCAATCACCGGCCAATATCTGCCGATACTTTTGACTCTATTTCTCTGGTGGGAGCTTCGCTCAGACACGCGGTGCTACCGGAGCCAGTGTTACATGAGATGTCTGCAGAGAGGATAGTCATTGTCCCTTCGGGCATGCTCCATGGATTGGCCATGTCTGCCTTGCCGTGCGATGACCGGCGGTTTCTTGTTGAGACGAATGAGTTAGTCTTCACGCCATCGCTGAATGTCTTTGCGAGGGCGTCCCAATACTCGAAACGGACAGAGCGGGTTCCAACAGTCATTGCCCTTGCCAACGAGGCGAGAGGCAATCAGCATGGTTTCCCGGAACTCCATTACGCGGAGGCTGCCCTGGATTCAATCGCACGAGCGCTGGGGAAAGATCACGTAGTCGCGTTCCTGGGTAATGAAGCTACTGAAAGCAGATTACGAGAAATCGACCTGACCCCTAACCACTGCCTACATATAGAGGCACATGGATACTGTGATATGACTGACCCAAGTAGGTCGGCACTGCTTCTCTCTCCTAGCGACGCTGCCCTTGGCGCGAGCGAACTGTTGCATGCCTCAGAGATAGCGCAGATGCAGTTGCCGGTGAGATTGGCCTTCCTCTCGGCCTGCCAGAGTGGTGCGGGGCCGCTGTACGAAGGCGAAGGCCCGATGACACTGGCAAGGTCGTTTCTACAAGCTGGTTGCGGGTCCGTGATTGTATCGCGGTGGAACGTCGACGACCTTAGTGCTTCTCTGATGGCGGGCCAGTTCTATCGCGGAATTGCGCGGGGCGAAAGCGTGGGCAACGCATTGAGACAGGCTCAATGTGCCATGATTCGTTCCGACCGTCCTTTGTATGGACATCCATACTACTGGGCCGGCTTCGCGGTATACGGATCCGGTCTGTAGGCCCAGAACATTGATGTAGGAATCCCTGGCTGCAATCCGTTGTTATTTCAGAAGTACCAGTTTCTTCGTCAGAGTGCCGGTACCAGTTGTGAGCTGATAGTAGTACCACCGCCGGCCTAACCGAGCAAGAGGAATCCATGCGGTCCGGTCCCTCTCTGCCTGGACCCCGTGCAAACCTGGCTTCCCGACTTCGGCCTGATACAGGTGGCGTCCGAAGTGGTTCAGCTAGCGGGGGGCAGCTCGAATCCTGCTTAATCAGGATCACTCAGAGCAGGCTCCAGATAGCCACCAGCACCGTCAGCAGGAGGGTCATAGTAATGGGTAAGCTCAGGGGACTTCGGTCCAGGTCCGGATCGAAATCCCTCGTCGGCATACGCAGTGTGTGCAGGAACTGAACTGGATGCCTGAAGATCCGGGTGAGGAAGGCAGGAATTCGAAACGCTAAGGCATCGCAGGAGTCGAAGAACCGGTTGATACCGGTGACGAATGCTGCACGGAATAAGGCCCTGGGAGCACGGTAGAACCAGTCCGTATCCAGAGCGATGTAGGGCTTCCCGGCCAGGCTGGCCCGGTACAGCCAGAAGGCGATGAATGTGAAAGTCAGCAGTTGAACGGTTTCAACCAGGTGAAATACGGTATACGGTCTGTAGTCCATGATATGGGGCAATTCCCGGTACAGCAGATCGGGATAGACGCCAAACAGGGTGCAGAAGAAGGCGGCAACACCCATTGCTGTAATCATATTTCTAGGGGTCCTGGCGGGAACAGTGCTGCTCTCACGCCCGTGCCACGTCCAGTAAGGCAACTTCAGGCCGGTATGTAGAAATGTCCCAATGGAGGCCAGGATCAGCAGCAATGTGGCGATGCTGTAATGACTCTCGCCGGCTGAGGCGACGATGATGGATTTGCTTATGAATCCGTTGAACAAGGGGAAGCCGGAGATGGAAAAGGCACCGATCATGTATAGCCAGTATACGGCTTGCTGGTGCTTGTATAATCCTCCGAGTTCGGTCAGTTTGCTCTTGCCCGTAGTGTAGAGGACTACACCGGCGCCCATGAACAGCAGAGCCTTGTACAGAATGTGACTGAAGGCATGGGCAGCCGTGCCGTTGATCGCCAGGGTTGTGCCGATTCCCACTCCGGCGATCATGTACCCCACCTGGCTGATGATATGATACGCCAGCAGTTGCCGGATATCATCGGCCAATACGGCATAGACGACTCCGTAGAGAGCCATCATCACGCCCATGTACAGCAGAATGTCCCACCCGGCGAAAAGAGAGGCCAGAACGAAGACCGCTGATTTGGTGGTCAGGGCGCTCATGAAGACCGCGCCGGTGACGGTGGCCCGATGATAGCTGTCGGCCAGCCAGGCGTGAAGCGGTGGCAGGGCTGCATTCAAGGCGACGCCGCCGAGAATCAGCCAGGCCGCCAGAGACTCACCGTATTGAAAGGGCCTGAGCAGCACGGATCCCGAGGTGAAAACCTCTATCACAATGCCGGCCAGCAGCATGCTTCCGCCGAACAGGTGGACCAGGAGATAGCGCATGCCCGCAGCGTAGGACTCATCAGAGCGGCGTGCCCACACCAGGTAGGCGGATGCTACAGCCATTACTTCCCAGCCCACAAAGAGGGTGAAGTAATCGCCGGCGAATGTGACGCACAGGGCCCCGCCTCCGTACAGCAGGGCCGCAACCTGCTGGCCCAGCTCCTTCATATGCAGGGCATAGATACCGGCGATGATGCCGATCAGCGAGAAGATGATCCCGAACACGCGGCTGAGTTTGGTCACCTCGCAGATATGCAATTCGAACCGAAGGAACTCCACGGTTAGAGAGGTTCCCATCGGAAGGTCGAGAACCAGGATCAAGGACGCGGCCGGAAATACGAGGAAAGCCCAGGGACGGACATTCTTCGGAAACAGGGGTAGAAGCAGAGCCCCCAGCCAGAAGATGAGGACAGGCGGAAACTCAGCGATCATAGTACTCCTCGTCCCTGAACAGTACTCTCTTGCCGAACCACTTGGAGACTTTGATAATTACGATGCAGCCCACAAATCCATAGATGGCATAGAATCCCGGAATCATGTCCCACCAGTGATGAAAATCCTGTGCGGAAATCTGCCCGATCACGGAGCCAACCGTAACAGCGGCCAAGAGTGCCCAGTGAATCCTTTTCATGGTAGTATCCCCGCCTTTGTGATATCCGACGCAACATGCAGAATGCTGCTGGCAACGGTGGAGGCCAGATCATAGAAATTGAAGAACAGGTTCGGGAAGAAACCGAACAACACGGATAGTACACCGACGACACAGATAGGCACGACCATTAGTGGAGACGCCTCTCCGTAGTGAACGATGCTGCTGTCTCCCTTGCGCAGGAAAGCCCGGTGGATGATTGGAAGGAAATACGCAGCATTGAGCAAGCCGCTGACCAGGAGAAGGCCGACGACGATCAGTTGATCGGCCTCAAGAGCTCCAAGGCAGAGAAACCACTTGCTGATGAACCCGTTGATTGGCGGGACGCCAGTCAGCCCAAGGGCGCCGATGGTGAACATGCCCATGGTCCAGGGCATGGCCCTGCCGATGCCATCCAGCTGGGAGATTTCCGTTTTATGTAGATTGACATAGATGGCCCCGGCACAGAAGAACAAGGTAATTTTCATAGTGGCGTGGTTGGCCAAATGCATGATTCCACCCATGAATCCATCTGCGGAGAGCAAAGCCATACCGAGAACAATATAGGAGAGGTGACCCACTGTTGAATATGCCAGCAGGGCCTTGAGGTTGTCCTGCTTGAGGGCGATCAAAGAGGCAATGAGGATGGTAGCGCCGGCGAGGACAGCCAGAATCAGGTCAAGGCCGAAAGCATGCATGAGCTCGGGACCGAAGACAAAACCGACCACTCGAATCACGCCGAAGACACCGGACTTGACGACTGCGACGGCATGGAGCAAGGCGCTGACCGGTGTAGGTGCGACCATCGCCCGGGGGAGCCAGCTGTGCAATGGCATGATACCCGCCTTGACGCCGACTCCAGCCATGAACATGAGGAACAGGACTCTGGCGGTCCAGGGATCCCGGACAACGCCGTTGAGCAGTCCGCCGGGTTTGAAGTCCGCGGTACCGGCCATGATATAAGTCCAGCCGATGGCGGCAATCAGTACCACACCTGCTGTCAGGGCGTAGACGAGGTACATGCGCCCGGAGCGGTAGGCTTCATCGGATTCCTTGTGCACGACCAGCGGGTATGTGGCCAGAGTCAGTATTTCGTAGAAAATCAGGAACGTCAGCAGGTTGGCTGAGAAGGCGATGCCGATGGTCGCCGAGAGGCACACTGCGAAGCTGGCAAAATAGCGGGTTTGCTTCTTCTCGTGAGCGCCGCGGACATAGCCGATAGAGTAGAATGATGTCAGAATCCAGAGGCCGGAAGCGACCAGGGCGAAGAACATGCCCATGGCGTCGACTCGAAGCTGCAGGTCGATCCCCTGGGCAATCTGAACGATTGTGAATTCGGCAATACGTCCCTCCAGGACAGCAGGAAGCAGAGAGACAACGAGAAGGAACTTGATGAAGGCCGCCGCCAGGGTCCAGAACTCGCGAAGGTTGGGGCGATTGGAGCTGGACAGAATAAGCGGCACGGCAACCATGGAGACCATAATGGCCAAGAAGGGAATGGGCGTTGTGTAGGTCGTTCCGGAGATCATTATAGTCTATCCGCGTTCCCTAACCAGAGTCCATCGGGGATCATAAAATGGATGACATGGCTTATCACCCAGGCATTCATCACCCCCAGCACAAGCAATCCGGCGGCCAGGATCAGAGTGGGGACAAGCATGGAGCCGGGGGCTTCGCCTGGCTCGTGGACTTCTGTCGGCTTCAAACTTTGGTGGTCGTCGTCCGTCGGGGCAAGCCTTGGTTTGAGATACATCCTCTCTATGATCCGGAAGAAATAGACAGCGTTCAGGAGGCTGCTGATCAGCAGGACGGCGACGAATATCCAGTTGGACTGCTCGATGGATCCCAGTGCGAGATACCATTTGCTGAAGAAGCCGGCAGTGGGCGGCAGGCCGATCATGGAAATGGCGGCCACAACGAAAGCGGCAGATGTCCAGGGCATGGACCGGCTGAGTCTATTAGTGAGTTCGGGGATGCTGCTATGTCCGAGGCGCAGCCGCAGATTGCCACTGACCAGGAACAGGCAAGCTTTCATGCAGGCATGATTGAGAGTGTGCAGAATGGCTCCGATGAAGCCCAGGGGTGAAGCCAGACCGATCCCAAGGGCGATGTACCCGACCTGGGCAACGCTGCTGTACGCCAGCATGCGCTTCATCTCTTTTTGGCATATCGCCATCACCGATCCCCAAATGATCCCGACGGCGCCGAGATAACCGACCACCCGGGTCAAGTGGAGTTCCTGGTGCATGTAGTCCGGATCGGCCACGAAGAACATAATCCGCAACAGGACATATACCGCTACTTTCGTTCCGACGGGGGCGATCAAGGCCGAGGCCGAGGACGAGGCATAGGTGTAAGCATCGGGCAGCCACGCATGCATTGGGAAGAGGGCCATCTTCAGCCCGATGCCCACGACGATGAGCACCATACCGAGGATGACCGGGGTCGTATGCTGAACCAGGGGCAGCATGAGAGAGACGTCGGCCATGTTCAGCGTTCCCGTACTGATAAAGATGAAGGCTACGCCCAGAAGATAGAAGGCTGCACCGGCGGTGCCGAGAGTCAGGTAGCGAAAAGCCGAGACCGTGGCGCGTCTGTCGCCGATAGCTACCAGAGCGTATCCACTGAGAGAGCCGATCTCCAGAAAGACGTACATGTTGAACAGGTCCCCGGTGATGACCATGCCGCACAGGCCGGCCAGCAAGAGCATGGCCAGACAATAGAATGGGATGATCTTTTCAGGTATTTCGTTCTGGAGGCTCTTCCCCGAGTAGACAAGAACCAAAAGGCCCACGCTCGAAATGAGCACGCAGAAAAAAGCGGAAAGCGGATCGAGAATGAACTCGATGCCCACAGGCGGCATCCATCCGGCGATATGGTAGCTTATCACTCCTTCAGTCAGGACTACCTGCAGCCCGGAAATGGAGAAAAACAGCGCCATTGAGGATCCAGCCACAGCCGTCAGGCGGGCCAGCGGTCGATGAATCGCGGCCAGAAGAGGTACCAGGAGAGCCCCCAGTGCGAATGCCAGGGGAATCAATACTGGCGACTGGTGGCCGATCATTTCATTCGCTCCAGCAACGTCGGTTCATCAAGCGTCTTGTACTCTCTGTAGATCGAGATAATCAGAGCGAAGGACACTCCCAGGGTGATGACAGCAACGACAATGGCCGTGAGCATTAATGTGTGCGGCAGCGGATTGAGGTACAGATCGGGGTTTTCAACACCCAGGCGCTCATCGAAAACGGTGACACCTGCCCCTTCCTTGAAGGCGCTGACAATCCAGAACATAATGGTCGACGCCTGGACAATGGACATGCCGAGGATTTTTTTCATCAGATTCCGTTTGATCATCATTCCATACAGCCCAATCGTGAACAGCAGGGCAAGAAGAACGTAGGCGTAGTATCCGCGTATGAACTCAAGCATGGTCAACATTCCATGAGGTCGTCATAGATGGCGACGAGAGCGGCCAACACCGCAATCGTAACACCCACCTCTATCAGCAGGATACCATAGTAGCGCAGGTATGCGGGTGTCAGCCCGGGTGCCTGCAGAAAGTGGTAGTCCAGGAAATTCCCGCCCAGGAAGAGAGTCAGCAGGCCGGTGGCGACGAAGATGAGCGCGCCGATAGCGCTCAGGCGCAGGGTGATGATCGCAGGCATGATGGCCTGGCTCAGGGCCGTGCCCAGACACAGGCGCAGCAACATGATGCCGGCAGCAATGATCACGCCCCCCTGGAATCCGCCGCCAGGGCTGTAGTGTCCGTGGAAGAACACGTACATTCCAATGAGCAGAATGAATGGAGCAATGCCCCGGCTTGCCACATGGATAATGGGACTGTCAGTGGGGATTCTCATCCGATCGTCCAGACACTGATCGGACATATCGTTCTTCGGGGGAACGCTCATGGCTTTCTCCTGCGGTTGTTCAGAATGAAAAAGCAGGCAATCGCACCGGTGAAGATAACGATGGTTTCACCAAGGGTGTCAAAGCTTCGATAGTCGGCCAGAATGACCGTGACCATGTTCGGCGTCCTGGTGTCCTCGTAGGCGTGCTGAATGTAGTAGGCCCCTGCTACAGGCGCGCCGACCGGGTTGACCGCCTGATGCACAGGCGAATTCAGGTCTCCGCGCGGCGGAAGCTCAACCACAGCAGCCAGCACGACGGCAAGAAGAGCCAGCAGAAGGATGTATTGCAGTATCTTCAATCGCGGCTCTTCCTGGAGGTTCTGCGGATGGCGATGATACTGAACAGGCCGACGGCGCCAGCCCCCACCACGGCTTCGGTGAAGGCCGCATCAATTGCCCCGAGGGAGACCATGATGGCGGCTGCCATGAAGCTGAACACGTTCAGCGTCACCACTGCGGCCAATAGATTGCGCACTCCCAGCGCGAGCAAGGCGGCAACAATCAAGATAAGAAAAAGAAGGAACTCAATCAGCCAGTACATTTGACTCTATCGCTGCTCCTTTCTGGCGTCGGCGCGACTGTACCAGGGTTTCAGGCCAAAGTGCAAGGCCCGGCGGGCCATCTGGTGTGATGCCACCGGACTCGTTATGGCGACAAACACTATGATCAACAACAGCTTGGCCGCGTCCAGTGACACACCCTGGTAGACCGCCAAACCGCTCACGAACATCATAATCCCGAGAGTATCGACCTTCCCGGAAGCATGCGCGCGGGTGTAGAAGTCGGGGAGCCGGTGGATACCGATGCTGCCAACGAGCATGAAGAGTGTTCCGCCGACTACCAGGAGAATGGTCAGAATGTTCTGTAGAAGTGTCACTTGGAGACTCTCTCTCTGCGTCGGAAGTACTTGGTCATGGCGATTACTCCGACGAAGTTCAAAATGGCGTAGCCCATGGAAATGTCAATGAACAAGTCCATACGATCAAAGAGCAATCCGAACAGAAGGATCAGGGTCAGCGTCTTGGCCCCGACAGCGGCAGCCCCAAGAAGGCGGTCAAAGACAGTCGGGCCTTTATAGACCCGGTAGAACGGTATCAACAGAGCCACGCACAAGACCATTGCAACCGAGATGAAGAAGGTGTGCATTTACTTTCCTCGTCCTGATGTGATCAACTCAACGTCGCGGCATCGGGCCTCTAGATCGCAATCCTGCGCATACAATCTGGATACTCTGGCTCCCATCTCACCGCTGAAAGGGTCTTCTTGCGTGTCGCGGGTTAGAGCGTGAACAGTGAAACGGCTGCCGGTGATTGACAAAGTCAGCGTGCCCGGAGTCAGCGTTATGGAATTACCCAGAATGACCCTGGCAATCACGTTCGGTTGCTTCGACGTGAAACGGACAATTGCCGGGTCGATGGGCATCCTGGGATGCAACACGACGTAGGTGACGTAAATCCCGGACTTGACCATCTGCCACAACAGCCAGAGCAAGTACAAAATGAGGCGGGAGAGGATGATGTGGGACGAACCGCTCGGTTCATTCTCTGACAGTGGGATATCGCGCAGCTTGTGATTCAGCCAGAGCACTAAGGCAATGGAGACAGCTCCCCAGAACAAGTAATCAGGTTCAAATTTGCCGCTGATCAGCAACCACACTGCCGCCAGGAGCAAGGCCTGCAGAACCAGACCGCGATAGCGTAGCCAGAAAGATAATAATGATCGTTGTTGCATACGGCCTTCCTTCGCTAAGGAATTGTTCCTTTACGATATGCAACGCGCAACGTCAATCACCAAACGATTTCGGCACGGTCAACATACCTAGGCTATATACCAAGGATTATCTTAACTGTCGTGAAATAAATCAACAGGCCGGTGATGTCTACAATAGTTGTCAGGGCGGGGCTGGCCACCACCGCTGGGTCCCACTTCATTCTTGCCGCTCCCAGCGGCAGGAGAGCCCCGACCAGAGTCGAAGTGACCACCTGCAATCCCAGGGCTATGGATATGGCGAAGCCGATCCGGATCAACGAGAAACTCTCGGGGATGGTCGATCCCCCGCCGAAAAAGATAACCCGTCCGAAGGCGATGATCCCCAGCAGCAGAGCCAGCATCAGGGCAATTCGAAACTCCCTTATCAGGATGCGCAGTATGTCTTTGGGTGAAATTTCCTTGAGCGCCAGAGCCCGGACCACCAGGGTAGCGGCCTGGCTTCCGGTATTGCCGCCTGTATCCGCTAGCATTGGCATGAAGGCCGCCAGTATTGCGAACTGCACCAGCAATCCCTCAAAGCTCTGAACGATGAATCCGGACACCATGCCGAGAATCGCGAGGACGATCAACCACGGACAGCGGTTCCTGAAGTGTCCCCAAACCGAGGTTCTCATGTAAATGGCATCCTCATGGCTGCCGGCGATAGCCATGAATTTCTCCATATCCTCGGTGTGCTCCTGTGTAATGATGTCGATGGCGTCGTCGTGGGTGATTATTCCCACCAGGGCGTTGCCGCCGTTGAGTACCGGCAGGGCCAGAAGGTCGTATTTCTGAATGTTGCGGGCCGCGTCCTCCTGATCGTCATCGACTCGGGCGAAGATGACTTTGCGATTCATGATGTTGTCGACCCGGGCCTGGCGCGGGGCCAGAATGAGGTCCTTAAGGGAGACGAACCCGAGGAGTTTGCGTCGATCATCGACCACGTAGGCGTAATAGATCGTCTCCTTGTCGGGAGCAACTTTCCGCAGATGATCGATTGCCTGCGATGCTGTCAGATGCGGCGGGAGGGTAGCGTAATCCGATGTCATGACCGCCCCGGCTGTACCCTCTTCGTAGGCGGCCAGCCTGCGGATGTCCTCGCGCTCGGCCTGGGCCAGGGCGGGAAGCACCGCTTCTCGCAGGCTTTCGGGCAGCTGCTTGAAGAGGTCAGCGCGGTCGTCGGGCGACATATCTGCCAGCAAATGCGCAATCTCGTCTCGGCGCAGAGTGCCGACAATGTCCACCTGGAGAGCTTCGTCCAGATGGCTGAAAATCTCGACGCGAAGGGAACTATCGATCTGCTTGAGTACCGCCCAGATTTCGCCTTCGGGGAGGGCCGAAATCAGGTCGGCGACGGCAGCGGGGTGTCCGGTCTCGCAGAAGTGCTGAACGGCATCAAGATTCCCGGCCGCCAGCATCTCCTGAAGCTCGGGGATTAAGAGCGGATTCCTGGTATCCATCGTTCACCTCCGTTTCGGCCGCGACGGGTTGGCGGATGCGGCCGGAGGCGAACCGGTAGTCTATGCTCGGGCCCGCATGAGAGCGGCGGACGAGCAAACGCAGTACTTACCGTTCACGGCTTCGGTCGCAAGGCGCGTTCGTCGCGGTCCAGGCTCGTCGGGTTCGTCTGGAGCCAATTCCTGGGTCATGTTTGAGTGGCTGTGACCGCCGTCCGAGTGACTCATTCCGAGTCCTCCAATTTAGATCAACCTACAGCGCACACGCTCTGCGCGCCCACGACCGTTCTTTGTAATTGATTTTGATCGAAATCTCAAGCCTTTTTTCATCCTTCATCGCTCAGGCCGTCCTCGCCGGGCGCCACACCGGCGACCTTTTCGGCCTTCAGCCGCAGGTGTGAAGGCAGGAAGGCAATGCCGGCGATCAGAGTGGGAATCGGGATGTAACTCGGTTATGATGCCCGACATTCCACCACCTGCCGGGCAGTGTTACGCGCCCCCGCGCCATCATCTCCGGGGTGTGGATGGCTGCGCCCCCCGCAACGCCGGTCGGGTTGTGAGCCTGCTACTCCACGGTCACGGACTTGGCCAGGTTCCGAGGCTGGTCGACCGATTCCCCGCGAAGGACAGCAATGTGGTAAGCCAGAAGTTGCAGCGGAATGATGGCCAGGATCGGTGTGAGGTAGCGGCTCGTCTCCGGAATGTAAATCACGTGGTTTACACGGTCCGCGATTTCGGTGTCGCCCTCGGTGGCAATCGCGATCACCTGTCCCTGACGAGCGCGCACCTCGGCGATGTTCGACATCACCTTGTCGTATATGGGATCCTTCAGCGCAATGACCACCACGGGCATATCGTGGTCGATCAGGGCGATAGGGCCGTGCTTCATCTCGGCGGCCGGGTAACCCTCGGCGTGAACGTAGCTGATTTCCTTGAGCTTAAGGGCGCCCTCCAGGGCCGTTGGATAGTTGATGCCGCGCCCGAGATAAAGTGCGTTGTTGCTGCGATAGTAGGTCTCGGCGATGGCTTTGATTTTGTCCTCGGTCTGGAGTATCTGCTCGATCTGAGCGGGAATGGCTTTGATCGCCTGGACCAGCTCCTGCCCGACCTGAGCCGATACGTCCCGCATCCGCCCCAACAGCAAGGCGAGGAGAGTGAGAACCATCACCTGGGAGGTGAAGGCCTTGGTCGAGGCCACGCCTATCTCCGGTCCGGCGTGCATATAGACACCGCCGTCGGTTTCGCGAGCGATGGTTGAGCCGACCACGTTGACCAGCCCCAACACCGTCGCGCCGCGTTTTCTGGCCTCACGCATGGCGGCCAGCGTGTCGGCGGTCTCGCCGGACTGGCTTATCGCGATCAGGACCGTGTTGTCATCGATAATCGGCGACCGGTAGCGGAACTCGGAGGCGTATTCGACCTCCACCTTAACCCGCGCCAGATCCTCGATCAGGTACTTGCCGATCAGTCCGGCGTGCCACGACGTACCGCAGGCGGTAATGATGATGCGGTCGATCTGTCGCAGCTGGTCGTATTGGAGGTTGAGGCCATTCAGTCTCGGGATGCCCTCTTCTTCATCCAGGCGAACGCGAATGGCATTCTTGATCGTTTCCGGTTGCTCGTGAATCTCCTTGAGCATGAAATGATCGTAGCCTGCCTTCTCGATCTGATCCAGGGTCCAGTCGATTTGCTCGATCTGCGGGTAGATCGGGACATTCTCCATATCGATGATATGGAAATCGTCTGCGGTAACCGTGACTATCTCGCCCTCCTTGAGGTACACTACCTGCTTGGTGTGCTCGAGCATGGCCGAGACATCGGAGGCCACGAAGTTTTCGCCCTCGCCGCGTCCTATAACCAGCGGCGAGCCGCGGCGGGCTGCGACCATCAGGCCGGGGTGCAGCGAGGAGACTACCGCGATGCCGTATGTACCCTCGAGAAGAGCCAGGGCGTTGCGGACCGCCTCGGTCAAATCACCGTTGTAGTTGGAACGTATCAGGTGGACCAGAATCTCGGTATCGGTGTCGGTCGTGATCGTTATCCCCTGGCGGGTGAGATATTCACGCAGAGTACGATAGTTCTCTATGATCCCGTTGTGGACCAGGGCGATCTCGCCCTGGCTGTCGGTGTGAGGATGGGCGTTCAGTTGGGTGGGCTCGCCGTGGGTAGCCCACCGCGTGTGGGCGATGCCGTGAGTGCAATCGTGGTGACTATCAACCACTAAAGCCTCGAGATTGTCGATCTTGCCGGCCGACTTGGCCACCATGATTCCCGCCCCGGTCATCAGGGCTATTCCCGATGAATCATAGCCCCGGTATTCCAGGCGTCGCAGTCCCTTGAGCAGAATCGGCAGCGCCTGTCGATGTCCCACGTATCCGACTATACCACACATAATCAGGTCCCGTCAGCTAAGTGAAGTACCGGCGCACCGTTTCAGCCAGTTCGCCGGAGAGTCTTTTGTCATCTGTTTCTACGATCAACCTGAAGATCGGCTCGGTATTGGAAGTCCGAATCTGGACCCAGCCCCGCTCGAAGTCGAACCTGCGGCCGTCGCGGCGATCGATTTTCACTCGCCCCAGAATCATCGAGGCATCCTTTTCGAATTTCCTGAGTTGGCGATCGAAGCCAACCTTCAGCGGGGCTTTCGCCTTTATGGTGTAGTACTTCGGCAGGGTTTCCACCAGCTCGCTCATACGCAGGCGCCTCCTGGCCAGGGCCGACAACACCAGGGCCGACGCGATCAGCGCATCGCGCCCCGAATGGAAGGCCGGATAGATAACGCCGCCATTGCCCTCTCCCCCTATGATCGCGCGTCTGCGGCGCATGGCCTCCACCACGTTGCTTTCGCCGACCCGGGAGTAGTGTACCCTGGCGCCCATTCTTTCCGCGACATCGGCAGTGACGTTCGAAGTCGAGAGGTTTATGACGACGGGGCCCTTTCGCAACATAAGGACCGGCTGGATAGCGATGGCGAGAGTGAGCTCCTCGCCGACGGGACGTCCCTTCTCGTCAACCAGGGCCAGGCGATCGGCGTCGGGGTCGCAGGCCATTCCGATGTCGGCGCCGTGCTTGCGAACCGCCCGGCTCAGGGCGCGGAGGTTCTGCGGCACCGGCTCTGGTTCATGGGTGAAACGGCCGTCGCCGTCGCAGTTGGTGGCAATCACTTTGCACCCCAGCTTGTTGAGAAGCTGTGGAAGGGCGAAAGAGCCGGCCCCGTTGACGGCATCGACCACTACCGTGTATCGCCGATTTCGGATGGCTCGCCGGGCGACTCCTTTCGCCCGCAGAGCAAGCTTGATATGCTCCTCCACCCAATGGCTGTGCTGATCCACGCGGCCGACGTTCCCAGCGGAGGCCCAGTCTCGGCGGAAACGCCCGAAGGCACGATCGAGCCTTTTGTACTCGGCGGGTGTGATGAATTCACCCCGCCTGTTGAAGAACTTCAGTGCGTTCCAGGGAGCCGGGTTGTGCGAGGCTGTGATGCATATGCCGCCTGCTGCGCAGAGTTTCCTGACGGCGATTTCCACCGTCGGCGTCGGGACCATGCCGATGTCCACAACATCGCGGCCGACGCCGGTCAGCCCGGCGATCGCGGCGCGGGAGAGCATTGGCCCGGAGGGGCGGCTATCGCGTCCTATGACTACTCGACCTTTGCCCAATATCGCGCCCAGGGCGGCTCCGTAGGCCAGGGCCAGGGCAGGATCGAGTCCCTGACCGACAATGCCGCGTACTCCAGAAGTCGATTTCACAAGCACATCTTTGACCATCATATACTCCTAGTATCGAGCGATCCGGCTCGCTTCTTCAGGGGCTGGTTGTGTCCCTCGCTCCCTGTGTCAGGACTGTCAGGCTCCCAGCAGCTTCTGCATCGAACGATGAATCCTGCCGTTGGAGGCAAGAATCTCATCATCGAAGATCGAGTACGGGCCGCCGTCGAATCGAGACACCCGGCCGCCGGCCTCGGTAACGATTAGCTGCGCCGCCGCAGTATCCCACGGATGCAGGTGTAACTCCCAGAAGCCATCGAGGCGCCCACAGGCCAGCCAGCACAGATCGATCGCGGCCGAGCCGGGACGACGAACGGCCTGGGCTGCTTTCACCATGCGCGAAAAATAGCCGAGATTGTTACGTCGAGCGGTGGCGACATCGTAGGCGAATCCGGTGGCCAGCATCGAGCGCTGGAGTTTCGTCTCCGATGACACCCGGATCTTGCGCCCGTTCAGCCTGGCGCCCAAGCCTGCTCCGGCGCTGAACATCTCATCACGCTCGGGGTCATAGACGGCGCCGGCAACGGTCTCGCCGTCGTACTCGACCGCAATGCTGACGCAGTACACCGGGAAACCGTGCGCGAAATTCACAGTTCCATCGAGTGGGTCGATAACCCACCGGTAGCCGGAGTTTTCATCCCGGTCGCTGCCTTCCTCGGCCAGCACCGAGTGATCGGGCCAGTTCTTCGATATCCGGTCCGTAATATATTCCTCTGATTTGACATCCCACTCCGTGACCGGGTTGATCCGGCCCTTATAGCGGACATCCATCACCGAGTTGAAGCCCCGCTTGAGTATACCTCCGGCGCGACCGGCGGTGCTCTCGGCGAACCGAAGGAGTCGGCGGGTATCTTTCTGAGGGGACCTGGATCTCAAGTTCTTCATGGATAGCCTATTTGAATGCCGCGCTGGTCGTGGCTTGTTTGCGATACTGCATCTGGTACAGTTTATGATAGATTCCGCCGGCCTGCAACAACTGTTCATGGGTGCCCTGCTCGCGCAGCCGGCCGCGATGCAGAACCAGTATCTTGTCGGCCTTCTCGATGGTCGATAGGCGATGTGCGATGACAATGCTCGTGCGCCCCTTCATCAATTCCCCCAGGGCGTTCTGGATGAGCACCTCGGTTTCGGTGTCCACCGACGATGTCGCCTCATCGAGTATGAGGATATCAGGGTCGTGGGCCAGGGCTCGGGCGAATGAGAGGAGTTGCTTCTGGCCGGTCGATAGCGTGCTGCCACGCTCTTTGACCTCGGTGTTGATGCCTTTGGGGAGCTCATCGAGGAACCGATCGAAACCGACCCGGCTCAGAGCGGCGCGGACTTGTTCGTCGCTTATCGCTTCATCGCGCAGGCGTACATTGGTGGCGAAATCACCGCTGAAGAGATAGACATCCTGAAGTACCAGGGCAAGGTGGCGCCGGAGTTCGTCGCGGGGCCAATCCTTGAGGTCCACGCCGGCGATCCTGATGGAGCCCCGCTGGTAGTCGTAGAACCGAAACAGCAATGAGATCAGCGAAGTCTTACCGGCGCCCGTAGCTCCGACCATAGCCACCGCCTGACCCGGCTCGACGCTGAACGACAGATCCTTCAGCACCCAGTCGTCATCCTTGTACGCAAACCAGACATTCTGGAATTCAATGCTTCCCGAGAATTTGTCCGGAAGGGCCGCCTGGGGGTGATCAAAGATGGCGGGTTCAGTGTCCAGAAGGCGGAAGATTCTTTCGGAGGATGCCATGGAATTCTGCAGTATATTGTATTTTTCGGCCAAGTCGCGTATCGGTCGATAGAAGCGTTCCACGAGGCTGATGAAGGCCACTAACTCGCCGAAGGTGAGAGTCCCGGCCTCAATACGAAACCCTCCGAAGTAGAGCAACAGGGCCAGGGAAAGCGTTCCGATGATCTCGACAGTGGGAAAGAAGACAGCGTAGTAGTAAATGCCGCGATGGTGGGCATTGCGCAGCTCGGTATTGATCTCATCGAAGTTGCGGAGAGCTCGATCCTCCTGGACAAAAAGCTGCACGACTCGAATGCCGCCGATATGCTCCTGGACAAACGAGTTGAGTCGGGCTGTCTTGAGCCTCACTTTGCGGTAGATCTCCCGGACCCTGGCCCGAAAGATGAAGGTGGCGATGACCAGGAGCGGCACCACGGTGAAGGTTATCAGCGCCAGTTGCCAGTTGTAGTAGAGCAGTGCCCCGATGATCAGCACCAACATGAAGATATCGCCGATGATCGAGACCACGCCCGAGGAGAACATTTCATTGAGGACATTGACGTCATTGGATACGCGTGTCAGCAGTCGTCCCACCGGGTTGCGATCGAAGAAGCCCAGGTGGAGACGTTGCAAGTGCGAGAAGACTTGCATGCGGATATCGTGCTGGACGCCTTGCCCCAGCCATTGCGTTATATAGAGCTGGCCGTATTGGGCGCCGAAACCAACTACAATGACGCCGAGGAAGACCAGGCAGATCATCAGCAACCCGTCGGTATCATGGGTCGCGATATAGTCGTCGATTGCTATCTGGGTCAGGAAGGCGGTGGTTACTTGAACCGCCGAGTAAATGAGCAGCAGGGCGACCGCCAGTACGACCCAACCCAGGTAAGGACGCAGGTAGCGCAGGAGGCGCTTCATCAGGCGCGAGTCATAGGCCTTGCCGAGAGCCTCTTCCTCGTGAAATCCGGCTGCCTGATTCATAGCTTATCAAGCTCCTGCTCAATCAGTTGCGACCGGTACACCTCGGTATAGCGGCCATTCAGATTCATAAGTTCCTCGTGGCTGCCCTGCTCGACAATACGCCCGTCTTCAAGATACAGAATCACGTCAACGTCTTTCACCGATGCGACGCGATGAGAGATGATGATTGAAGTGCGATTCGCCAGCACCTCTTTGATGCGCTCGTTGATCTCGGACTCGGTTTCCGTGTCGACCGAACTGGTGGCGTCATCGAGAATCAGGATGGCCGGGTCGACCAGGATCGCCCGGGCGATAGCAGTGCGTTGCTTCTGGCCGCCGGAGAGGGTTATGCCGCGCTCGCCGACTACGGTTTTGTAGCGCTCGGGGAACTCGTCGATATCCTTGTCCAGGGCGGCGATTCGCGCCACCGGTTCGACCCTGCTGAGTTGCGCTCCGGCGCAGCCGAAGAGGATGTTCCGCCCGAGTGTATCCGAAAACAGAAACGGCTCCTGGGTGGCGAACCCGATCTGCTTGCGGAGGCTCTTGACATCCCAGTCATTGATATCTACATCATCAATGAACAGCTGGCCGCGCTCGACCGGATACAGCCGAGCCAGCAACGATACCAGGGTAGTTTTGCCCGAACCGGTCATGCCTACCAGCCCTACAGTCTGTCCGGAGTTTATGGTCAGGTTGATGTTCTTGAGCACCGGAGTATCTTCGTACTTGAAACACAGGTTGCGGAACTCGATCTTGCCGGTGATCTTGTCGGCATGCGGTCCTTCCTTATCGACCGGGATTGCCGGTTCGGTGAATAGAATCCGATTGATACGGTCGAGCGACGCGGTTCCGCGCTGGTAAAGCGAGACCACCCAACCCAGGGCGATGGCCGGCCAGAACAGCATCGAGAGATAGGCGAAGAAGGCAACGAGTGTACCCAGCGGTATGCGTTCGGCCATAACCCCTCGCCCGCCTATGTACAGGACCACGACAGTAAGCATAGCCGATACCGACATCAGCAGCGGTCCCATCAGGGCCTGAATCCGTGTCAAGTCCAGGTTGAGGCCGAAGTAACGGCGCGACATACCACGAAAGTGTTCGATTTCCATCGGCTCCTGCTGGAAAGCCTTGACCACCCTCATTCCGGCGATGTTCTCCTGGGCCGTGGCGGTCAATTCCGAGAACTGCTCCTGAACCCGGCGGGCCCGCTGATGGATCAGGTTGCCCAGCCGATTGACCACGACGGGTATTACGATCATCGGCCCGACTGAATACAGGGTCAGGCGCGGCGACATGTAGAGCATGAACCCGATGGCCACGATGACGGTCACAACAGTATTGGTGATGTGCATTATCCCCGGCCCGGTCATCATTCGGATTGCTTCGATATCGCTGGTGAGGCGCACCATGATGTCGCCGGTACGGGTATTGTCGTAGAAGGACGGCGAGAGTTTGCTCAGATGCCCGAACACCTCCCGACGCAGGTCGTACTCCAGCCAGCGCGAGGCCCAGATGACCGTGCGACGGGTGAGGAACCGAAAGAACCCGGCCCCGACCGCCAGCGCCACTAGCAAGAGGATTAGCCGCAAGAGACCATCCTGGGAGAGCCCTTGCTCGAGGTGGTCGAAGATCAGCTTCGTGACATAGGGAGTGGTGAGCATCAGGACATTGGTCAGGATGATGCAGATGCCCCCGACCACCAGGTAGCCCTTGTACTTGCTGAGATGCCTGGTGACCGTTCGAAAGCGACGGTGTTGTTGGTGTTCTCTCCGCTCCGGCATATACGCTTACAATAAGGTCCGTTCTTGCCCTTGCCAACAGCCCTTTTAACGCTTCCCTGATCTAATAGTTCAGAAGGTTGGCCAGCAGGTGAATGGCCTCGAGGTCGAGTTCACGAACAAGCTGCAGCAAAGGCAGGCCGCAGTAGATCATCTGGCCGGCGCCCAGGCGAGAAACAGACAGCAATGAGGAGCCTGCCGGTGTTTCAATGACTATCTCTGCAGGCGAAACCGCTGCCCCGGATGACGGTCGCGGCGGATGGAAGGCGCCTCTCATCTGGTCGATCGAGACCGCGTACGGACGGTTCAACACCCTGGCGTCCTCGATGCGGACAGTCATATCATCACGTCCGATCATCTCGCGATTCGGCGCCAGCGAGAACGGCAGCACACCCTCCGGCCAGTCGTAGTCCTGGCCGAGTACAACCAGCGAGCCTCCCCAGCGGATGTATTCCTCGAGCCGATCACGCACCATCCTCAGCGATGGATACTGTCGCCATGTCCCCTGACCGATGATAATCACATTGTAGGCGCTTAGATCGGCGGTGAGCAGACTCCGGTCGGTAAGCGGGCGATGCCTCGCTTCGGTCATGCGCAGAATATCCTCCAGCAGACCGGTGCTGTCCGGCAGAAACCCGACGCTGATCTTCTCCGACACCCGGCATCGGGCCAGGCGCATGCTGACGGTGTCGGCGCCGATGGTGCGGCCGTCCACCTGCAGCGACACGACTGCCTGCTGTCGACCCGGCTCCATGAGATTCGAAATCGTGAACGGTATGCGTACGATCTCACGAGTCTGGCCGGGAGACAGTTTCAGTTGCTGACGGTAAGCGCCGGCGAAAACACCGCGGGGCGTTTGCAGATCCACGGTGGCCGACGCGGTGTAGTCTCGCGGCTTGGTTATGATTACGTTGAGAGCCGTGGATGACACGAGACGGTCGATGTCGAGATCGGCCGGCGGCGGCACGAAGTGGAAATCGGGGTCGAATCGTATGTCCATGTTGGGCGAACGACGTAGCGCCGCGGAGCGCGTAAACTCGAGCGGGATGGCGCCGTACATCAGCCCGGCCGAGAAAGTCAGCGAGTCCGGATCATCCGTTTTCAGGCGCTCGCGATCGACATCGATCAGATATTCCCGCACAAACGACTGGTGGGGCACGACCTTTCGGCCCCCCTCATCGAGGACCACTTCGACAGTGTCCCAGTGCGGGTGAAAACGCAAATCGGTAAGGGTGACTTCACGAGGGCCATTAACCGACACTGCCAGCCTGAACTTGACCCTGGGGCCGTGAGGGGAATCGCGCAGGATGATTCGACCGTCCCAGACTACACCGACCGCCTCCAGGGCGGCGCGTTCGGCGCGAGCGGCAAGATCTACAATGTAATCGTGAAAGGCCGGGAGCTTGACGCTGCCGCCCTCGGCCTGGATCGGCGCTGTCAAAGTCCGCAACTCGCCATAGCCGCCAAGGATGTTATCGGTGCGGCGCTGACCGACGCTGTGCATGGCCGCCCGGAAACCCGAGATGAAGCGGTTGGCCTGGCGCGTGTAGGTGCGCTTCATGGGACTGGAGAAGAACAGGCTGTCGATGATGGGGAGCAGCCGCAGTGGTTCAATGCCGCTAAGAAAATCAGCCGGGGGCGCCTGCGAAAGGACTCTGTTTTCGACCAGTTCGTATCTTGTCGTCAGGTGATCGGCCAAATCCTCACTGGCCCAGAAGGGCAAAACGGATGGTATCTCGTGCTGCATCCGCTTGATATAGCGATTCCGGATCTCAGGTGCGTTCAGAACCACGAACACCCCGGCGGAATCAACAGCCAGGTCGGCCCGCCCTTCGCGGTAGAATCGCAGTGGCTCAAACAGGCCGAGGTTGTCCGGCGGCAGAGCCAACAGGTGGCGCCACAAACCCTCGGAGAGCGAATCCGTGGCGTCGGCCGAAAAGATTACAAGGTCGCTGCGGCGTTCAGCGAAGAGGCGAGCCGTCAGGCGGTCCAGATGGCCCGGGTCGGTCGGGTCAACGTATACATGGTGCAGGAATATTTGCTGGTCCGGCAGGCTGCGCGTGACCAGATTGAACCCGACACGGGAGTGCAGGCACACGAGATCGATACGGGCACCCCAGTGATCATTCAGATAATACAGAACGGGCCAGTCGATGTTCTGCGGGCTGCTGCAGACATATAGCACCCTGGCGTCGCACAGGGCGTACTGCACCAACTCAGCGGCTTGCGGCGAGCCGGCCAGAACGCCGCAGATCATCAGGCTCATTAGAAGAACGAAAGCGACTCTTCGCATGGTCCATATATGGTCCTGTGCGCCCACGGGTGTCAATTATGAAATTGCGTATGATTGGTGTTCGTCTGCCGCCCCATTATCGTTTTGTCGCTTAATTACTTGCCACCTCCCCGTTTGGCGGCGGACGGAGCAAGGGGGTGCGACCGTAGTCCCTGCGACTCTCTCGGGTACAGCACAAAGGGCCGCCCGACTGGGCGGCCCGAGCTGTCTCCAAGGCTGGGGGGAGTTCTATAGAATCTGTTTCTCGCGCAGCTTATCGAACAGCTTGTCGGCGATTTCCTCGGGCGTCTCACCCTCGATCATCTCGCCCGAGGGGCGCGGCGGCGGCGGTGAGACTTTGGCCACCCTGGTGCCGGAAGAGGCGCCCACACCTGAACCATCGATTCCGAGATCGCCGGCCGTCCACTTTGTGATCGGTTTCTTCTTGGCGGCCATCTTGCCCTTCAGCGACGGCAACCGCGGCTCGTTGATCTCCTTGACCACCGAGACCACGGCCGGTAGACCCAGCTTAACCACGTCGTAACCATCCTCGGTAGCCCGTTGGACAGTGGCGCTGGAGTCGTCGATGGTTTCGAACTTCTTCACAAACAGCGCCTGCGGCAAATCCAGGTGAGCCGCCACCGCCGCCGGCACCTGAGCGGCATCGTCGTCGACGGCCTGCTTGCCGGCCAGCACCAGGTGGTAATCGCCGAGCTTCTTCAGGCCGGCAGCCAGTATCCTGGCGATCGCCTGCGGATCGGAACCCTCAAAAGCCTCGTCGGAAAGCAGGTAGGCCTCATCGACGCCGAGCGCCAGGCAGTTGCGCAGGGCGGATTCCGTTCGGTCAGTGCCAACCGACATGACTATCACCTTGCCGCTGTTCTTCTCTTTGATTCGCAGCGCTTCCTCGACCGCGTACTCATCGAAGGGATTGACTACACCAGGCCCGGACGGCAACTCGACTTTATTGTCGGACTCATTCACCTTGATGAGGGCTATCTCCGGGACCTGTTTGACCAGTACAACTATGTTCATTTCGTCTCCAGAAGCTGAAAATTGTCATTCAACCTGCCGACCAATATCGCGAACGTCCGGATGCTTGTCAAGCGGGGTAACACCGGTACGAAAGGGGTCTGCATGTCAGCGATGGTTGTCGTCGCCGTCGCGTATTGTGATCCGGGGATACTCCAAGGGAACCCATGGAATTGAGATTGACCTGCGGCCGGTATGGTCGGGCGGATTGAATACGACGTCCATCGGCTCGCCCTGCACCAACAGTTCGACAGCGCGGTCATCGGGAATGTAGAAGGTCAGGCCCATCAAGGCGTCTGGCTCAGGCTGATAGCTTCTCTCGACCACGTTGACAAGGCTGTCTATCACTATGCGGATCGCATCGCCGCGCGGCTCGACGTGCCAATGCACCGAACGGCTTTGGACGTAGTAATCGAGCAGGCGGGTGGTGGTAGCTACAAGGAGGTCTCCGCTCGCGACTCGCGCTTTGATGTGGCGCAGCGCCGCCACTGTCGAGTCGCTCAGATACGGCGGGCAACAGCTTGTGCCGAGGTGGGTGTAGAAGATAAGATAGCCCTGATTCTCGATCAGTCGACCAACCTGGTTCGGGCCGAGTTGGTGTGCTATATACTCCTGGTGAGAGACCGAGTACTTGCCCCACGGATTGATGTAACGCACGAATTCGAAGATCAGCTGGCCGTCGTCCAGTTGGTACGGATGGACCAGTTCGTTGTCATTGAAATAGTCCTGTGCGGAGTAGCGGATGTCGGCCAGCCATTCATAGACAATTTTCATGGAATTGACAATGGAGAGGTGGTCCGGGTTTGTTGGACAGTTTGGCGGCTTAGTTAAGGTGGATTCG
>CAZGMK010000042.1:0-27287 GCA_964526835.1 uncultured Ignavibacteriales bacterium
TCCTTCAAAACAATATAACATCATGGCCGCTTACACAAAAATACTTACACGCTCCTTTACACTTCGCCTTCCTCATAACGACGGCCCACGCCCGAAAGTAATCCGCCACTATTCGGGCCTTCACGAGGCTGTGTTCCTTTGGCTTGTCAAAGAAGTCCGCCGTCTGCGTCATTTCCACCCCTTGCTGAAGCTCTCAGATTGACGTCCCATTATTACAAGAAAGGCAGACTCAATGAGTCTGCCAATCACTTTTTCATGCAGCTGTCTTCCCTCCTACCGCGTGTGCAGCAGCTCCTCCTTGGGAATACTGTCGACTTGGATTCCCTTCATGGCGCCACCCAGACCTCGCGAGGCCTCGCCAACGATCTTGGCGTCCCGATAATTGGTCGTTGCCGCTACAATCGCCTTACCCCGCTTCTCCGGGTTATCGGACTTGAAGATACCGGAACCTACAAAGACGGATTCGGCCCCCAGGAACATACACAGGGCGGCATCGGCCGGGGTGGCGATACCTCCCGCGGCGAAATTCGGTACCGGCAGCTTGCCTGTCCGAGCCACCATCCGAACCAGCTCAATCGAGACCCGGTGTTCCTTGGCGACCGTGTACAACTCGTCGTCGGGGGTCACGGTAAGCTGCTTCATGGCGGCGCCGATGGTGCGCAGGTGCTTCACCGCCTCGCTTACATCCCCGGTTCCGGCCTCGCCCTTGGTTCGGATCATGGCCGCGCCCTCGGAGATTCGGCGCAACGCTTCACCCAGAGTACGGCAACCACAGACAAAGGGCACCTTGAACTCCCACTTGTCGACGTGGTTGGCGTAGTCGGCCGGTGTCAGGACCTCGGATTCATCGATGAAGTCGACCTCCAGCGCCTCGAGCACCCGCGCTTCGGCGAAATGCCCTATGCGGCATTTGGCCATGACCGGGATAGTGACGGTTTTCTTGATATTCTCGATGACGTCCGGGTCGGCCATGCGGGCGACGCCGCCCTCCGCCCGTATATCAGACGGAACCCGCTCCAGAGCCATAACCGCTGCGGCGCCGGACTGCTCGGCGATCCTGGCCTGCTCAGCGGAAGTGACGTCCATTATGACACCGCCCTTGAGCATTTCAGCCAGGCCGACCTTGACCTTGTGCTGTTTATCGTTAAAGCGCTCAAACATAAGCTCGCCTCCAGCGAAAACTGTTACTCAAGCCTTGTACGCCGTGGGTGGCGGTCGGTGTCCCGGCTGCCTGAGTCCGCGCGGCCGCGCCCGGCTGCTAATCCGGATCGCTGTACAAATATAACACCGGCCGGACCGAATGCACAACCCCTCTCGTATAAGGAAACGCGCAAGACAAGAGCGCCCCCTCAGGCCTCCAGAGGAAGCGATTCAGTCGCAGTTTTGAAGCCGGCAATAACGGCTAGCGGCGGCCGCGTCTGAAGCGGCCGAAATGCTGTTTGCCGAGGGCCTTTTTGAAGACCTTCTCCTGGCTCTCCCAGAATCCACGCAGGTCACAGTCCTTGTAGTTCTCGCACCTGCAACCATCAGGCTCCGTACACAGATTCAGATGAATCGGCCCGTCTATGGCCTCGATTACATCCAGAAAAGTGATCTCCCTGGGCTCGCGCGCCAGGGCATAGCCGCCCTTAACACCCTGATAAGAGACGAGGATACCGGCTCGCGTCAGGTCCTTCAGTATCTTCGCCAGGAATTCTCGGGGGACCGATTCAGCCTCGGAAATCGAGTTGATGGAACCAAGCCTGTCTTTGCCGACTCCCGCCAGGTGGCGTACCGCCCGCAGGGCGTAATCTGATTTTCGAGACAATCTCATAATCCACAGACCCCTCTGAATTCAACCGTTGTCGCTCGTTTCAGCTCAAGTATCACAAATAAATCCTGTTCGTCTTATCGCCCGGCTATTATACTAACAGAGATTCATTCAGTCCACCAAAAAAGTGGTATTGTACACCTTTTTTTACTATATCGACTCATGGCGCACCGATATGTTGTTTGGTTAAGGCGAACTACCAGGACTCCGAGACTACCGCAATATGCCAAAGGTTAGGTTTCTACCGGCGAACATTACCGTCCAGGCCAGGCCGGGGACGATCTTGCTGGACATAGCCCTGGACAACAGCATCCGTATTAACCACAACTGCGGCGGCAATTGCGCATGCGCCACTTGCCATGTACATATCGAGAAGGGCTACGATACGCTCAATCCCCCTAGCGAACAGGAACTTGACATGCTCCACGAGGCGGAAGGCCGTCAGGACAATTCCCGCCTTTCCTGCCAGTGTCTGGTCGATGACGATCTAGTGGTCGGCATCCCAGCGTCCGAATTCGACGACGACGACCTGATCTGAGCGCTGCCCGTCACCTAAAAGATCATCGCCGTCACGCCGACAACAGATGTAGGCCAATGCAGCCAAATCACATGTTGGCAAGGCGTTTACATGGAATACAGGGCTACTCCCTGGTCGAGTTGCTGGCGGTCATGATCATAGTGGCGATAATCGCCGCCGTGGCCATGAGATCGCTGCGCGGGGTCAATCAGACTGCCAGATACGAGCGCACGCGCCATGAGATGGAGAGGATAGCCTACGCCATCGCCGGGGACCCGGAGTTGACCAGCGCCGGCGCCAGAACCGATTTCGGCTATGTCGGAGACATCGGCGCCCTGCCGCCGAATCTGGACGCCCTGGCGCGTAACCCGGGCCTGCCAACCTGGAACGGGCCCTACATTGACGACGAGTACTATCGCGCCTCGGGAGCCTCTGCAGTCGACTTCAAGACTGACGAGTGGGGGCAACCTTACAGCTACAGCGGAGTGGACCTAGCCTCCACCGGCGGCGACCAGACGATCACACGACGCATCGCGGCCAGCTCCGACAAGCTGCTTCACAATCCCGTCCGAATTACCGTTCTCGATCGTGACGGGACCCCGCCCGGAGCCGCCTGGAAAGACTCGGTGCGACTGGTCCTGACCTGCCCGAACGGCACAGGAGGGATTGTCAGCCGCTCGGTCCACCCGAAGGCCGATGGCCTTGTCGAGATAGACTCAATCCCGATCGGGCGTCATCCGATGCTGCTGATCCATGTACCCGAGGCCGACACCCTCAGGCGATACGCCACGGTCGATCCTGGCCAGGGCTATATCGCGAACTGGCGATATCACCAGGGTTTCTGGGGCGGCGGCGCGGGTGGGGAGGCGAGCGGCGGCCTCCAATATGTCGGCGGGTCCGCCGAGGCGTACGGGACCGAATGCGATGGAATTCGCTTTGACATTTACAGCGCCAACGACTCGGCGGTCACGATAGACAGTCTCGCTCTTGACTGGTCTGCCCCGCTCAGCTACTACAAGCGCATCAGGTGGGGCTCCACCCAGGTCTTCAACAACCAGAACCCGCGCTCCGGCAGCGGCGACGCGATCAGCTTTACGCCTTCCCGAACCATCGCAGCGGGCGATACGGTTACGGTCACCGTGTCACTGTTCTGCCAGGATCGCACCGGCGCCTGCGGCCACAAGGTAGACATGGGATCAGTGAGCTTTCAGGCCGAGTTCTCTGACGGTTCCGTGGTCGATTTCGTGACTGGAGGGTGCCCGTGAGACACTTACACAAGCAGGATGGCTTCGGGCTGATCGAGTTGACTGTCTTAATTGTGATCCTGGCGGTTCTGGCGGCAATCGCCATGCAGTCCATGACCCCGGCCATCCAGGATGCCCGCATCGCAAAGGCGAAGCGGGAAATGAAGGTGCTGGCCCACGCCATCGCCGGCAACCCGAACCTCGCCACCAGTGGCAGGCGCAGCGACTTCGGCTACGTCGGCGATGTCGGCGCCTTTCCGCCCGACCTTGACGCCCTCTATCGCAATCCAGGCGGATTCAGCACATGGGACGGGCCATATGTGTCCTCCGGCTTCATCCAGGACACGCTTGGTCACAAGATCGATGAGTGGGGGCAGCCCTATGCCTATTCCGGCGCACTTACAATCACCTCGACAGGGAGCGGCAACAGCATTACACTCGAGATCCCCGGCACGGTGGATGATTATCTGTACAACAGCGTCCGTGCAATCGTCACCGACCAGGGCGGGAATCCCCCGGGCGCCGCTCTCAGGGATTCCGTCACTCTCATCCTGACGCACCCTGACGGTTCAGGTGGAATGCGCACGTGCGCGGCCAATCCCGATCCCACCGGCATGGCCGTCATAGACTCTGTACCGGCTGGTAATCACCGAATGCTGCTGATATTCGAGCCGACCACCGATACCCTGACCCGTTATTTGAACATCTTGCCCGGACATCGTGAGACCTGTCGATTCAAATTCGCCTCCGACTTGTTCAGCGCTGTGACAAGTGCAGACGGCGGTTACACTTACCCGTCGGGCAATGCGTACGCGTCGCTCTGCGAGGTCCCCTGCACCACTAGTACGCGCATTACGATCATAGAAGACAAGCCCAGACGAAGCCATGTAAGCGAAGGTGTTTCCCGGCCGGCCTGGGGTCGAGCCGGAGATATCAGCGGGTAATGCGATGCGAACACGACCAGTAGCTCAGGCATCGGCTCTAGCAGTGGCGAAAGCCCTCCACGACAATCGCGGCTTCACTCTGGCCGAGGTCGTGCTGGTTACGATTATTGCCGCGATTCTGGCGGCGGTAGCCATGAGAGGAGCGGTCATCGTGACGCAGTCGGCACGGGTAGAGCAGACGAAAGAGACCATGCAGGCACTTGAGTTCGCCATTGTCGGCAACCCGGAACTGATGGCGAACGGCATACGAAACGATTACGGCTACGTTGGAGACATTGGCGCCCTGCCACCCGATCTGCAGGTTCTGGTAACCAACCCCGGTCTGGCGACCTGGAAAGGGCCATACGTGCATCCCAGGCGTGGCGGCGATTATCAGCAATGCCTGCGTGATGCCTGGAATCAGTCCCTGACGCTGAACGGCGCTGAGATCGTATCCACCGGATCGGGGCAGATTATCGTGCGCAGGCTGGCGCCATCGACAGCGTCATTAACCTCGAACCGAGTGCACGGCGTGATTGTCGACTCTCTGGGTCGAGGGCCCGGCAGTAACTTCAGCGATTCTCTGACAGTAACTCTATATCACCCGGACGGCGGAACACAGACCGCGCATACCGCAACTGTAAGCGGGGACGGCTACTTCGAATTCGCTTCAGTGCCTGTCGGTTGCCACCAACTGAGCATCGTATTCACACCCGGCGGCGAGTCTGTGACGCGATACATCGACGTTTCACCCGGAGCATCAGCATACATCGAGCTGCGGTTACCGGCGGCGTTCTGAGGGCGGATAATGCAGCAACTCAAACGCACATGTGGTTTCACGCTGATCGAGCTAGTGATTGTTGTCGTCATTGTCGCCATCCTTGCCACTGTTGCGATGCGCAAGATGGGTGATTCAATCGAGACCGCACGAGTGGAGCATACCAGACGTGAGATGCTCGCCCTGGCACAGGCTATAGCCGGGAATCCAGAATTGTACTCCGATGGAGTCCGTACAGATTTCGGCTATGTGGGCGATGTCGGCGGGCTCCCTCTGATCCTGGGTGACCTGGTAAGCAATCCCGGCCTGGCCACATGGGATGGCCCGTACATGAACCGGGGGCGAAACATTGATGATTTCAAGCGTGATGGCTGGGGGACCGACTATGTCTTCGCCGACACCGTCCTGCGCTCGGTGGGCTCCGGCCAGCTGCTGGAGCAAATCATCGCACCGTCGCTGGCCGCCCTGACCGGCAACCTGGTTCGGGGCACGCTGTGCGATGCCGCCGGTCGGGCTCCCGGCCCCGTCTGGCGTGACTCGCTGCTGGTTCAGTTGGTTTACCCGGACGGCTCTGGAGGCTATACTACAGCCTCATCCGCACCCTCGACCGATGGCTCCTTCAGCTTCTCTTCGGTACCGATCGGAAGTCACCGGCTGCGTTTGATCTTCCTGCCTTCAGGCGATACAGCCACGATGGATATCGCGGTGAGCCCCGGACGGACGGCGACAGTCAACGTCACCTGGCCGACGGTCTTGTTCTGAGCCTTGCGGCTACTCCTTGATCAGCAGGCTAATCGACCGCTTCTTGAGCTTAGCGATGAAGGAAGTCGGATTCACAACCAGCTCCTGAGGCTTTACTCCGCGTGCGCTGATCTCGCCGGAGGCGGCCATTTGCGCCACGATAGAGGCCGGAAAAGCAGTCATCCTCATCATAGCCGTCAGACCTTCACGGCTCTGCTGACGGTCGACTACTTCATAGATTATGGTCTTGTCCGCATTGTCCTTCTGTCCTTCAACCACGAGCCGCACGAGCACCATATCCAGGTCATCGTGGGAAAGGCTTCGCTCCAGAACTGCCTTGAAAACCGCTCGCGGCTCCACTTTCTGCTCGCCAACCTGGAGCGGCTGACGAGAGGCAAGCCCGAGTTCGAGCATCGGGCGGAAGAGCTGACAGTGGCCGGGGTATCGGATTGTCTTATAATCCAGAAAGTCGATTTTGCCCTCGTAGGTATCTGGTAGGGTCGAGGTGCCGCCCGAAGTGTAGAAGGCCTCAAGCTTTCCGATTCCGTCAAATTCGAGCAGTTCCAGGCCCGTCATCGGGTTGATTGTCTTCTTCTTTCCGTCTTCCAGAATCAGGCAGGGCTCCCAGTATTCGTTAATCAGACCCTCAGCCGAGAAAACCAACTGGTAGTTCAACGGAGGTCGCGGCGCCTGGGGCAACCCGCCGACGCGAATCCTGATCGAATCGGCCCGATCCAGCCGGGCTACGCCATCAGCGGCCAGCACCGCTACCATCCCGGGGGCCAAACCACAATCGGGAATAACGATCACATCCGAGGCCTCTGCCTGAGCATCCATATCGAGCTGGGCCCGGACAGTATCATTGTTCCCCCCGAGATCGACCAGGTGACAACGGGCTTCTATGGCAGCCCGGGTCAGCCGCGTATTGAAACCATACCAGACACACGACATCGCGGCGTCATACCCTTTCAGGGCTTGGGCCGCGGCTCCCTCGTCGGACGCATCCAGGGACGCGGCGACGGCCTTGCCATAGCCATACTTGTTGGCCACCTGACCAGCCAATTCGGGGTCTATGTCGAAAACGCCAATCTGCTCGATCTTATCGTTCTGAGCCAGGTCGAATACCGCGGCCCGTCCCATCAAACCTGCGCCAATTACCGCTATTCTCATACTCTGCTCTCCTTTCGGTCTTGGCGGGCGCAATATACTGGTGGTAGCGGCGGTAGCAACAATTTACTGACCTGACCACGACAATCGCCCGGAATGTGAATTTGATCGATCATCCAATTGAGCCATCCGACCGATAATCAAACCATAGCGGCCCGGTCGATGGCCGGCCCAGGGCCCGGCTAGAGAGGGGAACGGAAAACGAGTGGTCACTGCGTCACGGGAAGACTGCATGAACAGAAACGAGCAGGAAGAGTTGAAGATCTTCCGTCAGTTCAGGCCTTATATTGCACGCTGTCTGACGCTCAATCATGAGATCAACAATCCCTTGACCGGGATTATCGGGTATTGCGAGTTCCTGCTGGGGGACAGCGACCAGCTCACCGAGAGTCAACGTGACTACTTGAATCAGATCATGATCTGCGCCGAGCGGATCCTCCGCGCCGTGGATTCGCTTTCCTGCCAGAAGATGTCCCTTGGCGCCAAAGTTGATTTGGCGGCAGCCGAAAAGCAGTTCATTGACCCCGCCGACTGACCGCCCCCGGACTCAGTTAAATCAACTGCACAATCTTGCGCCAGAGCCACTCGATCCCCAGCGCCAGGATGATCATGATCAGAAGCCACGACTTCCCCCACAGTGAGTAGTCTCCCTCGATACTAACCGTGACGACCTCAAGGTTAAGATCCGTGACGGCCCGGTCGAAATCATCGAATCGATAATACCGTCCCCCTGAGACGGAAGCCACCGCCTTCAGTTCCGCCGGGTCGCCCCGTTGATCGTACTCCTCGAGCGAGAACGACTCAATCAGCAGGCGACCTTCCTCGACCTTCAATTGCTGGCCATCCTTGCTTAACTCCGCCCGCCACTCATAGGAACCAGACGGAAGCCCCTCGAATTCCGCCGCGTAGTGCCCTTCCCCTGCCGCCAGCAGGTCAGCTTCGTTGGTCGGGCCATCTTCGGATTTCACCCTCACCTCACCAGAAACGCCGGAGAGGGGGCGATACCCCAAATCGTAGGCGTGTGCGTCGAAGCGGACAGTCTCCCCCCGCGTGAAGATCTCGCGCGAAGGGGCTACCCGCAACGGGTCGAAATCATCGGAGACGGTCAGCCAACTGAGGGTGCCTTCGAGAAAACGCCGATAGTGGGTTTCATCTTCGCCCATCCCCAGCTTGACAAAACCCCACGTCCACAGGGGCAGCGCAGTGTTGACCAGGATCTTGCCGGCGCCGTGGCGGCGGAAGGCCAAGGCGGGGAGCCGCGGTGCACTACCGGCACGGGCTGTCAGCCAGGCCAGAACTGTTGCATCGGGGGCGGTTACATCGCACGGCAAAACGGAGTAGAACGGCGGCAACTCGGACCAGATGGCGCGGATCTGGGATTGGTCATCGGCCAGACGCAGCACCGGATGGAAAAGCTGGCCTTCAGCCGGAACGGCCTGGTATTCGCCCCTCTGAAGACCGACCGGCCGGGAACGCATGACCGGAAGAAGCCCGGCCAGCCACTCGGCGGGAGGCTGTGACGCATAGGTTTCGCCTATCATCAGCCAGACAGCGCCACCGCGCTCGCGAAGGTAGGATCGGATCATCTCGGCGTGTGGCTCCAGTCGTCGGGGATCGGGATCATGCAGCACAACCAGATCGTATCGGTTCAGTTCGGTACTGCGATCGGGAAAGGCTCCGGCCAGATTACCGGCCATGTCTCCGGTGACCGCTAGTTCGACTTTGTAGCGATCGGTCTGATCCATGAAGCGCTTGAGAAAACCGACTTCGTAGTCCGGCCGCCGTGATACCAGAAGGACACTGAGGCGGCTCTTCAGGACCTTGACTGCGAAGCTGCGCTGGTTGTTGGTCGTGGACTCTTCGCCTTCGAGCGACGGGATCCGCACCTCCATCAGGGCCTGACCGGGCGCGGCCGGAGTGTATCGCAATGTTACGTCAGCCATACCGGTACTGACGTCGGTGGTCAGAGTCCGGCGATCGAGCATCTGACCATCCTGGAGCAACTGGATCGAGATGCTCTTACCCTCGCTTTCAGTGAAGGCCAATCGAACCTTCACCTCTGTCGGCTGGCCCGCGAAAACCACCGGGTTGAAGTCGACCTCGGCCAGCCCGACGTCGAACTGACTGCCGGGCATAGACATGTCGACGGCATACACCGGCCGGTCAAATGCGGCTGCAACAAGGCCGGGCTTGCGACCACTGTTGGATCGGCCGTCTGTCAGCAGCAGCCAGGCATCAGCGGGATGCTCCATCTGTTCCTGACGCACTTCGTACAGCACTTCGCCGAGGGCGGTCCGGGTCGAGTCGACGTTCGCCGGCTCCTTCGACGCTCGGCCTGCAAAGTACCAGCGAGCGACTTCAGCCCGAGACTGAACAGCTTCCCAGACCGGTGACGAAAGCAAAGAGTCCACTCTTGCACGACGGTTCTTGCCGTGCTCGACCCTGCCCATGCTCTGAGAGCGATCCAGCAGCACATTCAGGCGGGGCTTTCGCTCATCGGTTCGAACGTAGCTGATTACCGGCTGTGCGAGGATCAGCATGACGGCCGCAATGGCGGTGACACGGAGGACTGCCAGTCCGCTGCGGGCATACCAGGGCGCCGGTGGATTAGTGCGGCGATATAGCAGCCACGTCAGGGCGAATAACCCCATCGCCGACAGAGCCACCAACCACAGATGCGTCGAGAGAAATTCGAGCGATATATCCTGTAGTCCCGACATCGTGAGTTTATACCCTAACAGCGGTCAGATGTTTGACGACAAAGCCTACTCATCCTGCCTCCACCGACCAGAGGGAATCTCTGATCCTTGCGAATTTGGCGGGTGGAAGCGGCAAAGCAGACAGTCAGGATGCGCGCTTGGTCGTGAATTCGACGAGATTGGTAAGGCTTTCCAGGTACTTTGATTGGGGCAGGCGACCGACCGAATCGAGCCCCTCATGAGCCAGGCTGGCTGCCTTATCGTAGGCATAGTCGATACCGCCGTTCTCAGCCACGAATGAATAGACCTTCTCGAAGACGTGGTTGTCCTTCTCCCGGCTCTTGAGCAAGCTGCTAATCTCGTTCTGTCCACTGGCGCCGGCCCGCTTGAGAGAGTAGATCAGGGGCAGCGTCATCTTACCCGTGAGAACGTCGTTGCCTGGCTGTTTCCCGGTTACCTCCGGGTCACCGACATAATCCAGCAGGTCGTCGGCTATCTGGAAGGCTGTTCCGACCATCTCCCCCAAGTTGGCGAATCGGCGACGCTCATCGGCGGAGCGGTGGGCGAGAATCGGACCGGTTTCACACGAAACCGTGAAAAGCGACGCGGTCTTATCGGAGATGATTGACAGGTATTCCTCCTCGGATAGCTCCAGGTTTCCGGTCTCTTCAATTTGTCGCAATTCGCCGACCGATACGCGTTCGGTGGCGTGCGATACGGCCTCCATCAATTCCAGCGAACCAGCGCTCACCATAATCCGAAAGGCCTTGGCGAACAGGTAGTCTCCCATCAGGACCGAGATGAGATTGGTCCACTGGGCATTAACCGTTTGCTGTCCTCTCCGCAGATCCGACTCATCAACCACGTCATCGTGCAGCAGTGTTGCCGTGTGGATCAGTTCGATGGCCAGGGAAGCATCGACCGAGTGGTTGTTGAGAGCATTTCCGGCGCCGGAGGCCAGGAACAGGAAAGCCGGGCGAATCCGCTTGCCCCGCGACTTCAGCAGATGGCGGGCGATGGAACTTATCAGCGGCGAGTCCCCACGCAGATAGTCGCCCAGTTTTCGGTCGAACTCCTTGAGGTTTCCCCTGACGGGAGCCGTGTATTCCTGCATCTTACTGGCGTCAAACATAGTAGGGCAAAACCTGTGTTATCGCGGTTTCAGGCGGCCAAAATAGGTCTGCCGCATGGCGTTGTCAATTGATTTCAGGAGCAGTCCCCACACAGGCCGGGTTCCGCACGTCATCCTGCCAGCATTTCCTTGACGGCATCAACATACTCGGGGTCGTCGAAGTATGCCCGGTCGTTGTGCGTTCCGCGCAGTCGCACAAACCGCTTCGGCTCCAGTGCAGCGTCGAACAGTCTACGACCCATCTCATAGGGAACAATGTCATCCTCCGGCGAGTGCGTGATCAGCACCGGGCAGGACACGTCACCGATCGTGGCGAGAGCATCGAACTTGTGCCTGACCAGGAACCCGATCGGAAGACCGAAGAACATGCGCCGTCCCATCTCGGCGGTACTGGTGAGCGCCGATTCGACAATGAGCCCGCCGCACTCAACCTGAGCAGCCAGATTCACCGCTACAGCTCCACCGAGCGACCGTCCGAAAGCAACAATCCGGTCGGGCGAAAACTGCTGTTGGCTGACCAACCAGTCATAGGCGACCCTGGCATCCTCATAGCAGTTTTCCTCGCTGGGCTTCCCGTCGGAGTGGCCATAGCCGCGATAGTCGAACATCAGAATTGGAGCCCCCAACCGGGCCAGAAACTGTGCTGTCCTGAGGCGATGCGAGATGTTTCCACCATTGCCGTGACAGAACAAGACAGCCCTGTCGGAGCCCGCTTCGGTCGGCTCTATGTACCAGGCGTGAATCTTCTCACCGGAGGGTGTCGCGATCATGATATCACGATAGCGCTCGAATCCGACATCGGCGGGGTTGCTGTCCAGTTCGCCGGTGGGATAGAAGATCATCCGGTCCTGCATGAACCACAGCAGACCGGCGAAGAACACTACCAGGGCGCCGGCGATGACCAGGAGTCCTGTCACCATCTTAGACCACACGCTGAGTCCCTGAATGGCGCAGGCACTCCAGCGCCGCCGTCATGACGACTATCGGCCAGATACAACTCATGGAGCCTCATTCCCACTCGATAGTAGCCGGGGGCTTCGACGAAACATCATAGGTTACGCGATTGACGCCCTTTACCTGACGAATTATCCGGTTAGCTATGTGGGCCAGGATGTCGTAGTCGATGCGCGCCCAGTCGGCGGTCATGGCATCGACCGAGGTCACGGCTCGCAGAGCAACGACACTCTCATAGGTGCGTTCATCGCCCATCACGCCCACCGCCTTGACCGGCAGGAGGACGGCGAAAGCCTGCCAGATGTCATCGTAGATATCGGCCTTCAACAGCTCCTCAATGTAGATGGAATCGACCTGGCGCAGGAGCTCCAGTCGCTCGCGCGTGATCTCGCCCAGAATGCGAACAGCCAGGCCGGGCCCCGGAAAAGGGTGCCGCCGGAGGAAGTGCTCGGGGACACCGAGGACTCGGCCCAGCTGACGGACCTCGTCCTTGAACAACTCCCGCAGCGGTTCGATCAACCTGAGCTTCATACGGTCCTTAAGGCCACCCACATTGTGGTGTGACTTAATGGTTACCGACGGTCCCTTGAACGATACCGACTCGATTACATCGGGGTAGAGCGTCCCCTGCGCAAGGTAGTCGACATGGCCGATCTTCTCGGCCTCGGCCTCGAAGACATCGATAAAGGCAGGACCGATGATCTTACGTTTCTCCTCGGGGTCGGTGACTCCGGCCAGCCGATCGAGGAACAAGTCCGAAGCATCGACGGTGTGCAGGTTGATGCCGAGCTGGGTCAGCATGGCTGTGACTTCTTCAAATTCGTTCTGCCGCAGCAGGCCGTTGTCGACAAAGATGGCATGGAGCCGGTCACCCAGCACCCTGGAAAGCAATACGGCCGCGACGGTGCTGTCGACTCCGCCCGAGCAGGCCAGCAGCACCTTGTTGTCACCGACCTCGCGGCGGACTTTCTCCGCGGCCGCCTCGGCGAATTGCTCGGTGGACCAGTCGCCTCGACAACCGCAGATATCGAACAGAAAGTTCCGGAGAAGCGCGATGCCCGCCTCGGTATGATGGACTTCCGGGTGAAACTGCAGCCCAAAGCGCGAGTCGGTCTGGTCGGCGATGGCTGCGTATTCGAGTTCGTCGGTGGACCCGATGACCCTGAAGTCATCCGGCAGCCTGGTGATCGAGTCGCCGTGCGACATCCATACCTGGCTGGCCCCCGGCAACCCCTTGGTCAACGGATTTTCGCCGGCAACCCGCCACCGGGCGCGGCCATATTCGCGCGAAGCCGAGGGTTCCAGACGTCCGCCATAGTGTTCGGCCATAAGCTGCATGCCGTAGCAGATGCCCAGAATCGGCTGCGGTGCATCGAAGAAACTGCCGTTGAGGCGCGGGCTGGTCGGATCCGCCAGCGACGCCGGCCCCCCTGATAGGATGTACCCGCGCACATTCCGAGATGAGAAATCAGACAGATCAGCGGTACAGGGGACTATCTCGCAGTAGACCCGCTGCTCTCGAATGCGTCGCGCAATCAACTGGGTGTACTGCGAACCGAAGTCCACAATGAGAATCATTTCCATGCCGGCATCAATGGTCTGAGGCATAGGCTCCCTGTCCTTCAATGATGGTATCGTGGGCGGCTTCTTCGGACATCTGCGGATAGTCCTCCATGTAATGCAATCCTCGCGATTCCTTGCGCGACAGCGCCGACCTGATTATGAGCTGCGCCAGGAGGGCGATATTGCGGAGCTCGACGATTCCGTAGGTGGCGGGAGTGGCCAGGTAGTACTCCTCGATCGCCTCGTTGATCTGGCGAACCTTTTCCAGGGCCAGCTCCAGGTGATCGGTACGACGCACGATGCCCACGAAGTCCGACATCAGGTGATTGAGCTCGCGACGGTCGTGAGCGATGAGAATCTTCTGACGGGGATACGTAAGCGAGGAATGCTGCGGATTCTCCATCGGAACGGTGTCGGGTAACCGACATCCGTCCAGGTAGGCTGCCGACCCATCGGCCGCCAGCCTGGCCATGACAACTGCTTCCAGAAGTGAATTCGAGGCAAGGCGGTTGGCGCCGTGCATACCCGACATGGCCACTTCGCCCGCGACGTAGAGGCCGTCCAGCGAGGTCTCACCCCTGACATTGCACACGACGCCGCCGCAGGAGTAATGCGCCGAAGGAACTACCGGGATGGCACGCTTCGTTATGTCAAACCCCCTCTTGAGGCACTGCTTGTAGATATTCGGAAAGCGCCGTTTCACAAACTCGGGGTCACGATGGCTGATGTCGAGGAGTACGTAATCCTCTCCACTATTCTTCAGCTCCTTATCAATAGCCCGAGCCACAACATCTCGAGGAGCCAGGTCTCCCAGCGGATGTTCGTCTTTCATTATCGGCCGACCATCGACCGAGACAAGCCGTCCGCCCTCGCCTCGAACCGCTTCGGAGATCAGAAATGGCCAGCGACCGGGACTATATAGAGCAGTCGGATGGAACTGGATGAACTCCAGATTGCCCACCGCCACGCCGGCCCTGAATGCCGCGGCGATACCGTCGCCGGTGGCGATCTTGGGGTTTGTAGTATGATAGTAAACCTGTCCGAGGCCGCCTGTCGCCAGGAGAGTCACCGGCGCATAGAAGTACTCGAAAGTGCGATCCTGCTCCGAAAAAACGAACGCGCCGGCGCAATAGCGTCGCCCGGAGCCAGACCCGATGATCAGGTCCAGCGCCATGTGATTGGAGAAGAAGCTGATTGTGCTTCGACGGTGGCAGGCTCTCAGCAGGGCCCGCTCCACCTCGCGACCGGTCATATCCTTGGCGTGCACAACACGACTGTCCGAGTGCCCTCCCTCACGTCCCACCGATAGGTCGCCGTCATCTCGTGAGAACCTGACGCCGTAATTCATTAACTCTTCGATTATCGCGGGGGCCGACTTCACAACGGTCTCGACCACATCCCTGTGACACAGCCCGGCGCCCGCCCTGAGGGTGTCATCGATGTGCGCCTCGAAAGAGTCGCTTCCCTTCACTACCGCCGCTATACCGCCCTGGGCACGGTTGGTGCTGGTATCGCTCTCCCCCTTCTTTGTCACGATAGCAATCCTGGCCCTGGGGTTCCGGTCGCTGACCCTCAGGGCATAGAACAGCCCGGCGATACCGCTCCCGATAACCAGAATATCAAATCGTCGCTCCATCAGGTATCCAGCTCTTTCAATCCGAGACGCTTCAAAAGGCATTGAATCAAGTGCTCTTCTCCGGGCTCCAGATCAACGGCTTGTTCAAGATAGTAGATTTCCCTGCCGAAAGCAAAGTCGGGCAACTTGACCCAATCCTTACCGGTGGTGACAACAACATCGGAACAGCGCCGGTCGGCTCCTTGTTTGATGCGCTCAAGTAACGGGATGTCATACTGCTGGTGGTCCGACAGCTCAAGGGCGAAGTCGAGACGGCCGCACAGGGCGTCGACCTGTTTGCGCAACGGCTCGAAATTCCCGACGCCGGCGAAAAGGTACACCGACTTGTCCTCAAGATGCTCGAGTTGCCGAATTCCTTCATCATCGATCAACCCGGTCGGGATGAACTGAGCTGCATACAGATCGGCTTGCGGAGCCAGAGACCGCAGGCGTGTTCTTGTACTGTCCCAGTCGCCGGCGAGATTCGTTCTCGTGGCCACGATGATATCGGCTCGCCCGAGGGCCGACAACGGCTCGCGCAGCAGCCCAGCCGGAAACCATCGGAGCATCCGCCGCGGTGTCGTCGTATCGAAGGTCACCAGATCGATGTCGCGCTCCAGGCGCCGATGCTGGAAACCATCATCAACCACCACCACGTCGACATTACCGTGATCACCCAGCCGCCGGGCGGCTTCGCACTTCATTCGATGGACCGCAAAGACAGCTTCGGGCAGCATGCGAGCCAGCAGCATCACCTCATCGCCGGTGTCATCCATGCCCATCGCCTGAACGGCACGGCCGCTCTCGACGAAGCACGCGTCGCGATTGGAGCGACCCCAGCCGGAGGAGACAATCCCAACTCGCAGACCGTGACGCATGAGCTCGGCGGCGACCAGAGCCACCACAGGCGTTTTGCCGGTTCCACCGACGGTGACGTTACCGACGCTGATCACCGGCACGGACAGCGAGATTCTGTCAGGTTTACGGATGCGGCTGAGATAATAGCCAAGGCGATAGAAAAGTGACAAAATCCACAAGAACGCCGCCGGAATCATCCAGATCGACAGTCTCTCTCGTCGGAGCACTCTCTTGAAGAGCCGCTCAAGCATTCTCCAGCCTCGCAAGGATATATCGCCCGGCCTGAGCGGTTGCGGAATCGGCGAGATCATGGCCGGTCTTGACTCGAAATCGTTTCTCGCCCGAGATCACCGATGCCAGCACGTCGGCGAGATGATCGCTGTCTCTCACCCTGACTCCGTAGTCGTGAGATTCGATGTATTCGGCCGCCTCGGCCACATTTCGAACCGAGGGGCCATACAAGACCGGTGTTCCCGCCCAGACCGGCTCGAGAAGATTGTGCCCGCCTATATCAACCAGCGTGCCGCCGACAAAGGCAAGGTCGGCCGCCAGGTACAGATCATTCAGCAAGCCCACCCGGTCCACCAGTACGATCGCTTTGCATGTCTCCGGATAAGTCGCCAGCGGAAGCTCCTTTTCACCGGCCAGGCGACGAATATCGTCGGACCGCTCCACGTGGCGCGGCGCCAGTAAAAGGCGAAGATGTGGATACGTTCGACTAAGGGATCTGTACGTGTCGAGCAGGAGGTTCTCTTCGCCCTCGCGCGTAGAGCCCGCCACCAACAGGAAGTCGCTACCGGAGAGACCCAGCCTGCGACGAAGTTCCGCGATTCGCTCCGCGGAGCGATCGGGGAGGGGGGCGTCAAATTTCATATCGCCGGCCACGACGCCGCGGGTTGCGGGGGCTCCCAGCGACTCGTAGCGCGATGCGTCCTCGCGACTCTTATAGAAGAATCGATCATATCCTTGCAGTAATCCCCCGATGAACCCAGACACCTTTCGATAGCGCTCCAAAGCCCTGATGGTCATGCGGGCGTTGACCATCACGATGGGAGTACCGCGCCCCTGAAGCGCCCTGACCAGATTTGGCCATATCTCGGTTTCAGCAATGACTACGATTGCCGGACTGATTCGCTGGAGCCACCGGCCCACGGCGGCCCTGGTGTCCAGTGGTAGGTAACTGACTGATGCCAGACCCTCGAACAGGTCGCGAGCAGTGACCTGGCCGGTGGATGTCATGGTAGTGACATGGATTCGGATACCCCGGCGGTGATCGCGCAGGTAGTCGATTAGATTCGCGATGACCCGAACCTCACCGACTGAAGCTGCATGCATCCAGACATCAACATCGCCCACGGCGTCACCAAGACCCCACCCGTCAGTCCAGCGACGGTTGCCCAACGCCGACTGAAGACGAGCCCAGGGACTCAGGAGTATCCCCGCAAGCCCGGTGATGAATCTGTACAGAACTGCGGCGATATCCATAGTCATCCGTCAATGAATCGGGCAATCCGTTCAGCCGCCCGCGCCGAAGCCCCCGCGCCGCCCAGGGCAGCGGCGGTCTGGCGCAGACGGGCGACGACGCGGTCGAAGTAGTCAGGGTCCGCTGCATATTGCTCCAGCGCTCTCAACATCGCGCGAGAATTCGCCTTTGACTGAATCAATTCCGGAACGACCTTGTCATCAAGCACCAAATTGGCCAGAGCGATCTTGTCCAGGCGAACCAGTCGACGTGCGATCTGATACGTGATCCAGCCGGTCTTGTAGATGACGACTATCGGCCGGGCGATAAGCGCTGCCTCCAGGGTAGCAGTACCGGAAGAAGTCAGGACCAGCCGAGCCTCGCTGATGACCCTGCGGGCATTGCCGTAGAGCACACTGATCCTGTCGCAGTCGGCGGCCGCAAGTTCGGATTCATAGTCATGGACGCCCCGTACTGCTGCGATTACGGCCGAGGCATTGCGGCGGCGACAAAACGAAGCCGCAGCAGACAGCATCGGCCTTAGATGGCGCTGTATTTCCTGCGGTCGCGACCCCGGCAGAAGCGCCAGGCAGCCATCCGCCGGCGGCTCCGAAGCAATGAGATCGTCGGGGATATCCTCGATCAGGTAGTGCCCTACGAATTCGTTGGGTACTCCGGCCCGGTCATAAAGCTCGGCTTCGAACGGCAGAATCAGGAGCATGAAATCGACCAGGCGTTTGATCTGTTCGATCCTCCGCCCCCCCCAGGCCCATACCTGGGGCGAGATGTAGTAGATGATGGGAATCCCCAGCGCCCTCACCCGCTCGGCTAACCGAAGATTGAAGCCGGGGTAGTCCACCAGGACGATGCAGTCGGGACGGCGTCGGTTAATCTCCTCCACGCACAGATTCATGAGACTGCGAAAGAACCGGTATTGCCGGGCCACTTCCCAGAAACCGAGCACCGCCAGCCTGGCGCCATCGGCCAGTTGTTGCTGCCCCTGAGCCCGAAGATGCTGACCACCCAGGCCGAAACACTGAAGTCCATCATAGCGCCTTCTCAGTTCGGCCAGCAGGCGATGGGCGGCGTTGTCGCCGGATGGATCCCCCGCTGAGAGAAAGATGGTAGGCGCCGCCATCTAAGAGGTCGATGCCTCCATGACCTTTCTGGTTGCTTCGAGACCGATCCGCTCAACCTCAAGCGCCACGCGAAGCGCCTCCAGACCCTGGTCCATGGGAACCACTGTATCGCGATCCCCGACTATTGCCTCCAGAAATGCCTCCAGTTCGGCGCCCAGCATATCCTGCCCGGTGTCAGGACACTTTCGATATATGACATCCTTGCCGGAGTCGCCCAGGGGTATGCGCATCCCTTCAGCAGGCTGATCGGGTTCGGCCAGACTATAGAAATCGGCTTGGCGTTTGGCCAGGTCCAGAGAATAGTATCCCGATCTCTGGAAAATCCGCAGCTTACGCATCGCTCCCAGAGAAATCCGCGAAGCCGTAAGGTTGGCGACGGCGCCATTGTCGAAGGTCAGGCGAGCATTGGCGATGTCCGGCTTGTCGGAAATGACCGCGACCGCCGCCGCCTGGATATCGGCGATAGGTGAATCGATAAGCATCAGGGTCAAATCGATATCGTGAATCATCAGGTCGAGGATTACCGCAACATCGGTACCACGCGGATTGAAAGCAGCCAGCCGATGGGCCTCTATGAACGATGGCCGGACATTCATATCAACCAGCGCCTGCACCGCCGGATTGAAGCGCTCGATCTGCCCAACCGTGAGCTTGACGCCCTTCTCGATCGCCATCCGCTTCAGTTCCAGACCCTGCTCGTACGTAGCCGTAACCGGTTTCTCGATCAGGCAGTGCACACCATGCTCGATAAGCACGCTGGCGACAGCATGATGGTCGGAAGTTGGGACGACGACCGAGGCACAGTCGATCTGTTCAGCAAGTGATTGAAGGGAGTCGCAATCGGCAATGGAATATTCGGCCGCTAATTGCGCGGCCCGGATGGAATCGGTATCGTACAGGCCCACCAGCTCCGAATGTTCTAGGCGGCCGTACCATCTGAGGTGATGCTGCCCGAGAGCTCCAACTCCAACTACTCCTGTCTTCAGTTTGCTCACCCGATCTCCAAATCCTGCGACCCGGGGCGTCGCCATCAGTAGTCGACGAAGATAATCAGCTCCGCCGTCGCCGGCAAGTCACAGCCCTCGACAGCGCTCTATTTCTGCAGACCCCGATCGGAAGCTTCAATGAAATCCAGGATCATCTTCACTTCGGGGATGATTTCCATTTCATCATTGATCCGGTCGACTGCCTGAGTAGTGTTCAGGCCACTGAAGAACAGCAGCTTGAAAGCCTTCTGCAAGGCCCGGATAGCGTCCCGGCTGAAACCTCGTCGCCGCAGACCGACCAAATTCAGCCCGGCGATCCTGAGCGGATAACCGCCGGCCAGGGCATACGGACAGATGTCGAGCGGCACACGGAATCCCCCGCCGATCATGGCGTGGGCGCCAATCTTGACAAACTGGTGTATCGGAAGCACTCCTCCCAGGATAGCCCAGTCGCCGATCTCGATGTGACCGGCCAGGTTGACTGAGTTCGCCAGAATGCAGTGATCGCCAATCAGACAGTCGTGAGCCACGTGTGAGTAGGCCATGAGCATGCAATCGCTGCCGATGACTGTTTTGCCACGATCGACTGTCCCGCGATTGATCGTGGCATACTCGCGCACAACGGTGTGATCACCGATTTCGACTGTCGACTCCTCACCGCCGAACTTCAGATCCTGGGGAATAGTACCAATGACCGCCCCATGGTGGACCTTAACGCCGCTGCCCAGACGTGTTCCGGAGGCTATCAGAACATTGGAGGCGATGCGGCAGCCCGGCCCAGCGATCACATTGTCTTCTACGATCGAATAGGGACCAACCGCGACATCACCGGCCAACTCAGCCCCGGCCGACACAATCGCACTGGAATGGATCTCGCTCATCGATTCATCACCATAGCCATGAAGTCCGCACTGGCCACCGCCTTACCGTCGACATACGCCTCACCCGACATCTTGCAGGTGTTGCGGCGGAAGGCCTTCATTTCGAGCTCGAAACGCAATTGATCGCCGGGAGTAACCGGCTGACGGAACCTGGCGTTGTCAATCGCCATGAAATAAACGACCTTGGTCTCAGGCTGCTCGATCTCGTGAAGCAACAGAACCCCTCCGGCCTGAGCCATAGCCTCGAGTACGAGGACGCCCGGCATGATCGGGTGCCCCGGAAAATGCCCCTGGAAAAACGGCTCGTTGATCGTAACATTCTTCATCGCCACCACCCGCTTGCCCGGCTCGAGATCGAGGATACGATCGATTAGCAGGAAGGGGTAACGATGGGGCATAATCTTGAATATCGAGTTGATATCCAGAAACGACTTGGCGCCAGCCGACCCATAGCGCGACGCCAGCTTCTTTTTCTTGTACAGCGACCGCATTTTCCTGGCGAGGGCGACGTTGGCCTTGTGGCCGGACCGCGCCGCCAGTACATGGCCTTTGAACGGCACACCGATCAGGAACAGATCGCCCAACAGGTCCAATGCCTTGTGGCGAACCGGTTCGTTGTAGAAGCGCAGGGGTATGTCGTTGATGATCCCGGTCTTACCCACAAAAGCCTCATCCTTGAGGTCGAGAGCTTTGCGAATGCGGTCGACCTCCACCTGGCCCTGGTCGCTGTCGTAGATTACAACTGCATTGTGCAACCCGCCGCCCTTGATCAGGTCGGCGTCGCGGAGCGCCTCTACCTCAGAGAGGAAACAAAAGGTTCGTGCGGGAGCGAACTCCTCAACGAACTCCGACTCCAGGTCGACCAGGCTCGTGTACTGGGTGCCCAGCGCGGGATTCTTGTAGTCGATCATGAACGTTATGCGCAGTTCATCCGAGGGCGTTACGACCAGGTCAACCGACCTATCCGGCTCCGAGTAGGCCATGGGGGCGTCGATTTCGAGGTAGTACTTGTCCTCATCCTGCTCCTGGAAGCCGGCCTCGAGCAGGGCATCGACATACGGTCGCGCCGAGCCGTCGCCGACCGGCGGCTCCTGATTGTCCAATTCGACTATCAGATTGTCTATCTGCAGCCCGGCGAACGCGGCCAGGACATGTTCGACAGTGTAGACCTTCGCCTCGCCCTTCTGGAGAGTAGTTCCGCGAGCGATGTCGACAACGTGATCAATATCGGCCGGGACAGACGGCTGAGCAGGCAAGTCAGTGCGGACAAACAGAATGCCGCTGTTTGGCTCGGCCGGCTTGAATGTCATCGTGCATTCACAGCCTGTGTGCAGACCGATACCGGTCATTGTGGTCGGTCGCGTTATGGTTCTTTGTTTTTCGAGCATACTCAATCAATCTGGGTTCAGGTTGACCGAACATACAAAGAACCCTCCCCCCCCTCAAGCATTTTTGACCGGGCCGGCTCGGCTCAGGTCTCTTTTAGAGTCCGCACCTGGCGCAGCTTTCGAAAGAGTTGAATGTACTCGCGAACCATCACTTCCTCGGCCTCCGACAGCCCCTCCATCATCGGTATCCCGATCCGGAGGACCGCCCGCACCATATCGCTGACCGTCCGGTCATACTTCTCCGCCAGATCCTTGACCCGCTCCTTGAGCTCGAACGAGACGAACACATTGAGAGAGTGCTCGCCCCTGGTCTTGAGGCCCCGCTTCCTGACACGTCGCCTGGGTTGATCGGGTGCATTGCACATAGAGTGGCTCCTTTCGCCTAGACGTTTTCGTGGTACTTGAGATGGCCGATGATTGTCTGCGGCGACCTGATCTCGACGCCGAATCGGTCGCGCACGCGCCTCATTATGGTCCCCCAGTTCTCGTGTTCCTTCCGTGACCGAATCACCCGGTCGATCTCAGCCCGGTGCGGCGAGCTGCAGACAGGGCATCGCGGGTGTTTTTCGACGCGTATCCCATACTCACGGCTGGCCAGTCCGGCCAACGACTTGCGCAGCTTGCGCAGAGCCCGCTGATGCAGTGCCTCGAGCTTGTATACCGCCCGGCCCTGGCGAGCGGCCATGGACTCGTAGCTCTCGCCGAGGAAGTAGAAGTCGATCAGGAACCCTTGTTCCGACTCGGTCAGGGCGTTCATGGCTTTCTGGACCTGACTCCTGATTGAGTCGAGCCGTGGATCGGTCTGCCCGGGTTCCTCGCGGGCGGTCCGGTCAGGTATCTCGTCGGGTTGCTCTGGTGCCGGCGGCCGGCTCGGATCGCGACCGATCTCAACGATCCAATCCTGATAAGTAATGCGATTTGACGCCATTTCAGAGTCCTCCGTTTTGAGGGTTGTTGACCTTTTCCGCCCTCAAAATGGCGCCGAGGAACGGCTCGGACAATTGCATCCGAGTCGCTCAATTTGCTGCGACTTTGCATACCCCAACATCATGTGAGTCACAATTCGGGCCGACCGAGCAACCTTCGTCCCGAAATGATGTTGTTGTTATGTAGACACTTAGCTCGCCCGGCGAGAATCGACTCGTTTTTGGCCCGGTTTTTACGTAGGATAGGCGCAAGGCACCACGAGTGCGGCCACGGCGGACCCGAAAAGTGAGGCAACAAGTGAAGTACGACGAGCTGCAGAGAATTCCGGTTTACCCCTCCTCGCCCGAACAGGAAAAGAGCGATTACAGCCGGTTCCTGATCGATTCGGGTAACTGGAATTTCCGACGGTCGCTGATGACCTGGTTCTCGCTGAGCCTGCTGCTGCTTTTCTATCCCGGCATCTCACTGGCCTTCATGGTCGATCCTTCTGAACTGGCCACCCTGCTCAACGATACCGTCCTGATGCTGACCCTGATCTCCACAATTATCATGCAGTGGAGTATCTTCCTCGTCCTCTATGTCACCACCTATCGCGAACAGACAGGGCTCCGCGGTATTGGTTTCACCCGTATCAGGGGCATATACGTGGCCTGGGCAGTGGCGTTTCTGCTGGCTTCAAACCTCATTCTGGCCGGTTTGGCCTGGCTGTTGGCCCAGGTCGGATTGCCGATGCCGGGTGAAATCAAGTTCCTGATCCCGACCGACCCGACCGGTCGGGTGGTCTGGGTTATCGTGTCGATCACCGCCGGTATTTGCGAGGAGACGGCTTTTCGCGGCTACCTGATGACGCGTCTTCGGATTCTGGGCAAGACCGGAAACTGGCTGGTCCCGACGGTCGTATCGGCGGCCATTTTCGGCGCCTGCCACGCCTATCAGGGCATCCCCGGATTCATTCTGATCAGTGTTTACGGGGCCATGTTCTCGTGGCTGTATATTCGCACGGGCAGCCTCTGGCCGGGTATAATCGCCCACTCCCTGCAGGACCTCGGAGCGTTGCTTTACCCCCACTGATCTTCAACATATTGTGCTTTTGGGGGGCGCCGAGGCCATCCGGTCTTGCGCAATTCCAGACATACTGCGAAACCAGCCGGCGCGTGGGAACACAGCCCGGTTGTGGAGTGCTCCGGCATAGTCTCGCGTTTTCGCCTGGTGGCAGCCTCGCATCGCAGGAGGTCAGCGGCCAGCCGGGATTCAGGAGATACGTTACCTTGAAAGCTCCCTCCAGCCAGTCCCTCTATTCCGCCGTGAAACCTACCCCTGAGCTCGCGGGCCCGGTCAGCACAGGAGGCCCCTCTCCGCACGGCACCGGCGGCGGGCCGCCCGCGAACATGTATCCAACCAGGTATACCAGGTCGGAGATATCTGGAGTCTCCCCGTCCGCTCCGTTCATATCTGACGCCAATAGACACGGAGGCTGCGGACCTCCCGAGAACATGTACGCGAGCAGATAGACGAGGTCTGAGATATCCGGCCCATCGCCGCTGTTGTCTATGTCGCCACGTACCAGGCAGCAGGAGCATTCGCCCCGGGTAGGGCGGGGGCCGGCTGAGTCGCCGTGTTCGTAATAGATGTCCCACACTTGCGGGCTGCTGCCAACAGACGAATCGCACCAGATCTGGATGAACTCCCGCATGTTTCTCAGTTGGCGCTGGGCGCCGCCGGCATCTTGAATCTGGAAATCAAAAAGAACAGTGAATATGTTGTCTATACCGTCGGCGAGGTTATCGCCGATGCCGTCGGGCTGATGCTGACTCCAAGCAGTGTCTCCCCAGTTGAATCTACTGCTGACGTCTTCAATTGTAGCATCAAAGTCATATATGTCCCACAAGAGCCCTGCGACGGAGCCCTGAGTTTGGAGTCCGAGGGCGTTCGTAGTGCCATAGACAACGTACGGATTGGACATGCCCGACTCGCCGAAACGGCCGTCCTCAATATCCCACCAGGATGTATCCCGCCATAGGTTGCAAACTGTATAGTAGGTGGGTGCTTCCTCCGACCAGCACGCCCAGAAGTTGGAGAAGCCCTCGTCCAGCGCTTGTATTGGACTAATCACTGTCCACCAATCGATGGGAGCGACTGGACTGTATAGCGTGTAGCCTCCCATGAACGTGGAGACCCTATGGCCATACTCGTGCAGGATCGAGTGCGGATTGAAGGGCGCGCACTTGAATTCAATCATATTCGCCGAGTCCGCGCTGCACAGGTAGATTATATCACCGTTAGTGGAATAGCGGTTGTTCGCTACACTGTCGTGCACATGTACTTTGGCCGGAGGGAATACCTCTGGACGGTAGGATTGCCACTTGCGATGAGAGTCTTGGATAAGCCCGACGGGATAGAAGTGCTTGCTCGCAGCCGTGTCGGCGCCTAATGGCGGGCCGTCGGGATTCCAATTGCAGTCGAAGTGCGTCCCAAAGCAACGGAATCCGTTGGGCGCATCGGTGATAGTGTCGGAATCGACAAATACCGTATCGGTAAGCACAGGGAACCCACTTACGTTTAGATTGTGACCGGCCCAGGCCGACGGGTTGCAGGCGTACATGCGCAGAAACAGGTCCTGCGGTGTACCGTCTTCCTCGACGTTGTAGGTGCTCACAGGGAACTCTATCTCCCCGTTTGAGGTCCACCCTTCGGCCAGAATGTCCCCCGCCTGACCACTGTCGGCATCCATGAGTCTTACCAGAAAGCTATCAGGATACTGCCAGTAGAAAGTGGCGATCGTGTCATGGCGCCAAAGATAATAGCACTCCGCGAACGCCCCGATCTCCGGAAGCAGCCACTCAAAGTCGCTGGTATATTCGTTGTCCAACTCGTCGCTCTCGTCGACAGCGTCACCGTAATCGACTTGGAGGCGGAGATAGTGCCAACCGACAGTACTGACTGTTATGGACGCATCCTGCCTCTTGTATTCAGCGCCGGGGCCCAAAGCAGATATTATCCTGGAATCGACTACTATTGTATCATCGAAAATCAGGCGAACTTCGAAGGGGCCTGTTACAGCTACATCGCCTGAATTGGTGACAGCCCAATCGATGAAACTGGGCTGGCCAGCCCACAGAGCGCCGTCTGTCGTGCTTCCTGAATCGGATGAAGCTACAATTGGCCCATCCCAGCCACTCGGAGTTGTCCAGGTGAGATTTGGCTGCCGGTCAATCCACGTGAACCAGTGGCTGTAGTGATTGTTGTCCTCGTCGAGTTCGTCAATCCACCAATCTGGATCAATCCACAAATTGACCTCGTGGTCACCGGAGTACGGCACCATGTACGGAATGTCATGGAATTCGGCGGTAACGCCACCCCCGAGGCCATTCTGCAATATCGTATCCATTACCCACACTCCCCCAACGGACAAAGTCACAGCGAACGCGTCAGTAGTGTAGCCCCCCTCATTGATAACGGCAACGTCGAAGTATGTGGTCTCGCCAGCATACAAGTCACCGAGCGTATGGGTGCCTGTTGTCATAGACGGCACCACTGGACCGTACCAACCTGTGGGTGTCTCGTAAGTCAGGTCGGCTTTGAGATCGCCCAGAACCCTAATGTTGTCCAGGTAGCAGCCATCCTCGTCTTGTGATTCCTCTCCGCTCCAGAACAGAAACGAGAGAAAGAGACTGTCCCAGTCGTCTTCAACAACATCGGAGAAGTACATCGTTTGCCAGCCATGCGACCCTAGATCTTCATAAAAGAACTCCATGTACTCTGTCGTATCATCGGTAGCGTAATAGGCAGACCCATCGCCGGGATAGATCTCCGATAGGGCCCTTATTCGGATTCGGACATTGTGGTAATCAGAGATGTCTATGCCCACCACCTGGTCCAGCCAAGACAACTGGCCATAATTGTAGAAACTGCAGTCCGCGAAGCAATCGGTACTCCACACCGAGTAGACTGAGTTGGGATCGTCCAACGTGTCCCTTTCACAGGAAACCTGCTTCCAGTCGCAGTAGTTGAAGCCGCTATTCCACACTGTCCAGTCATCTCCTGGGAAGAACCCCTCGAAGCCTTCAAAATACAAGGTGCTTCGATCATCGACGTCCAATCCAATTCCTTCTTTGTCTATAGACCGATTCTCCCCGGTGGTGGAGACCGAGTCCTTCTTGTCATCCGTTGCTTCCTGGCGCAACTGCTGCCACGCCTTGGGGCGGTACCATTTGTCAACGAAACCCCGCGCCTTCAACTCTCGGAAGGCATCCTGTGAGAGACTCACGCGATAGAAACCGGCGCTGTCGGTCTCGGACACATTATCACTCAATTGCCTGACCAGGTCCAGGTCATTACTGTCACGCAAATCGATGATGTACTCTTGCTCCACCGGCCCGCGGGCTTCCTGGGCCGGTCTCGGTATTGCTCCGGATGCTTCTTCGCGGTTGCCAATCCTCTCCAACTTACGAAACTCCCGTTGTCCCCGCTGGCGAACGTAAACATCCTCTCCAACGATTATTG
>CAZGMK010000043.1:0-25549 GCA_964526835.1 uncultured Ignavibacteriales bacterium
GACCGAAACGCACGCTGCTTGAAACCAAATTTACACAACTCTTGACATGAGCTCTGCTGGCGCTTCTGGGACTCAATTGGGGTGCAGATGTGGAGTCTGCTGTCAACAAGGCACAGTTCTACAACCTTCTCGGTGCCCACTATAAGCAGCAAGGCGACTACGCCAGAGCAGCAGAAGCTTACGAAAGATCATTGGACTATTCGGGCGAGCATGTAGCTGTGCTCGGGGGGCTGGGCGAGGTCTATTTACGCCTTGGACAGGTTGAGGCTGCTGCAGAGGCATATTCTGGAGCAATTGAGAGATTCCCTCAATACCATCAAGCTCATTTCGGACTGGGACGTGTTCATCACATCAGAGGTCATCTGGACAGCGCCTTGGTTCATTACCATGCTGCTCTCAAGTACGGCGGTGGGTTTGTGCCAGCATACCTTCGCCTGGGAGAGGTATTTGAGCGAATGAGGTACGTCGATTCGGCAGTTTATTACTACCGAGTCTACCTCGAACATTATCCTGACCGGCGAGTAGCTAATAGATTACGGCGATTGGAGCGCTAGCAGGCTGTGGAAAACTATTTTCGGCCGGTTTGTGAGAGATAATGACGCACTAGGAAGCTCTTCAATCAACGTTCTTCGCACGGGCAACCTCCGAACACGCCCGGAACACGTGATTGGCAGGTCGACTTCTGTCTCAACGAATTGGCAGATAGAAGACGCGGTCAGAGTATCACCCGGACACCGAGAGACCCCAGGCCGCCTTCTACAGGTGGCTTTCTTTCTGCCCATTGGGGGAAGATTCACGACACAGGACGTCCGTTTTTGCTTGTTTCAGGACAGGTCGAATTCTTAATCTGTGACATGGGGACTCAAACAGGGTGAGTTATCGCCCGATACACTGATGGAAAGACACGAAGGACTACAGATCCGATGATTGGTCACAAACTGCGAACAAGGATGTTCCTCGCGGTTGCTGCCTTGATGCTATCAACTGCAGCGGCGAGTCATGCCCAGCGAATTACGGTCGTCTCAGAGCCTGGAGGCGCCATTGCCCGGCTGGTTGGTGATGCCGAGGTTGCTGGTATTACGCCGGTGACGTTTGGTCAGCCGCTATTTGGCGCGTTTCAGTTGATTGTCTCAAAACCGGGTTACGAGACCCAACGAAGATGGGTTGTTCTGGACCCATCCCGAGCAATCGAGTTCGAAGTTCGCCTTTCGCCCAAGACGCGACTGAAGGCGGCGATGCGATCAGTTATCATACCTGGCTGGGGGCAGCGCTATACGGACCACCACGGAAAGGCCCTGCTTTTCGCCGGTCTCGCCGTCGGTTCCGGTATCGCATACTTGATAGCGGATCATCGCTTCGACAGCAAGTACGACGAGTTCAAGGATGTCGAGGACCGCTATCATGCGGCGTCGACCACGGCCGAGCGGATGAGACTCTGGGGAGAAATGGCTGCGGCTAGGCGCGATGCCTATGACGCCGAGGACCTTCGGCGCATAACCATAGGCGCCGCGATAGCGGTGTGGGGATTGAATCTTCTCGATGTCCTGATAAGTTCACCCGGGCGCTCCTCGCAGGTGTCCGTGAAGAATCTCAGCATAATGCCGACTGCCGACTTCGAGCATGTCGGTATGCAGGTCGGCGTCCGATTCTGACGGGTGGGTGAAGCATGAAAAAGGCAATTCTCTCAATAGCAGCTCTTTTCCTTGTTCTGACGGTTGCGTGCGAACGCTATCTCGACGAGCGCGACCCGATTATGCAGGCCCCGGTGGTCGGGCCGACCCCGACCAATGTCCGGGCATACATCAACGACGCGGCGGTCATGCTGACCTGGGACATGGCGACAACAAGTGATGTAGTCCGATACCGGATCTACCGCTCGGACTCGGTCGGCGGCGAGACCGATCTGATCGACTCCAGCACGACAACCAGCATCACGCTTGCAGGCCTGGGTCTGAATCGCACTTACTGGCTGCAGGTCGCGGCGGTGCTCAGTTCAGGATTGGAGGCGCCGGCCTCCGATGCTGTCCCGGTGACCCCCGGCCATCTTTCGCTGCGCCTGAACGACGGTGCTGAGTGCACTCGCAGCCGGGACATTACGGTCGGCATCAACGCCGGCAGCGGCGCCACCGATGTTATGCTGTCCGAGAGCCCCGATCTGTCCGCGGCAGTCTGGAGGACATACACTCCTTCGCTGTCTTACCGCCTTTCGGCTGGTGACGGGGACAAAACCGTGTATGGACTGGTTCGCTTCGCCGATGGCAGTCGCAGCGGCGATACGCTCAGCGACGCTATCACCCTGGACACCAGGGCCGCCATTTCCGGTTTGTCCTTCAGTCCGGCCGATTCGGTCTTCGCGGCCGGCGATACCATCATATTCACGATGCAGACAGGCGAGACCGACGGAGTGGCCGAAGTGGCGTTCACGGGTGTGGAGGCCGTGAAGCTGAACGACCACGGCCTTGACGGCGACGCCGAGGCCGGTGATGCGATCTATACCGGCAGATGGGTGGTCCCGCTCGTTTTCCACGTCACTTCCGGAGTGGTGCGGGGAGCATTCGTGGATGCCGCCGGTAATCGCGCCGAAGAAGCCAGGGCTGCGTCGCTGATCAGTATCCACACCGTGCCGCTGGCGCCGGTTTTGCGGGCGGTCGCTACCGGACCCGACGAGATCTACCTGACCTGGGATGACGCCGGCAATCAGAACCTGGCTGCCTGGCGGATTCACCGCAGGGACGACACGGACGTTACTACCGCCGACACAGTTGTGGCGACCCTGACATCCACTGGGATCACGAACTACACAGACACCGCGCTGACGGCCGGTACTACCTACTACTACAGGGTCTACGCCGTATACGATGAGACCGTTATGACCGGTTCTAACATTGCCGGAGCCACGACCCTCCCCGGCGCAGTATCCAGGCGGCCATGAGTTTCATAGGATCAATCAACCGGTTCATTGAGCTCTTCGTCGACTCATTTCGCGAGTTCGGACGGGGCAGAATATGGATGCTGCTGGGGGCGTATTTGGTACTGCAGTGGCTGGTCCTCTACGCCCATGTCCATTTCGCCTCGCCGTTTGCCTGGGGCTGGATGAAGGTGTGGCTCGGCTTGTTCCCTGATCACATCGCCAACGGGTTCAAGCACTATCCGGGCCACTACCTGACCCTACCGCATCTGTTTGACTGGGCGAGGTTCGCCGTTGGTCTTGTCTTCGAGGGCCTGGTTCTCGGCGGCGTCGCCATACTCTTCTTCGACAGCATGCTGGACACACCCCGAAGCGAACGAATGTCCGTGAAGCTGCTGTGGCCCTCTTGGGTTCATCTCGTCGTCGCCTGGCTGGTACTCAATGGTCTCATGCTGGCGGCGGCTGTGGCGCTGCCCGGCTGGCTCGAGTCCTGGCTGGAAGGGTCGCCGCGTCGGCAGTTGTTTCTGCAATTCGGCGTGATCCCCGGCATGTTCGTGGTTATGCTGGCCCTCCTTTACTTTGCCATTCCATCGGTGGCTCTCTTTGGGGAGAATGCCTGGCAGGCCATCAAACGCTCGGTGCGCCTGTTCTTCCGCCATCCAATCAGCCTGCTGGTGCTGTCCGGCCTTATTCTGGTCGGGCCGCTACTGGTCTCGGCAGTCGCCGGGCGGTCCAGTCTGATTGTCGACAAGTTCCGGCCCGAGATGGTCTACTGGGTTCTTGTCGTCGGCCTTGTGATCGGCGCCCTGGCGTCATTTTTCTGGATGGGCACTGCTGTCCGTTTCCTCATAGACGAAGAAGACTAGGCCTCGATTTCAACGGCTAACTGATCAGCCGCAGTGCACTCTGATACCGGCGGCGTCGAAATCCGCCCGGACAGAGGACAGCGATCTGCCTAGTTGGTTTCGCAACCGAGGGCCGGGGTTTGTCTGCCGGGAGCGTGGTCCTGAAGCTGTCCGGATTGACTCGGCAGACGGCTAACCGGGCGGTCCTAATGTCGATGTCCGACTACTCCGATAGTATCACCGCCGTGAAACCACCTGTGGACTCGTAACCATAGTCGATGACCGATCCCGGCAGTCATGGCCTGCTTACCGATTTTCATCTATACGGAGTCGTGAAACACCGGCCGACGTAGTTCCGTGAATGACGAGAAATACGCTGCAAACAGGCCTTCAGGGCTGATTTGTCAGTCAATTTTTCCCGTCGGTGACCGATACAAATCTTAGTACCGTGTATTTGGACGACTAAGATAATGAAGAATATACTGCTTGTAGACGACGATCGGGAGCTTTCTCACAGCCTGGCCAACCTCTTCGATCCGGAGAAGTTTCGGTTCGAGTTCCTGGAGGACGGATCCAATGTCTGTGAGTATGTCGATGACAAGGACGACATCGACGTCATCATGCTGGATGTCAATCTTCCGTCGCTTTCGGGGCTCGAAGTCCTCAAGCAGCTCAAGGAAAAGCACCAGGGTCTCCCGGTCATAGTCATCTCGGGTTTCGTCTCAACCGACGATGCTATTGAAGCCATGCGCGAAGGAGCGTTCGAATATCTCACCAAGCCCTTCCGTATCGAGAAACTGATCGACACTGTCAACAAGGCCTGCGGCTTCACGTCGGGGAAGAGATCTCTGATTGTGGGCGCCGAGCCGATAGCCCAGAGCGGCATCGATGAGATTATTGGCCAGTCACCGGAGATCGTCGAGATCGCCAAGCTGATTGGGCAGGTGTCCAAGACCGACGCCGCTGTTCTCATTTTCGGCGAGTCCGGCACCGGCAAGGAACTGGTCGCGCGGGCAATCCACCGTAACTCCGCCCGCCGCAATAACCCCTTCCTGTCGGTCAACTGCGCCGCCCTTCCCGAGACCCTGCTGGAGTCTGAGCTGTTCGGGCACGAGAAGGGGGCCTTCACCGGCGCCTACTTCAAGCGCATAGGCAAGTTCGAACAGGCCAACAAAGGAACGCTTTTCCTCGACGAAATCGCCGATATGTCGATGCTCACCCAGAGCAAACTCCTGCGTGTCCTTCAGGAGAAGAAGCTTGAGCGGGTGGGCGGCAATGATACTGTCGAGGTCGATGTCCGCATCGTGGCGGCCACCAACAAATCGCTGGTGGAGGCCATGAAGGAAGGCTCGTTCCGGGTCGACCTGTTCTATCGCCTGAAGGTGGTTTCAGTCTACATCCCGCCCCTCCGGGAGCGCCGCGGCGACATCCCGATCCTGGTGAATCACTTCTGCCGGAAGTTCGCTTCTCAACTCGACCAGCCGGTCCGTGAGGTCGGCAAGAAGGCCATGCAGTTCCTCATGAGGCACCAGTGGCCGGGTAATGTCCGCGAGCTGGAGAATAACATCCAGACCGCCCTGGTCATGTCCAAAAACGAGAGGCTGCAGCCGGAGGATTTCCCGGTTTTCAAGGAAGATGCCGGCGCGTCCAGGGTCGATGTGGCCGCGCTCAAGGATGACTACTTCGAGAGCTTCCGCAAGATCGTCGATCCCGCGATGCCGCAACTGATCGCCAATTCGAGCGGCCAGATATTTCACCTGCTGGAAGGGGCCTTCGAACGAGCTGTCATTTCATCGTGCCTCAAACAGTTCGACGGTAACCAGGTCAAGACCTCCGAGACCCTGGGCATCTCCCGCAACACCCTGCGCGACCGCATATCCCGTTACGGGATCTACTAGGTCGCCTGGTCATTTCAAACGTCTCCGCGACAATCCCAACGACCGATTAGTGATTTGCATCATCGGCTGCATTTCGTAGTTTACGCCTATGCGTATCTGTCACCTGGCCGATAGTCACCTGGGCGCGGGGGAGAACCATCCCCGACGGGGCGAATCCGGCCTGACCCTGCGTCAGGAGGATATTGTCAAAGCATTTGTCGAGGCGATCGACAAGATCATCGATATCAAGCCGGATATCTGCCTGCATGCCGGCGACCTGTTCCACAGCGTGCGGCCGTCCAATCGGGTTATGGCTATCGCGGGCGAACAACTGCACCGCCTGGCCGCCGAGAACGGCATCCCTGCTGTCATCATAGCCGGCAACCACGATACCCCGAAAGTGTCCCATGTGGGAGCCCCGCTGGAAGTTTTTAACTGCATTGACAATCTATATATTGCCGCCGCCGGTCGGGCCGAGACTTTCAGGCTCGGCGACGCAACTGTACATGCTCTGCCGCACTGCCCCTCGGCTGAGGCGGCCCGTCAGCAGCTCGACAATCTGGAGCCCGTCCCGGACGCTCGTTACAACATTCTCCTGGCGCACGGCGTGGCGGCCGGGATGCCGGAATTCAGCATGGCCGATCTGGCCGAGCAGGAGTTGCCCGGGGAATTGCTCAACCGCTTCGACTACGCCGCTCTCGGCCATTACCACAACCATATCAGGGTCGCCGACCGGGCCTGGTATTCCGGGTCCACCGAGAGGCTCTCACAGGCCGAGAGAGAGGCGAAGAAGGGTTTTGTGCTGCTGGACATGGAGCCGCTGGAGATACGCTTCCAGGAGGTTTCCTGCCGCCCCATGATCGATTTGAGCGAGGTGGATGCAACCGGTAAGCGCGGTGACGAGCTGGTTCAGATACTGACCGACCGTGTTCGGGCGCTCGATGGCAGCGACAAGATCGTCCGCGTTACTGTCAAAGGGGTCAGCGAGGAGGCGCTGAAGACAATTCCGTCCGACCAGATCAGTCGCCTGAGGCAGGAATCGTATGCACTGGACGTGCGTTTCGAGAAGGAGGAGTCCGGCAGCGAGTCGCTGCCGGTCGGCCGAGGCGCTCTGGGCCGCATCGACGCCGCTTTCATGGAGTTCCTCAATACTGTCGACTTACAGGGCTTCGACCGGGAGCGCCTGAAGGCCGAGGCCCGCCGCTATCTGAGCAGTCCCGAGGAGGAATAGGGTTGTCGATCGGGCGCAGTCGAGGCCACACACTATCACCTGCTTACTGTAGGGGCGCAAGGTCGTGGCCCCCCATAACCCGTCATTCCCGCGCAAGCAGGAATCTATAGACGCCCTGAGGGAATGGACCCCCGCTTTCGCGGGGGAGACGTCGGAGGGGCGGGATGACGAATCAGCAGGAGTATGGCAGCAGTCCCGCCCTCCTCAACTATCATGGGCCCGTGACCCGTCATTCCCGCGCAAGCAGGAATCTATAGACGCCCCGTGAGACTACCGTGCGTCTACGTCATGGCCAGCAGGAGACATGGGACGCTTGTGAATCAACCCTCTGCAACTCCAATGCCAACGATTCCCGGACAATCCGTCCATCTCCCCGATACCGGCTCCGCTGAGCGCCGCGAACGAGAAGGCCCGACCTCTACCATCCGGAACAACCTACGTTGGGGGTATGCGGGAGCGTTGTCCGCCCCCGCATCGTTGATGAACGACTCATTGAAATGTCCATCCACAGTCTCAAGGACTGCTCCCCAATAACGTCTTCACCCCTGCCTCTATCTCTCATCACAGGGCGGTTTAACAGATGGATTCGTTGGTAGCTGGTAAATGGTAACTCGTAATTGGTAAATGGTAGTCAGTGAGGCCGGGGGCCACCGGTTCATGCCATCCGCTCCACGATGCTGTCCACGACTGAGTACTGCAGCCAGGCGGGCATCAGACGGCCATTGGAGTGGCATTTTCGGGTGTAGCGGACGATGACGCGAAACATGCGGTTACAGAACACAGCCGGGGACATCCTCTCGCCACGAAGCGGGGGACCGCCGTTGGCCAGTGTCCACTGCTGCCAGTATTTGTGCCGACGACTGAGCTGGGCCTTAGCATGGTAGGTGCAGACCATGAAGAGAGTGGTGCCGTGACAGGGGCTGCCATGGATGCGAAAGCGCAGGTAGATGTCCTCGCGGCCGCCCCAGCTCCGTCCCCGTTCGGTGCGGATGCAGATGGCGTCATATTCGCCGGGCGGAATGCGCGGCAGATCGTCGTTTGATATCGGCGCATCCCGATCGGCATGCTTTCGTTTCGGTCTGGTTGTCATTTTCGCCTCTCGGATTCGGGTTGACTCTCCCAAAGACGGCGGCTTCGTAATCTGTAGTGATTGGATAGAGAAATCGGGTTGTCAGAAGGGTTGAGCCTTGCTCACCTTGCACAGCTCACGTCGACCTCGACTCCGCTCAGACTGACACGGGGCATTACGGGATCGGTCCCTCATCCGGCCTTCGGCCACCCTCTCCCGGCGGGAGAGGGAGAAAACGACACGCTCTTTGAGGGAACAACATTCGCCCTCTTTCCTGCGGTGCAGGACATGGTGATCATGGGCGAAAGGTTCTTCGCTACAACCGCGGACCGAATTCCGGCAGTGTGCCGCACGTAGACCCGGGGCGAAGCTCCGGGCCGCCAATGGGCCTCCCGCTTGACCTTCTCCGCTGCTTCCTCTGTGGCTGCCGTTTCAATCGCCTCAATTGGCTGCTGCTTTTTTTCGTCGTGTGTTGCACCGCAAAAGCGGATCCAACGACGGGAAGGGGGAATCAACCTTCCCTGACGCCGGCAACACAGTTTAACTGACGAATTACCAGTTCATGAGACATCTGAGTCGAATATCGCAGGCGACGGCGATGCATGCAAGAAGGAGAATCGGTGGTTTCTGTTGTTCGGTATAGCAATGACGCACTTATTCAATAGAAACTGTGGTGAGTGATTGCTGAGGGGCATTTAACAAGCGACGGCAGAACGCTGGCCAGTAAGCGGCCGCACCGCCGCCTGATGATCTACCATCCGAATTGGGTACTCAAGGACATGGACCAGCCAGGGCGTGTTTTCTCTCGGTCGGTGATAGCCAGGGGAAGAAGCTAACGAGCACGATCCGGGTCAACTTGGAGTCCCGCAAACAGCTGGCCCGAGCCTGGGGCAAGGTCGTTTCGTCTTTTCGCCATCCTGGCCTTGGCCCGCCGGATCAAGGACAGCTGGATCACTTCGGCCAGGCTCATGCCGCAGCCGGAAATGGTCGGTCGTCTTCTATACGATATGAAGCTGGAAGTACGCCACATCTTGCGAGACAGCGGGGACGCTGGCTATGCCTTTCGCTGCTGGCCGGTGGTTGAGAAGCGGCAGCTCTCCCAATATGACTGGGTATACCGTCTGTGCACGGCCGCCGACAAGGTCTTTGTCTCCAACCCCAAGGCGATCAGGGACTTTAAGCAATATGACCTCGTGAAACTGCTGATTGAGAGGGAGTAAAGGCTCTCTTCTCGGGAAGACAATAGCGCTCCCAAGAATAGACGAACTCAGATTTTTCGTAGAACATATGCCGTCATTCAACGTTAAACTATTGACGGACGAATGACGATACTATATATAGTATCATGTCTGGCTATATTTCCCAGCCGGTATTCGCTTAGGACGGTCGAGTGAAGGATATTCAGGACGTCAAAAGAAAGCTGGAAGACCTGGTAAATAGTAGGAAGAAGGAGTTTGCGCTCGGGCCAATCGAGAAATTGATGTGTCGGGGCTTAGGAGTCAAAACGCTAGACCTGAAAGGCGGCTCGGCCCGAAAGTACCATCACGAAGCCCTAACCTTGCATGGTAAAACAGGTCACTTTACCGTACATACCATTTCTGGCCGTCACAAGAAGAAACCGATGATCAGAAAGCTCGATTATAAGAATTTCCTGTATCCGAACCTCGCTCTAATCATTGCATTGATTGAGAAGGGAGAGTGGAAGAATGAAGAAGATCAAGAATCTTGATTATTACCTGTCTCTTGACTACGATGTCAAGGTTGTGCGTGTCGAAGATGACGGTGACTTTCTTTACAAGGCATATGCATCCGAATTAGATTCGAGTGCGTTCTATGGCGTGGGGGCAACCAAGGCAGAGGCGATAAACTCATTTGAGGAAGTTAGAAGAAACCTGTTCGAGCATTTCTTTGAAAGGGGAATCCCTACTCCTGAACCTCAACGGGAAGAACAGGATCTGCCATCGGGGAGGTTCCTGCTGCGCACTACTTCGGATGTGCACGCACGGCTCACAGAACTAGCTCGGAGCAAGAACCAGAGCCTGAATGCGTTCGTTAATGACATCCTCGTACGCTACGTTACTGCCGACATGTTGTACGACGCATTTCAACGCGGTGTAGAAGCTGTGGTACGGAAGGAGTGGACAAGATCAAAAGAGGTTGGTACTGAAGGTTTCATCGAGGTGAATTATGCCCAAGATGCCCAAGCAGCTTGATGATCTTCAAGCCGCAAAGAAACAGATCGACGTCAGGGAGTACAACCGCCTTCTGAAGCAAGTTCAGCTGGAGACGATTCTCTTGCGGGATTCCCATTCCAAGCTAAGAACGCGCAAGATGGAAGCCAACAACACCTATCGTTACGAGGAATCAAGTGAGGTGTTATCAGTCGGCGACCGCAGGGCCACTCTTCGCGTGGATAGCAAGGTGGTAGCCAAATCGGGGAGGCGGAACGTGGCTGAGGTGAAGGCGAGATTCGAGGTTGAATTCACTTACGAAGCAGAGGTTCCGCGCGAGTTTTTCGTGATATACTGCTACGCCAGTCTACCGCTTCAGACCTTTCCCTACTTCAGGCAGATGGTGGATCACCAGTTCACAGCGATGTCTCTGCCTCGGCTCGTATTACCGCTGCGCAAGTTCCTGGTCGGGCCGCGAAAGCAGCAGTGATGCTATTACAGTACTCGGACGAGCGCACACTTGCTGCCGAAGAATATCTACTGTCAGTTCATTACTAGAGCGGGCTGGACCCGGCTCTTTCGATGGTCGAGTGGCGAGTGCACACCCGTCTCGTACGATTCCCTCTGCCCTGCAGCCCCGACTCCCTCACATCCCCAAAGCCGGGGCTGCAGCTTCGAAATCACTTGATTGACGGGCAATAATTGTCGGGCTATCGATCGGCTATCAGTCATCCTAAAGAATACCCCTCCGACACTAGCGGCCAGGTTCCTGAGGTTTGCTCCAGGTGTTCAAGCGCGTGACCATCAGCATCAAATGGGCCCGGGGCGAATGGACTTGTTGAAGAACCCCACCGATAACGGACTAGCTCCTCTGCTTCTGGTCGGGCGACGCAAGGCCGCCCGCTACGCGGCAAACAACCTTTCTCGCGTAGCCACGGGGGCTTGTCTCCGCGGCATCAAGAAAGCCCCGACCCGAGGACGGGTGGGCTACCGGGTTCTGACGTAAAGCCCAGCGCCGAACTGTTCTTGTTGACGCTGCTCTCAGGGTTTGCTATGTTGACAATGATGGGGGAAACGCTTTGCACAATTGGACGGAGTTGAACTGAATATCCAAAGGCATGGTATCAAGAGACGGTCGTTTGCGCCGTTGGTTGTTGACCGACAATCGGCGTCATGAATTGCACGGAATTACGCTATGGATTTGGTCAAATTAGCAGAAACGGTTCTACTCAACATGGAGTGCTTCTGGGTCCTACAGGAGCTTGATGAAGCCTACGGGTCGGAAGATGTGTCCGCCGGGACTTTCCTTCAAAACCGTTATATCCGCAGGCCTGTCGAATACTGTGATATACATCCCTTGATTCGCATCAATACAACCTTGGCACTGCTTATTCTCCCGGTTTCTTTCCTAAATCGCTTTTCGGGAGATGACTTGCGCCAAACGGGATTTAGGATACGCGAGGAATACCAGATTGTGTACAGACGAAACGGTGAGCCGAGTGCCATCATTGCGGACGGAGATGTTCTTACCGTAGTGCGAAACGCCCTTGCGCACTTACCAGATTTCGCTTGTGGCGGGTGTGAGGCAAACATCGCATTTGATGACGGGATACTTCGGTGTCACTCCGACCGAAGAGGTGGAGAAGACGTAGTGTTTGAATCAGAGGATGGTTTTGTGAGCTTCGTGACTGATTTGATGAGTAGCTGTCGAAGCGCCGCGTCTTCCATCATCGAAGCCGCCGCGAGCCCAGACGAGTAGGTACTGTCTTACCTGTCAATGTTGATTTGCTGCCAAGTGGCCCGGAACTCAACCCCGGATATCTGAGGGCGTATCCAGCGGCACTCGATAGACCCGGGGCGAAGACCCGGGGCGCCAATGGGTGAGGGTTGATTCAGCCAGCGCAGCAAATATCCGACGCGAGGACAGCTGGGCTGCCGGGCTCAATTCCCGTAATCCATGAACGGCAGCAGCTCCAGGCCATGCAGCAAGACGATGAACACCGCCAGCGGTGTCAGAAATCGCAGGCAGAATACGAGCAGCTTGTACCCGAGTCCGGAGGATCCCAGCTCATCGATTCGGGCGGCTCGGTGCATACCCCAACCGACAAAGATACAGGTCAGCAGACCGCCGAGCGGAAGCATGTAGTTGGTCGACAGGTCATCCAGAAGCGCGAAGAAACCCATGTCGGTCCCGGGTACCTTGATGAAGGCGGCAGCCGACAACAGCCCGATGGCGTATATTGCGCCGCCCATGATCAGTGTGGCCGGCACCCGCCGCCAACCGCGGCGGTCGATGAAATACGATACCACTACCTCCAGCAAGCTGATAGCCGAAGTCAGGGCTGCAAAGGTCAGGAGCACGAAGAACGGAATCGAGACGCCCTGTCCCATCTGGGCGAACAGGCGGGGGAGAGTTACAAAGATCAGGCCGATGCCGGCGTCTTCTTTCAGGCCGTAGTGGAAGACGATCGAGAAAATCGCCAGCCCGGCCATGAGAGCGATAACCGTGTCCAGGATAGAAATGGTGATGGCCGAGCGAACCAGGTCTTCCTTGCGCTTCATGTAGGAACCATAGGTGATCATCGCCCCCATCCCCAACGAGAGGGTGAAGAAAGCGTGACCCAGAGCAGACAGAACTCCCAGGGCGCTGAGTTTCGAGAAGTCCGGCTTAAACAGAAACTCGAGCGCTTTCATGCCGCCGTCGGTGGCGAACAGACCGTACAGGGCCAGGCCGAGAAGAATCGCGGAAAGGAGCGGCATCAGGATTCGCGACCAGCGCTCGATGCCCGACTGGACACCGCCCGCTACGATACCGACACACAAGGCCATGAAGACAGTATGCCAGAAAATGGAAAGGCCGGCGCTTCCGGACAAGTGGTCGAACTGGGCCGCGATCTGATCGGCTGTCCCGGCGAAGCCGGCGATGGCCTTGAGGACATAGGCCAGGGCCCAGCCCCCGATGACGCTGTAGAAGGAGAGGATAACGAAGCCGCTGGCCACTCCCAGCCAGCCGACTAACTGCCAGGGACTGCCCTCCCGGTGCAGTTTCTGGAAGGCCCCGACCGGGTTCTCCTGGGCCCGACGGCCGACAATCAGTTCGGCCAGCATGAGCGGCAGCCCGACTACAACGACACAGCCCAGATAGACCAGAACAAAAGCCCCGCCGCCGTACACGCCTGTTATATAGGGGAATTTCCAGATGTTGCCCAGGCCGATGGCTGAACCGGTCGCGGCCAGGATGAAGCCCACGTGGGTAGCCCAGTTGCCGCGCGGCGTGAGGCTTGCCTTGAGGGATGAAATACCAGTCGGGGAATCCGCTTTTCCCGGCATATCCGTCGTCTCCTTTGGTCAGTAGCGTTGTGCACTGCCGGCGGCAGATATCCGTCCCGCTGCGCCGGGCCGAATCACATCATAATAGAACATAACCTATTTCCTGACAACCGGCGATCAACAAGAAATCCGGCCGACAGGGGTCATCTTTTAGTTGAACGACCCCGTTCGCAGTACGTATGCTAAGCAGCATGGTAGGACCGTCGTATGAGACGGTAGCAGACCGTTTATGCGAGAAGGGACAGGTAACGTGACGAGGACATACATGAAGCGCAGTATCAGTATAATCACTGTCTTAGTATTGACAATTGCGACGGCCGGATCAGCCGGCGCCGCAGTCGGATCAAGCTTCGGCGCCTTGAGCAGCGGGCGGACGCTGGAAAGGCGTGCGGGCATGGCCCAGCTGGGCGTAGGTATCGGAATCGGTAACGATCATCGCAACTCGCTCACCGGTGCTCTCAGCTACGGGCTGTTCGAGTTCACCGAAGCCCGTTTGCGCCTCGGTTTGGCCGACGCCGACAAAGTCCGAGTAACCCTCGGCGGCGACTTCAAGTACCAGTTCATGGATGCCGGACCCGCGCTCGATGATCCTTTCGATCTCTCTACCGGTCTCTTTTTCGAGTACATTAAGGACGTGTTCCAGGTCGGCGGTCAGGTCATTGCATCCCGGACATTCCTGAGGGGTCGCATGCAGGCCCTGGAGCCTTACGCTCGTTTCAATGTACGCATGGAGCACTTCAACTCCGACTCGCACATAGAGTTCGGTCTCAATGCCGGTCTGCGCTGGGGCATCACGCCCAACATCAGCCTCTTCGGTGAGCTCCAGATCGACGGCAACGAAGCGTTGTTCATAGGTCTGCAGGACAGCATCTTCTAACGGCGCGGCAGTGAATGAGCTACGTTGACGCTGTTGTTCTGGGCATAATCCAGGGGCTGACCGAATTTCTGCCGGTGTCGTCGTCGGGGCACCTGGTGCTCTCACAGAAACTTATGGGAGTTGATGACCCCGGAGTTTCGTTTGAGATACTCGTTCATGTGGCTACCCTTCTCTCGGTCCTGATCTACTTCCGCGGTCAGGTCATATCAATGGTGCGGAGTTTGTTCGATCGATCGCTGCAGGAGGCCCGCAGGCTTATCCTGTTTATCGTGGTTGGAACACTTCCGGCCGTGGTCGTCGGCCTGGTGCTGAAGGAGTACATCGAGGCCGCATTCGAGAGCCCGGCCATGGCCTCCGCGATGTTGATAGTGACCGGCCTCATTCTCCTCGGCACTCGGTGGGCCACGCGCCATACCCGACCGCTGAATGTCGGACGAGCCCTGCTGATCGGTGTCGCGCAGGCGTTGGCGATCCTGCCGGGAATTTCGCGCTCGGGATCCACCATAGCCGCCGGCATGCTCCTGGGCGTGCCTCCCCGGATGGCCGCGGAGTACTCGTTTCTGTTGGCGATTCCGGCTATTGCAGGGGCGGCGGTGCTGGACATCAAGGATCTCTCGACTCTGCCGGCTGTCAACATAGGACCCTACTTCGTCGGTAGTGCAGTGGCCTTTGTGGTCGCTCTGGCGGCTGTTTACCTGGTGCTGGAGGCGGTTCGACGCGGACACTTCGAGTGGTTCGGCTATTATTGTCTGGCCGCCGGGGGGCTGGGGTTGTATCTTTTCCTTTGATGGCTCATCGCATCCTGGTCATACGGTTCGGTTCGCTGGGGGACATTGTTCTGTCGTCTGCAGCCGTGATGAATCTCAGGCTTGCCTTTCCAGAGCATGAAATCGTCTACCTGACCAAGCCCGCTTACCACGATGTGGTCTCGCTCATGCCGGGCGTGGATGAGGTTGTCTGCCTGCCGTCGAACCGCTCCCTGATGCAGGAACTGAGAACCTTCCTGAGTCTTGACAACCGGAACTTCGATCTGGTCGTTGACCTCCATGGTCAGTCTCGCAGCCTGCTCGCACGCAAACTGATCGGCGCCGGCCAGACAGTAGTATATCCAAAACGGCGGTTGGAGCGATTCCTGGCGACACGCAGAAATAAGCAACTCCCGGAAATCTGGCCGCACACGATCGACCTTTACAATTCGGCCGTGGTTGAGGCCGGGGGAGAGGCTGTTGCTCGACGGCCGATCCTCAATGTCGATCCGGGACAGCGAACACCCGCCCACGGCAGCGTCAAGGCGAGTCGTCCTTCAGTCGTAATTGCGCCCGGCGCCGCCCATCCCACCAAGCAATGGCCGGTGGACAGATTCATTGAGGTAGCTAATGCACTGCATGAAAGCCTCGGCGCAAATATCGTCTGGGCAACTACATCCAATGATCCCTCTTCGCGAGTGGATATCCCGGCAATTGGTCCGGACTGTCTGATACGGCTCACCAACGCATCCATTCCGGAACTGGCGCGTCAGATGAGACGGGCTGTTCTCACGGTGGCCAATGATTCCGGTGCGGCTCATCTTTCGTCGGCGGTTGGCACTCCGGTGGTTGCGGTCTTCGGCCCGACCCACCCGGTGCTCGGCTTTGCCCCTCGCGGCCTCTTCGATCAGATCGTCCAGGCCGATGAGTTCTGCCGTCCCTGTTCGCTGCACGGCAGGAGACCCTGCTGGCGCACGATTCGTTACTGTCTTGAGCGAGTAGAATCGCAGGAGGTGATCACGACATCACTGGCCATGGCCGGAGACAGCCAGAGTGTCCGCCCCGCTCTATTCGCGGATCGTGACGGTACCGTCATTGTCGACAAACACTATCCTTCCGACCCCAATGGTATCGAGTTGATTGAAGGCGCCGTCGAGGGTTTGCAAGAGGCAACGGGGGCCGGCTACCGGATTGTGATCCTGTCCAACCAGTCGGGGGTTGCCCGCGGCATGTTCGATATCGAGGCGGTCGAGCGTATGAACCAGCGACTGCTTGATTTGTTGAAACAGGCAGGAGTAAGGGTTGACGGCCTTTATTATTGTCCGCATCACCCTGCCGGCGCGGTAGACCGATGGCGGCGGCGCTGCGATTGCCGTAAGCCCGCGCCGGGGATGGCAGAGCAGGCTGCCCGGGAGTTGAACCTGGATCTGCGCCGCTCGCTTGTTGTTGGGGACAAGCTTGACGATGTTATGCTGAGTTGGGTGATCGGCGCGCAATCTGTGCTTGTTCGCACCGGGCACGGACGAGAGCACGAACAGCTACTGGACCGATCCCGTATGAATCGCGGGGTAATGGTCGCCGCTGATTTGCGGCAGGCGGTGCGGAAAGCACTTGGATGACTATGATGCACGATGCCGTATACTGGGAACCACTTGACGACAAAGAGCTCGTCTGTCACCTTTGTCGGGCCGAGTGCAAGATTCGCCCGGGCAAACGCGGCATCTGCCGAAGCCGCATAAATCAGGACGGCAAGCTCGTAACCGACAACTACGCCGAAGCCGTCACGCTTTCCATTGACCCGATAGAGAAGAAGCCGCTTTATCATTTCCACCCGACTTCGCAGATTCTCTCGACCGGCCCCAACACCTGCAACTTGCAGTGCTCGTTCTGTCAGAACTGGTCAATTTCGCAGGAGAGAGTACCGACCCGGCCGATCATGCCGGAGCAACTGGTAAGTGTCGCCGGTGAACGTGGTTCCATAGGAGTGGCCTTCACCTACACCGAGCCACTGATGTGGTACGAGTATATTAGAGATGTGGCGCCGCTGCTGCGGGAAGAAGGGTATAAGGTGGTTCTGGTCAGCAACGGCTATGGCAATCCCGAGGCGGTGTCGGAGCTCGCGCCCCACATCGACGCCGCGAACATAGACCTGAAGTCGATGAACCCGCGTTTCTACAACAAGATATGTAAAGGGCGTCTCGATCCGATTCTGGAGAATGTACGTCGACTTCGCGAGGCCGGAGTCCACCTGGAAGTGACCAACCTGGTCATTCCGCAGCATAACGACAGCGACGAGGATATCTCTGCGCTGGTCGACTTCGTGGCGTCGGTGGATGACCATATCCCGTTGCATTTTTCCGCTTATCACCCGGCCTACAAGCTGGATGCTCCGCCGACTCCGGACGAAACTCTTATTAAGGCCAAGAACATTGCCGAGAATAGACTCAAGTATGTGTTCCTCGGCAACACGCTTCTCGATGGCGGTGGCGACAGCCGATGTCCGAAGTGCGGCAACATGCTGATTCGGCGGACCGGTTACGTCTCGCGAATTGAGGGCGTTGAGGCCGGCCGATGCGCCGAGTGCGGCTACGATACGCGGATAGTGATGTGATGCAGCCATTCCCGGCATGGCCCGGAAGATGGCATTGAACCAGATACGGGCGTCATTCGTCTGTGAGCAAACGTGGTCCGTAGAGAAAGAGCATACTCGATTAGGTGGGTCCTCGGCCTGTGGCTGATGGTGCTGGTGTTGCCATTGACCGCGTCGGCTCAGTTCTACTTCGGTAAGAACAAGGTCCAGTACACCAGGTTCGACTGGCAGGTGATGACCACCGATCACTTTCGCGTGTATTTTTACGCCGAGGAGAAAGAGCTTGCCCAGACGGCGGCGCAATTGGCCGAAACCTCTTATCGGAGCCTCTCCGAGAAATTCAACCACGAGATCCCTCGGAAAGTCCCGGTGATCATCTATTCGTCGCCGTCGTACTTTTCGCAGACCAATGTTATTCCCGGACTGCTGCCCGAGTCTGTGGGCGGTTTCACCGAGTTCATGAAGGGCCGCGTGGTCGTACCGTTCAACGGCTCCTACGCCGATTTCGCCCATGTGATCCGCCATGAACTGGTGCACGCCTTTATGCTCTCCCGGCTCGATGAAGTCTATGATCATCGCGGGCGCGTCCGAACCGTCCATCCCCCCCTGTGGTTCACCGAGGGGCTGGCCGAGTACTGGTCGAAGAACTGGGATTCCAAGGCGGATATGGTGGTCGGCGACATGGCGGTGGGGGGAAGGCTACCGTCTATCGACGGACTATACCGCTTGAACGGCACATACTTCATGTACAAGCTGGGCGAGTCGGTGCTCCATTTCATAGACTCCACTTACGGCCCCGACAAAATCGCCCGTCTCTTCGACAACTGGCACAAGGGTCGCGATTTCAGTGACATTGTCGAAATCACAACCGGCGACGATCTGACCGAGATATCCCGCAAGTGGGAGTACGAACTAAAGAAGAAGTACTATCCGGAACTGGGTGATCGCGGCCTGCCGAAGATGGAGTCCCGCCAACTCACCCGCGACGGCTTCGCCGAAAAGGGCGTGCTGGTTCCGTGGAGGCACGGCGATTCCACCATTGACTACGTCATCTACAAAGCCTATCGCCTCGGTTATGTGGGTATCTACATGAAGCCCGCCGACGACGCGGAGGGACCACGCCGGACTCTGGTGAAGGGCGAGCGATCGAGCGCCTTCGAGTCGCTGCATCTGCTGCGCTCGGGGATCGACGCCACCGATGATGGGCGGGTCGTCTTCTCGTCGAAGTCCAAAGAGAGCGATGTCATCTACCTTTACGAACTCGAGTCGGAGAGCGTCACGAAACGATACGAATTCCCTGATCTGGTCGAGGCGCGATCGCCCCGGTTCTCGCCTGATGGCTCGCGCGTTGTGTTCTCAGGGGTGCGCAAGAACGGCTATACCAACATTTACCTGCTCGACCTGGCCGACGGCTCCTACCAGTCTCTGACCGACGATATCTACTTCGATTCTGATCCGACGTTCGCAGTCGACGGCCATGCCATCGTATTCAGCAGCGACCGCGATGACCAGGGGCCGTCCGGGGCGCTCAATCTGTATTCGATCGAAATCGAGACCGGCCTGATCAGTCAGTTGACCGATGGCCCGTACCGCGATCAGACTCCGGAGTGCGGCGTGGGTGGCATCTATTTCTCGTCCGATCGTGAGGGCTTCTTCAACCTGTTTCGTCTGGACGACGAGGGGAACATTCATCGTCTGTCGTCTTATGCCGCCGGTGCCTTCGATCCGCGTCTCAGTTCCGACGGGCAGTGGCTTGTCTACACCGGATATCAGGACATGAGCTACCAGATCTACCGTATGCCGGTACCTGTATCGCCGCCGGCCATTGCGAGAGTTGAGAAGCACAGACCGACGCCGTGGCAGCCGGCCCGCATTGGTCGGCGCTCCACCCGGTCAGTTGTTCGCTATAACACGGAGTACTCTCTGGATATAGCTCAGTCCTCGATCGGCTATGACCCGGTTTATGGATCAATTGGCGGCATTCAGGCTGCGGTAACTGACATGCTGGGAAACCGCGCGATATATCTTCTCCTTACCAACACCGCCCGTACGAAGGACGACTTCCTCGAGTCGTTCAACATCGGGGCCACCTATCTCAATCGTGAGAGCCGGATCAACTGGGGAGTAGGGGGTTTTCATCTTTACGATGAGTACTACAACGATTACGACCAGTATTACTTCGAGCGTCAGGCCGGCGCTCTGGCTGTGGTCAGCTACCCTTTCTCGAAGTTTCGGCGCCTGGACTTCACGACCGTTGCCCGTTACTCTAACCGCGACTCGCGGTTCGACTTCAACGAGCGTGAAGCATTTCTGTTGACCAACTACCTGAGCTTCGTGTATGACAATTCCATCTGGGATATCTCCGGACCGATTGAGGGGCGACGGTATAACCTCACCCTCGGTGTTACCAATTCGCTTGATCGCATGCAGAACTTTTCACGCACCGCCATGGCCGACATCCGCCACTATTTCCAGCTGGGCCGGTACTCCGCGGTAGCCAATCGGCTGCTAGCTTATACTTCGGCCGGGTGCGAACCCCAGCGCATCTACCTTGGCGGCAGCTGGTCGTTTCGCGGTTATCCGCGACGGGCGTTCTACAATCGCAATGTCCTCTTTGCTTCCAACGAACTGCGCTTTCCGCTGATCGATGTCCTGGCGATCGGTTTCCCGTTCGGGGGGCTCGACTTTCGGGGAATCCGTGGTGCGCTGTTCTTCGACACCGGCTCGGCCTGGGATGACGAATTCGATCAGTTCCTGGGCTCCTTCGGATTCGGCTTTCGAGTGGCCCTGGGCTATGTCGTCCTGCTGCGGTTCGACTTCACGAGGACCACCGATTTCGAGACCATAAGTCCCAACACCGATTTTGACTTCTTTTTCGGGTGGAATTTCTGATGTCCGCCGCTCGCGTTCTTTTGGTTCTGTGCATGTGCGCACTCCTGACGGGGTGCGCCAGGAAGTACCGATTTGAGCCTGAGGCCTCTTCGCTCGGCGCCGAGTGGCCGTTCCACCGAGGGACGATCGAGGGCACTGCCTCGGTAGTCGACTCTGAGTACGACGGCTCGCTGGATGTCCTGTGGGAAACCGGGGCCAAGGGCAAACCGTCGGGTCCCCTGACGATCAATGACGGCATCGTCGCCTACCCGAGCTCCAGGGAGAGGATTCTGTTCTATCGGTTGTCTGACGGGCAGTATCTCGGGCGCTTCAGGGTTAGAGGTTCGCCCCAGACGGGATTGGTGATTCGAGACAGCCTCGGATTCGCAGGCCTGGGACCGCGCGATAACCGGGTCGTCTGTTTCGACATGAAACGTCGAAAGGAAGTCTGGCGTCGGTCTGTCAAGGATGCCGCCGGTGGGACGATACTAGTCAAAGACCGCCTGCTGGTGGCCTCGACCGACGGCACACTTGACGCGCTGGCCCCGGAGTCCGGTGATGTCCTGTGGCGCTTTCGGGACAGTCTGGGCATAGCCGCGCCGCCAACCGCCAATGGTGACCGCGTCTACCAGACTATCGACGACGGCTACCTGGTGTGCCTGAGCGCGGACGACGGACGTGAGCTGTTCCGTACCCGGTTGCTCGGCCCGGTCGTCAGTCCGGCTGCTGTCGACAGTCTGATCTTCGTGGCCTCGCAAAGCGGTGTTCTGCACGCGGTGCGGGCATCCACCGGACAGATAGCCTGGCGACAGTCGCTCGGCGGCGATGCCTGGAACAGCCCGGCAGTGGCCTCGGGGACTGTGATCTGCGGGCACAGCGGCGGCAAGGTGGAGGCCTTCGTGGCCGACACCGGTACTCCCCTGTGGCGACGCGAGGTCGGCGCTGTAGTGAAGGCCGGTGTGACCATCGTCGGCGACGTTGTCGTGGTCGGAACCATGTCCGGCGAGGTGATCACGCTCGAAATTGCGACCGGGCGGATCATCGCGCGACGTCAACTCGATGGAGCTATCACGCAGCCTCCTGTTACCGATGGCGAGCGAGTTGTCATTGCTACCCGCTCGGGACACCTCAGTTGCATGGGAGCCTACGATGGCGCAACCCGTTCGGACAATCACCGCGGCGACTCTGGCGACCGGCTTCAACGAGCTGGTTCACTCATTGGCCCGCGAACTGGCCCTGGCGGTTCGCAAGGTGGCGATATACGGCAACGGCCACCCCATGGCCGCTAAGGCAATCGAAAAGCCCTTTCTAATCCTCAACCGCATCTTCAGCTACAAACGGTTCACGAATGTGAATCTGCACCGGGGCGAACTGTGGATCACCAACATCCGCATCAAGGATAGTGTCTTCGCCAGTGAACTCATCCGCCATTTGCAGATGAAGGAGCTCAGTGTCCTGCTGTTCGAGCGCGGCCTCGAGAGGTTCGAACTGGCCCGATTCATCGATCGTCTGCTGCACTATCCGCCGGAGAGCTTCGAGACAGGCCTGATCGAGGACAGGATTAAGAATGTGTCGGTCAACTGCGCCATCGGTCTGGACCTGCTTGAGAAGAAACGACAATATCGCGGAGACGTCGGCGGCGCCCTGAGCATCAGAAGTCTGGTTCTGAACGATTTGAACGACGACCTCGAACTGCTGGCGGACATTGACAGCGCCGATTCCGCCGCCCTGTTCGACCGACGGATCGACTGGGATACCGATATTCTGGCCTACCTGCTGCCGGAAAAGGTGGCTGCCATTCCTCCAGCCGAGATCATTCGACGAATCTCCCGTATGATTACCGATGCGGCCGCCGCAGAAGAACGAGAGAAGCAAGCGTCTATCGCCGAGCGATGCCAGAGGATATGCGAACTCCTGCGTTTTCGTCACGACGCCGCCGAGCTGGTGGACCGTCTCAGAGAAGTCTTCGACAGCGCGTCGATTCCGGCGGATGTCAAACCCAGGCTGACCTCCCCGGCAGAGACGATCAAGGCCGAGACCCGCGAGGAATTCGAAGCCTGCCTCAAGAAGGCGCTCAGCAAGCCGGTAAAGGGACGGGCGATAGACGGCATCGCCGAACCCTTCCGCCGACTCCTGAGCACCGGACAGGCGGAACGCGCGGGGCGGTATTTGGTGGACCTGCTGAGTTATCTGGATGGGGGCGACGCCGAACTGCGTCAGGCCGCCCTGGCGATCATCACCGCATGCATGGCGTCGCCGGTCGATACTCAGCGCGACGACCCTGTTCTAAGAGAACTGATCAAGGCCATCATCTCTCGCTTGCGCCGGCATCGGGAAAGCTTCGAGTACTCCGAGATCATTCGGCAAATCGCTGATCGCTGCCTGAGAGAAGGACAATTCGCTCTTCTTCGCGGCCTTCTGGAGGCCCTTGCCGAGCGGCGAGCAACCAGAGACGGCGTTGACGTCTTCGACTCGATGGCGGTCAAGCATGCCTTAACACAGATCGGTCGCCCCGAGGTCATCGACGCCATGGTCGATGAGTTGACCGAAGCGGACCGCGAGACGATTGACTCCATCCGGGCTTGCCTGATCGCGCTGAGCAGCGAAGAGGTGGCTGTCTCACTGTCGCATATCATCACGTATCCGTCACGCCAGGTACGTCAGGGGGCGTTGCGGGTGCTGGCGGAACTGGGCAAGGCGTCGCTGAAAGTGTTCTCCCGTCTCGTGATGGATGACGATTTGTTCGAGCGAGAAGGGGGTCGCCATGAGCTTCCGGACGCCAAATGGTGGATCGTTCGAAACAGCGTTTTCGTGCTGGGCTCCATCAAGGACCCGGCCGGCATTCCGTCGCTGCGACTGCGCATGTCGGACCCGGATGTCCGTGTGCGCCGCGAGATTGTAAGCGCCCTTGAGAAGATTGGCGGAGAGGACGCCTGCGATTTGCTGGTGCTGATGGCGGATGATGTCGATCGCGAAATCGCGGAAGCCGCCACTATCGCGGCCGGACTGACCGGTAGTCCCGATATGGCCCCGCTGATAATCGACATCGCCCGGCGGCGCCCTGCTCTGGCTCCGCGTGTGATCTCCGCCCTTGGCCGTCTGGGCGGAGACCAGGTGCGAAGCTGGTTGGCCGAGATGCTGGTGAGCGATGAACGCCTGGCGGAGCTGGGAAGGGGAGAGGTCTCGCGCGATGAATTGCGGGTGGCCATTGTCCGCGCTCTGGGACACCTGGGCGACCCCGAGTCAATCGAGCAGATACGTCGATTCAGTCAGGCCAGGGCCGAGCGAAGCGGACCCCTCAGTCGGAATTCGCCCCTGGATCAGGTGCTTGGAGATGTCCTCGGGACCTCGTGAGAAGGCAACGCAGGCGCGGCCCCTCGAGGTGCATCCATGCTTGGCGGGCAGCCTATACTTGTCCGCGAACTCGTCTGCGCCTGTGTGGCTCGAATGCGAGAGGCCGGTACATAAGGATTCGCAACATCAGCCACGAAAGACTCCTTTTCTCCCAGGATTGGGAGAGGGGCTGGGGGTGAGGGTCCATCTCGTCATGAACGCTATTGATCCCATCCGAGGGCGGCTGGGCTACCGAATCTTGCATCAGTAGTCTTTGCACCGGTCAGACCTCGCAGCAGGCTGGTGCCCGAGGACGCACGCCAGCCGCGGATCCTCGATCTCTGGCGCCTGGAGAGGGGAACAGGGCTTTGGCCTGCGTGTTACTCTTGACAGGGTATGGCTAAAGCCCTATATTGATTTGCCGATATACCTAGGGCATTGCGTCGCGGTTCAGGGGTGACTGAGCGGCCCTTGCGGCGTCGGTCGGAACAAGTGTTCCGTTGGCCTGTTTGAAAAAAGGAACCCCTCTGGATCTTTTCCATAAAAAGGTCTTGACAAGCCCGGAGAAGGGCATATATTCAGCGTCTGCTTGCGAGCTTCGCAGGCTTTTTTGACGGTAGTTCTTTGACAACTAAATAACCGGACAGAGGACAGAAGAAACAGTTTGTCTCATGTCGCGGGTCCAAGAGAAGCGATCTTGACGACCCAATAGTAAATCGGACCACGAACGCGTAAGCGTTCTGGTACAGGTTTCGATATTTTAAGATCTTCATATATTTATGGAGAGTTTGATCCTGGCTCAGAACGAACGCTGGCGGCGTGCTTAATACATGCAAGTCGAACGAGAAAGTCCCCTTCGGGGGGCGAGTAAAGTGGCGAACGGGTGAGTAACACGTGGACAACCTACCCTCGAATCTGGGATAATCCTCCGAAAGGGGGTCTAATACCGGATAACACGACCGAAGGGCATCCTTTGGTGGTCAAAGGCGGGGCAACCTGCCGTTTGAGGATGGGTCCGCGCCCCATTAGCTTGTTGGCGAGGTAACAGCTCACCAAGGCGACGATGGGTAGCCGGCCTGAGAGGGCGATCGGCCACACTGGGACTGAGATACGGCCCAGACTCCTACGGGAGGCAGCAGTAGGGAATATTGCGCAATGGACGCAAGTCTGACGCAGCAACGCCGCGTGGGTGATGAAGCATCTTGGTGTGTAAAACCCTGTCAGTGGGGAAGAAACGTGCAAGGAGTAACTGCCTTGCACCTGACGGTACCCACAGAGGAAGCACCGGCTAACTCCGTGCCAGCAGCCGCGGTAATACGGGGGGTGCAAGCGTTGTTCGGATTTACTGGGCGTAAAGGGCGCGTAGGCGGACCTTCAAGTCGGATGTGAAACCTGGTGGCTCAACCACCAGCCTGCATTCGATACTGGGGGTCTTGAGTACAGCAGGGGAAAGCGGAATTCCAGGTGTAGCGGTGAAATGCGTAGATATCTGGAAGAACACCAGTAGCGAAGGCGGCTTTCTGGGCTGATACTGACGCTGAAGCGCGAAGGCCAGGGGAGCAAACAGGATTAGATACCCTGGTAGTCCTGGCGGTAAACGATGGGCACTAGGTGTCGGGGGTATCGACCCCCTCGGTGTCGAAGCTAACGCATTAAGTGCCCCGCCTGGGGAGTACGATCGCAAGGTTGAAACTCAAAGGA
>CAZGMK010000044.1:0-25497 GCA_964526835.1 uncultured Ignavibacteriales bacterium
TCGACCAAAGTCTAGTTTTTTCTTCGCCACCAATCGGAACATATTTATGAGAATCACTCTATTATCTGGATCAGCAACTCAAATAGGATGTACTTGGTGAAGAAGACGACTGGGTATTCGTTGGACAACTCCGGCGACTTGTGAGGATCGTTCCAACCCGAGTCATCCCCGCTCGGTGTGGGGCGGCCGTCGGTCATCGTGGCCGTGACAGCGTTGGGGCCGGGGCAGACCGCATTCGCCGATGTTCCCATTACAACCACCCCCAACACCAGCACCATCATCAACGATATTACCTTACGCATATGACTATACCTCGTCGGGCGGCTGTTCCTCATGGAATGTCTCCGAATCATACCCGCTGTGTCCGAGTAACTCATATTTGTGATTTGCTTGTCTTCGGTCCCTCTGCTAAGACAAGTAACCCCATGGGCCCATTTCTTTCAAGCGAAAAGTGACAGGAGTTCGGCCGAAAACGGGCCGGGACAGGTGTTTTGGGCGTTTCACTGCCGGCATCTGGCAGGTCGGACTGCGACCGCACAGTTGTCTATGGCCTATTCTGATGCGAGCCGCCGGATCCAAACGTTTGAACCCGCTACCCGGCACCTCCAAAACGATGCCCATGCTGGGTGTAACAGAACAAGGCCGGAGTCTATACTCCGGCCTTGCTGATCTTATGCCGATCGAACCGCCGATGAGGCGACCGGCTCTTACTTAAAAATAGAAGTGGAAGCCGATGTTGGTGATCGACGAACCGAAAGTCTCGAAGGTTGTCTGCGAGTCACCGTCACCGGGCGGGGAAACCGACATGAAGCGAAGTCCGTGGCCGGCGCTCAGCGTGAAATGGTCACCGAAGAAGACCTCGGCGCCGAGTGTAAGCGAACCGGCGAATGTAGTCTCGCTGTCGAACTCAGTGGCGTCACCAACATTGGTGGGTACGGCCACATCTTCGCTCATAAACATGACACCCGGGCGAACGAAGAAGTTGGCGCGTTCGGTTGGGAATACGACATAGAGCAGACCGCCGTCAATACTGAACGTTGTCCTGGTTTCGCTCACGTTAGAACCCAACGTGTCTTGCACAAATGAGTCCTCAGCCTGGAAACCCACTCCCACATCAATGCCGACCTTGTCGTTGACCCAGTAGCGGCCACCGACGGCCGAGTGCTCGGTCCAGAAACCCAAACCGTATTTACCGGTCATGTCGACGGCGCTAGAAGTCCCGGCAACCGCCATGGCCAGGGTCAGTGTAATTAGCAATACCTTCTTCATCACGATCTCCTATCGTATAGAGGTTAAACGGTTCCAGCAATTACATTCAAGCCATAGTAACGAATTGCCATCGTCTCTGGTTCCGCCTATTGTAAGGCTATTCGCGTTTGACCACGCAGCAAAAAAGTGGACCGCCTGACCGTTTATGCGTATAGGGGATAGACGGATCAACAACCCTCCCCTGGAGGCCCTTATGCCCTTTTGTCCGAACTGCCGATATGAGTACAACCCCGGAGTGAGCAAGTGCCACGATTGCGACGTCGAGTTGGTTGTCAGTCTCCCCGAAGAACCGCAGGGCAAGGTATACGAACGCTGGATCCAACTCGCCCGGCTGAGCTCGCTGCAGTACACCCACATGCTCGAGCAGGCGCTGCATGAAAAGGGAATCCCGATCGTGGTTCATTCCGGAGTCGGTCATTTCGGCGTGACCGGTCAGATGGGTATCAGCGCCCGTCCTATTGGGGGTGGCTACTCGATCATGGTCCCGGAGGAGTTCGTGGTCGCCGCCGATTCGGTGGCCTCCGGAATGCTCGGTGAAGAGTGGGAGGCGGCCAGGCTGGTGGATATCGAACTGGACGAGGGCGCCGGTCCGCGCGAATAGTCTAATTTCGAGTAGCCTGTCTGAGCGACTTCTGGGTAGTTCAGCCAATCCCCATTCCGACCTGGAATAGTTGGGTCCCGCAGGGCTTGACGCCTACAGCTTCAGCCTCAACTTCTTCAGCTTCTTGTAAAGGTGCGAACGTTCCAGCCCGAGTTCGCGGGCGGCCTGGGTTATGTTTCCGTCGTGGCGGCGGATGCTCGCACGAATGAATCGTCGTTGGAAATCATCGGTAGCGTCCCGTAACGAATGAACCGCCGATTCATCGTCCGGCATGAACGGTTTGAGATCGATCACGTCGATAATCTCGCCCGGAGCATATATGTTGATTCTCTCGGCCAGGTTTTTCAGCTCGCGGACGTTTCCGGGAAAGGAATAGCCGGACAGAAGGCGCAGCGCATCCGAGGTCAGGCGCTTCGGTCTGGACTTGGTTTCGGCGGCGAACTGCCCGAGGAAGTGATCGACCAGAAGGGGTATGTCCTCCGGCCGCTCCCGCAGCGGCGGCAGATGGAACTGCACGACATTGAGCCGGTACAGCAAGTCCTGACGAAACCTCCCCGCCTCGACCTCCGACTGCAGATCGCGATTTGATGCGGCCACTATGTTTCCTTCAACCACGACTGGCTTCTCGGCTCCGAGCGGAGTGATCTGACGAGTTTCGATGACGCGCAGGATTTTGGCCTGGGCGGCCGTCGGCATTTCACCGATTTCATCAAGGAATACTGTCCCCCGGTCGGCCTCCAGCAAGTACCCCTTGCGAGCCTTACCGGCGCCGGTGAAGGCTCCGGCGGTATGGCCGAACAACTCAGATTCGATCAACTCCGACGGCAGCGCCGCACAGTTGACCGCCACAAATGGTCCCTCGGCGTAGCGGCTGTGCGAGTGAACCATGTGCGCCACCAGTTCCTTACCGGTTCCATTCTCACCGGTGATGAGAAACCGACGAGCCTTCTCAGCCGACCGCGCCACGTCGCGACGCAGCTTCTCGACTGCGGGCGACTCGCCGATGAAATCCGGCCAGACCCGCCCGGCCAGCCGTTCGCGTTGCTCTTGCAGGGCGGCGACCCGGACAGCATTCTCGATGGTCACCAGAACCCGGTCGAGCGAGAGGGGCTTCTCGAGGAAATCCCACGCTCCCTCGCGGATTGCCCCCACCGCCATCTCGACATCAGCGTGGCCGGAGATCATCACCACCGGCCGCTGCGGCTCCTCGGTGCGGAATAACCTCAGCAGATCAAGACCGCTGCCGTCGGGGAGCATGACATCCAGAAAGACTATGTCGAAGTCATCCGCAGCGTGGCTCCTGCCCCGCTTGAAGTTGTCGGTGGTCACGACCTCATGCTCCCGTCGCTGCAGGGCCGACTGAAGGGTTTGGAGGATGTTGGGCTCATCGTCGACTATCAATACGCGCGCCATAATTACTCCGGAAGATCGATTGTGATTCTGGCCCCGGACGGTTCCCGGTTCGCCAACTCAATGTCGCCGCCGTGGTCATGAACAATGCGCCAGGCGATCACCAGCCCCAGGCCGCTGCCACCCGGCTTGGTAGTCTCGTATGGTTCAAACGGATTGCGTAATCGCTCTTCGCTGAAACCCGGCCCGGTGTCGCTGACCTCGATTCTGAGCCTGTTGTCGAAGCGTTCGACAGTGGCCCGGACCGTAGCTCCGTCCGCCGCCTCGATTCCGTTCTTGACTAGATTCACCATAACCTGCTGCATGGCGTCCGGGTCAAGGCGCCACTGTTCGGGCGCGCGGCTGTCGTCTATGAGCACTCGCCCGCTTTCGATGTCGGCGCGATAGAGGCCGCGCAGTCGCTCGGTCAGGATGGAGACACGTGTGATTACGGGCCGGGCGGGCTCCATACGGGAGAAACTGACGAACCTGTCGAGAAGCTCGCGCATGCGGCCTAATTCGGTCTTGATTGTGCCCACTGTCTCCCTGAGTATCCTGTCGAACTCTGGCTGCTTTTCGATATAGGAACGATGCAGATCGTCAATGCCCAACGTGATGGGTGTCAGCGGATTCTTGATCTCGTGAGCCACCTTGCGGCCCATCTGGCGCCAGGCTGCGATTCTCTCGGTGGCGCTCAGGCGCTGTTGCAGCCCCTTGAGTTGCTGCATGGTATCCGAGAGCGAGTCGGCCAGTTCCGAGAATTCGCCTTCCGACCAGGCCATCACGGGGGTGGAGAAGTCCCCCGCAGCTACCCGGGCCGAAGCGCTGCGGAGGTTGTCGATCTCCCGCTTGGCCCGACCGGTGATGAGCATGCCGAGACCAATTGCGATCCCCGCCGAAAGGAGACCCACGAGCGCCGTGATCAGCAGCAACCCGGCAAGGGGCTCACTCGGCCTCGCCTCCGGGAAAGTGGCCACGAGGCTGAGCGGAGGGTCCCCGGCATACAGCAGCAACGACCGCAGGCTACCTTCATCGGCGTAAACCGAACGAGGTTCCCATCGCCCGTACCAGCGGGCGGAGTCATCGTCGAGGTACAACTCCAGGTCGACCCCGAGCAGCCCCCGGATCGGCGCCAGGTCCCGGGTTCGCAGGTATCGTCCGGCATAGATGAAAGCGCGCGGTCCGACCGGCAGGAGGGCCGATGCCGCTGCGTGGGGTCCGGCCAGATCGTATTCGACTCGCAGGAGGAGGTCAGCCGCGGCTGTGTCCGGCAAGTGGAGCTGCTGGCCGACCAGCCCCGACCGATGCCAACTGGCGCGCACAATCATGTTACTGTCGACAATCTCGATGAAGTCCAGACCGAACCTGCCGGGATCGACGTGGATGGTCCTGGCCTGGCCGGTCGCGATGGACCGCAGGTTGCGGTGGAGGGCCTCATCCGTCGACAGTTCATTCAGCGCTCCATCGGTTTCGTCGAGCCAGGCTCCCCAGAGCAATTCGAAGTGTTCCAGAGCCTGACGGGCAGTGTGTCGCTGTTGAAGGTCACGCTGCGATTCAGCGTGGTTGTAAATCAGGAGCCACACGACTGCGACCGGGAGGAGGGCGACCAGGATGAGATACAGGCGGATGCGTCCGGTGAAAGTCACTCGCCGACCTCCGTCGTCACGGGTTCAGGAAGCCGCAGCACCCGCACGCTGTCGATCCGCAGCCACCCTGCATCATTGAAACCGGCTCCGACAACAGGCCAGTCCCAAACCATGTGGAGCCGGGGGCGAAACAACGAAAAGGCGCCCAGATCGTGAGTGATGGTTTGCCGGGCCAGACGGAGCAAACCGGCTGCCTTCGTTGAGTCGGACAGTCGTTCAAGCTGTTCAAGGTAGTCGCCGAACAACGTCATCGCCTCCGACTGCGCCGAGTTGGCGGGGCGGGACCGAGACAACATCTCGAATGCCGCCGTCAGCACCTCGGAATCCCTGCCGACCGGGGCGGCGACCCAACCCAGCCAGAGATCGGCCTCAGCGTAGTCGCCGACAAATTCCACATCGAAACGCCGGCGAGCCAGGACATCGCCGAAGTATTCCGCCAGCCGCCGTAAATCCGGCGCCCCGACTGCGACGCGCACCGGCTCGTCGCGCGGCAACTGGCGAAGGAGTTTGCCGCTGCCGTCGGTGTCGCTGGGGTATGGACGGGGTGTTCCCGGGCTGTCATTCCACATGTTTACGGGGGCTGCGCTGTCACCGTCGAACAGGTAGTCCAGCAGGACGGGATTGAAGCGATAATAGAGGGCGGTGGTCAGGAGGCCGTCGCGGTTGAGCGGGCGCGACAGGTTCGGCAGCATTGCCGCTACCCACGCGGCGGAGTGCGTTGCTCTCCCGACCGACGAACACTCCCCGGCCGGGTGACGATACGAAAGGACGATATCGAGGCTGTCGCCTGTCAGCAATCTCTGGACATCGTCATAGGGCGATAGTGTGGACAGGGTCAGGGGGTTTCCGGTTCCGGCGCTATCGCCCGTGATGTTGTCGAGCTGCCGGGCAAGAGCCTCACTTACAGCCCCCAGACGAATCGACGAACTGCTGTCAACACGCGCCGGCTCGATGAAGATCCGACAGGAGTCATCCAATGCATCGGTGACGGAATCGGGAAGAATCGGGGTCCAACTGATGCCGGTGAATGCCGATTCCACCGACCCGCTGACAATTCTGTCATCGCCACGGACGATGCGAAACGGGCAGCCTGGGTATATCATGGCCTCGACACCGACCGGAAGGTAGCATCGCCCCAGACGATATTCAAATGACTCGCACTCGACCGCTGACTCGCTCGCCACGAACGACGAAGCGGCCATCAGAGTTACGAGGATTGTCAGACGAATCATCATCACAAGTTATACCACTCCTTGGCCCCGATGCTCAGACGCCATTGCCATGGGACAAGTGTGTCATACCGCATGCATCGGTGTGTCAATGGCGCCACAGCTAAGTCAATGAACCACACGGGGTCACCTCGTGTCAACCAAATATGTGTGTCATCAGTGACACGCCCCGGGATCGCATCGCGCTGTTAAGTTGTTGTTATGCAGGCAGTAATGGGTTCGGCACAGAAATTGATTAGAGGATAGCCAAAGACAACCCAAAGCTGAAAGGAGCCCGAAATGAAATCTCGAATTACCGCCTTCGTGGCGATCGGAACCCTGATCGCCCTTTTCGTTGCCATCGGATGCAGCGACAGCAATGAGCGAAAACCCAAGGGCGTCTTCGCCGAAGCCCTCGACAGTGTCGCGGCAGCGGTCGCCGACAATGTCGCCGAGACCGCGGTGGTTCGCAAGCCCGAGAGCACCAGAACCCTCATGCCGACGGCTGCAGTCGCAACCAAACCGGCGGAGTCCATCCGTAGTGTCACCGACATGATCCTCAAGGATCAGGTTCTCTACGGTGTTTTCGATGGCGGCGTACTGGTCTGCGATTTCAACGACAACAGCCAGTTTACGCTTGCCGTACCCGAACGCCTACAGACAATCGCCGTTCACCAGGATACTGTCTATCTCGGCGGCGACTACCTCTACACACTCGTCGGCGAAAGCCTGCGGAAACTCGACTACGAATTCGAGGGTGTCATCAATGCTCTCGAACCGTACGGCTACGCCCTCATGATCGGGACCGAGGCCGGTCTCTACACGGTGGGTGTCTTCGGTCGGGAGAAGCTGCTTGATGACATGGCGGTAACCGCGCTGGCGGCCGAGCAAGAGGCCCTGTGGGTCGGTACTCGCGGCAACGGCCTGTATCATTGGGACGGCGTCGATTTCCGCAAGCGCTACCTGCTGCGTGATGAGGCCCTCTTCGACACCGTCTTCGCCCTCGATTACCAGCGTGACCACCTGTACATGGGCACGAGCAACGGCCTGCATGTCTTCGACGGCGGTCGCTGGAACACCCTCACAGTTGCCGATGGCCTGCCGTCCAACGCGGTTACGTCAATCGATGCATCGGGCTGGGTAGTCCATGCCGTCGCGAACGAAATAGTCTTCAGTTTCTACGGCGGTATGATCGACCAGATAGGCGAACTGGACGGCTACGGCGCCACCGTAGTGCGTCAGAAGGGGAGGCGCCTTCTGGTCGGAACCACCGAGCAAGGTGTCGTAATGAAATCGGGGCGCATGGTCCGAACGCTGGTTGCCCCGGGGTTGGACGAGAAGGAGAGTACATTCTCACTCAATGATTAGCCCTGCCTTCACCCATCACCCGCCAAGGCCCCGGTCCACGACCGGGGCTTCGGCATATCAAGGACCCATCTTCGCCGGTTATTATTGCCGAACTGCGCCCCGGGAGTTAAATAGCTGTCATATGCGATCATTGGTCCACACGATTATGGCCGTGCTGCTGCTGGCGGCATTGACAACGCAGGCGCAGGTAAATACCGAAAAGCTGCGCCTGGGCCGAACCCATGACGGGATCGGCGGACAAATTGGTCTCGACTACTCAGTAGAATTGGGCAACACCGAGTTGACCGAAATCGGGGCGAGCGCCGGCTTCGTAGCCCGCACCGGACCAAGTTTCTTTTTCTGGCTGAATGACTACTCGCGTATTCACTCGGGCGACGGAACCATCAAGAACAAGGGGTTCACCCACGGCCGCTATAATCATGACCTGGATGACTGGCTGGTATGGGAGGCATTCACGCAGGCTTCCTATAGCCGCACCGCCGATCTGGATAAGCGCCTGCTGGCGGGGACCGGGCCGCGATTCATCGTCCATCAGGATTCGGCCGGTCTGCTGGCTATCGGCGTGGCCGCCATGTACGAGCATGAGAAGCGCACCGATGGTCCCACATCCGAGCTGATCCGCGGATCCAGCTACATTAGTATCGGTTGGCGGCAGCCATCCAGGTTCGCGGTAAGCGCGGTGACGTACTTCCAGCCATCCCTTGAGCGCATGGCCAACCTGCGGGTCCTCAGCGAGGCGCAGTTTTCGGTGTACTTGTGGCGGCAGTTGAGCTTCACCACCACCGCCGACTACGCTTACAACTCCGAGGCGCCCCAGGGTGTCAGGGAATACGATTTGGCCATCAAAAATGGCCTGCGACTGAGCTTCTGAGTAGAATCAGACTCTACGCGTGAGGGCCAGCTTGTTGATCTTGCCCGACTGGTGCTTCGGGAGTCGATCTACAAACTCAATATGCCTCGGGACCTTGTGAGCGGCCAGCACCATCCGGCAGTAGTCCTGCAATTGTGATACTTCAATCGGCGCGCCCTCGCCACGGACGACATAAGCCATAACCGCCTCGCCCAGGATGTCGTCGGGTACCCCCACCACAGCCACTTCGCTGACTGCTTCGTGCTCTATCAGACGCTCCTCGATCTCCTTGGCGCTGACCCTGTTGCCACCGACCTTTATGATTTCCTTCTTGCGGGCGGTAATGAAGTAGTAGCCGTCGGCATCGCGATAGGCCAGATCACCGGTGTACAGGGCGCGGTCGCGGAGGACCTGTTCCTGGTCATCGTGGTGGTTCCAGTATCCGAGCATGACATTCGGGCCGTGTACAACGATCTCGCCGGTTTCTCCGTCGGGAACCGGGTGGCCGGCATCGTCGACAATGTCGACCTGCACTCCCGGCACCGGAATGCCGATCGAGCCCATCTTCTGCGCCAGCATATCGGGCGGACACCAGGTAACCCGTGGCGAGGCTTCGGTCTGCCCGTACATGATGTAGAGCTCCTTGTCGGGAAAGGCCTCGATGACGCGGCGAATCACCTCCGGGGCCATGGCCCCGCCGGCCTGAGTAAGGTAACGCAGGTGCGGCAGGTCGACCGAGGAGAAGCCTTTCCTGCCCAGAAGCATCATGAAACTGGACGGCACCCCCGAAAAGCCGCTCACCTTCTTCTCCTCCATGGTCTTGAGAATCACCTGCGGGAAGGCGAAGCGATTGTCTATCACCAGGCAGCCGCCCACCAGGATATGGGTGAGCATCAGCGAGTTGCCGTAGATGTAGTAGAATGGCAGGATGACCATGACCGAATCGCCTCCGGTCAGTTTCAGATACTCAACAGTGGCGACAGTATTGCTGATCAGGTTCCGATGAGAGAGCATCACTCCCTTGGGTACACCGGTGCTGCCGGAGGTATAAAAGACAGCCGCAAGCTCGTCCGAAGAATCAAGTGTCGTCGTCTGGCATAGCTTCTCCAGCGGTGGCCGCGGCTCCATGGAGGCTGTCAGTTCATCCCATGCCTGATCGCTGCGGTTGGCCTCAATAGCGCGCGTCAGGTTCTCGAAACCGATGTTATCGGGAAGGTCCAGGGAATCCGCGTCGCTGACAACCAGCCCGAGGCCGGGAGCCCTCTCGATTGCCGCCTTAAGGGCGCCCCTGTATCGGCCAAAGACCACCAGGCCCCCGGCCCCGCAGTCATCCAGCAGGTAGCCGACCCGCTCGGGCACCAGCGACGTGTCGATCGGGACAACTATATAGCCGGCCCGGGTGATGGCGAACCAGGCGGTGACATACTCGATGGAGTTTTTCCACCAGAGGCCTATCCGGCCTCCGGCTGGAATGTCGCTCTGCCGCAGGAAGGTGGCCAGGGCTTCGGCGTTTACCAGGAGATCACGATAGCAGATACCACGATCGCCGTGGACAATGGCGGTCTTATCGGGGGCGGGCGCGGCGCCGTATCTGAGTATATCGTAAAGGACCATCCTGAACCTTCTGCCTCAGTTTCGTGAGATCAACTATATCCGGATTAATCGGCCATATAGCCGCAATATATTACGTCAACATAGGCCTCAAGGTGTCGCTTTGAAAGCAGTATATAGGCTGACACCTGCGCCACAGCCGCAACCTTACGGGCATCCGGAACGAACCCGGCCTCACGGTTACTCCTTGCATCCACAGGAGCCACAGCTACATGGTGTCCTGTGGTGGATCACAGCCGAGTGGAACGATGGCGGAGAACCTGCATGGGCGAGTCAACTGGTCAGAGATCGGCGTGGACGGGCGGCGGGCCGGTATGACCGCGGGTCTGCCGGACGGGCAAACAAGGGACAAAGAATGCTGAAATTGAGCGAGCAGGAGAAACAGGAGATTATCCGCTATCTGGAATCGGACCGGCCGTTCCGGGAGAAATACCGCTTCCTTGTCCTATCGCTCTTGCGGTGGGACGCACCGGTCCTGACGACCGGCGTCCGCCGATGCCTGCAGGAGCGGCCCGGGATAGCATGGCACTTAGACGTTGAGACCAGACCCTCCCCCTGAGCCGGCCCCTCTCAGGGAGGGGTTGATACGTTGGGCTTGCTGCTGATCCGAGTGCATCCCCGATTTCGTCATACCTGCTCGTCCGGTTCCGCTTCCCCTGGTCCTGTTGATAAACCCCGGTTGGCCTATTGACGCGGCGGAGAAGAAGCCCTCTGTGGTGGGACGTGCTAATCCGTAGTATGGCCGCAACGCGGTCCAGGCCGATGGCCTTCATTCCTGTGCCGGCAGCGATCTATGTCAGTTCGTCCGATGAATCAAACGTCAGGACGCACAAGAATGGCGGAGGTGGTAGGATTCGAACCCACGGTACCTTGCGGTACAACGGTTTTCAAGACCGCCGCTTTCGACCACTCAGCCACACCTCCGCAGTCATTCTACAATATTCGGCAGGCCGTGGATGAATGTCAAGCGGTGTCGCGCTATCGGATTGCGCTATCGGATTGCTTGACGCTCGAAGCTTTGCAGCCTATTCTTATGGGAGACGTCCGGTCCGTCAACTTGACAAAGGTCAAGGCCACCGGGAAGATGACACGGCATGTTCCCTGTGGCCGCGGACCGGGTGGTTGTGTCGCAAGGAGTTTGTGCGACAGATCAATCTGCGGAGAAAGGCCGTACTCGGAGGAGTTTGAGGTCATGCGATTTGCACTATGCGTTCTGCTCCTGGCCACTGTGTCCGGTGGCGTTGCTGCTGAAATCACCATCGACGGCCAATTGCGCTTGCGCGCCGAGGCCGATGACAGAGCCTTCGATACCGACACCACCGTCCGTCAATACACCGACATGCGAACCCGAATCGGACTGACCGCCGAGGCGGGCGAGAATTCCCTGGCTTATGTGCAACTCCAGGACAGTCGGCGTTTCGGTGACAGGTCCCAGGAAGGCGCCGATCTGTCCGGGACTGTTGCCGGGGGGCGCAATCTCGATATCCACCAGGCTTATCTTCAGGTCAAGCAGCTCTGGGAGCATGGACCGGGGCTCAAGGTTGGACGGTTCGAGGTCGGCCTCGGGGGACAGCGGGTCTTTGGACCGGTCGGATGGCACAATGTCGGCCGATCCTGGGACGGCCTGGACCTTTTCGTCGAGCGCGCCGGTGTCCGTCTTGATGGATACTGGCTGAAACGACGCGAGTTGAATGCTGCCTTGCAGAATGATGATTTCGATATCCTCGGCGTCAATGCCGGGCATGCACGACATGGCGTCGAAGCCTTCCTGTTCTGGGAGCACGATGCCGACGAAACTGTCAATGACTCGATTGACACCGGCGTCAGCGCCCTGGATAGATTCACAGCCGGGCTGTGGTTGAAGGGAACGCGGCATCGCTGGGACTATGAGGTCAACGGCGTCTACCAATTCGGGCGGCAGCGACTGATTCTCAACGACACCGCCAGTGAGGTGGACATCCGGGCCTTCCTTCTCACGGCCGAGATCGGCTACACATTTGTGCCCGAGCACAACGCCCGCCTGGCGGCGGCGATCGACTACGCCTCCGGCGACAGCGATCCTTTGAACGACACCTACAGGGCCTACGATAATCTGTACTACACCGGCCACAAGTATCGTGGTCACATGGACTATTTCCTGGCCTCCGAGGATCATGGTCTCATTGATTTGATCCTGCGGGGAAGGCTGGACCCTGCCCCTGGCTGGAGTCTGGCTATGGATATTCACTATTTTCGGGCGGCCCGGAGCTACATCGGCACGGCGGGTATAAGCGCCAGGGACATAGGCGTGGAGATCGACCTGTCGGCTACGACAAGCCGCATCGCGGGAATCAACTGGTCCAGCGGCATGTCGCTGTTCATACCGACTGAAGATTGGGCGGGTTCCGCTTCAGAGACGGGCCTGTGGTTCTACACGATGGCGACAATCAACTTCGGAAACGAGTGAAGTGCAAGGAGGCTTCCGTGAGATACACGATGACGCTTATTTTGGCTCTGACCCTCGCCCTGGCCCTAATCGGTTCGTCTGCGGCGCAGTCGCCGGAGGCGGCCGGACGTTGCATAACCTGCCACAAGGAGAAGTCCCCCGGACTGTACCAGCAGTGGTATCACAGCCAGCACGCAGTGCACAAAGTGACCTGCTACGACTGCCATCGGGCAAGGCCCGGCGAGCCGGATGCCTATACCCATTACGATGCGACCATCGCAACTCTCGTTACGCCCAAGGATTGCGGGCGCTGCCATCCCGACGAGGCCGAACAGGTTCAGAATTCGTACCACGCCTCCGCCGGGCAGATACTCCAGTCGGCCGACGCCTACCTGGCCCACGTGACCGCCGGCGAGCCGGTGGCCATTATGGGCTGCGAGAGTTGTCACGGCGCCCATGTGCAGATCGACCCGAGCTCGCCCAACAAGCTTTCGCCGAAGAGCTGGCCCAATTCCGGCATCGGGCGCATCAATCCCGACGGCTCCCTGGGCAGCTGCAACGCCTGCCATTCCCGTCACGCCTTCAGCCGAGGCCAGGCGCGACAGCCGGAGGCCTGCTCGAAGTGTCACCTGGGGCCGGACCACCCCCAACGCGAAGTCTATGAGGAATCCAAGCACGGCAATGCTTACTACACGAACATCGACAAGATGAACCTCGACGCCGACCCGTGGATTGTCGGACACGACTATCACGTGGCGCCAACCTGCGCCACCTGCCATATGTCGGCCACACGCGATATGGCGGCTACGCACGATGTCGGTCAGCGCATCTCCTGGACTCTGCGCCCGCCGATCTCGGAGCACAAGGACAATTGGCGGCAAAAGCGGGCCAACATGAAGAGGGTGTGCGTCAATTGCCATGGACAGGCCTTCGCCGACGGCCACTACTACCAGTTTGACGCCGGGGTGCGCTTGTACAACGAGAAGTTCGCCCAACCGGCGACCGAGATCATGAATATGGTTCGGGACCGGGGTCTTCTGGAGACACCGGCGTCGTTCTCCAACGACATCGAATGGACCTACTGGGAGCTCTGGCACCACGAGGGTCGCCGAGCGCGTCACGGGATGTCCATGATGGGGCCGGACTATACCTGGTGGCACGGTCTTTATGAAGTCGTGAAGCACTTCTACTTTAAGCTTATTCCCCAGGCCCGCGAGTACGGCGATCCCGAGATCAACGCGTACATTGACAATCTGCTTTCCGAGGATCCAATGCATTCATGGGTCAACCGAGCCACCGATAACCTCAGGAAGGACATCCGCTCGGGCCAGATACAGCAAGTGTATCAGAGGTTCTACGAGCAGGGCGAATGATGAAGGACCTCTGGGGCAAATACCTCAACTTCGTCCGGGGAGTCTCGGTTAATCCGGTCGGCAAGTGGGGCGTGACTCTGGTCACCGCCTCGTTCGTAACGTTTACCCTGCTCGAGCTGGCCAGACTCTCCGGGATGCTGACCAATGCCTACATCGGCCTGATCACCTACATGACCCTCCCGGCGGTGTTTCTTGCGGGTCTGGTTCTTATCCCCATTGGCTGGCGACGATATCGAAAGAACCTGGGCCGCTCAACCAGCGAGTTGTTGCGGCATCGCTTCGACGACACCGAGGTCAAGGGCGGTTTCTTCGGCTCGCGTCTGTTTCTCTCGATCTCGTCGCTGACTCTGCTCAATGTGCTGTTCCTGACGGTGGCTTCATCGCGCATGCTGCAGTTCATGGATGAACCGGTGTTTTGCGGCACCGCCTGCCACTCGGTCATGAACCCTGAGTGGGTCACCTACCAGGATTCACCCCATGCGAGGGTCAGGTGTGTCGACTGTCATGTCGGCGAGGGCGTCGACGCTCTGGTCGACAGCAAGTTGAATGGGCTCTGGCAGATTATCTCGGTGACCTTCGACCTGCTCGAACGCCCGATTCCTACCCCGGTGCACCAGCTCCGTCCGGCCCGGGAAACCTGCGAAAGGTGTCACTGGCCGGCCAAATTCTACGGTAACCGCCTTAGGCGCATTGTCCGTTTCCGGTCCGATTCCGCTTCCACTCCGGTTTACAGTACGCTGGCGGTCAAGGTCGACGCCGGCAAGATATCCGGGGAGCGAGGCATTCACTGGCATGTTGCCGCGCGGAACCAGGTCACCTATGCTTCTGTGGGCGACGAGCGCGATGAAATGATCTGGGTCGAGGTGATGAGGCCCAACGGATCGATCAAGCGCTACCGGAACAAGCGCCTTGCCGATCTGCCCGCCGAGCATGAGCGAGTCCGCATCATGGACTGCGTTGACTGTCACAATCGGGCCACCCATATCTACGAGCGTCCGGGTGACGCTGTTGACCAGGCACTGGCCCTTGGGCACATAGATCGGTCGCTGCCGTTTATCAGGCGCCAGGCGTTTCGGGCTGTTACGGCCTCTTACGCCGACAGCGTCGCCGCCATGGAAGGGATAGCGAACGAATTGCACGGTTTCTATCTTCGCTACGGCGAACGCGTCGCGAGCAGAACCTCCGCGATCGATCAGGCCGTGGAAGAATTGCGGGCGATATACAACCGAAACATCCATCACGGGATGAAGATCGGCTGGGGCGCCTATCCCAGCCACATCGGCCATCGCGGGACCGCCGGCTGCTTCCGGTGTCACACTTCCGACCTGGTCGCCGCCGACGGCAGTCACATCGAGGACGGCTGCACGCTGTGCCACTCCATAGTAGCCATGGACAGTCCCGATCCGTTCGAGTATCTGCAGCCCCTCGATTCGGCTGGACGTGATTCGGTTATGCAGCACTACCTGCGCGACGAGTTCAGGCAGTCGTTGAGGCCGCTGCGATAGTGCGGACCGGCTCTTGCCAGCCGCAGGCGAAATTGCTATTCATTAACCGTGGATACTACACGGCAACTCAGGAGCACGCAGCTTCTTTCGGATCTCGATTCCCGGGAAATCGAGCGGCTGGCCGCCATCGCGACTTCTCGCAAGGTTTTGGCCGGGTCGATGCTCTTCCTCGACGGCGACACGGCTACCGGTTTCTTTGTGCTCCTCGATGGACAGGTCAGGATATTCAAGTCGGCTCCGGACGGTCGTGAGTACACGCTGCACGTCATCGAGCCCGGCCAGATGTTCGCCGAGGCCGCCATATTTCGCGGCGATACGTTTCCGGCCAGTTGCCAGGCGCTGGTTGATTCGGAAGTAGTCCATTTCCCAAAACGAGAGTTTGTCGAGCTGGTCACGCATTATCCCCAGATTGCGCTGAAGATCATCGCTCGCCTGTCCACCTGGCTGCGTGAATTTACCCACAAGCTCGAAAACCTCTCGCTGCGCGAGGTTCCTGCGCGGCTGGCCTGGTATCTGCTTCGGCAGCGGCGGATTCAGGGTATCGATCAATTCCGCCTTCCGACCAGTAAGTCTGAATTGGCCAAAGAGTTGGGTACTATTCCGGAGACGCTCTCCCGATCGCTGCGCAAGCTCAAGACCGCCTGCCTGATAGCCGAAGTGGGCGACCGGGTCGAAATCCGGGATCCCGAGGCCCTGGCAGAACTTGCTTCGGGCGAAAAACCCAGGCGCATTTGACCTAGGTCAAAGACGAAATCGCTCCATATTGCGACCTTTGCAGTGCATTGGCGATAAGGAGTCGAGTATGCCGATTCGTGAAATTGTACATATCGATGAAGAAAAGTGCGACGGCTGCGGCGATTGTGTTCCCGCCTGCGCCGAGGGGGCTATTCAGATAATCGACGGCAAGGCGCGCCTGCTGGCCGAGCGTTTCTGCGACGGCATGGGTGCCTGCCTGGGACACTGCCCGAAGGGAGCTATCACTGTTGAACGTCGCGAGGCCGAGGATTTCGACGAAGCTGCTGTCGAAGAACACCTGACAGGCGACCGACACCGGCCTGAGTCCCTGGAGCGGCCTCAGTTCGGGCCGTCGGCGGCTGCCGGCTGCCCCGGATCGCAAATGCGTCACCTCAAGCCTCAAGCGAAGCCCGCCCCTGACCCTTCGGACAGGCTGGAACAGCAATCCTGCCTGAGGCACTGGCCGGTGCAACTTGCCCTGGTACCGCCGGGAGCGCCGTTTCTGAAAGGCGCCAACCTGCTGATCTGCGCCGATTGCGTGCCCTTCGCCGTACCCGACTTTCACCAGCGATACCTGGCCGGGCGCGCGGTTCTTGTCGGCTGTCCCAAGCTCGATGACCTGCAAGCCTACTACGAGAAGCTGCAGGAGATATTCAGGGCGGCCGGGCCATCGCGAATCACTGTCCTGCGCATGGAGGTTCCCTGCTGCGGCGGTATTGCCCAAGCGGCACAAATGGCTCGGGCCAAAGCAGCAGCCGAGGCGCCCCTCGAAATCCATACCATCGGCATCGACGGCCGTATTGAGTGCCTGCAGGTCCCGATCGAATTGAAGACCCCGACGAACACCGCATGAGTCATCACCATGGGAATAGCAGCTGCCCGAACCTGGACGCGCCCGCGACGGCGCTACCGCAGTAACCGGCGACCGCGCATTCAGAAGTGGCGACTGGCAATGCAGATAGCGTTCGCCCTACTGTGCATCTGGATCGGCGTCGAGTTCCATTTCTTCATTCAGCACCTCGAAACCGCCGGCCAGGCGGGCTCATCCTATCGACCACCCGGAGTCGATGGCTTCCTGCCCATCAGCTCGCTCATGAGCCTGTACTACCTTTTGCTTTCGGGCGACATACACATGTACCATCCGGCCGGCTTGTTCATACTGGCCGGAATCATTCTCGTGTCCCTGGCCTTCGGAAAGGCGTTCTGCTCATGGCTATGCCCGGTTGGTTTTCTCTCGGAGCGCCTGGGCGATCTAGGTGAGAAGATCCTCCGCCGCCGCCTGACACCTCCGGCGTGGCTTGACTGGCCCCTCCGCATGCTCAAGTACCTGCTGCTGGGTTTCTTTGTCTATTCAATCTTCTTCCTGATGGGCGAACTGGCCCTCAAGCGCTTCCTGGACACGCCGTACAATCTCCTGGCTGATGTCAAGATGTACTACTTCTTCGCCGACATCTCACGGTTCGCCCTGATTGTGATTGCTGTTCTGATGGTGCTGTCAATCGCAATTCGCGGTTTCTGGTGTCGCTATCTTTGTCCCTACGGGGCCCTGCTCGGCCTGGTGGGTCTGCTCAGTCCCAACAGAATTCGTCGCGATGTTGTTTCTTGCATCGACTGCGGCCGGTGCGCCAGGGCCTGTCCCTCGAGGATAAAGGTCGACCAGGTTCGAACCGTCGTCTCGGATGAATGCACGGCCTGCCTGTCGTGTGTCGATTCCTGCCCCGTGGCTGACACACTCAACCTCCAGACACCGGTCAAGAACCGGGTTGTCAAACCCCGACTGGTGGCTGCAGGTGTTGTGCTGATCTTCATGGCGGTTACCGGCATCGCCATGCTCGCGGGATACTGGCACAACGAAGTGCCGTTGGAACGCTACCACGAGCACTACCCCGACCTGCACACGCTGGGGCACCCGACCAGTCCGTCCGATGTCTCGGCCCTCAACGATCCGAGGCGTTGATATCGTATTACTTCACAACGAGCTTGCCACTCGTCTTCCAGGCATTATATTGCGTTTGTTATCACCAATAGCAGCAATCACCATAGCATGGAGTCAGGGACATGAGAATAGCAGCCTCGATTATGATGCTGGCCATTGCGGCTTTCGCCTCCGCAGCCGATGAACCTCATGAACAGTCTGCTGAGGACAGCCCCTGGTTTGACCTGCAGAACTGCGGCATGTGCAGGCACCTGTCCGTCGAAGAGGACCTGATGGATCACATGCAGTGGGAGAATTACAGGATCGCCACCGGGATGATGTCTATCACTACCATTGACGAGGGGTATGAAGCCAAATTCAAGAACGCCCAGGCAAACATGGAAAAGGCCGGCGAGAAACTGATGGCCGGCGAACACATGCCCTTGTGCGGCATGTGCCGATCCTTCGGCGAACTGCATCAGACAGGCAAAGTGCAATGGGAAAACTGGGAAACCCCGGCGGGACACATCATGCTCATGACCTCGACCGACCCGGACGCGATCGAGATGATCCACGAGCACGCTCAGAAGACTATCGAAGAATATGCCAGGACGGCCAAACAGGTCGAATAGTAGATGATGAGCCGTCGGGTTCCCGGACAAGCGGGATCATGGCGGCCGCAGCTGCTTCTGTCCTGACGAATTGAAATGCTAGCGGTATTCTACCACAGGCTCTTCGCCCGCCACCTCGAGGGTTACGCCCATCCGGAGCAGCCGGCCCGGGTCAAGTCTATCATGGAACGTTTGGAGACCGGGGTTCTGCGCGGGCGCTACGATCTGATCGAGCCGGGACCGGCCGAATCCGGCTGGATTGAACGCATTCACGACAAATCGCACTACGACCGTATCGTCGGCCTCCGGGCGACCGGCCCAACTGTTCTGGACGCCGGCGATACTGTGGCTACCGAAGCCACGCCGGAGGCGGCGCTTCTGGCCGCGGGGGCGGCGGTCGAGGCTGTACGCGTTGTATTGAGCGGCGAGTACACTGGCGCCTTCTGTTGTGTGCGACCGCCCGGCCACCACGCTGAAAGGTCCCGGGCCATGGGCTTCTGCCTGTTCAACAACACAGCAATAGCCGCGTCCGATCTGCTCACACACGGCGGACTCGAGCGGGTTGCAATAATCGACTGGGATGTGCATCACGGCAACGGGACCGAACGCGCCTTCGCCGACTCCTCGCAGGTGCTGTTTGTCAGCCTGCACCAGTATCCTCACTATCCCGGCACCGGCCCGGCTGACTTCACCGGGACAAGCAATGGGAAAGGGTTCACGATCAATGCGCCCATGAAGGCAGGCGCGGGTCCCGACGATTATCTCGCAGCCTTCGACGACCGTGTTGTCCCGGCCCTTGAATGCTATCGGCCGCAGTTCATCCTGATTTCGGCGGGTTTCGACGCCCACCGTGAGGACCCCATGGCCCAGATCAACCTCGGGGCCGATACCTACGCCGAAATGACCCGCCGCCTCAGGGATGTCGCCGCCCGTCACTGCGACGGACGAATCGTGTCGATCCTCGAGGGAGGCTACAATCTATCAGCGCTGGCGGAATCAGTGGAACAGCACCTCAAAGCACTGATCGAATGAATGGCCCGACCAGGCAATATCCTCATCACCGGCTGCCCGGGCGCAGGCAAGACAACTCTCATCGTCAAGCTCGACGGGATGCTTCAGCACCATCAACCGGTGGGCTTCTTCACGCAGGAAATTCGTCGCGACGGTGAAAGAGTCGGGTTTGAGGCGGTCTCGCTTGATGGTGAACACCAGATGCTCTCCCATGCGGATATTCACAGCCGGGAAAGGGTCGGCAAGTACGGCGTCGATGTGGCCGCATTCGAGTACTTCCTTTCCCGTATTGATTGGACAGGTCGTTCACTTGTCATCATCGATGAAATCGGCAGAATGGAGTGCCTGTCGCGACAGTTTAGAGGGCTGGTGAAGCAACTCCTGGACTCAACATCGGTCGTCATCGCCACCGTCGCGCGCAGGGGATCGGGATTCATTGCCGACACCAGGCATCGACCTGACTGCCTGCTCTACGATGTCACTCGGGCCAATCGTAATGAGCTGGCCGCGGTCATCTCCAATGAAGCCGAAAGCCTGATGGAGGAACTGCCGTGATGATAGGACATTGTGTTTGTTGACACCCTTGTTGCCCGCGCCCATAATTCGGGTACAGGAATTAAATCAGTTCCGGAGTGCTTATGGTCTCCTTGATTAAGAAGCTGTCGAAGAAAGCGGGCGCCCCACCCGGGACAGTGACGTACGTGGGGACCGAACGCGAGCATGCGGTGACAGTTGAGGTCATCGACTACGACGCCGACAACCTACGCGAACTAAAGGACGCCGCCATCGATGATATTCTTCCATTTCGCGACAGCCAGACAGTTTCCTGGATAAATGTCAGCGGCGTCCACGACATAGAGACTGTTCAAGTCATTGGCGGCCACTTCAACATCCATCCGCTGATTCTCGAAGACATTGTCAACACCGGGACCCGCCCGAAGCTCGAGGAACAGGATGGGCTGATAACCATCATCATGAAAATGCAGCGCCTTGACAAGGATGGCGCCCCGACCTCCGAGCAGGTCAGCTTCGTGGTCGGTCCCTCGACGGTAGTCAGTTTTCAGGAACAGCCGGGCGATGTCTTTGAGGCCGTCCGAGACCGGATTCGCAAGACCACTCCCCGGGTTCGGTTCATGACCACCGACTATCTTGCTTACGCCCTGATGGATGCCATAGTCGACAACTACTTCGCCGTGCTGGAGGACGCCGGCCAGCGGATCGAGGAACTCGAAGGTCGCCTGGTCACCAGCCCCAGGCGAGAGGACCTCGAAGAGATATACGATCTCAAACGTGAGCTTCTGCAGATGCGTCGCCGTGTATGGCCATTGCGCGAGGTGATTGGGGGGCTGCTGCGAAGCGAATCGCCGCTGGTGCAGCAAACGACTCTGCCCTACATACGCGACCTCTATGAACATGTGGTACAGGTGATCGACACGGTTGAAACCTTCCGGGACATGGCCTCCGGCCTTCTGGACATCTACTTGTCCAGCGTCAGCAATCGCATGAATGAAGTGATGAAAGTGCTAACCATCATCGCCACAATATTCATCCCGCTGGGCTTTCTGGCCGGGGTTTACGGTATGAACTTCGACACCGAGGCGAGCGGCTGGAACATGCCGGAGCTGGGGCTGCCCTTCGGCTATATCGGATTCTGGACTGTCGCCATACTCATAGGTGGTGGCCTGCTTTGGTTCTTCCGGCGCAAGGGATGGTTATGATTGACGGGGTTGAATCGGGCCGCTCGATCCCATGGTTCTGCAGGGCGGACAACGCCGGATCTTCATTTACCAATGGAGTACTTGTACGATGAGGAATTTACTGGCTATTGTCACCGTCACTGTCCTCGGTACGGGATCAGTCGCTGCTCAAGGCAGCGGCTTCGGAGCCGGTGTCATGATCGGCGAGCCTACGGGTGTCTCTCTCAAGCTCTGGACCACTAGCACCATGGCTTTCGACGCCGGTCTGGCCTGGTCCTTCGACAAGCATGCCGAGATGCACTTGCACGCCGACTACTTGCTTCACAAGTTCGGGCTTATTCCGGTGGAGAAAGGACAATTGCCCCTGCACTACGGCATTGGGGGACGACTCAAGTTCGCTGAGGGCAAACACGACGACTGGATCGGCGTGAGATTTCCCGTTGGATTGGACTACCACTTCGCCGACACGCCAATTGAGTTGTTTATTGAGATTGTACCTATCCTTGATCTGGCGCCGGATACGGAGATGGACTTCAACGGTGGATTCGGGGCGCGCTACTACTTCTGAGCGCGAATATGGCAACAGGCCCCGCTGACCGGCTGTGCTGTTCCGGAAGATCGATTGACCCTGACACGAGGCTCCGAATGTGAAAGTGATCAGAATAGGCTACCTTCAGTTTCGTCCGCTCCTGGGCCGACTCAAGGCTAATCGCGAACGCCTGGCCGAGTTGATTCCTAGAGCCGCAGGCGCCGATCTGTTGGTCCTGCCGGAACTGGCTAACAGCGGCTATAACTTCACCTCTCAGCAGGAGGCCGATCGAACTGCCGAAAGCGCCGAGGATGGGCCCTTTGTACGATTCCTCACCGAGATGGCCAAGAAACATGATCTGCATTTAGTTGCCGGTCTCAATGAACATGACGGTGACAGGCGCTTCAATACATCGGTGATCATCGGTTCAAGCGGAGTCGTAGGGAAATACCGCAAAATCCACCTCTTCGTCAACGAACCGGACTTCTTCGCCCCCGGCAATCTGGGCCTGCCGGTCTTCGACCTGGGCGGCTACAGGGTGGGCATGCTGATATGCTTCGACTGGCTCTTCCCCGAGGTTTGGCGTATCCTGGCCCTGAAGGGCGCTGATGTGATCGCGCATCCGTCGAACCTTGTCATACCCGGTTTCTGCCAGCGGGTTATGCCAAGCCATGCCCTGGTCAACGGTCTGTACACGATAACCGCTAACCGGATCGGCGCCGAGGGCGAGTTGACTTTCACGGGCCTGTCGACCATCGCCGATCCCCGGGGTCAGGTGCTGGCCCAGGGGCCGCAGACGGACGAGGATGTTCGCATCGTCGAGATCGACCTGGCCCTGGCCCGCAACAAGGCTATCACCCCGTGCAATGACCGCCTGGCCGACCGTCGCCCGGAGATGTATCGAGAGTTGGTCGAGTACGGTGGAAAGAGCCCGAACAGCACTTGAGGACCAGAAGACTCCACTTGCGGACCTGCGGATCCGATACTCGGAATAAACTGTACGTCAAAGGAACCAACCCATGACCAGACACATCCGCAGTATGGTAGCGGCCCTGAGCCTGGGGATAGTCAGCATGCTGGTCCTCACTTGCGGCGATAAATCGTCCGATCCGGATTTCGCCGATGGCGAGGACCCGGGCGACACGATCGCCACCCATGACTCGACCCTCATCGCCGATCACACCAGTGCCGACAACTTCGATATTATTCCCGACAGCATGTTTTCAATCGTCGCTTCGGACCTCCGGCTATTCTATGGTCACACCTCGCACGGCGGCCAGGTCATGACCGGCCTGGGGTTGCTGGAGACTGAGGATGCGCGATTCAATCCGCCGTTCTGCCAGGAGTACAGCGACGACCTGGGACACGCCGGAGACACGTCGTGGGCGCCGATTACTCGCAACTACCTCAATGACCACCAGGAGTGTAACATAGTCATGTGGTCCTGGTGCCGCGGCTGCTCCGACAACACCGAGCAGGGAATCAACATCTACCTCAATCAGATGGCGGCTCTGGAGGCGGCCTACCCCGGCGTAACGTTCATTTACATGACCGGGCATCTCGATGGAACCGGTGTCGACGGCAACCTCTACACGCGTAACAACCAAATCCGAACCTGGTGCGCTGACCGCAACAAGGTCCTGTTCGACTTCGCTGATATTGAAAGCTACGACCCCGACGGCGTCTATTACCCTGATGAGTCCGATGCCTGCGGCTGGTGTCAGGACTGGTGCTCGACCCACACCTGTGAAGCCTGCGGATGCGCTCATTCACATTGCTTCAACTGCTATCGCAAAGGTCGGGCCTTCTGGTGGTTGCTGGCTCGCCTGGCGGGATGGGATGGCCAAACTGCCATATAACGGTCAGGGAGCGACGGTGAGACTGATTGACATAATTGAGAGCCGCATCGATCCAGGTAGAATCTGGAACGGCGCCTACAAGATTCCCTGGGATGATCCGGCATTCAGCAGCCGTATGTTGCGCGAGCACTTGTCGCAGGATCATGATCTGGCCTCGCGCCGAATGGGCACTATTGACCGTCACGCAAGGTGGATTCATGAGCATCTCTTCAGCCACAGGCCCTCGCGAGTTCTCGATCTTGCCTGCGGACCGGGTTTCTACGCCCAGCGTTTGGCCGAGATGGGGCACACGGTTTGCGGCATCGATTTCAGCCCGGCATCGATCGAATGTGCACGAAACCACTTGCCCCGCGACGGGACTGTCGAGTACGTGCTCGGTGATTTGCGGACCGTCGCATTCGGTGAGGGTTATGACGCCGTGCTCCTGATCTATGGCGAGTTCAATGCCTTTTCGCCGTCCGAGGCCAGCGAAATCCTGTACAAGTCCGTGGCGGCCTTGCGACCCAGTGGCCGGCTGCTGATAGAGGCCCATACACCCGACCAGATCGAACGCACCGGGCGGGAGGAGAATACCTGGTTTCATGGCGAATCCGGATTATTCTCGGATGGTCCCCACATCTGTCTGGTGGCGAATCACTGGCTGGGCCGGCAACGCGTGGCAGTGACCGAGTTCTTCATCATTGAGCCCGCTGGTGACGAAATCACGAAGTACACGAATACCCTCCAGGGGTACTCGCTCAGTGATTACCGCGCCCTCCTTTCCGAGGCTGGGTTCGACGCGATTGAAGTCCTCCCGCCCTGGGGCGCAGCTGAGCTTACCCCGGATGACCAGCTAATGCTCCTCATGGGACAGAAGGCGTGAGCCGGGCCCCGCGGCTCCCCACTTCTCACGAGGTGCGAGAGCTGTCCGATTGATTCAGCCGACGTCTCCCCTGGACTTTCGGGCACTAATCTGAATCATTTTTATATCGGCGCCGTATCACCCTTCAACGAAACGGAGACAGATATGAAAGCTGAGTTGCGTAGCCTGTTCGACGATCGAATCCTGGATACCGCCGCCGACCGCTTCGGCCTGGACCGAACATCATTGAGCAGGCTGGACAGTTTCGAGAATGTCGTATTAGAAGCCTCTCGCGACGGGCTGCCCTGTATCCTGCGCATTTCCCACAATTCCCACCGGACACTCGACCAGGTTCAAGCCGAACTCGACTGGCTTGATTATCTCGCCCGCAATGGTGTTTCGGTCTGCACACCGTTGAGATCCCAACAGGACTTGCTGGTCGAGCGGTTGGAGGAGAATGGAGAGACGTTCATTGCCGTAGTATTCGAGCGAGCACGCGGTGGTTTCACCCGGAAGGACGAGTGGACCCCACAGATGACCTTCAATCGCGGCCGGCTGCTGGGACGCATGCGTGCCCTGACCAAAGGCTATGGGCCGCCTTCCAGAAAGACCAGGCGGCATGCCTGGTACGAGGAGGATGACTTTGTCAGTTATCGCAATTACCTGCGCCCTGAAGATGAAATCGTGGCCGAGAGATTCGCGGAACTTCTGGCAGCTCTTCGAGCCATTCCCATCGACCGCGAAAGCTGGGGTCTCATCCACATGGATCCGCATAGCGGGAACATGTTCTTTGATGGCGACCACCCAACGCTGTTCGATTTCGACGATTGCTCTTACGACTTTTTCGTCAGCGACATAGCGATATCGCTGTTCTACGCCGTGTTGATGCATCCTGAAGACAGCAGGCAGGCTTTCGGACGCGACTTTCTTCACACCCTGCTCAAGGGATACCGCACTGAAAACAGTCTCGACAATCGCTGGCGCGACGTGATCCCCTTGATTGCCTATTCCGACGATTCCGCCGGTCTGTTCCGAGCGAAGACGCCAGGTCATT
>CAZGMK010000045.1:0-24493 GCA_964526835.1 uncultured Ignavibacteriales bacterium
TAGAGGATTAAGGAAAGCAAGATAATGTCTATTAATTATGACTCACACCACTAGCCCAATTGAAGCCCATGTACTATCCGACATAGGAATTCCGCCGGCTTTCGATTGCCGATGACCAAAAGGACGGCATGAAGCGCAGATATTCCCTCACTCCTGTCGGTTGAATACGACCCGGTGCGCCGCGTTGCCCATCTTTCGGCCGATGAGCCGATAATCGTCGACGACAACGACAGTCTCAGTTACCTCTGCGGGGCGGTCAGGGCGGTGCTTCAGGGATACGGCCCCGAGCGCTTGTACATGATTGTGAACCTGGTCAACTTTGTAATAGATCCGGAGCTGGCGCCGGCTTATGCAGAGAAAATCGGCGCCATCGCTGAGGACTATCTCTACCCGAATGGCCTGGCCCGCTACGGATACAACATGACGCGAGTCACAGTGCGCCTGAGCCAGGCTGACAAGATCGATCCGGCGGCCGGGCTCTTTTCATTGCGTCGCGAAGCTTAGACCTTCATCGACATGCTCATCCGCGACAGGTCTGTTCGCCCGCCGTGGTAGGAAGTGTTGATAGACCTCGGTTGGCCCGCTGACGCTGAGGAGACAAGCCCGCCGCTACACGAAAGAGGCTGTCTTGCCGTGTAGCGGGCGGCTCTCACGTCGCCCGACGATAGGCAGAGGAGTCGGATAAGCATTGATCAAAACCCTTCTCAGCAAGCTGGGGTAAGCAGACGCACCCTGACGGCGATGCCGAATGCGGCGCTCCCCGAATCCCGCTCCGACAATTGTATTGACAATTCGCCGCCGGGAGCGTTATCCATCCAATTCAAGATTCTGTGAGAATATGGAATTCCTTGGTTCACATCCGGGACGCCGCGTACTGATCTATTTTGCTGCGGCGATTCTGGTCGGTTCGGCTGTATTGTGCCTGCCGGTTTGTTCGGCCGGCGATCCGGTCAGTCCGATCGACGCCTTCTTTACGGCGACATCGGCGGTCTGTGTAACCGGCCTGGTTGTGCTGGACACCGGCAGCGACTGGTCGCTTTTTGGGCAACTGGTGATTCTCACCATGATTCAACTCGGCGGGATCGGGATCATGACTATGGCCTCGGGACTACTCTTGATGATCGGTTCACGTCCTTCATTCGCCAGTCGACTGGGCATTACCCAGAGCCTCGGCTCGCTGCGAAGTCCGGATTCGGCCACTTTGGTCAAAGCGGTGGTGATAACCACACTGATCATCGAGTTGGTTGGCGCGCTGGCATTGTTGGCCGCCTTCCAGTCGGATATGCCATTGGGCGAGGCGGCATATTGCGCTGTCTTCCATTCGGTCTCAGCTTTCTGCAACGCCGGTTTCAGTACCTTCCCCGACAGCCTTGAACGTTTCGCCTCGCGCCCCTATGTTGTTCTTGTCTTTGCCGTCCTGATTGTACTGGGGGGCATAGGGTTCGTGGTCATCCGCGAAGTCCTCGACCGTATCCAGGGCCGTACTCGAAGGATGTCACTCCACAGCCGTCTCTGTATCGGCGCGACACTAATCCTTCTGTTCGGCGGCGCTACAGCATTCTACTTATTCGAGAGCGGTGGCGCTCTGTCTCATCTAAGTCCGGTGGATCGGGTTTGCAGCGCCTTGTTTCAGTCGGTCACGGCGCGCACGGCCGGATTCAATACTTTCCCGCAGCAATCGTTGACCGAGGTTAGTATCCTGCTGACGCTTATCCTCATGTTCATTGGAGCCTGTCCGGGATCGACCGGCGGTGGGATAAAGACCACGACAATGGCGGCAATCCTGTTGCGCGGATGGCATCGGTTTCGGGGACGTCAATCCGTGCCGATATTCCAGCGCTCGATCAGCGAGGATTCGGTGCAACGGGCCCTGAGTCTCTTCCTGCTCGCCGTCATCGCGATTACCGCGCTTTTCGCCGCGCTCATGCTGTTTCAGCCGCACCGGGAACCGCACACCCTGAGCCACGGATGGTTCGTAGATCATGCATTTGAGGCATTCTCTTCATTCGGAACTGTCGGCCTGTCGCTGGGTGTAACGCCAGAGCTGACGGTAACGGGGAAGCTGATTACGATTGTATCGATGTTCGCGGGCCGAGTCGGGCTTCTGACCCTGGCCTTCGGTCTGGCGCGCCCGACCAAGCGGGGCGAGCTGGTCCATGCCGACGAACAGATAATGGTAGGATAACAGCTATGCGAGATTTTGCAATAATCGGCCTCGGAAACTTCGGGGCAACAGTAGCCAGGAGCCTTAGCGAGTTGGGGATACGGGTTACGGCGATCGACGCCAGCAAGGACAGGGCTCAGAAGGTACAAGATGAATTGCACACGTGCATCGTCGCCGATGCCACCGCCCGGGAAGTACTTGAGCAGCTGGGGGTCCCACACTTTGAGTGTTTTGTTGTCTCCACCGGCGAGAACACACATACCTCGATAATGATCACCCTCTATCTCTCGGAAATGAAAGCCAAGCGCATTGTGGTCAAGGCAAGGTCCCAGGACCATGCCACGATCTTGCAGAAGGTCGGAGCGACCGATACGGTTATCCCCGAGCAACAGATGGCCGAACGCCTTTCCTATTCACTGGCTCGGTCGGATGTTATCGACTACCTCCCCCTTACCGAAGGCTACAGCATCACCGAGGTTACCGCCCCCACCAAGTTAGTGGGCAAGTCACTGCGCGAGCTGGACCTGCGCAACCGCTACCGTATCCAAATGATAGCCGCCAAGCCGAACGGCCAAGAGCGGTTCGACTTTGCGCCGGACGGTGGTTTCGTGATAAATGAGGATGACATCATGATCGTTCTCGGCAAGACTGAGGACATAGACAAGCTTCGCGGCTGAACGGAATTCATCGGCTGTGCCTTCGGCAGATATCCTCGATACATCCACAAACATAATCGACTTCGGACAGCTTCAAGTGCGGATACAGAGGAAGTGATACGACTCGTCGGCCGGCGTAGGCGGCGTTCGGGAAATAGCGATCCGATACGTCAAGAAGATCCCGGTAGAACTCGAACTCGAATATCGGCCTGAAGTGCACCCCACACTCTATACCCCGCTTCGCCATAAGGCGGATGAACCTGTCGCGGTCTACCTTCAGGCGCGACCGATGCAACTTTATGATGAACAGGTGCCAGGCATGCTGGAAACCATCTTCAATGAACGGCAGTTCGAGGTATGAGTCAAGCGAGACCAGGTTGTTCTGGTACTGCTGCGCCAGACGCTGGCGCCTTCTCTGGTTGGCTTCGAATGCCTGTAGCTGCCCCAACCCCACCGCCGCATGGAGATCGGACAGGTTGGCCTTCAGGCCTACGGCCACGGCATCGTAGCCACTCTCTCTCGACCTCCGTCTCATGTGAGCATTGGAGGTCAACCCGTGACGGCTCATCGTGCGGACGGCCTCAATGAGGGGTTTGTGCTGCGAGACTACCATCCCGCCTTCGCCGCAGGTGACATTCTTAGTGGAGTGAAATGAATAGACCGCCCCGTCGGTCATTTCGGGTATATGCCTGCCTCGCAGGATAGCGCCGAAAGCATGGGCGGCGTCCGAGACAAGGGGCAGGCCCTTTTGCTGGCACAACGGAACAAGCTGCCGGTAATCGCAGGGATAGCCGGCGATGTCGACCGGCATGATCAAAGCGGTCCGGTCGGAAATCTTTCGATCCACCTCATCGGCATCGATATTCAGCGTTGACGGGTTGATATCAGCCAGGATTGGGAGAGCCCCAACCGACAGGACAGCCTCAATCGTGGCGACGAAGGTAAACGGTGTGGTTATAACTTCCTTACCCGACCCGATGCCCATGGCCATGAGGACTGCCTTTAGCCCGGCGGTGGCGGAGCTGGTAGCGACAGCATGCGGAGTCTTCAGCAGCCTGGCCACTTCGCGCTCGAATTCGGCGGTCGAGGGTCCGGTGGTCAGCCAGCCCGACTTGAGAACCTGGTTCACCCGGCGTTTGGCCTCGGCCGAGACCTTCAAATCGAATAGGGGAATGCGCTTAGCTGCCTTCGGCTCCTTCATGGATTAGTCTCTCGTATAGATCGATCATCAGGTCCAGGGAGCGCCGCCAGATGAATTCACTCCTCACAAACTCGCGAGCGCCCGTGCCGAGATTGTTCCTCAGTTCCGGTTGCTGAGCCATCCGGGCAATGGCGTCTGCCAGCGCACCGACGTCGTTGGGCGGTACCATAAGCCCGGTCTGCTCATGTCTCAGAACCTCGCGGATACCGCCCACATCGGTGGCGATAACCGGACGCCCCGCCGCACCGGCCTCAAGAACCGCCACGCCGAAGGCTTCTTGTTGCGACGGCATTACCATCACATGATGCTCTGAAAGGAAATCATAGATGCATGCATTGTCAATGAATCCGGAGAAGGTCACGGCTCTGTCCAATCCCAACCGGGTGCATAGTTGCTTCAACTCGCCGGTGATCTCTCCCTGACCGGCCAGCGTGAGGGTGACGTCGAAACCGCGCTGCCGCACCTGCGCTAAAGCCTTCAACAGAACATCCGGTCCGTAGATATAGTGGTGCCCCTTGATATAGCAAAGCCTCAGCGGTGGTTCGGCTGGAGGAGGACTTACCGACGCGGGCATCTCGACTCCGAAGGGAATCACTTCCGTTCGATCGCTGAGCTTCTTCGACAACATAGTGGCGGCGCGTTTCAGGTGATCGGAGGTAGCGGTAACGGCATCAGCGCTCAGGAGGATCGTGCGCAATAACCAGTGGCGGATCGGATCGTTGGGAAAGTCGACGACGTCGGAACCCCAAACCGAGATCACCTTCGGACGGATTCGGGTCCGCCAGGCCCAGTAACCGAATCCGGCGGCGTAATGTCCGTGAATCAAGTCGGGATCGAATGCGACCGCAGCACGGGCCGCCTGTCGGGCGGTGGCGATGTACGACAACTTGCCCCAGCGTTTTCGAGGTGGGACAATCACGGTATCGATTCCCGGGATCTTCTCGCCACCGTGCGATACTACCCGAACATCAAGGCCGCGCTCGGAGAGCCCCCGGGCCCACCGTTGGCCGTGGACTCGATGCGACCATGTGTACAGGACAATCCGGCGAGGTTTCACTGACGCCCCCCCTCCGAGCGGCCGCGTCCGGTAATCACGTCGATGCTCTGACGTCCCAGGCCCAGCGCCCACAACGCCAGGCCATATCCGACCGTGATCGCCACGGCAACCACGACTATTTTCAGCAGCGCCTGCAGGTGCGTCTGATGCACATTGACAAAGCCGACCAGCCGGTCATGGGCGAACAGCATCACGGCAGTTACGGCGGCGCCGGCGACCACGATCCTCAGCAACCGCGAAGCAAGGGCGGTTTGATGCAGATTCTCCCGGCCGGACCTGAGCGCCACAACCATAGCGACTCCCAGCCCCCAATACGCCAGCGACGACGCCAATGGTATGCCGCGGTAACCCAGCGGACCGACCGCAACCAGGGTAGCCAGATACTTGAGGCCCAGCATGGCAGCGGCGGCGCCGAGAACCAGCCTCTCCATGCCTCGGGAGTAGCAGGCGCGGATCGACATCGAAATGACAAACAGGGCTATGATCGAGGGCGCCAGGTAGCGAAGCGCTTCGGCGGTGAGGGCAACCGACTGCTCCCCGAAAGCGCCGCGCGCGAAGACCAGACGCACGACGTCCTCTGCCCCGACGATCATTGTGCCTGCTATCGGCACTGCCAGCAGGACTGCCGCCGTGACGGCCCGTCCGTAGAGGCGATCGAATCCGGCCACATCGGCGTGCGCGGCCGACGCGGCCAGACGAGGGAAAAGCACTGCCCCGACAGCGAATCCGACTACCGCCTCCGGAAGGGTAATCAATACCTGGTCGTAGGCCAGAGCCGAGACGACGCCCTCGCCAAAACCGGGGGCGAAATAGCGATCAATCAGGAAGTACGCACGATTGATAGCTTCAATCAGCACCAGCATACCACCGACTGTCAGCGCGGTCCTCACATCCTCGGCATTGAGCGACAGAGTCACCTTTCCGAAAGCCCCGAACCCGGCCAGACGAACGGCCAGCAGCAGGTTCTGGGCGATCAGGCCGGCAATGAAGCCGATGGCAATGGCGCCCACCCCGTATTCTGAGTGAAGCAAGATTATGCCAGCAATGGCGACCGTATTGAAGACAACGTAGCCCATCGCCGGGTATATCTGTATCTGGCGGATGTTGAGGTAGGCACGTTGAAATGCCTCCGTTGTACCCAGGACCACGATGATTGACATCAGGCGAGTATAGTAGACGATTCGTGAAAACGTCTCGGCCGAATATTGATCGGCCCATATTCTCATTATCAGGGGAGCAAGAGTCCAGATGGCTGCGGCGACAATCAGAGCCGCAATCAGCCAGGCATTGACGCCGGGCCAGAGGACGCGCCAGTGGCGTTTATCGTCGAAGCCGAAAGCCTTCAACTTGCGCGTAAAATACGGAACGAGATAGTAGAACCCGGCATAGTTCAGTACACCGTAGAACATAGCGGGGGGGATGATGGCTATCAGGTAGGCATCGTACTCAGCACTGGTGCCGAATCTATCGGCGACGACCACCTCGCGCAGAAAACCCAGGACCTTGGAGATCAACACCGCGGCCGTAACTCCCAGAACGGCCGCTTGAGCCCCGCGCGCCATGACTCAGCCCTCCCTGAAGTGGCGCCTGAGGGCGCTGACAATGTGGTTCGAGGGCCTTACTCCACGATAGAGCGACTTCGGCGATCGCACCGACGCCGGTCGGGCCAGGGCTCTCCGCACACGTTCGGGGTCCAATCCCACCAGGCGGTTGCCGCGGCGGAGTGTCTCGATCCACTCTGTTTCCTCCCGAAGCGTCAGAACCGGTGTCCCGAGGAACAGCGCTTCTTTCTGAAGACCACCGGAATCGGTGAGGACTACCTGCGCCCGCGAGACGATACTGAGCAGGTCACGGTAACCCAACGGTTCGATGACAGCGACGTGTTTCAAGGCGTCAATGGCCGAATCCAGCCGGTGCTTCTTCAAACGCGAGGCCGTACGCGGATGCATCGGGAACAGGACCGGCATTTCGACCACCTCGAGGATCTGAAGCAACCGTTCGAGGCCGCCGCGACTATCGACATTGGCCGCCCGGTGCACTGTGATCAGGGCGAATCGGCCGGGCTTCAGACGAGCTCTCTTTATCACTTCGCCGGGGGACTTCAGGAGCGGCTTGACCGATTCGAGCAGCTCGTACATCACGTCGCCGGTGCGCACAATCCGCCCGAGTACCCGCTCGTTCTTCAGGTTAACGGCGGCTGTCGCGGTAGCCGCAAACAACAGAGTGGAGATGTGATCAGTCAGGCGGCGATTGATCTCCTCGGGCATATCAGCGACCAACGACCGCATCCCGGCCTCGGCGTGCCCGACCGGAATACCGAGCTTGGCCGCAGCCAGCGCCCCGGCCAAGGTTGAATTGGTATCGCCGTAGACGAGTACCAGGTCGGGCTTGTGCCTAAGCAGTACCTTCTCGATACGGCTGAGCATGCGCCCGGTCATCACGCCATGCGAGCCACCCCCAATCTTCAGGTGAAAATCGGGACGGGGAAGGCCCAATTGCTCGAAGAAGATGTCCGACATGTTAAGGTCGTAATGCTGACCCGTATGCAGGATGAGATGATCGTATTCCCTGGAGAGGGCCTTAACCATCGGCGCCAGCTTGATGAACTGCGGACGTGCCCCAACGACCGAAAGGATGCACCTGCGTGAACTCATGGCAAACAAAGTAGATAATGCCCCCCCAACCAACAAGAGAAAACCACGGGCCTTCGGGCGACCCGTGGTCAGCATTCACCGGTTGAATCGAGCGAGCTCAGCCAACTGTGCTCTTAATCGTGTTGATAACCTCCTGCTGCTCAGCCCCGGTGAGTTCGGGGTAAATGGGCACCGAGAGGACCTGCTCGGAGGCCTTGTTTGACACCGGGAAGTCATCCTCACCATGGCCGAGATAAGCAAAGCACGGCTGGCGATGGAACGGTACCGGATAATAGACAACGTTTCCGATACCCCTTGCCTTCAGGGCATCCTGAAACTTCTCGCGATTCTCGAAGGCAAGAGTGTACTGATTGTAGATATGGAACGTCGAGTAGTCCTTCACGACCGGAACTTTGACTCCCGGCAGACCATTCAGGGCCGAATCATACACCCGGGCATTGGCCTGGCGCTTCTCCGACCACTTCTGCAGGTGGGGCAGTTTGACCAGCAGGATAGCCGCCTGTATGGTCGCCAGGCGAGAGTTATACCCGACGATGTCATGATAGTACTTACGCTTGGCTCCGTGGACCCGCAACCATCGAGTCAGGTTGTAAAGCTCCTCGTTGTCGGTCACGATCATACCGCCGTCGCCGCCCGCACCGAGATTCTTGGAGGGAAAGAACGAGAAACAGCCCAGATCGCCGATCGATCCGGCCTTACGTCCCTTGTACTCGGCACCGATCGCCTGGGCGGCATCCTCGACGACCTTGAGGTTGTGCTTCTTCGCGACGTCATTAATTGGATCCATGTCGGCCAACTGGCCGTACAGATGCACCGGCATGACGACTTTGGTCTTGTCTGTAATGGCAGCCTCGATCTTGGTCGGGTCGATATTGTACGTCTCCGGCTCGATATCGACGAAGACCGGTTTGGCCCCCAGACGATGGATCACCCCGGCGGTTGCGAAGAAGGAGTAATCGGTGGTTATGACCTCGTCACCAGGCTCCACGCCCGCGGCGCGCAGAGCCAGCAGGAGGGCATCGGTACCTGAGGCCACTCCGGTCGCATACTTCACACCACAAAGGGCGGCGACTCGTTCTTCGAGCTGGGCGACTTCCGGACCGAGGATGAACTTGCCGTGGGTGAGGACATTGACTACCGCCTTGTCCAGCTCCGGCTTGAGGTATTCGTATTGGCGAGACAGATCCAAAAGGGGTACAGGCATTACTCTCTCCTTACTCGTCTTTCCAACCCTGGTTCTCGAGAAGCTGTTCTTCCGGGACATCCCGGAACGGTTTGGCCGGCACGCCGGCCATGATCTTACGGGGTGGGGCATCGATGGTCAACAGTGCTCCGGCCGCCACCAGCGCATCTTCCCCGACTTCCTTACCCGGCAGAATAGTGCAGTTCACGCCAAGCCGCGCTCCCTTGCGAACAACTACGCCCTTGAAATGCTTGAACCGCTCTTCGGTCCGTCCGACGAAGTTATCGTTAGAAGTGGCCACACACGGTGCGACAAAGCAGCGATCCTCGATCTCGGAATAGGCGGTGACGTAAACGTTGGTCTCGAGTTTAACATACTTGCCGATCCTGCAGTAGTTTTCGATTGCAACCCCGCGTCCTACAATCGTGAAGCGGTCGATGGAAACATTCTCACGGACCGTCGACAGATCGGCTATGAGCACCCGTCGCGCGACCTCGCAGCCACGGTAGATCACAACGTTGGCGCCGATGATGCAATCCGAATCGATCGTACAGCCGGGAAGCTGCTGCTCTCTGGTGACGGCCGAATTGGCCGCGCGCATGGGGGATTTTCCGATGACCGTACCGTCGTCGATGCGGACGTTGTCACCGATCCTCGTGTCATTGTGAATGACGACGTGGTGGCCGATGACACAACCTTTGCCGACAGTCACGTCGTCGCCGATGACGCAGAATTCACCGTACCTGGTGTCGGCTCCGATAACAGCCTTGTCAGAAATGATGGAAGTAGACATTCAATAGCCTCTAATTAGTTGGTCGTATGCGGTCAGTTTTCAGCGCCCAGGCTCACCGGCGCGCCGCCCGCTTCCAGCGACTTCTGAGCGGCGTCGAGGACCCTCAGGACCCGCAACCCCTCGGCGCCGTCCGAGCGCGGTTTTTCTCGCTTATCGATGCAGCGCAGAAAGTGACGGCACTCTTCGGCCAGGGGCTCCACGGTCTTGATCTGTGGGATGACAATATCGCCGGTGCGTATGGCCAGGTACTCGCCGTATGTCTCGTAGTCCTGCCTGGTGTCGACGCCCTTGTCGTAAAGGCGAATCTTCTCCGCCGCGGCGGAATCATCGAACTCCGCCATCTTTTTCGATCCGACAACTGTGATGCGGCGGTCCTTGTGCGGGTCCAGCCAACTGACATGGATATGAGCCATGGTCCCGTCGCCGAAGTGCAGGGTCGTGAAGACCACGTCCTCGATACCCGGCTGAAGATACGACGAGCCGGTCGAGGTCACCTGGACCGGATCTTTCTCCAACAGGTACAGAATAATGGAAATGTCGTGCGGAGCGAAGGACCACAGGGCATTCTCGATATCACGCACCTTGCCGAGGTTCACCCGGCTGGCATACAGGTAGTAGATACGGCCAAGTGTCCCCTGATCGATCTGCTCCTTGAGATACAGAGTGCACGGATGGTAGACCATGATGTGACCGACCATGAGAATTCGCCCGGCCTTGTCGGCAGCCTCGACCAGCTTCTCCCCGTCGCTCACCGAGAGCACCAGGGGCTTCTCGACGAAGACATCCTTACCGGCCTCTATTGCCTTCATGGCCATCTCGAAGTGCGCCGCCGGAGGGGTGGCCAAAATCACTGCTTCGATATCATCGCGCTTGATTACATCATCGTAATCGCCTGAAGCTTCGACCCCGGCGTAATTTTCGCGGACATATTTCTGACGGTCCGGGGATTCGTCGCAGGCCAGGACCAGACCCCCGCCGGCCAGATTGTGAAAATTGCGCAGCAGGTTCCGCCCCCAGGCTCCGACTCCGGCAATGGCGATATTCTTCATAACAACAAGCACCTTATTTCGATGTTGACGATTTTCCCTTGCGCCCTATTCCGGGAATCCAACCCAGAAAGGCGTCTGTGAACTGCAATATGCGATTATAATCCCCTGGCCGCTGTTCCGCCAACCGGCGCAGGTATTCCAGCCAGGAAGCGATCAGGATGGCCAGGACCAACGAAAAGAAGAACGTGGCCAGCACGATGACCGCACGCCTGGGTCCACTCTTTCGTTCGGGAGGGGCGGCGTGATCAAGCACTGTGATCGTCGGCAGATCCTCTTTCTCCTGCAATTTGGCCTGCTCCAAATGCGAGAGCAGCGTCTGGTACAGTGACTCATTCACCTGTACCCGACTGTAGAGCTCCTCGTACTGCCCTCTGAGGTGAGGAATCGCTGCGATCGGTAGGGAGAAAAACGACGTATCCGGGTTGGTTCTCTCCAGGCTGGCCAACTCCCCGGCGATGAATCTCCTGCGACGCAGTAGTTCCTGGTAATCGGCGTGCTCTACGCCGACTTTTCCTTTGAGCAACTGGAGTTCGATGTCCGTCTCGGCCAGACGTACTTTCAGATTGATGGCCTGTTCGATGGCCAGCCGGGTCTGCTCATCGAAATCGACCGCCCGGTACTCCATCTGAAACGCCTCGAAGGCCGCGCGCGCGGAATCCAGCTCCTGCTTGATCTGAGCGAGACGGTCCTCGATGAACCGACGGTTTTCCCGGGCGCGAGCGCTGGAGAGTGTGCGATTGACCTTGTCCAGTTCCTCGACAAAAGCATTGGCCATGGCCGCGGCCAGTTCCGGATCCCGATGTTCGACCGCAATCCTGAGCAATCCCTCACTCGTAACCGTGAATGACGCCACGTCCTCGACGAGTTGCTTGTAGGCCCAGTCCTTGTTCTTCACATCAAAGCGCTCAACCAGGTTGAAACTGTCTATAACGGCGTCGGCGATTCGACGGCTGCGCAGCATGCGCGTGTAGACGTCGCCGGTGGTGACCATCACCGGCAGACTCAACCCCTTGGTCGCCGAGGCCACCTCGGCCAGCCGCGTTAGTCCGGCCACGGGGATGGTGGTATCCTTCGGAGGCAGGAGCAGAGCCTCAGCGGTGTAGACCTTTGGGAGAATCAGCGAGACGATCAGGGCGATAACGGTAGCCCCGACGACCAGCCCGACCACCAGCCCCCGTCGACGGGCCAGGACCTCAATCATGAGCCACAGATTGGAGCCGGCATCCGACTGGGTCACTGCAATTCCTCCCGACGGTTGACAATCAACTCATCGCCGTCCCTGACACTCGTCCCGCGGGACACCGTCGAAGTCATTCTGGCAATGGGATTGTATCGGTCGATGCGGTTTTTTTCGGCGGTTGGCAGTGTTCCCCCGGCCAGTTCGATGTAGTCCTGGACATCGCGGCCGGGGACAAACGGGAACAGCCCGGGATTGAGGACTTCTCCGCTGACCTCGACATATCCGACCGAGTACGGCACATAGACCGAATCCGCCGGCTGCAGTCGCATCGACATGAGATCCTCCGAGCCTCCGACGGCGCTGGTGATTGGGTAGCGACGTTCACTGATCCGACCCCAGGCATCAGCCGCAGCGCGCCGGAAAACCGTTATTAGGTCCGGGTTAGCTTCGGGGATCAGACCGCCGGCCCGCTCGACAAGTCTACGCAACTCCGGGGCGGCATGAGCCTCGTAGCGCCCCGGATGCTGAACGGCTCCGAAGATGATGATTCGCTGCGAGCGGGCATCGTCCTTCTGAGAAGGGACAAATATGATGTCGCCGGCGGCAATTCCTGTCTCGCCGGCCGGAAAGCTCTCCTGGCCCCGCAGGATGACGGCATCGTCGATAGCGGCCTTGCTGCGCAGACCACCGGCCAGCGCCAGCAGGGTGGCCAAATCGTCACCCGGACGCAATTCGATTTCGCGTGGCTGATTGACCTCGCCGACCACCTGGACCCGGGCCGAGGCTCGATCCGGAACATGTATGGCGTAGCCGGCGTACACGCACGGGTTGGTCTTGTTGTCGCCCAGCCAGAGAGATCGGTCCAGATCAACCGCGATTGTATCCGGCCCGCCGGTGAGCATGATCGTGCGACGCGAGCCGCCGTAAGCGATACCTCCGGCCTGTTCGATGAGCTCCGAAACCCGTTGAGAAGTATACGCTTTGTACGTGCCGGGCAGTTCCACCGAGCCCGATATCATGATAGCCGTGCGGCGCGGCTCATCGACCCCCACTACAATCGAATCGGCCGTGTACATACGACTCAAGACCGGCATCAGTTCGCTCCGGGCCTGCGCGAGAGTATGGTTCGAAAGATCGAAGACCCCGATCGCCTGGTTGACTACCCGTCCTTCGGGATTGACTCGAAGCGTCAGGTCGCCCAGTTTCGCCCTTATAAAGGACACTCGTATCTCCTCGCCGGGACGGATAAGATACCGCTCTGGATCGATTGGTTCATCGAAGTAGCGATACATATCGGCCCAGTTGATCTGGGCGCTGTCGGCGTAAAGCGGGGCCTGACCCCGGACGCCAGCGGCCAGAAGCAACAGAGATGCGGTGATCGCGCTCAGTAAATGCTTCTTCGACATCGATACAGTCTCGAGAAATCCAAATTTCGCGCCATAATAAACCCCGAGATATAGCCAATGATCGCTATCCTGTCAACCGCTATCGCGGCGCTGCAAGCGTAGCTCTCATAAAAAGTTAGAACCAAGCCGGCGCTCTTCTGCGGCTCCCATCAACCGGTCGCGCCACCGCCGCATGAGCAGTACAGCCGACACCGATGCGAGCAGGCTGATCACCAGCCCGGGATACAACAGAGGGGTTCGGTACTGGAGCGTGACATGGTCTTTCCCCGGATACAATTCAAATGTGATCAAACCCTGGGTGGCGCTGACCTGACGCCCGTCGGCGGCGCTCCAACCCGGGTCATACCCCATGCCGATGACCATTGCCCCGGCCTGCGTCACCTCCAGCGAATAATCAATTCGATTCGGAGTGTAGTGTCTCTCCAGCACCTGCGCCCGCCCGGAGAGAAGGTGTTCCATGTGAGCGGTGCTGTCGGCATCAACCAGCCCACGACTGGGATGGTACGCCGACAGCCAGGGAGCGATCAGGCTGCCGCGGTTGGCCAGATAGTTCTCATAGGCGAGCTTGTGGTTGACGACTTGGCGAAACTCGTCGTGCCGAGTGACCTCCTTTGGCGGCTGACGGTTGGCGGCGGCCAGGATCGGCCAGGCGAAGATCAGATTGGTCATCACTACGATCACCGCGGCCAGACTCAGCCAGCCGCGCCGGAACTGTGCGTGGCGGCTGCCGGCGGCCCGATGCCAGAGCATATCCAGACCAAGAGCACCGACGAATCCGAGCGACAGCAGGACAAACTGGAAGGCCCGTCCGGTGCACCGGGCGCTACTGAATCCCGGGAAGTGAGAGGCCAGCGACCAGGGCGAACACCACCCGAAGTCGCCCAGACCCAGCAGAAGGAACAGCCCTGCTGCGACCAGCCAGGGCCAGAGTCGACCGAATCGGCGCCAGATCGCCCAAACCGCAGCGATCAGGAGCAGCGGCGAAAGGTAGGCGCCGTATTCGTGCCAGGCCCAGAGTTGCTCGGGGAAGTTCTCTGCGAACAGGGAGTGTTCGGTCCCGAAGAATATCACCCCGAGCGCCGAGAACGGGATCGACTCCTGCGGGTCACCCGGCCATGTGTTCTGCAGCAGATAAATGACCATCGGCAGGAACTTGACTGCCGCCAGCCCGCACCCAACCATGACGGCCCCCAGCCACCTGGTCAGCAGATCCCATGTCCGATCGCGAACCGACATCAGCAGAACCATAAGAGCGGTGAAGCTCAGAGTGTATAGCAACGGCACTGCTGCGCCGTTGCCGAGAATCAACAGGGCTAGAGACAGTCCCGCCCAGATCATCGCCCGCAGATCACGCCGCGCCTTCAGGATAAAGTAGAGAAACCAGGGCAGGAAGCAGAAGTGCGTGAACGGCATGTGCCCCTCGGCAAAGTGAAGGGCGAAATGTACCGAACCGAAATACGCTACAGCAAAGACTGCCGCCGCACCGATCGACAGGCCAAGCCTGCTTCCCAGGCGCTGACTGCCCCAGAAGCCGATGAAGTAGCAAATCAGCACCTGCAGCTTCAATCCGATGACCGCGCCGAACAAAAGATACAGAATCAGAAACGGTGAAAGGACCAGCACCTCAGGATGATGGAAGAGGATATTGCCGCCGCCTATCCAGGGATTCCAGAACGGAAACTGGCCATAGTACGCGATGCAACCGACCGGAGCAGCGGCGATACTCGTAAACAGGTCCCAGTCCCTTACTCCCCACCAGGTTATTCTGAGCAACAGCGGCAGCGCATAATACACGGCCAGCACCGCAGCAATGACGATCGGCCACAGATTAGGCTTTTCCGGAATGTTCCTGTCGGCTAAATTAGTCATCGATACTCCGCCGAATAAAGTAATGAATAAGTCGCTGTTCAAAAGCAAAAGTTTCCTGACGCCGACCCTGCTGTGGCTGGTGTTCATCGTCATCTATCTCATTGCGTTCCAAACCGGTGATCGGAAGCACGATTCACTCAGCCGGACACTTGTCCAGTGGGACGGACGCTTATACCAATCGATCGCCGAGGACGGATACCAGAAATTCCCGTGCCCGGATCGTCCCCAATACACCTGCGGCAACGGGGGCTGGTTTCCCCTCTACCCCGCACTGGCGGCGCTATTGCGCCTCACCGGCCTATCGACTTCGACCGCTATGCTGGGCGTGAGCTGGCTAGCCATGTGGCCGGCGCTGCTACTGCTTCACCGGCTCGTTCGTCGGCGCTTTGATGACACCGTAGCAACCGTCTCCCTGATCGCTGCAGCGCTCTGGCCCGGCTCGTTCTACTTCCTGACCGCCTTCCCCTACGCCGTGTACCTGCTCCTGGCTGTTGTCGTCTTCTATCTGCTTGACGCCGAATGCTACCGCCTGCTCTGGCTGCCGGCCGGACTACTGGCGATCACCTACCCGTCGGGGGCCCTGATCGGACTGCCGATTGCGTGGACGCTTATCTCGCGACGACGCAGCATGTCGCTTCGCGATCGGGCCTGGCTCATCGCCGCTATCGCCGCCATCCCCATAGCCATCGCGATCTATTTCGGCTACTACTGGTGGCGATTCGATGACTTCTGGCTCTACACTCGAATCCAGTCGCAGCCCTGGTACCGCCATGAACCCGGATTCCCACTGTGGACTATGGCACGGTCGATCATCCACCTACCGTTGTCGCACCCGGTAAATCTGACCCTGCTCTTCGCCGTGCTGACGGCTGGGGTCTTCTTCAGCCGCCGCGTACCTGTCGGCTGGTACGTATTTGGTTTCGGAATCCTTCTGTTTACCCCCTCCATGGGTACGACCGACTGCTACTATCGCCACATCGTAGTGGCGTTTCCGATGTTCGTCCTGGCCGGGATGGCCTGGCGAGGTCGCGTGCGTCGATACTTGCTCATTACGTGGGCGGTGGCGGCCCTGGCGCTAGAGTGGCTGGTCCTGCTGCCGGCCTACAGGGCCGGACAACTCATGTAACTCTATTCGCCTTATTGAAAGAGCCCTCAGCCAATGAACGATCGGCGGTTCTGCGCTTGGTCGGGCGACGCAAGCCCACCCGCTGCGCGGCAAGACGGCCTTCCTGGCGTAACCGCGGGGCTTTTCTCTGCAGCATCAATGGGCGGGCCGGGATTCCTCAGCAAACCCTATTGCCTAGGGACCAGTCGAAGGCTGTAAGTCGAATCGCCTACCGTCTTGTCGAGCCAGACCGTGTCTCTGTGATTGCGAAAATCGGCCTGGAACTCGCCGCGTGGAACCCGCAGTTGATCGCAGTTGAACCCGTAGAACTGCTCGGGCGTAAACCGGACAACATTACTACCCCAGGCGCCGAGGCGGCCTGCCGACCCGCAGAACTCGACCTGGTCAGTTGACGGATTGGGATAGTGGTCGAAAACATACGAGCGATTGTCGGTTATCGAGAGAGTCACCGAATCGCTCTTCTCGCCGCCGACAAAGGCCGGGTGGTCTACCAGGTAAGTGCCAATCAGCACTTCGCGCGTCTGCTCAATCTCTTCATCCGCGCAACCGGCCAACAGTACCGGTACTATTACAGCTGACCCGAGCAACAACAACCTCCTCATAACGATCCTCAACATACTTCTTGCTGCCCCCTATACTACCGGAAGGTCCCCTGGCGCCGTTTCATTTCGAAGACTTGGCGAAATCACCCTTATCCGATTGCTCCGTACCCTCAGTCGCTGCCTGCCGTTGCAGGTGGTAATCCACCGCCGCCCGCACGAAGTCGCGAAACAGTGGGTGCGGTCGAGTCGGGCGGGACTTCAATTCCGGATGGAATTGGACCCCCACGAACCATGGGTGCTCGGGCACTTCAACTATCTCGACAAGGCGCTCATCCGGCGACACCCCGGTCAGGGCCAGACCGTGATCGGCGAGCATCTCACGGTAGGCGTTGTTGACCTCATAGCGGTGCCGGTGCCGCTCGCTGACCTCGTGCTCCCCATAAGCCTCGAATGATCTCGACTCCGGTGACAGGACACAGGGATAAGCCCCCAGGCGCATGGTGCCACCGAGTTCGGTGACGCCTTCCTGATCGGCCATGAGGTGAATGACCGCATGTTTCAAGTCGCGATAAAACTCATAGCTGTGAGCATCCTCAAGACCGCAGACATTGCGTGCGTACTCGATTACCGCGCACTGCATACCCAGGCAAATGCCGAAGAAGGGTATCCGCTGCTCGCGCACATAACGGATCGATTCAATTTTTCCCTCCACACCCCGCTCACCAAATCCGCCCGGGATAAGCAGGCCGTCGACGTCACCCAGGAGCTTCTCGGCGCCGTTCTGCTTGATATCCTCCGAACTCACCCAGATCAACTTGACCTCGGCGTCAGAGTGAACTCCAGCGTGTACGAAGGCTTCGATTATCGACTTGTAGGCGTCTCGCAGGTTCACATACTTGCCGCAGATGCCAATCTTGATACGGTGTTTCGGATTGGCGATTCGCTTGACTATACCGGTCCACTCCTCAATATCCGGCTCTGGCAACTCCGAGAGCCCGAATCGCTCGCAAATGATGTCATCAACATCCTGCCCATGGAACTCCAGTGGAACCTGATAGATGCTCGAAACATCCTTGGCTGTTATCACAGCCTTGGTCGGCACCGAGCAGAATAGCGATATCTTCTGGCGGAGTCCGTCATCGATCGGGCTGGAACAGCGACATATCAGGGCGTTCGGCTGGATACCGATGGCCCTTAGTTCACGCACCGAATGCTGCGTGGGCTTGGTCTTGAATTCTCCGGCGGCGTTGACATAGGGCACGAGCGTGACATGAATGAACATCGTATTCTGCGGGCCCTCTTCCTGACCCATCTGACGAATGGCTTCCATGAACGGCAGCGACTCGATATCACCTACGGTACCGCCGATTTCGGCGATGATCACATCCGGCTTGGGATCCTTCCTGGCCAATCTCTTGATTCGATTCTTGATCTCCTCGGTGACATGCGGAATCACCTGCACGGTCGCCCCCAGGTAGTCACCCCGTCGCTCGCGCTGGATTATCGTATGATAGACCTGGCCGGTAGTGACGTTGTTGTCCTTGGCCATTGACTGGTCCAGGAAGCGCTCGTAGTGGCCCAGGTCGAGATCGGTCTCGGAGCCGTCATCGAGGACATAGACTTCACCGTGCTGGAACGGATTCATCGTGCCGGGATCCACGTTCAGGTACGGATCGAGCTTGCAGTTGACCACGTTGAGTCCACGCTTCTTCAGGAGTAACCCAATCGACGATGCGGCGATTCCCTTGCCCAGAGCCGAAACCACGCCACCGGTTACGAAAATGTACTTGGCTTTATCCGCCATAAGTCCTGCCTCATTTATGCCAACGCTCCAACTTCTTCAAATCCTGTCGTGTGTCCACCGAGACAATTCGCGCTCTGGTCCGGTAGACCTGCATCGTGCAGCCATTCTCCAGCACTCGCAACTGCTCGAGCGACTCGGCTTTCTCCAGCCCCGAGCGGGGCCACCGCGCGAATCGCTGCAGGCCGACGGCGCGAAAGAGATATACGCCGATATGGCACCAGTAGCAGTACTGGCGGAACCGTTCGCCGTCGCTCGCTCCGCGCACGTACGGCAACGGGTATCGCGAGAACCACAGCGCACGGTGGTCCTTGTCCATTACTACCTTAACGGTGTCAGGGTCGAACAGATCCTCATCATCGTTGACCCGACGAGCCATGGTCGCGAATTGCACCGGATGGTCATTCCGGAACCTGGCGATAACCCGATCCAGCACCGCCCCCTTGAGGCCGAAATTGTCGGCCTGAATGTTCAACACGAGTTCGCCGCCCACTCTGGCATGAACCTCCGCGGCTCGATCCGAGCCGGTGCGGTGACGCTTCGAAGTCATCATTACCTCGACGTCAGTATCGATGGCCCGGCGCACTTCTTCGCTGTCGGTGGCCACTATCAGGCGGTCAATCTCTCTGGACCGGGCCAGCTCGTCGGTCAGCCAGACCAGGAGCGGCCGCCCCTTCCACGGATGGATTACCTTGCGGTCAAAACGGGTGGAGCCGAGACGAGCCGGAATCACCGCTAACACACGCGGTTTCACTTGCGAAAAGCCTCCGGCGCCCGGAAATGCTCTCGATCGGTATCCGGCGCATTGAACAACGCCTTGTCACGTTCCAGTGACGGCCGCGCAACGTCCTTGCGGAGTGGCGTATACCTAACTGGCGCAATGTGTTGCGGTTCAGCTTCGGCGATGTCGACCGCCTTCAGTTGCTCGAAGTAATCTGCAATGACCGACAACTCGGACGAGAAACGGGCGACTTCATCTTCGGAGAGTTTGAGCCGGGCCAACTCGGCCAGCCTTGCCACGTGTGCTTTTGATAGCGGCATGGGTAATGATAGGCGCAACCCGTGTTAGTGTCAAGAGGAAAGGGGACGCAACTCCCATCCGCTGGATAACCCATACCGGCGGCCACAGATTCACTATAGGTGCACACGCTTATCCCCGAACGTCCGCCGTTAGCTGTGCACATTTTCGTGGGTTTTGACCCTGTTCCCGGGGAGAAGGCGTCCAGTAGCCGGGTAAGAACGGAAGAGAATGCACCTGGCGACACCCGGCCCAGGCTTTCCCCACGTCACCGAGAGCCCCAGCCGAGGGGCTCTCGTAACGGAGGCGGCGAACGGTTTTTGGAGCTAGCCTGCACATGGACGTGCGCGACGGCCGCTGAGCGCTTGCCCTGAGCCTGCAAAGACCGGGAATCCCTTGCAAAATCGAATAATCGGGCTATCTTTGTGGGTGTACTACTGGCGTGCCGATACTACGGAATAACCCCTGGTGTGGATGACTGATTGAAGAGAATCACGCGTCTTACTGTTATCACTTGTGCCCTGGCGTCCCTCGCGGCGACCAGTGGGACCAACAGAGCCAATGCCGCCGAGTCTGTGCCCTCCAAGAACATTCCTACTCACGATGTCCCACAGAGGCAGGATGGTCGAAAGATCAAGAAACTCGAATGGCACGCTCCGCCGGAAGTTCTTCCCGGACAGTACTCCGACTATCTGCAATGGCACCCGATCGAGGCGGCGGCCTTTGAGACGATGTCGCGACAGAAGACTCGGCTCGAGGCCCATATCTCGATCCTTGTCGACGCCTGCCTTTACGCGCAGGTCGAATCCAGCCTCGACCAGTATGTGTCCGACATTGCAGCAGGCGGCTATAGCGCCGATATCCACACTGTGTCCGGCGGCTCCGCCGAGGATATCAAGGCCTGGGTAAGAGACCGGTACAACGGAGGCAGCGAGGGGGTTCTCTTCATCGGCGACATTACCGCGGCCTGGGCCGAGGTCTCAGGTTCTCAGTTTCCCTGCGACCTGTTCTTCATGGATCTCGATGGCGACTGGCAGGACAGTAACTCGGACGGTGTCTACGATTCTCACACCGCCGGCGACGGCGATATGGCTCCCGAGATATATGTCGGCCGACTCTTTGCCAACACACTCTCGTATGGCTCAGAGGCCGCCATGGTCAACGGCTATTTCGCCAAGGCCCACGCTTACCGGATGAGCCAGATGATGCAGCCGTGGCGCGGCCTGGAATACGTGGACGAGGACTGGTATGATATGGCGGTCAATCTCGACCTCGTATACGGCGACAGCGTGACTCGCCATGACTACGGCTATTACACGACCGGCGTCGACTACCTTAACCAGATGGACTCGGGGCGGCACTTCGTTACAGTCTGCGCCCACAGTTACTCCGGTGGTCACCATTTCGGAACCCGGCCCACCGAATCGGCCGCCTATGCCCATGTGTATGTTTACAGCCCAACCGTTCGAGCGGCCAGGCTCATGCTGGGCAGTGATGACGGAGTCAAGGTCTGGCTCAACGGTCTGCCGGTCTACTCGAATGATCGTTACGGCGGCTGGACCCCGGATGCCTATGAGGTCAACGTCTTCCTGCTCGACGGCTGGAATCAATTGCTGTGCAAGGTCAGCCAGGCAGGCGGGGACTTCCAACTCTCGGCCCGTTTCGCTGATGAATCATACCAGTCCTTCGACGACCTGGAGTACCAGATAAATGACCCGGACAGTTTCCCCCGCGAGGCGGAATTCATTCGGGGCTGGTTACTAAACGGTTTCCATCAGGACGTCTCGGCCAATTTCTACAACTATCTCAACACGAACTACCTGGGTGTTGCCGAGAGCGCAGTCAATCCCTCGGACGGCGAAGTAATGGGCGGGCAAACCTGGACCACTGTCAGCACCGGTTGCCCCTATGTCGATATGTCTGCATACGACGAGCATGAGTTCGGCGTCTGTTATGCCTATGCAAGGATCTACTCCGACTCGTCGAGGAACTGCGAACTCCGGCTGGGTTACGACGACGGCGTCCGCGTCTGGCTCAACGGCAGCCAGGTCCTGTATGACAACGTCTACGGCGGCTTCGAGGCCGACATATCCAGGGAAAACGTCACGCTGAACTCCGGCGAGAACCGCCTGCTGGTCAAGGTATCGCAGTGGATGGGCGAACACGGCTTCAGCGCCAGGTTCTGTCAGGCAACCGGCGAGCCGGTTGCGGGTCTGGCCTATGCCCCACAGCCACCTCCCGTCGCTCACATAGGCACCTGGCTTGTCAACGGCCCCTACCTGAACACGGATGTGGGAACCCGCCTGACCAACGACTACCTCGGCGGGGAAGAGACAATCACACCGTGTGAGGATATGGCCGCCCCGTCAGGTTCTTGGGAACGCTGTCTGGCTAACGGGCTTCCGCTTGACATCGGAGCATTCTTCAATCCGGAGGGTGACTGGGTCTATTCTTCGACCATCCAGGATCGCGACCCGCCAGTGCTGTTCTACAACCTCTTCTCCTGTGGTCCCGGCCGCTTCACCGACGACGACTATCTTGCGGGTTCCTACATCTTCAACACGACGACCGGGCTGATCACGGTTGCCTCGGCCAAGAGCGGCAGCATGCTCAATTTCCACGACTTCACCGATCCGCTCTCCCACGATAAGACCATCGGCCAGGCCATGCGCAACTGGTTCCAGGCCCAGGCCCCATTCGAGCTCTGGGAGCAGGAGTGGTACTACGGCCTGGTCCTCAACGGTGACCCTACTCTGAGGCTGATGTACTGTGTCGACAGCGATGGTGACGGCGTCGGCGATCCCGGTAATGCCGATACTCTCTGCGGAGTCGATAACTGCCCCGACATCTACAACCCGGGCCAGGAGGACAGCGATGGAGATGGTATCGGCGATGCCTGTTGCTGCGCAGTGCGGGGCGATGTCAATCATGATGGCGTCGGTCCCGACATCGCCGACCTGGTGTACCTGGTAGAGTATATGTTCTCGGCCGGCTCTCTACTGGCGTGTCCGGTGGAGGCGGATGTTAACGGTGATGGAGTCGGACCGGATATCGCGGACCTGGTCTACCTGGTGAGCTACATGTTCTCTAGCGGTCCGCCGCCGCAACCGTGCCCATAGGGACTCCCCGAGCCGCAGGTTGAAGCAAACGCCTGACGGCGTCACGACAAACAAGACGGTGGTAGGTCAGGTCCGTTGCGGACCTGACATCAACCTGTGCGGTCGCAGTCCGACCTGCCAGATGCTGGCAGTGAAACGCCCAAAACACCTGTCCAGGCCCATTTTCGGGCGACATTTCGCCACTTTTCGCTTGACAGAAATGGGCCTGAGGGGTTACTTGTCTTAGCAGAGGAACCGAAGACAAGCAAATCACAAATATGAGTTACTCGGAAACAGCGGGTATGATTCCAGGACATTCCGATAGGAACAGCCGCCCGATGAAGTATAGTCATATGCGCAAGGTAATATCGTTGATGATGGTGCTGGTGTTAGGGGTGGTTGTGATGGGAACATCGGCGAATGCGGAAGCTGAGTCGCCCTTGGTGATTCAGATCCCGTTCTCGCGATCTGATCTTGTGACGGGGCACCCGTTTCAGGCACAAGGTGATCGATTCGCGGTTTCATGGCGGGACGGAGACCGGTTCCGGTGCGGCGTTGTCGATGTAATCGACGGATCGGTGAGGACTATCGATGTCTACCCCGCTGCCAAGAGACCAGCGGTGGTGGGGGAAATGCCGGTGATCTACTCGGCCTTCGGCGACGATGTCGAGGGCGTACTCATTCATCGTATTTACGACTTCGCCGGAAACGAACTCCACACCAGGCTCAGTACTACGTGGCTCAGACCCACACCATCCGGCCGCTATCTGGTTTCCAGCAGCGACCTGTGGCGGCCTTCGAGCTTTGGCGTCTTTGATGACCGTCTTAGACCGCTGGGGCAACCGTTGACACCCATAGTCGACAACAGGTCCTGGGACGCTATCCCGATCTCGGACACGATGTGCGTCGTTCGCAACGGCAGGACCGTCATGCAGGTTTCCTTGCCGGATCAAAGGGTGCTGAATCAACGGGATGTGACTATGGATGTCGGTCACGGGATGTGGGGTCTATACTGCAATGCGATCGGCTCCGTATGTGCTGTGACTAACTACAACGACGTTGTCGTCATCGACATGGCTAGTGGGGAGACCTACCGGTTCCGTGACGAGTTGTTTAGTTCGCTGGTGCTCTCGGGTGTGGGTGAACCTGTCTATGCGCTGCTGGACAGGGGCGACGGACTGCTCAGAATCACACGGCACAACAGAGATTCGTCGCCGGGTGTGAAATCTATCGAGGTGGACCTCAGAAGTCGCGAATCTGGTTTTCGGAACTCACACTTTGACACAGCGTACTCGACAGGTTCGCAACTCCTGGTGAACTACACCACTAGTAGGTCTCAGGCCGGGCTTAACTCATCCGAGTCTAAGTCGGTTCATATAGGGCTGCCGCTTTCCTATGATGCCGAGCCCGTGTTTGTCGATGGTCCATCGTGGCTGGCTGATCCTTCGGCCTCCAGAGCGTACTCCGTGGAATACCTGGGCGAAAACAGGCTGGCCATCAACCGCTTGACGGCCGATGGGAGGGAGGAACGATGAACAAGATTCTTGTCACATTGGTCGTGCAGCGCTGTCCTTTGGTTCTGTTCTTCGCCGTCGTCCTGATCTCGGCGCGAACCGTGACCGCAGAGCGCATAACGACGATCTGAGCGTGTAAGTATTTTTGTGTAAGCGGCCATGATGTTATATTGTTTTGAAGG
>CAZGMK010000046.1:0-20574 GCA_964526835.1 uncultured Ignavibacteriales bacterium
GAATCCACCTTAACTAAGCCGCCAAACTGTCCAACAAACCCGGACCACCTCTCTCTGCTATTGTGCAGCGCGCTGCTTGTCCGATTACGATCTCGTAGTCTATTAAATAGGATACCGTCTGCGAGTCAATCACAACCTTACGGCGCAGCGGCCTATAGATTTGCGTCAGGTCTCAAGGTGGTAGCGATCTCGGCCTGAGAACGATGGTCCGTCGGGAACCAGGAGTTCGATTCGAGAATTCACGGCCAGTACTTCCGAATGGCACTGACGCCGTTCCCTCATTCCGACAATGTGCCAGAAGGAGCTGCTGCACGGGACGTACACCAGCCACGAAATGAGCGCAGGTCTTCTTTCCTCCCTGACAAGGGGGAGCCAGACGGGTTGCGTCGCGAAACAGGACAGTCGGCAGCAATTCGCCTTGAGGCCTCTTGCCAGCGCCGTCGCAGTTGCTATATTCCCGCTTGACTTTGAGGTCTCAGAACGTCTAACCCGGGCCGCCCCATGCGACCCCTGGAGGAATCATGGAATACCGTACCGAACGCGACACCATGGGCGAAATGAAAGTCCCGGCCGACCGATACTATGGCTGCCAGACCGCCCGCTCCCTCGATAACTTCCGCATCGGCGGCGAACGCATGCCGCGCGAACTGATCCGGGCGATGGGCATCCTGAAGAAAGCCGCCGCCCTGGTCAATATGGAACTCGGCAAAATGCCGAAGGACAAGGGCGAGTTGATTGTGGGGGCCGCCGACGAAGTAATCGAAGGCAAGCTCGACGATCACTTCCCGCTGGTGGTGTGGCAAACCGGTTCCGGCACCCAGAGCAACATGAACACCAACGAGGTGATCTCCAACCGCGCCATCGAAATGGCCGGCGGTGAACTCGGCTCGAAGGACCCGGTCCACCCCAACGACCATGTCAACATGGCGCAGTCCTCCAACGACACGTTCCCGACCGCCATGCACATCGCGGCGGTCGAGGAGATCCATCGTCGTTTAATCCCGATGGTCACACAGCTTCGCGATACGCTCCAGAGGAAGTCCGACGAGTTCAAAGACATAATCAAGATCGGCCGCACCCACCTGATGGACGCCACGCCCCTGACCCTGGGCCAGGAGTTCTCGGGGTATACTCAGCAACTGACCAATGGGCTGGCGCGGATCGATGACTGCCTGAAGCGTCTTTATCCGCTGGCCCTGGGGGGCACCGCGGTCGGGACCGGACTGAATACACACCCCGAGTTCGCCGAGAAGTCGGCCGCCGCGATCGCCGACCTGACCGGCAAGCCGTTTATCACTGCGCCCAACAAGTTCGAGGCCCTGGCCACCCACGATGCTATCGTTGAGGCGTCGGGTGTCATGAAGACCATCGCCTGTTCGCTGATGAAGATCGCGAATGATATCCGCCTGCTCGGTTCCGGTCCGCGCTGCGGGATAGGCGAGTTGCAGTTGCCGGCCAACGAACCGGGTTCGTCGATCATGCCGGGCAAGGTCAACCCGACCCAGTGCGAGGCGATGACCATGGTCTGCGCGCAGGTGATGGGCAATGATGTGGCCGTGAATGTCGGCGGCGCCACCGGCCATTTCGAGTTGAATGTGTTCAAGCCGGTGATGATCTACAACCTGCTGCAGTCGATCCGTCTGATCGCCGATTCCTGCGAGATGTTCAACGAGAAATGCGCGGTCGGCATCGAACCCAACAAGGATGCGATCCAGGCCCACCTGACTAATTCGCTGATGCTGGTAACGGCGCTTAATCCGCACATCGGTTACGACAACGCGGCCAAGGTAGCCAAAAAGGCCCACGCCGAGGGGACGACTCTCAAGGAGGCGGCGGTCTCGCTGGGTCTGCTTACCGAGGCTGAATTTGACGAAAAGGTCCGTCCCGAGAAGATGATCGGCCCGAAGGCCTGATCTCGACCTGATCGATTACGGCGTTTAGTTTACGGCTGGTGCGTGTTGACGGCGTGCCGGCCGTCGATCTATCCGATGGAGATACTCACTCCGGCCCGGGTCCGTGTAGATTCCCGCTTTCGCTCGCAAAGATGACTTGAGCGGTGGCGGGAGTGACTTGCACCAAAAGGATTCCGTCCAGGAGCACTTCGGCAGGGGAGCGCTGCGCAGTCGGTCGCAGCCCACGTCGACTGTGATTACTACTGCCACTAGCGTATCGCCGCACTGAGACCCGGAGCAAAGACGCCGGTGAGCCTGTGGGCAGTACGCCGGCCGCAGAATCGCCATATTCCCCTCAAAAAACCCGTAGGTGCCGCTTGATCACACCGTACCATTTGTGTATATTCCGCGATTATCTGGCCGGTTGATTTGTGAAAATATTCACGTGACCCCGGCCGGAACAAGGAGCCCGGAAGTGACCAAAGTCCGCTTCAGACGAACATTTACAGGTCTAATAGGATATTTGGGGTCCGGTTTTGTCAAAACGCTGATTCTTAGCAATAGATGAGGTCGCTATGCCTTTGAAAATCTCCCGCCGCACCGTCAGCGAAGAACTTCGCCGAAAGATTCAGGAGATATCCGGCGAGGATATCGGCAAGTGCTTCCAGTGCGGCACCTGTTCCGGTTCGTGCCCGATGACCGGGCATATGACCTGCTTTCCGCGAAAGCTGATGGCGCTCGCGCAGCTGGGGCATGTCGAGCAGCTCGAGGCTGTCGACACGCCGTGGGTCTGTGCCTCCTGTCATGCCTGCATGGTCCGCTGTCCCCGCGGTATAGATATCCCCAGGGTCATGGAGGCTTTCCGCCAGTTGACCCTGCGTACGAATGTCGACCGTGTCCAACCCAACAGCCTGCAACCCGAAGAAATCATCGACCTGCCGCAAATAGCCATGGTCTCGGGCTTCCGCAAACTGACTTCGTGAGGTGAACCATGAAAGTTGCATACTACCCCGGATGCACCCTGAAGACCAAGGCCCGCAATCTCGAAATCGCCGCCCTCGAGTCCCTGAAGGTGATGGGGGTCGAGGCCGAGGAACTGCCGCGCTGGAACTGCTGCGGGGCGGTCTACTCGCTGGCCGATGACGACCTGATTCACATCGTGGCCCCGGTGCGCGACCTGATTCGGGTCCGGCAGCAGGGGCACGATACGGTCCTGACGCTGTGCTCGATGTGCTACAACACGCTGGCCCGGGCCAACGACCTGATGAAGAACGACGAAGAGAAGCGCAAAACGATCAACGACTTCATGGACGAGGAGCCGGACTATGTCGGCGATGTCAAGGTCGTCCACCTACTCGACTTCATTCGTGACGAGTACGGCTGGGACAAGCTCAAGAGCCTGGTCAAGACACCGCTCAATGGGCTGAAGGTGGCCCCGTACTACGGCTGTACCCTGTTGCGCCCGAAAGAAGTCGCCATCGACACGCCCGATCATCCGGAGCTGTTCGAAAAGCTGATGGAAGTACTCGGCGCCGAGGTGGTCGAGTTTCCGGCGGCGACTCAGTGCTGCGGCGCCTACCAGACTCTCGGCAACCCCGATGCGGCCCTGCAGGTTTCGCATGACATCCTGACCGATGCCACGAAGCACGGCGCCGATGCGCTGGCCCTGGTGTGCCCGCTGTGCGATTACAATCTCCAGCGACGGCAGGAAGCAATGCTGGCCAAATTCGAGGGTGCGCAGGAAGTACCCATTTACTATGTCAGTCAGTTGATGGCCCTGGCGCTGGGAGTAGATCCCGAAGTTTGCCACTTCGAGTTGAACCGCGACAGCTCGGTCAAGCTCCTTCAGGATAAGAACATCATGAAGGCCACGGCCTGATGGAAGCGATAACGACGAATGCAAATAGAGAGTGTGAGAGGTTGAAATGAGCACCACCCAGGAGAAAGTGACAGAAGTCGCTGCCAAGATGATTCCCATCTACATAATGGGCAAACAGTACGAGGTGCCGGAAACCCTGACCATCATGAAGGCGATCGAGTACGCCGGATACAAGTATATCCGCGGCTGCGGTTGTCGCGGCGGGGTGTGCGGCGCCTGTGCGACGGTCTATCGCAAGCCGGGCGATTACAAAATCTATTCCGGCCTGGCCTGTCAGACCGTAGTCGAGCCCGGCATGTACCTGACCCAGATTCCGTTTTACCCGGCCCTCCGCGCCACCTACGATTGGGCGGAGCTTCACGGCAACCCCGAAGAGGTGTTCAGCCTCTACCCGGAAGTGTTCCGCTGTGTAGCCTGTAACGCCTGCAGTAAGGTCTGCCCCATGGATGTCGAGGTGATGGACTACATCGCAGCCGTCAAGCGGGGTGACCTCAAGGCCGCCGCCGAGATTTCATTCGACTGCATCCAGTGCGGCCTGTGCGCCAGCCGCTGCATGGGTGAATTGCCGCAGTACCATATCGGGCAGTTGGTTCGTCGTATCAACGGCGCTTTCCTGACCCCCCGAGCCGAACACCTGCAGACCATGGTGGCTAATATCGAAGCGGGTCGCTTCAAAGACTGCCTGGACAAAGCCAAGGCGCTGGACGAAGATACCCTGCGCAAGGTCTACACCGACCGCGAACTCGAACCGGCCGGCGCCGGCGAGGACTGGACTCCGAAGTCGAACGATTGCCTGTAAACCGCGAAAAGCATAGCTGAGAATAGAGGTTATCATGCCTTATCCGGAAGAACTCAAAAAACTCATCAAGGTGGTCGAGTCCACGCGCGAAGAGCGGGTTAAGCGCAAACTGGCCGACCAGGAAGTCCCGTTCATGAGCCTTGACGAGCGCAAGGAGATACTGCAGTACCATCCCGATGTCAAGGAAGAGGGCCGCCGCGAGTTGAAGGTCGGCCCCAGCAAGGGCTATCGAGTAGCCCACGAGATGTGCGACCTGCTCGAGGCCAACAGCCGTGTCGATCCGGCGAAGATCGACCTGTCTAAGCCCGACATCGAGACCGATGTCCTGGTCATCGGGGGCGGCGGCGCCGGTACTTCCGCCGCTCTGCTGGCCCAGGAACACGGCGCCAAAGTCGTCATGGCCACCAAGCTGCGTCACGGTGACGCCAACACCATAATGGCCGAGGGCGGCATCCAGGCGGCCACCAAGGGCATGAAGGACTCGCCTTACTATCACTATCTTGATGTCATGGGCGGCGGGCACTTCAAGAACAAGCCCGAGCTGGTCGAAACCCTGGTCAACAAGGCCCCGAGTGTCATCCAGTGGCTCGAAGGCCTCGGTTGCAACTTTTCGAAATTCCCCGACGGCACTCTCAAGACCATTCACGGCGGCGGTACCTCACGTAAGCGGATGCATTTCGCGGCCGATATCACCGGCGCCGAGATGATGCGGACAGTCCGTGATGAGGCTCGCAACCGGGCCGATGATATTACGGTCGTGGAGTTCAGCCCGGCGGTCGAGCTCATCCTGAACGAACATGGTCACTGCGCCGGGGCGGTTCTGTACAATATGGAAACCGAAGAGTACACGATCTGCAAGGCCAAGGCGACGGTCATGGCGACCGGCGGCTCCGGTCGACTTCATATCCAGGGCTTCATGACCACCAATCACTACGGCGCCACCGGTGACGGTATCGTCATGGGCTATCGGGCCGGGGTGCCGGTCTGCTTCCTCCACACCGTCCAGTACCACCCCACCGGCGTGGTCTTCCCGGAACAGGCCGAGGGCATCCTGATTACAGAGAAATTCCGCGGCAGCGGCGCCAACCTGGTCAATATTGAGGGGCATCAGTTTGTCAACGAACGCGAACCCCGCGATGTTGAAGCCTCGGCCATTATCAGGGAATGTGTGGCCAACGGCAAGGGTGTCCCGACCCCGACCGGGAAACTGGGAGTATGGCTCGACTCACCAATGATCGACATGCTGGCCGGCGAGGGTACAGTGGCGCGCGAGTTCCCCGGCAAGAAGATCCTCTACGACCGTTTCGGCATCGATATTTCCAAAGAGCCGATGCTCATCTATCCGACCCTCCACTACCAGAACGGCGGCTTAGAGTTCACTCCCGACGGCGCTACCAGTGTTCCGGGTCTTTACCTTGGCGGCGAGGTCGGCGGCGGCACTCATGGCGAGAACCGTCTGATGGGCAACTCGCTGCTCGACATCATGGTCTATGGCCGGATCGCCGGTGAGAATGCGGCCCAATACGCCCTCAACGAGGCGAAGGACGGCAAGCTGCACCTGGACCATGTGGTCAGGTACAACAAGGAAATCGACGAAGCCGATTGTGCTGAAGGCCGGGTGGCTCCGATGGTCCTTCCGGACTACACTGACCCGCGGGTACGCGAGCGTCAGCTTACCACGCACTACGTGGGTACCCTGCGCTAACAAGCGCTGCGCGCTATAACGACGAGAAAACCCGACAGGCCCTTCTCAGGCTTGCCGGGTTTATTGTTGAGCCTACTTTATCCGTGATGACCAGCGGAACTGCTTCGCTCGTCAACAAGGCGGTTGCACGACAGGCGCATCCAATCTCGCGGAACCAGGGAGCATTCCGGTATGTTGCAGTGATAGGGGTGCAAAGTGGTGCGCGCACGCACCATCTTGCCCCGTGAGCTTGCTTCACATGGGAACACCTGTGCTCTCTATCCCTCTTTGCTTCGGAACGGGCTTGCCGGATCAACGCGAGTGCTGGCCAATTGCACCGTTCTGTTGCGCACGATCAACCTCTGAAGGCATGCGGGGCAGCTTGCCCCGACAATAGTCAAGTGATTCTCATTGGATGGCATGAAAGATTGATATAAATCGCTTGCAACTTACGTATAAAGACCGATATTAAGGAAAGTGGGCGACCGGACTCGAACCGGCAATAATTGGAGTGGGAAGCCCAACGGTTTACCAATTAACCAACGCCCGCTTGTTTCTGGAGCCAGCCGGAGTTGAACCGGCTGGACCGGGTGCAAACCCCAGTCCAGTCACCGCGACTGGCCCCAACTTGGTTTTGGAACTCAGGCCGGTTACTGCCAGCCTGAGTTTCTCTTGGTTGGCTACATAGTAATACATGTTTCCAACGCAAGAAGTTTTCTCTTCTTCATCCCTTCCAGCGATACACATAATTCGGCTGAAGGTCAGTGCCGCGATTATCTCGGTCCACGGCTCCGTCGCCAAAAAGATTCCTCTGAGAATTGCCAACATTCGCACGCAAGGTCTTGACCTTCTTGCTTGGGTCCCGCCTTAGTATCTCATCGACCATATCGGCCCCGGAGAACCACCTATCGGCTTCTTCCTTGTGGATCAACTCCACAAGCTTCCTCACGCTTATTCCTGCGGTGTCTTGTTTAGCCTGACCTTGCCCTCGCAAGGCGGCCCCTTCAATAAGAACCTCTATCGCCTCAAGCTCCCGGGCTGTGTGGTCCATGATCTTCTTGAGTCGATCTTTTTCTTGCTGTAAGTCCATTAATGTCAACGGCATATCTATCTCCTATCCAATCAAGCGACAAAGAGCTTGACTTAGTGTGTTGTGTACCTTACCTTTAACCAAAATAGCTGACCGCCCACCAACTCAGTCGGTGGCTCTAACCCACCCGGTGACGGGCGAATCAGCATCTTGGTAAGGCCGAGTTCAATCTTCGCACGATTCTCGGCCTTTTTTTATTTCGTTTAGGAATATAATGGATAGCGGAAACGAGGGCAACAAATAATTGCCCTCTATTTAGGGGTAGGCCAAAAAAGCGAAAAGGTCGTGTAGTGCAACGGGCTGCGCACTCACTTGGTGGGTTTTTTGTTTGCACTCTTTGCCCACCGGGCCAACGGACCGGTGGGCCGGCCCCGGAAGAACCCCGGTCGAAGCCCCGCTGCCTACCTCGGACGGGAACTTAGATCACTTGCGGCCTTGCCGGGGGCGTGCTTCTGCAAACCGATCGGCCCCTATGCCACTCTAACCTTGCTCGTAGCCGACCTAAAAGCGAAGATGCGCTCTCCCCCCTGATAGTCGTTTTCCTCACTCTGTGTAAGCCACACTAGCCCCGGATTCCTACAGCCGTCGGCCCCGCAGATCGCCGCAGTATTGGGGTAGCCTACCGGTTGATGATGACTAACGTACGGCACGCGCACATTCCTTGTCGGTCTGCCACAGCCTTTGCACCTAACCAGCGCCATGATTCTCTCCTCTTGGTTGTGCTCCAGTTCGTCTAATCCCCGTCTCTGCCAGGGTTATCGCCGTGAGCTTGCTTCGCATGGGGCCTTTTTGGAAGACGTCATGAGTTCCCGGCCACCTCAATCGAAACGGTGATTAGTGCTCCCATCATCCCCGGAATCGGTGCGTTATAAGTGATCGTTGTGAGGAAGCGGCCGACGACGGCGGAAAACTCGCGGTCCGTATATAGATCGCGAGCCAGTACCTCTTGCCCCATTTGCGTCACAACCCAATCGAAAACGTCGTCGCTGACGTAGGCACAGAAGCCATACATGATGCCCACTGACATCAAGTCGTGTTCTTCCCCCCATCCGACGCCAGACGTGACAGACGCCTGGGCTGCGTGCGTTGCCGACCCGATGATCTGTATTGACGCGTACGGCGATGTCCCTACGTAGTTTTTGTGTCCATCTATAGGAACCCCTTGTTGCCAAGTGAAGGGGATATCTGTACTCTCAAAGAAGGACTCCACCTCGTAGGGTGATATCCCGATGCTGGCAGATTCGATGGCCGCCAACTCAGCTTCATACTCAGCTCGTCTTCTCGCCTCCTTGGCTTCTCGTTTTTTCCTCTCCTCGGCCCATTTGGCCTTCTTCTCCTTCAGCTTCGATGCGTCGATGCGGGCCTTCGCTTCGGCGGCGGCAGCCGCGAGTCGCTTCTGCTCCAGTTGCTGAGCGGCGGCGATTTTGCGTTCCGCCTCGTCGGCTTGCCTCATCGCCTTCATGTCTTCGGACGGGATGAGCGCTGTGCCAATTATGCCGGTAGCAATAGCAAGGACGGCAAAGCGCCAAGCTATGTGTTTCCGCCGACCGCCCCCGGTGATGCTGCCAGAGAAGAGACTTGGGCGGAGGAGTCCGACCACTAAAGCGAGCCAAGCCCCAAGCGAGAACAATATCAAAGTCAATGCCATTGTAGCCATGGTTCTCCCGTTTAGTTCGCCGCGTCAATCGCGACTTGCCAAGTGGCGTTTGCTGCGGTAATATCAAGATAGTATTGACCTGCCGCGACGTGGGCATAGGTTGTGTCGCCTGGCTGAGGTCCCGTTAGCATCGCCTCAGGGGTCCCCCCATCGCGTTCAATGGACTTCCCCTCGGGGACAACGAACACCGCGAACACCGCATGTCTGTCCCCTTCCACAGCGTATCGGATGCGGCCGTCCCCGGCCGGGAGGGTAAACAACGCCGTTTGCTGGTCGTTTTCGCCCGACAGGGCGGTGACATTGCGCCAGTCCTTCTGCGGTCCCCGGGGGCGCTCCCTCTGGTGAGTGTCGGCAAGCATTGTCTCGGGCTTTGTGCCTTCGGTCTCCTCTCCTGCCATAGGGAGAACGAGTCCGGTCCCGACGATCCCTGTGACGATGGCCAACAGGGCGAACCGCTTGGCTATCTGCTTGCGAACCCCACCTCCGAACAACTTACCGGAGAAGATGCCCGGCCAGACCATGCCGACAACGAGCGCTCCCCATGCGTTGAGTGACAGCATCAGCAAGATGAAAGCGAGCGCTTCCATAAGACCCTCTCCTTGTTAGGGTTAGTCGTTCTCCCCTTTCGGGGTCATATCAATGTCGCCGTCGGCCAGCGTCTGGAAGGCCGCCATGCCGCCGCGAATGTCGGCTACATGCAAGTCAGTACCCTGCAAGGCTACTCTCCTGTTTCTAAAACGGTGGTTTCCCGCTTCCGCCAATATAGTCAGTTCACGTGATTTCCTCAATACCTATTTGTATTCTGACTAACCCTATGCCCAATAATCGGTTGACAAGTCAACGTTGTGTGTTATCATGTATGGTGTAGGGAAGGAGGGCCGGATAGGTGTCCGGCGCTTCTACTGACGTCAGCAACGCAAAGCACAAACCCACGAGGTGAATCATGAGAGCACTCAGCGCATTAGTGGCGCTGTGTCTGTTGGCAGTGTCGCCCTATGCCACCGAACAGACACAGCCGAGCACCGCCGAACTGAGCGCGCCGCAGGGAGCGGCCCTCACGGGGGCTAACGACATGGGTAATGTCACAACCGAGGTTCATTATCTCTGGGATGACGGCACGGGAGGGTTCAACTACTGCACCGGGACGTATATCATCTTTGATTTCCGGCTCACCAACAACACAGGTAACAGCGTGAGCGCCATACAGCATGGTTTCCAGGTCTATTCTCCGACTGGAGCCCAGTGGGGAAATGCCGAGGGAACGTGGGCTGTGCCGGGCATAGGGCAGTTGTTCGATCTCAATCTCGGCATCGATGAACACAGTGTGACCGGCAGCGGCGCGGACACGATAGCTTTCTACGGCGCAGCTATGTTGGGCGGACTTCCCGCGGGTTGGGATTCGGTAACTATGAAGGTTCGTGTGGGTCCTATCGCCGACTCGTACGGATCCGGCAACCACACCCTCTGTCTTGACAGTTGCTGGTATCCACCGGGCGGAGTATGGTCCTGGTCAGCCGGGGGCATGTTCGTGCCCAGTTGGGATGGTCCCCACTGCTATCCGATCATGGTCATTCCTGGCGATGACCCCGATCAGGACGGCGCCTGGACAGGCTGCGACAACTGCCCGGAGACCTACAATCCAGACCAAGCCGACAGCGACTGGGATGGTGTGGGGGATGCTTGCAGTGGCAGCGGTTGTTGTCAGTTAGTGGGAGATATCGACTACGACGGTGACCGTGATATCGAGGATCTGGTTTATCTGGTGAACTGGATGTTCGGAATGGGACCACCGCCGCCGTGTATGGCGCACGTCGACATGAACGGTGATGGGCAATTCGACATAGCCGATGTGGTCTACTTCGTCGCCTGGATGTTCAGCGGGGGGGCGCCGCCGGCCGAATGTCCATAGCCTTCGGTTCTGTAATATATGACGGACAAGAAACCCCGGCAGGCCGCCCGGCCTGTCGGGGTTGTGTTTGATACAACGGCAGAACTGAGCCGGTGTAGCGCTACTGCGGCAGCGGTCCTTTCAGCAAGCGGATATCGTCGATCCAGACTGTCCCCGAGCCGTCGATGACTATGTTCAGGTAGACACTGTCGGGATTCTCACCCGCCTCCAGACGAAAGGGCGTATGCTCTCTCGACCAGTCGGTGGTTCCGGTCAAAGGCGTGCTGATGTCGCGCGAGAAGAATCTTCCAATGTCAGGGAAGGTACACCACATTTCAAGGAAAGCGCGGCCATCGAGGTTGTCTGTTTTGACATGTGCCTGATAGACTAGCAGGGCGTCCTCAATGTCGATATTGCCGATCGCCAATAGCCCGACAGTCATGGAGTCGGTGGCGTCTATGCGCCAGGACCCGTTGCCGTCGTGACTCGACATCGTGTCCAGGCTCAGATAGTCGAGGTCCGGCATGGGTGCATTCGAATCGATCGGGAAGGCAAAGGTTGTCTCAACCGGCTGCTTATCCTCGGGCGTGGTCTCAAGCTCCTGCTGTTCGTCTCCACAGCCGACGAGCAGGCCTGCGATTAGTAGCGAGGAGGTTAGAGCTTTCAGGTATGTCATGTACACTCCATGTGTTTTAATTTGGTGATTCCAAATTGGGCGATTCGCCTGTCAGGCGACAAGCTAAAACTCGTGTCATCGGGATTTGAAAGTTTTTCATCCGAATCGTTTTGCCTATATTGGCATCAAATGAGTGAGAAACAGTTAGTCCGGGCCGCGAAGTCCGGTGATTTCAAGGCCTTCATGGCCCTGATTGATGCGCACAAGGACAAGATATACGGACTGGCGCGGAAACTGGCCGGCAATAAACAAGACGCCGAGGATATTGTGCAGGATACGCTCCTGAAAGCCATCGATAAGATCGATCAGTTTCGCGGCGAGGCGGCTTTCGGGACCTGGCTATACAGCATCGCGCTGAATGAAGCCCGGGCTCACTACGGCAAACAGCAGAGGACTGATCTGAAGCCGATTGAGGAGTATCTCCCGTCCGGTTCGGCCGAGTCGCATGATCACGCTATGCGTCTGTTCGACTGGAAGGACCCACATGACCAATTGGAGGAATCGGAACTCCGGCGCATAATTGATGAGGCAATATCCAAGCTGCCCTACAAATACCGCGAGGCTTTCCTGCTTCGTTATATCGAGGAGCTCCCGGTGAAGGAAGTAGCGCGTCTGACCGGGCAGACCGAGGCTTCGGCCAAATCACGAATCCTGCGCGCCCGTCTGGCGCTGCGTGACAAACTCGACAAGATCTTCGGGGGATATTATGGCCGGGAAATGTCCTGAATACATCAATGATCTGAATGACTATCTCGACGGGGCCATCGACCCTGAGCTGTGCGCCGAGATCGAGACCCACCTCGGGGAGTGTAACAACTGCCGAATCATGGTCGACACAATGAAACAGACGGTCCAGCTGTGCCGTGAGGGTAAGCCTGAGAAGCTGCCCGCCTCGCTTGAAGCGAAACTCTCCGGCTTGCTCAGAAAGCGCTGGGAGAAGAAGTTCGGCAAGACCGAGTGATCCGGCCGACATCCGGGATCCACACCAATGAATGAAGGCCCGGCTGCGCCTTGCAGCCGGGCCTTGAGCATATTGGTGGCGAAAGAAGGGGGGCTTAGTACATGTCGCCCATGCCGCCGCCCATGCCGCCCATGCCGCCCATGCCGGGAGCACCGCCGCCCTTGTTCTCCTCAGGCTTATCGGCGATGACACACTCGGTCGTCAGCAGCAGACTGGCGATGGACGCCGCGTTCTCCAGCGCCGAACGAGTTACTTTGGTCGGGTCGATGACACCGGCCGCCAGCAGATCCTCGAACTTCTCATCCTGGGCATTATAGCCGAAGGCGCCTTTCTCAGCGAGAATCTTGGCCACAACAACTGAGGCCTCCTGTCCGGCGTTCGTCACGATCTGACGGATCGGCTCCTCGAGGGCCTTGCGGATGATATTCACGCCGACCATCTCTTCTTCGGAGAGCTTGAGCTCATCCAGCTTGGCAATGGAACGCAGCAACGCCACGCCGCCGCCGGGAATTATGCCTTCCTCGACCGCTGCTCGAGTCGCGTGCAGGGCGTCCTCGACGCGAGCCTTCTTCTCCTTCATCTCGGTCTCGGTGGCTGCGCCGACATTGATCACCGCCACACCACCGGCCAGCTTGGCCAGACGTTCCTGCAGCTTCTCACGATCGTAGTCGGAAGTCGTATCCTCGATCTGCTTGCGGATCTGGTTGATGCGAGCTTTGATATTCTCCTTTTCGCCGGCGCCCTCGACGATGGTTGTGTTGTCCTTGTCGATGTTGATCTTCTTGGCCGTGCCGAGGTCGGACATCACAGCGTTTTCGAGTTTGAAGCCGGCCTCTTCGCTGATCACCTTGCCGCCGGTGAGCGTTGCGATATCCTCGAGCATAGCCTTGCGACGATCGCCGAAGCCGGGAGCCTTGACCGCGGCGACCTTAAGCGTGCCGCGAAGCTTGTTGACAACGAGAGTCGCCAGCGCCTCGCCGTCGACATCCTCGGCGATTATCATCATCGGCTTGCCGGACTGAGCAACCTTCTCCAGAATCGGAAGGAGTTCCTTCATGTTGCTGATCTTCTTGTCGTGGATCAGAATCAACGGATCCTCGAGAACGGCCTCCATGTTGTCCGGGTCAGTGACGAAGTAAGGGGAGAGGTAACCGCGATCGAACTGCATTCCCTCAACCACGTCGAGAGTGGTCTCAGCGGTCTTGGCTTCCTCGACGGTTATAACGCCGTCCTTGCCGACCTTCTCCATGGCTTCGGCGATCAGGTCGCCAATCTGCTTATCGCTGTTGGCGGAAATTGTGCCGACCTGGCTGATTTCCAGCTTGCCGCTCACCGGCTTTGACATGCTCTTGATCTCATCGGCGATGAGCCGCACGGCCTTATCGATACCGCGCTTGATAGCCATCGGATTGGCCCCGGCCGTCACGTTCTTCAGGCCCTCACGATAGATAGCCTGGGCGATAAGGGTCGCCGTGGTCGTGCCGTCACCAGCGGCGTCGGAAGTCCTCGAGGCAACTTCCTTGACCATTTGGGCGCCGATATTCTCGAAGTGATCTTCCAGCTCGATTTCCTTGGCGACCGTAACACCATCTTTGGTGACCGTGGGTGAGCCGAACTTCTTTTCCAGGACGACATTGCGTCCTCTCGGGCCCAGTGTCACTTTGACCGCATCGGCCAGTTTGTCCACGCCGTCTTTCAGCTTGGTGCGGGCCTTGGTATCGAAGTGTATGAGTTTCGGCATACTATTGCTCCTTTGCAGATGTGTTTAGCTGTTCTGAATGATCGCGAAGATGTCGGACTCGCGCATGATCAGGTATTCCTGGTCGCCGATGGTGACCTCGGTGCCGGAGTACTTGCCGTAAAGAACCCTGTCACCCTTCTTCACTTCCATGTCAATGAGATTGCCCTCATCGGTGCGACGGCCGGCGCCGACCTCGACGATCTCGCCCTCCATCGGCTTCTCCTTGGCGGTATCCGGGATGATAATGCCACCCTTCTTCACCTCGGTCTCCTGGATCGGCTTGACGACGACACGATCATAGAGAGGTTTGATCTGCATACTGGGCCTCCTGATAAAACGGTTTCGGAACTGCTATAGGTTTTGCTTTGCCTTCGTATGTGCTGACCGTTAGTCCGCTGTTTGTCACCTCGTTCGGCGCGAAGTACCGTCACCTGTTCAAGCGGTGATCATATTGTTAGCACTCAGCGTCTGCGAGTGCTAACAATATTCTTAAACATCTATTCTGTCAAGAGGTTTCCTGCGAAATTGGCGAAAAAATGAGGAAGTGAGAGATATAGAAGGCGCGGACGGCCCCTGTTTGCGGTTAGCAACAAGAGGTATGGGGGCCGCCCGCGGACGGGACAGCCGCTATGGCGTTCGCGGCTGCCCTTTTGGCATTAGCTGTAGCCTTCTACTCTTCGGTGGCCGCAGGTCCGATCTGGTAGCAGTGCGGGCCGCTCCAGGCGGGATGACCTGAAACCTGGTCATCGCCGGCCCACAGCCACGTACCTGCTGGCGGGTAGTAGCTGGAGTCAACGCAAATGGTTCTGTCGGCATACCCCGATGGAACCGGCCCGATGGTCAAGGTATACACGACATCGTCAAACCCGGCCGGCATCCCATTGGGATTGGTCATCACCGAGGCGGCGAAACCGATTGTATCGGCGCCGCTGCCGCTTACACTGAACTCGTTAATGATCCAGACCAGGTCGAAATCCTCGCCTCCCAGTGCTCCGGTCGAATCGGCTACGACACCGCTCCAGCGAGCTCCGTCGGGGGAGTACACCCGTACACCGTTCGTAAACCCCTTGATGTTCAAGCCGGAATTGTTGCTCAGGCGAAGGTAGAGAGTCGCTGAACCGCCGGTGGGGATTCGGCCGGAGTTGAGTCCGTCGACCGCAGCGACGGCGAAGGAGCCGTTGATCGTGCCGTTGTCGCCGTTACCTCCTGAATCGGTCGGGCCCTCTTCTGTCTCGGCGCATGCAATGAGGCTGACGCCCACTACGATAGCCAGTGCTGTTGTCATAATCTTGTTCATTAAGTCTCTGCCCTTTGTTATAGTTGCAATCACCGGAAGATAGGTCGTGCCTGTGTACTTGTCAATCATGTCCTTTCCCTGTATGCCTGGTTGTAGAAAACATCTTTCGTCTCGATAACTTATCCGTTTATACTAAGCGGAATGCAAATGAGGAGCAGAATAGTTGACCGGTGACACTCAAGTGACGCCCCCGGCTCCCGAGCCACCCAGCCGATGGTGGGTGTTGTTCCCGGCCGGATTGGCACTGCTCTGCGTGGCCCTGGTGCTGGTCGCCTACCACTATCGCGATGAATACCACGACCTGGCCGACAGGTATCGCACCCAGGCTTTTCGCAGCGCCGGACTGGAGAACGACTGCCGAAGATACCGCGAGCTGTTGGCCAACTATCAACACCCGCCCCTGCAGGTGGAGCCGACCATGACCTCGCGAGAGCTTGTGCAATTGCGCAAACAGGGCCTCGACGATCCTTATCGCGCACTCGCCGAGGACCTGGTCAGCAATCCTCACTTCGAGAATCTGCCGCATGGCGAGCTGGATTTCACCGATGCCGAGCAGGTCTGCGTGCTCGGACCCGACCGGGTAGTGGCGCGGTACGAAGGTATCGACGGGAACGGGATGGCGCTGCTTGCCTACCGGGTCGATGATCGCGGCGGCGTCGCCTGGCGATTGCTTGAGCGCTTCGAGGATCCATAATAGAACAAGCGGGACAGACCCCGAAGGATCCGTCCCGCCGCAAGTCCGTTCCCTGGACAAGCGTTAACTCATCAGCACCATCTTGCGTGTCTGGACAAAGTCGCTGGTCTTGAGACGGTAGAAGCACACGCCGCCGGCCCCGGCCCGGTTGGCTGCGTCGCAGATCATAATTCTACCCACACGATGATCTTCAGAATGGCGAAGGGATGACTGCAATTGCGCTGTCTTTTCATCTCGCATGGTTATGGTGACCCCATGAGGACCTTGCGGCGAAAGCACCGAGCAAAGGTGACGGCCCGAAATAAGAAGCAGCCATGCCGGAATTGCGTGCCGGTACCCGGTGCGATCGCCTCCCCGGCTGCTGGACCATTGGCATCCTCCTAATATGACTCATAGATCTAGCCGCTTCGCACATGGTCTATCGATATTATTGCCGTCTTGCCGGGGCCCTCTTCGGGGGCGGGTATCGCTATCGACTCAGTTTCGCTCTATTACACCGCAAAGCACATCGGCGTTGGTCAGAACACTGTAAGAATAGTCCGTTGCCTCGATGATGTCAACGAAAATGCCTGCGGCCCCGGGGCGGACTCGTTGAGGACACTACGTGGGCTTCAAAGTGACCCTGTGTCGGCTCCTTCCGACAGGCCACCTTCTGGCTGAATCCCAAATATGGATTTGCCACACGATATCCACAGCTTATATTGACTTATCTGTGGTAGTGTGAAAGTTGATCGAGAAGAGCGTATCATGATGCCCAAATTAACCGTAACCGCGACTGTCCTGTTGAGTATTTGTCTGGCTGCCGGAGTCGACGCGGTCGAAGTATCGGGCCTGATCGGGCGGGATACGACCTGGACCGCCGACGAAGTCATTGAGGTCGTGGATGATGTTCAGATAGACAGCGCCGCGACCCTCACCATCGATGCGGGCGCAGAAATCAGGTTCTGCCGGTTCACGAGCCTGCGGGTGCACGGGGCACTGTTAGCCAATGGCGCCGATCTGGCGCCCATTTCTTTCACCTCGGCCGTCAATCCAGATACTCTTTACTTCTATAGATTGTGGTATGGCATCAACGCCGAGAGCAGCCGCCGAGTGCATCTCGTGCATTGTCATTTGAGCTGGGCTGTCACCGCGGTATCGACCAACAGGACTAACCTCTCGATGACAGACTGCCGTGTGGAGAACTTCACTTCGATCGGTGTATCCATGAGCAACCCGTCCGAGACGTCGGTAGACTCACTCCGGTTGCAGCGATGTACGATCCAACAGACTTCGCCCGATCTTCAGGGGAAGGGCGTTGGTGTGCGAGTGTATCGCGCCGCCGATGTAAAGGTAAGCGAATGTCGCATTCGTGACTGCCACCGTGGGATTGCCCTCCACGGTTACAGTTTTTTCGTTCCGCACGCCGATATCCAGCTCTGCGAATTCGCACGGTGCGATTCATGCTGTATCAATTTCACGTCGGGATACGGCTGAGGCGCCGGGCCCGCGCCGACGGGTTCGGTGACCAGATGCAATTTCCTTGAAACGGGCCGCCACGCCTTGGAGGCTCAGGCCATAATTGATCCCGGCGCCGTCATCACCGCCACCGACAACTGGTGGGGGACCACTGATTCTCTGGCTGTTGATTCCCTGATCTACGACTACAGCGACGACCCGGCTGCCCCGGTGGTAGTCTACTGGCCTGTCGCCACTGAGCCGTTTGACATTGACCAGCCCACGCCCGTAATCGAGCCAGAGGGCCCTACGCGATTGCCGTCATCGCCGCACTTGGCCCAGAATTACCCCAACCCGTTTAACCCCTCAACCACGATTGCCTTCTACCTTCCCCGGACAGCGCGGGTGAGACTTGAGGTTTTCAATGTGCTCGGAAGGCGGGTGACAAGTCTGATCGATCATCGCCTGTCCGCCGGATCGCACCAGGTCGTATGGGACGCCCAGGACGCCGCCTCCGGCGTCTACTTCTATCGCCTGTCGACAGAGGCTTTCGCGACAACCAGAAAGATGGTGCTACTGCAGTAGCGCCCAGCGATCACATCTCAACTTTTGCTTTCCCCGGCCGCCTCCGGTTCGTTTCTTGAACCGCAGGATGAGAGTTACCGACATTCACACGACGGGCTTTCGAAATCTCCTGGAGACGAAGCTCTCTTTTGGTCCGGCGGTAAACGTCATAACCGGCCGGAACGGATCCGGCAAGAGCAACCTGCTGGAGGCTCTGCACGTGCTCTGCCTGGGCCGTTCACAGCGGGGGGCAAACGATGTGGTCATGCTCAGCCAGGCAGCCGATGTGTATCGTATCGAGGGGACAATCGAACTCGACGGCCGCGCGCGCACACAGAGTCTGGCTTACCAGAAGGGCGGGCGCAAGAAGATCGCGGTCGAGGGGGTTGCAGTCCGGCTCAGTGAGCTCTACCGCGATCTGCTGGTGGTGTCGGTGGGACCCGAGGATACGAGCATCCTCTCCGGCCCGCCATCCGGCCGGCGCGGCCTTCTGGACCTCTACCTGTCGCAGTTGTCCGGGAGCTATCTATCCAGCCTCAGTGATTATCAGCGGGTGCTGGCCCAGAAAAACGCCGCTTTGAAGAACGATGCCGACTTCAGCGCCTTCAATCCCCTGCTTGTTCGTTTCGGCGCCGCTGTCATGAAGGCCAGGGCAAAGTTCATCGCGGACATTTCAACCGATGCGGCCGCCTATTACAGACGTATTTCCGGTGGTTCAGAGCTGACGATGACATATCACTCGTCGGTGACCATCCCCGTCGATTCGCCCTCTCCTGCAGCCCTTGCGGACAGTTTTGAAGAGCGGCTGCAGGTAGTGTACCATCGTGAAATCTCAGCCGGGATGGCATTAGTGGGTCCCCATCGCGACGAGCTCGACTTCATCATTGAAGGTCGCCCGGCTCGAACCCACGCTTCGCAGGGAGAGTGGCGCAGCGCCGCGGTGTCGTTGAAGCTGGCGGTGTATCATCATATGCGCCGCCTGAGGGAGGTAGCACCGCTGCTGCTGCTTGATGAGATTTTCGCCGAGCTCGACCCCGGTCGAAGCGAGATGCTGATCGAGCAGTTCGCCGACTTCGATCAGCTGTTCATCACCACAGCATCCGAGCCGCCGCCCGGCCTCAATTCAAACGCAGCCCATTTCAACGTAGCCGCCGGTAGAGTTGAGAGGATCGACTGATGTCCGTCCTCTCGATTACCGGCCTGTCCAAGCGCTTCGACGGACTCGTGGTTCTCGACGGGATAGACATTGAGCTGCCGTCCGGTGAACTCCTCGTTTTGTTGGGAAGCTCGGGTTGTGGTAAGTCGACCCTGCTGCGATGCGTAGCCGGGCTGGAGAGCATCGACACGGGGCGAATCGAACTCGATGGTCGTCGCCTGGACACGCTCCCGCCGGCGCGGCGTGACGTGGCCATGGTATTCCAAAACTACTCACTTTACCCGCACATGAATGTGGCCAGGAATCTGGCTTTTCCTCTCAAGGTCGCCGGAGTGCCGAGAACCGATATCAGGAAGCGCGTTGAGGAAACCGCCAAGCTGATAGGTTTGGGCGGTCAACTCGACCGAAAGCCGTTTCAGCTTTCCGGCGGTCAGCGTCAGAGGGTGGCCCTCGGAAGAGCCATCATCCGAAAACCATCGCTGTTCTTGCTGGATGAGCCGCTTTCCAACCTGGATGCCGATTTGCGCGTGCGTATGCGCCGCGAGATTGTGCGCCTGCAACGAGAACTCGGCGTGACCACGATTCACGTCACTCACGACCAGGCCGAGGCGCTGACTATGGCTGATCGCATCGGCTTGCTGCATAAGGGACAGCTCGAACAGGTGGGTACGCCGGAGGAACTGTATCGTTCTCCCGCTACCCTCTATGTCGCGAACTTCATCGGGCAACCTGCGATCAATACGATTGCGCTGGATAATGACTGCCCACTGGCTCTCGGGCTCCGGGACATTCTCTTGCGCACCGGTGTGAAAACCGGCCGGTCGGACCTTCACATCAAGGCCGGGATTCGCCCGGAGCGGGTTTGGATCGATCCCGGGGGGGCCCTTGAAGCCAGGGTGATCAATGACGAGTATCTCGGCGAGCAGCATATAGTGACCTTCGACGTCGGCGGAAGGCGGCTGGTTGCATCACATGTGTCCGCGGCTCCCTCGCCCGGGTCGCGGGTTCGGCTGAGCATCGATCCCTCCTCAGTGCTGTGGTTTGACGGAGATACCCAAGAGCGACTGGGCTGAGGCTGGACATCAGCGCCGGTCTGTTTCAGCTTAGCAGGCTATTGAAAAACTCGACGTTTTAGCTGATTTATCAAAGTGATGTTTGT
>CAZGMK010000047.1:0-20311 GCA_964526835.1 uncultured Ignavibacteriales bacterium
CGAAAGGCTACGCTACTTTTTTATCAATTTCCACACCTTTTGAAATTAGCTCGTCGTAGCCGCGGGGCTTGTCTCCGCGGCGTCACTCCGGACAGGCTGAGGTTTTTCAACAGGCCCAGAGCTGTGGGCTACCAGGTATGTGTTGACGTGAAGTCCGTACCGCAAGCGGTGCGTCACCGGGTTAAGTCTGTACCGCAAGCGGTGTGGGCTAACCGATCCCTCCCCTTCACCAAATCTGCACCTCGCTGCACTATGGGGATCTTCCTATACCCTGTAAGTCCCTGCGAATCAACATGGTGAGCCTGCGCCCCTGGCGGGCACACAATATGCTACCCTAAAGTACGGCTGAGGGCGGCGAAATGACAGAGAAACCCAAGGACAAACCAAGCAGCGGAGTCCATTGCACTATGAAACGAAACTTGATCCTAATCATCGCAACTATCCTGTTAGGCACATCAGGCGCCTTCGCGTTTCCGTCGTTTTACGTCGACGGAGTCGAACAGGATGCTCTGGCCGGACCGTACGAGGATCTGACCATGTCGTTCACCGGCGGCAAGCAGTACTGGGACCTTCTGGAGGAGTATGCCGGCTGGCGTGATCATAACACCTTCGGCTACTACACCAATACCGACAACGGCTCCGGGATGGGCACGATCTTCGGTCGCACCGACGGCCCCGGCACTACCGTCGAGACCAATATCGCCGCGGGGGACGACTTCGGCTTCTGGTTGTTAGCCGATTTCGACCATGACGGCAGGCCTGACTGGAACGAACCATACCTGTTCAGCCAGCGCGGTTTCACCAGCGGGACCAGCGACCCGGACTACCAGTATTTCTATGTCTACGATGTCAGCGCTTACCGGGGAACCGGCGCGACCTACCACTTCGAGAGCCCTACGCGCAGCTACAGTGTCACCGGAGACTACGATTACCTGATCTACATCGATGACTCCGGGGCCGGCCCGGACTACGATCACAACGACATGATCGCCGGTGTTTCGGCTGTCCCGGAACCGGGCACACTGCTGCTTATGGGTCTTGGTTTGGCCGGAGCCGGCGTGTATCGCCGCTTCAAGAAATAACCTCACGATAATAACGAGAGGTCAGCAGCGGGCGGTCTTATACCAGTGGCCGCCCGCGTTCTCTTCGGGGGATCCGTCCGTTCGGGATCCTGTTGCCTGGGCTAAGGCCACCTGAGTGCGCCTGTCAAGGACACGGCACTGGCGGCGGACCCGCCATGAACATATAGTCCACCAGGTACACCAGGTCGGATATGTCAGGTATGCCTCCCGAAGCGTTGACATCCGCCTCGTCAATACACGGCGGCTCCTGTCCACCGATAAAGAGCCACCCAACCATCCAGATCAGGTCGGAGATATCTACCAAACCACCGCTGCGGTCGATATCGCCCCGTGCGAGACAGCACTGGTCGGTATTGGTGCCTGTGAATATCTCCAACGTATTGTTGTTCCAGTCGATTGCAGCAGCATCGAGGATTCCATCCCCATTGAAGTCCGCAAGCGCAATCCCCTGCATCGCTCCACTCGTGCCATAAGCCGAATCGACCGTTAAGCTACCATTGCCGTCATTGGTCATAACCACGAGCTCATTGCTCAAGTGGGTCGAGATCACGATGTCCTGATCACCATCGCCGTCGATATCTCCTGTAGCGAGGTACCTGGGATATTGCTGGACTGAGTCGGTCAAGTGAGATGCGAAAGTGCCGTCTCCGTTATTCAGCAAGACGGATATGCAGTCATTCCAACTGACAGTCACAATATCCAGCTCACGATCGCCGTTGAGGTCGGCGGTCACCATTCGCCAAGCCTGGTAATCGATGGTGTACGAGGAATCCGGTTGGAGAGTACCGTCATCGTTCAGCCAGATTTCGACTTTCGGCCCGAACTTCGTCGCGGCCGCGAGGTCGATAAGGTGATTGCTATCGAAGTCACCACTCGCGACACACACAGGACTCATGGTCGTCGCGAATCTCCACATACGCTTGAAGGCGCCGCCGCCAAGGTTGGCCAGCACCGCGACCGAATCGGCATCGTAATTTGCGGTGGCAATGTCGAGAAGCCCATCGCCATTGAAGTCCAGAAGCGTCACCGCCTGGCACCGATCTCCGGAGGGATAGTGACCGAGTTCCGAGAACCCGCCGCTTCCGTCATTGGCGAGCACGAGCACAGAGTCACTGCTTTGAAGAGCGACCACCAGGTCGACGTCACCGTCTCCATCGAGATCCCCCGCGACAACATCGTACGGCTGGGATGAGGCTTCATAGGCCGAATCCAGCGTAAACGCCGCACTGCCATCATTAAGCATCACTGCAATTTGTCCGGAGATGGCAGCAACAGCTAGATCGATATCCCGGTCCCCGTCCAGATCCGCCGCGCAGAGACTAACCGGACCGTTCGGGAGGGGAAAATCTCCTGCCCAGATGAAATGTCCGGTGCTCGCCGCCGCGCCCACAGTGAACTGAAACTGGTATGGTCTGACCATCGGCTCGTGAGTCGGGGACGAAATCTCCGTTGTCAGGGTAACGGTTATGACCTCACCGCGCGAGAACCGGGTATCCGCATCGAAGACTACTTGCGAAGCATCCGGCCAGCTGAAGCTCCCGGAATAGACTCCGCGATGGCTTCCGTGAACAACAAACGACTCGTTGCTGACCGAGCCCTGCATCACCGCTCTGTGAAACGTAACAGTAATGTTGTCACTGACGCCGACTGCGCCTTCGTTAGCGGGCGGCAAGGTACCGATCACGTTGGGAGCCGCAGCCCACGTGCCGCCGGACATCACAGCCAATACAACCACGAGGAGAAGGCCCTGCGCTTTCATCGATCTTGCCTTTCTTTATGAACATATCCGGGTTAGAACTGAAGCACTAACTCAAACTACTCAAATCACCCGTTGATGTCAAGCTCAAGAGCATCGGACTTCGTGGTTGTCGCGGCACGTAACGAAGTGCTCACCGAATGGTATACGGCGGGTTACTTCAGTTGGTGTTACTCACGGCTTCTGATGTCGTCGCTCAACTGATCTGAAACCACGGAAGAGTGCTCTGTCTACTCACTCCCGACTCAGCATCCCCGGCACGAACCTGCCTTGCTCGACCAGCTCCTTCTGATGGTCAACCAGTTTGCGCAGACCACCCTGGCGCGGGCGAACCACCTGAAAGACGATAAACGAAAACAGGACTATCAAGGCGCCCTCGGTGAAGCGACCGGTGAGAAAGAAGTACAGGTACCCCCAGATCGAAATCGCCGCGATCAGAATGAAGACCGGCCGCGAACGATTGATCAGTTCGCGCTGCAGGTCATGTTCAAAGGTGTCGGGACGGCGGATCATCGGCTTGTCGAACAACCGCTTGCGCCACCAGAGCGCCAGAGCACCCTGAGCCACCGCGATGGCGGCGAACAGATAGAATGCTATATTCGCATCCGCTCCGAGACGATTGCTCATAAGGTTGTTGTTATTGTACCAATAGCAAATGAACAGTAACACCATCGGCGCGACCACATTCACCAGCAGCCCAAAGTAGAGCGGCCCGACAATGAGGCGGTTGAGGTCGACACCTTCATAGTTCGAATATCCATATCCGCGGGCCATCATGCCTCCATTTCGCGAAGCCGCTTCTCCCATCGAGAGCGACGCGGCCAGTACACATAGCTCCAGATGATGCCGACCGGCCAGAAGGTCAGCATGCGAAGCATATCACCGGTGACAAGGTAGACAATAAAACCGAAAATGTATACCGTCTCCACCCAGGCCGCACTGGTGATCGAAAGGGTGACAAGCAGCTGTCCGGGCCCGGGTCTATTGTCTCGCCTTTGGCGGAAGTTGCGAATCTGATGCCGCTCGACTATCGGCAGCAGGACCGGGGTAGCAATAGCTACTACCAACAGCATCCAAAAGACCAGATCGGATGCTTCCGGTGTAACCAGAGCGCCGCCGACAACAATCGCTATCCCGAGGTAGACCAGGGGGGCGACCAACAGCATGAAGACGGCCATAATCTGCGCGGTGCGAAATTGTTTCTCAAGAGCCTCCTCCCAAGGCATCAGCTCACCCTCCGTTTGGTCTTGCGCACCCTCTGGAAGAATAACTTCATCACCTTGGCGACCTCCGCTTTCATTACGCCGCCGACAACTTCCACATGATGATTGAACCGAGTCTGGGACGGGATGTCAACGATTGAACCGCAGGCTCCGAACTTTGGGTCCGGCGCACCGTACACCAGGCGCTCGATCCGCGACAGCATCGCCGCGCCCGCACACATCGGACACGGCTCCAGAGTACATATCAGCGTGCAGCTTTCGAGCCGCCAGTCGCCGAAGTGATTGTAGGCGGCGCTGAGGGCTATCATCTCGGCGTGGGCGGTGGCATCGTGGAGGGTCTCCGTTTGATTGTAGCCGCGGCCGATGATTCGATTCTCGAAGACCACCAGTGCCCCGACAGGCACTTCGCCCAGTTCCGCAGCCGCTTGTGCCTCGCCGAGGGCTAGACGCATGAAATGCTCGTAGTGCTCAGGATCCATGAGACTAATATAGAGCGGTGGACAACTCCGGGCAAATGCCATTTATTGCGGCCATGGTCGGAGAATCGACAAATGACAGGCAACCATGAACCTCATTATCCTCACCGAAGCCGATCGGATCGATGCGGATCGCTTCTGCGTAAGTGATCATCGGGCCGAGCACATCCGGTCCATACTCAAGGCCCGGGTCGGTGAGAGCGTCGAGGTCGGGCTAATCGACGGACCCACAGGCAGAGCCTCAATCGAGGCAATCGACGGCAGTTCGATCACTCTTCGGGCATCGGAAGTCGTCGATCCGGGCTACCCCCTGCCCGAGATCGACCTTATCTGCGCCCTGCCCCGACCGCAGACTCTTAAGAAGGTCCTGTTCACCTCGGCAATGATGGGCGTCCGTCGGCTCGACCTGATCCGCGGCCGTCGAGTCGAACGCAGCTACTACCACTCGCCGCTCCTCCAACCCGAGAATTTCCGCCCGTACCTGGTGGAGGGCCTCTCACAGGGTAAGCTCACCCGCCTTCCCGAAGTACAGGTTCATCCACGGTTCCGCCCCTTCTTTGAGGATGTACTGCCGGCTCGTGACAAGGCTGTTGATGGCCTCGTCAGGAAGCTTCTTCCACACCCGGAAGCAACATCATCGATGGCCGGCGCTGTCAGTATGAACCCACCGGCGGCGGCTATTCAAATCGCCATTGGACCGGAGGGCGGCTGGGTTGATTTTGAGCTGGAGCTGATGCAACAGCAGGGCTTCTCACCGATCCTGCTTAGTCGCTGGGTACTGCGAGTGGAGCACGCGGTCACGGCGGCTCTGGCGCAGATCGAACTGCTGCGGCTGAGATGATTTCGAGGACGCCGTGCGGGGCGGACCCAGCGGACGACAGCGCTGCCGTCCCGGTCCAGGCCATGTCACACACCTCCCCCGATCGAAGCCACCGGCAGGAGTTGATCTCTATCGTGATCCTGCGAACGCTACAGCGGATTAAGGGAGACCCGGCCGGGGTTGTTGGGTCCACTCGCGCATACCGGCCGGGCCGAAGGGGATCAGAGGGGAGATCAGGTCAAACCTCAGCTTGCCTGTGTCTGGGTTTGACTTTTGTTCGGCCTGTCCGAGAAGAATAGTCTCCGGAACACAATCTCCGCCGGACAAAACCGCGTAAACGATGACTGAACCAGATTAAGGCCTACAAACGTCGTCAGCAATAGCCACCATGGCGACACGAACAAAAACAGCACCAACGATAGCAGAATCATGCTTCCGGCCAGCAGTCGTATCGAATTCTCCAAGGTCATTTCCATCATCTCCTTGAGCGATGGGCCGCCGGTGCGACCCATGCCGCAATTTCGGTCACCAAGCAATTAAGAGCTTCGACCAGGCGCAGCCCCCCACGCCTAGAAGAAGCCGTAGGTCATCTTCAGCCAGACATTATCGTTCAGCCGAAACTGGCCAAACTCGGTGACCTCGTAGTTTCCATCAAAGACATTCGCGCCCGCGGCGAGTGTCACTTCATCGGTGTACTTGTACTCGACCGAGAAACGGCCGTAGCCGTCCTCATCGGTCGGTGAGAAGAAGCCGAAGGCCGACAGGGTAAGGGTCTGGTTCATCATCTGCTTCGTAATCCGACTGGTCAGCAGGTGGCGGACCTCATCGTGGACATGCATCGCCTGCTGTTCCGGCGACATCGCATATTTGTCATGATCGAGCATGTAGTCGACCTGCCACTGGACATTGGCGGTCAGATCGGTGGCGATCTGGCGCTCGAAGCCACCAAGGCCGATGATCGAAGAGTTCGGCATCAACGGGTCATCGCCGTCGGGGTCATCACGACTGTCCAGGTATCCTCCCTCCAGCCATACGATTCCACCCATGATCGGACCGCGTAAGGAGATGCCGTAGACACTCAATTCGGGGTAAACCGGCATCGCCATCATCGTAGTGTCGCCGGGGCCTGCACTGGGGACCATCAACATTCCCATCGGATTCTTGTAAAACCCGACATACCCGTACAGAGCCGTGGTAAAGCTGCCCAATCGACGCTGCATGCGAGCCGCGAATTCACCATTTTCTAACTTCGAATCCGGAGTCGGAGGATCGAAGTAGAAGCCTTCACCAACAATGCTGCCGGCCATTGGATTATAGTAGCTCAGGCGCCTTCCAGTCGGCAGGCGGTTCGGTTCGAACTGTGGTGTCCAGACCAGAGTCAGGTCGGCGATGTTACTGTAATACTCGATCCGTATCGCATCCTGCGGCGCCTTCAGATACTGGTCGTCGCGCCCAATTAAGAAGGACCGGTAATCCTTCGCAAAGTTGTCGTTAACGAAGATCAGGTCGCCGGTCCCCCATGTCATTATCTGACGTCCAGCCTTGACGTCGAAGGCGCTTCCCAGACGAAACTTGAAATACGCCTCGCGCAGTTCGAAGTCGTAATTGGAGCTGTCGGCGCCGTCGTAGACAAAGTCCATCCGTCCGAACAGCTCGCCTCTGTCGCCGAAGTGCTCCAGGCGCAACTGCAGCCGAGTCTCAGCGGCTGTCAGCTCGGTGGCGGTCGGGTTATCGCTGTCCAGGCGACCACCGTAGAGTCCCTGCAGGTAACCGCTCCAGTAGACATCGGCCGAGGCCGGGGTGGCCGCCATCAACAGCAGCCCGGTCATCACTATCCTCATTGTCACTTCGATTCCACGCATGGCCCGCCTCCTTTCACTCTAGCGGATATACTTCCGCGGCGGGTTCTTGAGGTAGCGTTCGGTAAAGATGTCCGACTCTATGCCCTGGTCGTACTTGATCCCGGTGAATTCGATGACTGTATGGCCGCCACCGGAAATGTCCTCCATCGTGCGTTCAGTCATCGTCAGGATGCCGTCGATCTCCTGGATCGAACCAGCGTTGAACTGTCTGTTCAACTCACCCTTACCATTGTAATAGCGCTCGCGCAGGGGCAGGTAGTTACTCTTGTCGATATAGCTGACCTTCCGGGCGAAACCACCATAGCCCTCGTCCTTCGGAGTCGATTCAATCACCCACACCGGCTTGCCGTCGACCGTCGAATCGTTCAGCAAATTGTGATTGTCCTCGGTCCAGTGACGGCCCGAGACATCCTCGTAGGAAAAGTGGGACCCCACAAACGACGAATTCTTGTCGTCGGCCGATATCGGCTTGACCAGGTCGACCGCCGGCACGTAGATCCATCGTTGGTCGTTGCCACCGCTATTCTTATGCACCATGAAGGTCAGACGGCGAACATCGGACGGCTGCTTGAAGTAGGTATAGTACTTCTGCGGACCTCCCTGCTCCTCATCCTTGCGAAGCATCGTGAATTCCTTGACCCGCTGGCGGTCACGCTTGTCGACGATACTCATCCTGACCTCAGCGATACCGTCATCGGCCGCGTAGTAATAGGCCAGGTGCGACTGTTTCATGATCTCCTCGGCGCTTTCCTGCGCCAGAGCCGAGGGAATGCTCGCTGCTGCGGCCAGTACGATAATGACCGCCTGCATCAACCGAGCCTGTTTGCTGATCCTCTTCATGTTCTTGTCCTTTCTATTCTTCATTCTCGAACGCTTACTCAACGCTACGCCTTGGTCTCAATTACCTTCGCTTCGGCACTGACCGACTTCTGCGCTTCCCGTCCCTCCGGCAGCAGGACCCGGTTAAAGGTCTTGCTCAGGGCCGGCAGCAAGAGCATGGTGACCAAGCCCGAGACAAACATGATGGCCAGGAAGAACGAACCGACAGTGATATACGGCATCAGCGAACTGAACAGCATCGGTACAAACCCTGTGGCAATCACCAGCACGTTGCGGCTGATGGCTCGACCGGCGCCCTCGAAGATCTCTCGGTACGAGTCCCGGAACTGTCTGGTCCGCTTGTGAATTGTTCGAAGCCGCTGAATAAAGTGGATGGCGAAATCCACCGATAGCCCCAGGGTCAGGGATGAAAGCACGGCCACCGGCATATCATAGGGCTTACCTGTGTAGCCGATGAAAGCATAGATAGCCATGATCGTGATCGTAAGGGGAAGCATCGAAATCAATCCCCAGCGCAGCGAACGGAACAGCAGGATCATCATTATCAGCACGACGATGTATGACCCCATCAATGAAGTGCGCATACCGGTAACCATCTGCTCCTGCCACACAATGTTGATATAAGGCAGGCCGGCCCAGTGTAACTCAACTCCCGCCGGAGGCGGGTTGTCGGCAATGAACTGATCGGCCCGGGCGACAACGCGAGACACCTTCTGGTTGTCTCCGTTCTTGAGCTGTACCCAGAGGTTGGCCCGGTCGTAGTCCGGGGTGACAAACTTGAACAGGTCATCCGGGTCGCCCCCCGACATCTCGAACAGGAAAAGCATCTGGGCGATCTCGTCACTGTTGTCCGGCAGGACGGCCCTTGAGGAATCCGCCCCGTGTAATTCGTAGCTGACTTTCTTGACGATATCCGGCAGTCCCGAAACGGCGCCCACGATCGGGTCCTTCTCCAGATGCTGCTGCAGCACCTCCATGTACCTTTGTACCTCGGGTTTCTTGACCGCATCGATTTCACCGCCGTCCACCACCAGGTAGTTCATGTATGTGCCGGCCAGATGCTCGTTCATCGTGACATCGGCGATCCGTATGGGATGCGACTTCTTAAACCACTTCACCGGATTGTCGTTCACCTCGATCATCGACAACCCGACCGCCGCGACTACAATAACGACCGAAGCGCCGGCGATGACCGATTTGCTGTATTTCCACGAGAAGTCACGGAACGCATGCATCACTCGAGCGAGCACGCCATGCTTATCGTCGTCTGAGGCGCCGAAGTTCCGCAGGGTCTTGTCCGAGATCAGCATGCCGATGGCAGGATTGAGCGTAATGGAGAGAAACCAGGCTACAATAATGCCGAAGGCAACGAAGACGCCGAACACCTGCACCGGTGGAATCGGCGTCAGGGCCAGCGACGCAAAACCCGCAACGGTCGTAGCCGAAGTGAACAGCATTGGCAGGAACAACTCGCTTATCGAATGCCGAATAGTCGCGTCCCGATGTTTGTGCTTACGAAAGCGATCGTGGAACTCACTTATAATGTGAATTGAGTTCAACACAGCAATCGGGATCAGGAAGATCGGAATCATCGAAGACATGATATGGACGGTATTGCCGGTCAGGATCAGCAGACCCATCGACCAGATCACCGCCATGACAGCCACAATCATCGGGGCGAGGACAATCTTCACCTTGCGGAAGAACAGCAGCAACAGCAAGAAGATGATGGCCATCGCCGCCGGAGCCGAGAACGCCATCTGCGAGAACATCTCGGCGCCGAAAGAGTCCTCAGCCATCGGCAGGCCGGCAATATGGTACTCCTCCTCACCGCCGTACTTCTCGGTCAGGGCCATAATGTCACCGGAAATGCGGTGCGACTGGTCTTTCGATTCGATCGGCACCATGATCGCCAGCGCCCTGCCATCCTGACTGGCCAGCTTGCCGCGCAGGATCGGGTTGTCATTTATGCGGCCCAGAATGTAGTCCGCCTCTGCCTGAGTGTCGATCGGCGCCTCCATCAGAGTGCCGATAACCAGCATCCCGCCCGGACCCTGCTGGATATCGTCGACCGTCGATGGGGCCATGATGTCTTCGACAATGACGCCATCGAGCCGGCTGATACCCTCGGTGATACTGTAGACGCTATTGAGTACTTCCGGAGTGAAGGCGCCCTGCTCATCGACCACCCCGACCGCGAGGAAGTCCGACAGGCCGAACTCGTCCTCGGTCGCATGGTGGAAGAGGCGCACCGGCTCATCCTCCGGCAGCATGTTCTTGGGGTCAGTATCGATTGTGATCCTGGGGAATTGGGAGGCGAAGAAGGCTGTTACCACAACCGCCAGCCCGATCACCCACCAGGGGTGCTTGATGGAAAAGTTGATGATTTGTTTCTTCATACCCGGGTCCTCGTCTGTTTAATCCGATTAGCGCGTTTAGTGGATTAGATAGACCCGGGCTGTAAACGATTCAAGAAATGTCGGTGGCTGAGAGAAAGGCGTAAGGTATTACCAGCAAAGGTATTAGGATGGCGACGACAGAGTATTCTGCGATCCCGGCATCGCCGACATTGGTCCCGGGATCGGCGTCAGGTCAACCACAAGCCTTGCCTGCGGTTCGCTTGTCGATGATACCGCCGCGACTATGAGGTCCGCCTCCAGGATGGAGGGCCACCGAAGTGGAGCCAGCCGCGAACCGGTCTATTTGCCGCAGATACGCCTTCTGCAGCAACCTGCGGCCCCGTCGTTACGGAAATTATCGACCCGCGACGTCCCTGGCTACCCCGCCATCTCCGCCATCACTTGATCGATGGCAGCGACAGTCTGGTCGCGATGATCGACCTTGTGTGCCGCACTGACGAACCAGGCCTCGAATCCCGATGGGGCGACAAATACACCTCGTTCCAGCAGCCCCCGGAAGAAGGCGCTGTAGCGACCCATATCGGCCGCCCGGGCCGAGGCGAAGTCGTAGACTTCATGATCGGAGAAGAAAAACGTGAACAGGCTGCGGACCCGATTGGCTTTCAGAGAAACGCCATGCTTGTCCGCCAGATCGACCACCGCTCCGACCAGCTCGTCGGCGTAGTCATTGAGTCGAGTGTAGACAGACTGATCGCCCAGAGACCGCAGCGTGGCCAGACCGGCCGCCACCGAGACCGGGTTGCCGGACAGCGTGCCGGCCTGGTAGACCGGCCCGAGAGGCGCCAGATGATCCATCAGGTCGGCTCTTCCGCCGACACCACCGATGGGCATACCACCGCCCAGGATCTTTCCCAGGCAGACCAGGTCCGGCCGGATCGTAAAATGCTCGGCCGCGCCGCCAGGGGCAATCCGGAAGCCCGTAATGACCTCATCGAATATCAGCAGGACCTCATGCTCGCGGGTAATCGTTCGCAGTGTCTCGAGGTAGGCCAGCGCCGGCGGCACCACCCCCATATTGGCCGCTACCGGTTCAACAATGACGGCCGCGATCTTGCGTCCCTTCTTGCGGAAGACCTCTTTGATGGCCTCGGTGTCGTTGTAGGGAATCGATATGGTGGCCTCGGTCATGGCTTCCGGTACCCCGCCGCTGGCCGGAAGCCCACCGGTGGCCAGACCCGAACCGGCCTTGACCAGAAACGCGTCCGAGTGACCGTGATAGCAGCCGTCGAATTTGACGATCAACTCCCGTCCTGTCGCGCCCCTGGCGATACGCGCCGCCGTCATGCAGGCTTCGGTCCCGGATGAGACCAGGCGCAGCTTCTCGATCCATGGCATGCGATCATGCACCATTGCAGCCAGCTCCACCTCGGCCCGGGAGGCGGTCCCGAACGAAGTCCCGCGACCGGCGGCGTCGCACACCGCCCTGACCACATCCGGCGCGGCATGGCCCAGGATCAACGGTCCCCATGACTGCACGTAGTCAATATAGCGGTTACCGTCGGCATCGTACAGACAGGCCCCTTCACCTCGTGACGTTATGAATGGTGTCGCCCCGACCGAACCGAAAGCCCGTACCGGGCTGTTAACACCTCCCGGAATCAAAGCGCAGCCCTTCTCGAACAGCTGGTTCGAGTTATCCTGCTTGCGTGCGGTCATGTCTTCATTCCTCATTCTCCGAGATCCATCGGGCCACATCGCAGGCATGATAGGTGATAATGATATCGGCTCCTGCCCGCTTGATCGAAGTCAGCACCTCCATCGTCAGGCGCTTCTCATCGGCCTGACCCGCCTGCGCGGCTAACTTCACCATGGCGTACTCGCCGCTGACATTGTAGGCCGCCACGGGGTACTCGAATTCGCGACGGGCGGCACTGATGATGTCCAGGTAAGCCAGGGCGGGTTTGACCATGACAATATCCGCGCCCTCCTCGATATCCAATCGCATCTCGTGAGTCGCCTCGCGGGCGTTGGGCGGGTCCATCTGGTAGGTGCGGCGATCGCCGAATCGCGGCGCCGAATCGACCGCCTCGCGGAAGGGCCCGTAGAAAGCCGAACAGAACTTGGCGGCGTACGACATAACCGGTATCGAACTGAACCCGGCCTGGTCGAGCGCCTTGCGGATTGCCCCGACCCGTCCATCCATCATGTCGGACGGGGCGACCATATCCGCTCCGGCGGCGGCGTGGCTGACCGCCTGCCTCGCGAGCAGCTCCAGGGTGGCGTCATTGTCCACGTTACTGCCCTGGACAACACCACAGTGGCCGTGATCGGTATACTCGCACAGGCAGACATCAGTAACTACTACCAGCTCCGGGATCTCTTTCTTGATTGCTCTCACGGCCTGCTGGATTATGCCGTTGTCGCTCCAGGAGGCGCTGCCGGTAGCATCCTTCTGTTCCGGGGTGCCGAAGAGCAGAATCGCCGGGATACCCAGACTGAAGGCCCGCTCAGCCTCGCGAACAGCCTCCTCGACCGGGAAGTTGCTGATGCCCGGCATGGACTCAATAGCCACCGGCTCGGTGATCACCTGGCTAACGAAAATTGGATAGATGAAATCATCGACGCTCAACCGTGTCTGGCGGACTAACCGCCGGAGGCCCGGGGAGCGCCGCAAGCGGCGTGGGCGCTGTTTAGGAAAACTCACTGAGCACCCCCTTTCTTCAGGACATGGGACATGATCTCATCTATCATCCCCGGCAGAGAATGTTCCGTGGCTTCAATGGTGACCTGGAGTCCCTTGCCACGAATGGTGTCGGATGTGGAGGGTCCAATCGAACTGAGCAGAGCATCCTCCGTGAGACTCCGGATCTCGTCGTCGTTGAGTATCTCAAACAAACCGTCAACGGTGGAGCCGCTGGTGAACATAATAATGTCCGGGCGATGCCTCAGGAGCCTCTCCTTGAGACCATCGGCCCACCTGGGGTGATACGTTTCGTAGACGCGCAGTCGAATGACTTCGGCGCCGGCGGCCCGAAGCGTGTTCGGGATAGTTTCGTCAGATAGGTTGCCCTCGACGCGAACCACCTGAGCGCCGGCCATAGCGTGCTGATCGGCCAGTTGCCGACCGAGCTCGACGACGGTGGCTTTGTCCGGGAGAAAGTCGGCCTGCAGACCGTATTGCGCCAACGCCCGCGACGTACCTACGCCGACCGCTGCGATGTGGTACTGCGCCAGCGCCCTCAGGTCGCCCACGATATGCGGGAACTGGCTCATGAAGTAACGAACACCGTTTTCGCTGGTGAATGCCAGCCACCGTTCGGCGGCGTCAATCTGCCTGACCTTCTCCCATGCCTGTTGGTCCATGTGCGGACGGGTGGCGATGGTGGGATAGGGAAGCACCTCCGCCCCGAGTTCACGAAGGGACGCGTATACCATGGCCGCCTGGTCAGCCGGACGCAGAACCATGATCCGCTTGCCGTGCAGAGGCCGTCGACCGAACCAGTCGATCCTGGCGCGAAGGGAAACCGACTGGCCGATTATAAACAACGCCGGGGCATGGATCTGCTCTCTGACCACGATATCGGGTAACTCGCCGAGGATACCGGTATATACTCGCTGGGTCGGCAAGGTGGCGCGCTCGACTACTGCGGCGGGCGTGTCGCTCTGTAATCCCCCATCAGTGAGTGATGCGACGATCTCCCTGACCTGTCCCACCCCCATGTAGATGATCAGGGTGCCGTTCCGGGCCTGGGCCACCCACTCCCATGGGACTGTCGGCAATTCTCCATCGGCGGCTTTGTGACCGGTCGCCAGCAGCGCCCAGGCCGAGAGGCGACGGTCGGTACAGGGGATTCCGGAGTAAGCCGTCGCACCCGCGGCAGCGGTTACGCCCGGGACGATCTCGAAAGGTATATCGTTTGCCTTGAGGTAATCGGCTTCCTCTCCCCCGCGTCCGAAGACCAGGGGATCGGCACCCTTGAGACGGGCGACGGTTTTGCCCTCGCCCGCCAGTCTTACCAGCAGTTCGTTTATCTGGTCCTGGGGGAGGGTATGGCGGTCGGCCTGTTTGCCGACGTAGATTTTGTCGACCGTCTCAGGCAGCCTGACGATGAGTTCCGCCGGGATGAGGTTGTCGTAAACGACAGCATCGGCCCGCGAGAGTAGCTCGAGCCCACGGACAGTGATTAGATCCGGGCTTCCCGGACCTGCTCCGATGAGATAGACAATACCGGATGTGGCCATGTTCAGGTTCTCGCAATCAATTCCCGGGCGCCCTGGTCGGTCAGCTCCCTGACGACCATGTCGACCAAATTTGTGTCAGGTTCGCCGGCGGTAATTTCGGCACCGGCAAAGAGGCGACGTTGCCCGTCGATGTCAAGCACCACTGCATCCAGGGCGACCCTGGTGTCACTGATCCTCGCCCAGCCACCAACCGCCGCCGAGCAACCGGCATTGAGTCCGCGCAAGAGACCACGCTCGATTTCGAGGCAGCGCCGGCTGATGGGGTCATTGATGGCGGCCGCAATATCCAGAATCCACTGGTCATCGGCGCGCCCCTGTATAACCAGGGCGCCCTGTCCCGGCGCCGGAAGGAACTCATCGGGCGACAGCGGTTCAGCCGAGCCCGGTAGCAGGCCGACTCGTTCGAGACCGGCGTGGGCCATGACTATGGCATCGTAATCACCTCGCTCGAGTTTACCCAACCGAGTTTCGACATTTCCGCGAATGTCATTGATCACCAGGTCCGGCCGTTGATTGAGAAGCTGCGCCCGACGGCGCGGGGCGCTGGTACCGACGACACTACCCGGCGGGAGGTCCGACAGCGACCGGCCATCACGAGCGATAAGCACATCATTAACCGGGGCCCGCGTCGGCACAGCTGCAATCACCAGCAAGTCAGTCATGGCAGCTGGCAGGTCTTTGGCCGAGTGAACCGCCAGGTCGATCTTGCGATCGAGCAACTCCTGTTCGATCTGTTTGGTGAAGATGCCGTAGCCGCCCAGGGTCGACAGCGCCGCCGCCTGGTCGCGGTCGCCGCTGGTGCTGATCTGGATGATTTCGCAAGCGACATCGGGATTGCCCCCGCTCAGGTCACGAATGACGTGTCCGGTCTGGGCCATAGCCAGACGGCTGCCCCGAGTGCCTATGTGTATCTTGCGTTTGGACATAGTCAGACTGTCGTTAGCGGACTACTCGATCCCGGCCCAGCGTCGCAATTCGGCTTCGATCTGTTCGTTGTTCTTATCTTTGAGCATCGTCTTCCAGTCGGCCTCCAGGAAAGTCTGATAGGCCTGCTGACGGGCCGACATCTCTTCGGGGCCATCCTTGATGACCATCCGGCGAAAGCGGGCCGCCCAGTCGGCGATCATGCGATAACGATCGGGGAAAAGGCCGTCCATGAAGCTGCGCAGGAAGGCCGAAAGGAACGGCGCCTGGCCGTCGGAGGACACCGATATCGTAAGGTGGCCACGCTTGGTAGTGGCCGGAAATATGAAGTCGCAGTAGTTAGGATCATCCACCACGTTGACCGGAATGCCTTCCCGGGTCGCGTCGCTGTGGACCTGATGATTGAGCTCGGCGTCGTCGCTGGCGGCAATGACCATCCCGAAACCGGCCGCCTCGCCGGATTCATAAGGCCTCTTTTCCCACGTGACTTGCTTGTTCTCAGCCCAGAATGAGACTTTGTCGGTGACCTCGGGAGCAACGACGGTCACCTTCGAATCGTAATCCAGAAGGGTCTCGATCTTGCGCTGGGCGATGTTGCCGCCGCCCACCACGAGGGTTTCACGGCTGGTTACGTCGATCAGGATCGGTAGATACTTACCGGCCATAGTTGGTCCTATCACTAACTCGATTTATCTGCGTGCAATTCCAACTGCGCCACGCGCTGAACCAGCCGCCTGGCGGCCCGGGCTACATCATGGCGCTGCGAGGCGTCGAGCTTGCCGAGAACAGGCCCGAACTCTTCCAGATAGATATTGTCTATTGAGGCCTGCAGGCCGTTATAGCTGACTTCGAATCGGGCGTGGTCGTACCAGTAGGAGAATTCGCTCAGGCGCTGGGCGATGAGTTCCTCCGCTTCCGGAATCGCGGCCCGACGCTCGGCCTGCCGCTCGGCCACAAACCTCTTGACCGCCTCCAGATCGTAGACCGTGGCGTTCCGAAAGCGGCATGTATCAATGGCCACATCGCGCGGAACGGCGATATCCATTATGGTCAGCCTGTGCCGGCTGTCCACCGAGGCCATCAACTCGTCAGTGATAATCGGTCTCTCAGAGCCGGTCGAGGTGATCACAATATCGGCCCGGTTGAGCAGTCGGGTCAACTCATCAAGCCCGTAGCCCTGCGACTTGTATTTTGCAGCTAATGTGCGCGCCTTCTCCCGTGTTCGGTTGGCGAACAGAAGCTCCCCGTGATGCATCTTACTCCAGGCCGAGGCGGCGAGGTTGATCATCTTGTTGACACCGATGAAGAGGACCGTCGGACGGTCGGAATGGTTCAACCGTGAGCGCAGCAGATCGGTCGCCGCCGAACTCACCGAGCAAGCGCCCTTACCCATGGCCGTATCGGTCCGAACCTGCTTGCCGACCCTGAAGGCATGATGGAACAGGCGGTGGATTACCTTACCGGTAACCTTGACCGAACAGGCCGAGCTGTAGGCCTCTCTGACCTGCCCCTGAATCTGGTTCTCCCCGATAACCATGGAATCCACGCCTGCGGCGACCCGAAACAGATGCTCGGCCGCATGTCGACCCTTCTTGACATAAAAGCAGTCCCGCAGATCGGCGATGTCGACGTCTCGGAGGTTGCGATAGAACTGGCTGACAAGATCGATAGGCTCGTGCTGCATCGACGACACCATGTAGAATTCGATCCGGTTACAGGTCGAGATTATGACGACCTCGTAGACGCCCGGCAGGTCGGCGAACTCGGCATGGGCGCGGGCGATGTGCTCAGGACCGAGCTGCAGAGGTTCTCGCTGCTCGACCGAGGCAGTCTTGTGACTCATTCCGCAGACGGCAAGTCGCCAATCAACAGTTACCATTACAAGCTGTACTCCTTCATAGTCTTCCACTCTCCCGAATCATCCGATCCGGCTATGGCGGTCGTTCCGCCACCGATAACTTGTACGTTCTTGAAGCCGGCTTGCTCAAGAATCATGGCCGCCTGATAGGAGCGCGGCCCGCGCCTGCAAATAATTGCGATCGCGCGCGACCGATCCAGTTCCGACAGGCGGTCCCGCAAAGCACCCAACGGTATATTGACCACTTCGCCCGGCGGCAAGTTGACTTTCGATCCCTCATGTTCCTCCACCTCGCGAACATCGAGCCAGAGCACATCCGCTGAACGGTCGGCATCGACCAGCCGAGGGCTGGCGAAGACCAGGCCCTTCTGCTTCGCAATGGCCATTCCCGCCAAATGGTGCAAGGGATCGAGCGCCTCAGAATACGGCGGCGCGTAGCCGTGCTCGAAATCAAGCAGGTCATCGACCCCGTCGCCGTGCTGCAGGAAAGTGGAGAAGACATCGATCCGACGGGTAATATCTCCGGCGCCGACCGCCTGCAGACCGAGGAGCTTGAGGTTGTTCTCATCATAGACTATCTTGACCACCATGCTCCTGGACTCGGGATAGTACTCGGCGTGATCGACGAAGCTGCCCCACAAACCCGCGGCGTTCAGGCCCCGGCCGCGAGCCGCCTGCTCGGTCAGGCCGACCGAGCCGACATTGGAGTCGAAGACCTTCACGAGGAACGCCCCCAGCACGCCCGGAAACTCGGTCTCGTTGCCGGCTATGTTCTCCGCGATGACTCGTCCGTGACGATTGGCCAGAGAACCCATCGGCGTGAATATCTTTGCGCCGGTGAGCTGGTGGGTCATCTCGACGCAGTCGCCACCGGCGTAGATACTCGGACCCGATGTCTGAAGGCGATCATTCACTTCTATCGCTCCGGTCTCGCCGATTTCAAGACCACAGGCCCGTGCCAGGGATACATTAGCATGCACTCCGACACAAAGGAAAACATAGTCGGTCGTAACAGGATCCCGCCCATCGATGCGAACGATCAGATTGTCATTGTCGAGATCGATAGATTCCACCGCAGCGCCGGTGTGCACAGTAACATCCTGACGCCGCACCTCGGCGGCCACCAGGTCGGCCATCTCGGGGTCGAGGACATAGGGCAGGAGCTGGTCTTCTTTCTCGATAAGGGTTGTCTCGATTCCCCACAGGCTGGCAGTGGCTTCGGCCAGTTCGCAGCCAATGAACCCGCCACCGACAATGACGGCACGGCCGACCTGTCCCTTCTCGGCCAGGCTGCGGAAATGCCGGGCGTCCTCAGGACGCGTAAATGAACGGACCCGAGGATCGTCGGCAACGCTGAACGGCGGTTGGTTGGGCTCGGCGCCGGTGGCAATGACCAGCTTATCGTAGCCGTGCTCGAATGACTCTCCCGAGCTCAGGAGCCGAACGGAGACAGTTTTGCTGTCGCGGTCGACGGATATGACTTCAGCTTCGGGAACTGCGGTGAAACCCTTGGTCTTGAGAAAGAACTCGCTGTCGCGCACAACGCCATAGCTGGTGATCACCAGCTCCTCGAAACTCGGGATATCGCCGGATGCGAAGTAAGGCATCCCGCAGGTACCATAGGAAAGGTCCTTTTCCTTCTGGAAGAGGGTGATTTTGAGGTCCGGCAGGCGCCGGGCCAGGGTGGCGGCGGTTTTCGGCCCGCAGGCCACACCGCCAATTATGACAACATCGGACATTTCGCCTGGATCAGTCATAGCCATTCGACTCCGTTTCTCGCTCAATGAGCGACCCGCAGTATAGCCAATTGGGCGGCAGGCGCAAGCCCCTCTGTGGCTGGAGGAAATGTAACTGTCTCCTCGTCCAATTGCGCTGCGGCGACAGCCTTGCCCGCCGCGTGGCGAGGTGCATGTTGCCGCGGCAACGAGACCGGACCCATCCCCGGCTGCGCCGACCCCTCCCGTGGAGGGGCCGATGGCAAGACACCGCTCTATTAATTTATAGTACTTCTCGGTAGCCCACAGACTGTATTGATGCCGCGACTCAGATCCCGGGTAGGTCAGGACCTTTACGGCCCTGGCATCATCAAAGGCAGCGCAGGCCTCTATGTCGGGTCTCTTCGGTCGCAGGGCGACCATCGGAACACCGACCTACAGTCTGCGCCATCATGTTGGGATGGACACAATGTTTGGCCGACTATTCGAGATTTTCGATGACCGCTATGACCGCCGTTCCACTTTGATCGCGGCCCAGTTGCCGATCGAACACTGGCACCAACTCATCGGCGATCCCACCCTGGCCGATGCCATCCTGGATCGCCTCATTCACAATGCTCACAAAATCGACTTGAAAGGAGAATCTATGAGAAAGAAACGAAACACCTTGACGGACCCTAACCAGGAGAATACATAGTCACAGGACCCGCGTCGCTACGCTCCGAGGAGTGACGACTTGCCCTGGAACGGGGTGGCGCGATCGCCCGGAATGACCTGGCGCAATCGCTCGGAACAGACCGGCGGAATCGTCGGAATAGGCACCATGCGGCTTCATCACCAAAATAACCTCCGAGCGAGACAAGCAGTTCTAGCCTGCCGTCGCGGTCAGTGTCGGCCATCTTCAAGTCGCCCTCCCCAACATACGTATCCAAGAAGAGTGCTGTGTCTGTGTCAACGCCAAAGATCATCAGATCATATCCCGTTGCGATCGCTATCTCTGCTCTTCCGTCTCCAGTCAAATCTCCCAATGCAGGAGGAGATATCCAAAAACCAGTTGGCCGATCTATCGCTATAGAGGATATCTCGAGAGAATCGTGATCAGAGGTGGTTGCGGAAAACTGGACAGGTCGTTAAGGTGGATGAGAGGTAAATT
>CAZGMK010000048.1:0-19108 GCA_964526835.1 uncultured Ignavibacteriales bacterium
AACTCGAACTAGCAAATCAAACCCCCAAAATCAAGACCCTTTTTCAACAAGCCCTATGTGATGGGGTATACGATTTCCACCGACTTCCCGACAGAGAATGCCTGTGATGACAGCCATAATGGTTCCGAGGACGTCTTCGTGACCAAGTTCAGCGCTGTAGTGCCGGACGGCGATGGCGATGGTGTGCCAGACGATGAGGACAATTGCCCGGATGTCTACAACCCCGATCAGGCCGACGGCGATGGCGATGGTGTCGGCGATGTGTGTGACAACTGCCCGGGGGTATACAACCCTGACCAGGCCGACTCCGACGGCGACGGCATAGGCGATGCCTGTGATACGGAAGTGTGGTGGGTTGCTACCGATGGCAACGACACTACCGGCAACGGCGGCGAGGAGCTACCCTTTGCAACGATCCAGCATGCCATAGATCAGTCTCAGACCGGCGACTGGATAATGGTGATGCCGGGCGCCTACACCGGTCAGGGCAATTACGATATCGACTTCGGGGGTAAGAACCTCACGCTTGAGTCTTACGAGGGGCCATCGGTGACCGTCCTCAATGTCATGGGAGATGACTCTAATCCGCGTCGGGGTATTCACTTTCACTCCGGTGAGGATAGCACATCGGTTGTCGAGGGGTTCACGATCGCCAACGGATACATGTTGTCTGGAGTTAAGGCTCCAGATCCCGACTATCACGGCGGAGGCATCCTGTGCGATAGCTCCTCGTCGCCGACAATTCGCAACTGCATTCTGGTAGACAATTGGGCGGACTATGGCGCGGGCCTGGCGTGCCTAAACGGTGCCGCTCCATACTTGAGAAGGTGTACCTTCTATGACAACTTCGGCTATTGGGGGGGCATTGTATATTGCGCCGATGCGGGAGCAATTGAAATCGACAATACGATTATTTCTCATTCCGACAATGGGGAAGCTCTTGTGGTCTCAAGTGGTCCTGTCCCTTCGCTGTCATGCTGCAATCTTTACGGCAATGATGAGGGAGACTGGGGAGGGGCCATAGCAGACCAGTACGGTGTCAACGGCAACATATCAGCGGACCCCTGGTACTGCAGTCCATCGAGTGGCGATTTTCACGTCAGTTCGGCCTCACCTTGCGCCCCGGCCAACAACGAATGTCAGGATCGCATCGGTGCCTTGGGGGTAGGCTGTTCGGTTGGGGCCAACGAGATCCGCATCTACAAGCCGGTCCCCGGCCAGCAGGTGTTCGGACCCGGACAGTATACTGTGCGGTGGCTCAAGGGCGAAGATGTGAGTGCGGATATCAGGTTATCGCTTTCTCGCGACGGCGGTTCCAGCTGGGAGCCTGCGGTGAGTTCGACGACGGACACAACATACAACTGGACGGTCGACGGTCCCACCACGCATACAGCGAAGTGGCGCGTCTGGGACAGCGCGAGTCCCGACATTGCCGACACGATGGATGGGGTGTTTGTGATTGAGGTGAGTCCTCCGGTGGAGGAGCCAAATCCTGATGAGCCACTCATCTGGTCTCTTAAAGGCAAGCTGTACATCACCACGACGGGGAGTGAGACCGGTGAGTTGGATGGAAGCGGCAATACCGACCTGGCTATCCTTTTGGACGCAGCGATTCGACTACTGTTGGGCTATGTTAAGGGCCCTATGCAGGACACCGCGGTCATCGCAATTGAAACAGATCCTGGATTAGTATCCATGGCGATTGAGGACGTGGATAATGATGGCCTGAATGACTTCGTTGTCGCAAACGAGATATCTGGGCAGGTTCTCGTTTATCGCAACCAGGGCGGTGCAGTGTTTCCACAGCAGCCTTCGGACACAATTGCGTTGAATGGCACTCCGGTACAAGTGGGTGTGTACGATTTGAATGCAGACGGCTGGCAAGACATATGGTGTCTCACTTCCAATCCGCATGAAGTGTGTGTTTACCTGAATCAGAGTGGATCGTACGGTCAGACAGCGGATTACTGTCAATCTCTATATGCCCATCCGCGCTCCGCAACGCTGCTCTATCTCGATTCAAACAACATTCCCGATATGGCTGCCGCTAGTGCCGCCGATAGCTCGGCGCTGCAGCTCCTAATTGGAAATGGCGACGGTAGCTTCCATTTAGACACACTGATCTTGAGCCCAGGCGTTATCGGGGAGCTTGCTGCAGGAGATTTCAACGAAGACGGGGTCACCGATATCTGCGCGATATTCGATGATACTACAGCTTCAGTCCGGACCTTTGTCCGGGGAGACAGTGGAGCTATCAGTGTACGCGACTACGCTGCTGGTTACGGAGAGCACGGTTCTCTGGTTCTGGCGGACTTCACCTCAGACGGGACCGTTGACATATTCCTAACCAGTCTCGCCGTCGACAGTCTGATTCTCATACCGGGCATTCCGGCAGTCTATCAGGATACGCTGCTGTTTGGTGATCCGATCGCGTACCCTTGTGCAAACCAACCGATAGACCTGGTGGTCGAAGATCTCAACCTAGATGGTCTGCCTGACATATTCTCGATCCACGCCGATACTGTCGTTGGTACCGCCCTGGTGGCTCAACTCGATCCCTACCTTGATGTCAGTCTGGCCGTGACTTCTCCCACGGGCGGTGAGCTCTGGACTGAGGGCGAGCAGAGAACAATAGAATGGCTGGCTGGAGATGGCATTATATCGATCGACCTACAAGTATCCCGCAATTCGGGTGCTACCTGGCAGACTATCGCGACTAATCTTTCAGGCCAGAGCTATGAGTGGCTGGTAACCGGTCCCGGTACCGACGCAGCTCTGGTACGGATTGTCGACCCTACCGCTACAGGAAGGATGGCAGTATCGAACGCGCCGTTCACGATTTATGGCAACTGCTGCACAATCAGAGGCGATGTGGATAACAATGGTGCGGGACCTGACATTTCGGATTTGGTCTATCTCGTGAGCTACATGTTCCAGGCGGGCCCAGAGCCGCCATGCTTGGAGGAAGCCGACATCAATGGCGATGGCTCAGGCACGCCAGACATCAGCGACCTGGTCTATCTGGTGACCTACATGTTCTCGGGTGGTCCGGCGCCGGTGCCGTGTCCGTGAGGTTGGCTATGGTCTGGCTGAGTAGAACTCTGCTTCTCTTAACCCTGGTTATGAGTCCGGCGGCAGGCGCGGTCAGTGCGCAGTCGGCCATACATCTGGCCGATTCCCTCTACGATGCACAGAGATTCGATTCCGCTCTGGTGGTCTACCAGCGTATCCTCGATTCCGAGGTATTTGGCGACAGTACTCTGGGCTACCTCAACTACCGATTAGGTGCATGCCAGTTGAGAACCGGTCAGACCGAGACTGCCCTGAGGAGTCTCGAGCATGCTTCTGACCTCTACGCAGAGGCTCTGGGGGCCGACCACGAACTTGTCGGGCAGGCAAAGAACGCGATTGGCCTTGCGCTCAAGATTCTGGGGCAATACGACAATGCACTGGAGGCGTATGAGCAGTCCCTCGCCATAAAGGTAGTGCACTCAACCGATGATAGCGTGTCTGTCTCGAAGACGCTTAACAACATTGCCGCCATCTATCTCGCTGTCGGACGGCCATCTGACGCCGCCACGGTTCTGCAGCGAGTTGCCGGTATCAGGAGGAGGGCGCTGGGACCGGACCATATCGATTACGGATTATCGCTTGTTCGAATCGGTGATATCTTCCGCATGGCCTGCGACTATACGAAGGCGGATTCGCTGATATCTTTGGGCACGGAAGTTGTGCAATCTTCATCCGACTGCGGTCCCAGAGATTCGGCCGAAGTGCTCAACACTCACGCCAATCTACGGAGGGAGCAGGGCTCTCTGTCCGAGGCGGCGAATATGTTTGCCGCAGCCGCGAGACACTACCAGGCAGCGGGTGAAGCCGGGGAGTTCGTTGCTATCGAGAATCTGGCCCTCGTCCTGAGGGAATCCGGCGATTACCTGAGGTCGGAACAGAAGTACGCTCAGTTGCTGAAGCGTCTCAACGAGCAGGCACTGCCCGACAATCATCAGATCGCGAGGCTCGAGGAGGATCTGGGTTGCCTCTACACCGATATGGGCAGGTATGAGGATGCTTCCAGTAGCCTCGCCTCGGCGTTGTCGAGATGGCAGCAACTGGGAGAGCACTTTCATGAGGACGAGTCACGATGCCGCAACAACCTGGCGCACCTGTATCTGCTGACCGGCGATGACTACCGGGCCGAGGAACAGCTCCGAACAAGCATCGACATCCTGCTCGAAGTAAGTAGTCCCCCCCTCCTCCAGCTCGCCACTACCCTCGAGACCCTGGCCTGGCTGTACCTTGAGCGGGATCAGTGTGACAAGGCCGACTCAGTGCTGGCCGAGGCTATCGGGATGATCAAATCACGCACGGAGGAGGAGCTTCCCCTGACCGCGTATCTCCTCGTCACAAAGGCCGATGCCGCCATCTGTCTGGGTGACTATGCCACCGCCCGGGCTTATCTGGATGACGCCCGGCTGATCTACGCTGAAACCTATGGTCAGGACCACCCGGAGCTCATCAGACTGCGGTCGTCCTACAGCTGCTTGTACTTCGCCACGAATCAACCTGACAGCGCCCTTGCCGCCGCGTGGTCAGCCTTCGAGTTACAGCGCGATCAGTTTGGTAGAACTGTCATCGGCATGTCGGAACGTGATGCTCTCCAGTTCGCCGACGGTATCAGGAATGCCGCGAATCTGTATATGACCATGGCTATGAGATCGGGGAACAGACGCGACCCCGAGCGAGTGCTGGAAGTCGTTAGCGCGGCCAAACGTGCGGTTGGAGATGTTGTCATGACCAGGCGGAAGCTGGCCCGAAGGACCAACGACGCTGAGTTCCAGGCCCTCCTGTCTGAATACCGGGCCACAAGCAATGCTCTTGCCGCCCGATGGCAGAACCCATCTAATGATGGCGAAAGTGACGCGGCTCTCGATTCACTGAAAGACGCCCTGTACCTACAGGAGAGGACCCTGGCCCGCCTCGGTCTCGATCTGCATGCCCCTGAGGCCACCGCTGGCGATGTGCTCGAGTTGCGAGATGCCATGCCTGACGGGAGCGTTGCGGTAGACTACTATCACTACTGGGAACTGGGTCCGCGTGGCGACTCCGTCGACACTCGCCTGCTCGCACTTGTCATTCCTTCAACAGGGTCACTGCGGCTGGTGGATCTGGGTACAGCGGAGGACATCCAGAAACTGGTGCAAAGCTATCGTGATCACATGACCGCACTGGCGTCGGGCACGCATCTGCCAAAATCAACCGATCTCTCAGGGTACCAACTATTAGCTCGTGAACTGTATGAAGCGCTACTCGGACCGATGGATGACGCGCTGAGCGATTGCAATATGCTCTTCATCGCGCCTGACGCCGAGTTGAACCTGGTCGGCTTTGCCGGTCTCCCGGATTCACGCAGAAGGTACCTGGTCGAGCGCATGCCTGTCCACTATCTTGGATCGTTACGAGACCTGAAGATACCGGATCGACAGGAGAAGGCATCCGGAAAGATGCTGGCGCTGGGCGATCCCGATTACGATGCGGACGTAGCATCGCGAACAGGAGCACAGACCTATTCACATCATCAGCGCTTTGCCTCAGATGCAGAGACCGGCATGAATCTGCGATCCGGTTGCGGCGACCTGGCGACACTGGACGTTAAGCCGCTACCGCACACTTCTAATGAAGTCGATCGAATTGTGGCCCTCTGGCAGTCCGAAGGAGCCGGTGACATCTCCGTGCTGAAAGGTCCTGCGGCCAGCGAGGACAGCCTCAAGGCTTATGCCCCCGGTTGCGAGATACTCCATCTAGCCACCCATGGCTACTTCCTGGAAGGGCGCTGCGGATCTGGAGGACAGGCTGTTCGATCCGGCTCACAGACGGTCTTCGCCGGTGAGAATCCGCTTCTGCTCTCGGGATTGCTCCTTGCCGGGGCCAACCTTCATGGGGCCGGTGCCGATTCAGCCGGTATGGATGATGGCATCCTCACGGCGCTGGAGGTTTCGGCCATGGATCTGGACGCGACACGCCTGGTAGTACTGTCAGCCTGTGAGACCGGGCTCGGACGAATTCAGGCCGGCGAGGGTGTCTACGGTCTGCGTCGCGCTTTCCAAACCGCTGGCGCCGATGCCGTGGTCAGCAGCCTGTGGGCGGTTCCCGACAAACAGGCGGGACAGCAGCTTGCCCAGCTCTATCAGTCAGCCGGTACTCTGCCAGAGAGATTGCGGAAGGCCCAGCTTAATCTACTTGAGGAACTCCGCGACATCGGCCTGCCGCCCCACCCATTCCTGTGGGCCGGGTTTGTCTCCTTTGGCGACTGGCGGAACTGATCGCTACAACCTGAGCGATTCCGTACAGGATCCCGTCCGAAAAACGCCCACCCGCTCCGTTAGGTCGTTGAGAAACGACGACTAACGACGGAGTGGGTAACATGACAAACAGAACACAGCAGGCGACCGAGCGGCCGGCCGAGCCGAGCGATGCCGTCCTGCAAGCGATTAGGAAGTGGAAAGCAATCCTCGGCGATGATCGCGTCGAGACATCTGATACTGGAAGGCAGACCTACGAGCAGAACGAAACGTGTGCCCGCCGCCGGGTCGTGGCCGTTCTGAAGCCAAAATCGAGCGTAGAGGTGGCGGAGGTGGTGCGGATTGCCAATCAGTATCGCGTGCCCATCTATCCCGTAAGCACCGGCAAAAACTGGGGTTATGGCGGGGCCAGCCCGGTCGCAGACGACTGTGCCGTGGTCGACCTGTCGCGGATGACCAGTATTGTCGACTTCGACGACGAACTCGGCCTCGTTACTGTCGAGCCGGGTGTCACCCAACAGCAGCTCTACGAGTTTCTGCGGAAGCGCCAGGCTCGCTTCCTTGTCCCGGTTACCGGGGCCGGGCCGCATTGCAGCCTGCTGGCCAATGCCCTCGAGCGCGGCTACGGGGTCACGCCGGTTGCTGATCACTTTGCCGCCGTGACATCCATCGAGGCCATCCTGCCGGACGGCTCGATATACCACTCCGCCCTCGATGATCTCGGCGGACACACTGTCAACGCCGCCCACAAATGGGGGCTGGGGCCGTACCTCGATGGCCTCTTTACTCAGAGTAGTTTCGGTATCGTCACCCGGGGCACCATCGCGCTGGCGCCGATTCCGGAGTGCGTCGAGGCATTCCTGGTCAGTTTGAAATCCGAGGAGTCGCTCGATCATGCCGTCAACGCCGTGCGCGAAATCCTCCGCAGTACATCGGGGGCATCCGGCTCGATAAACATCATGAACGGACGTCGCATGCTGGCCATGATGGACAGCTACCCCCGACAACACATCGGTTCCGATGGCGTCCTGACCGATGACGCGGTTCGCCTCATGCTCCGGGCCAATGGCCTGACCGAGTGGACTGTCGGCGGGATGATCCACGGCGACCGTGCAGTCGTACGGGCCTTCAAACGGTTGGTGAAGCGTGGATTGAAGCCCATCGCATCTCGAACCTTCTTCTTCGGTCGCAGACGGATAGAGACTGCCGGCAAGCTCGCAAGACTGATCCCGGGCGGTACAGGCACGAATCTGCGGCGACGCCTGAGTCGTCTTAGCGAGATGTTCAAGGCCGCCGAGGGTATCCCCACCGAGGCCGCCCTGCCGCTGTGCTACTGGAAATCGGGACAGGGGCCATCGGACGATCAGCAGATGAACCCCGCGCTGGATGGCTGCGGAGTTATCTGGTACTCGCCGCTGGTGCCGATGCGATCGGCTGACGTGCTCCGATACACCGACATGGTCAACCGGGTCTGCCGCGAGCACGGCATCGAGCCGCTGATCACCCTGACCAGCCTCAGCGAGCGGTGTTTCGATTCGACTGTCCCGCTGCTGTTCGACCCCACCGACAGTGACGAGACGGCCCGGGCGAGGGCATGTTATGACGCCCTCTTCGAGGCGGGCCGCGCGATGGGTTTCCTGCCTTACCGGGTAGGCATCGACCAGATGGACAAGATCGTCGACGGCGGCACTCCCTTCTGGCAAGCCGCGTCGAAGATCAAGAAGGCTCTGGACACACATGGCATCATCGCACCGGGGCGGTACTGCCCTGACTTTGCAAATTCCTCGCAATCCCGTCCGAAAACCGCCCCCCGGCCCCGTTAGTCCAGCGAACACGACAGAGAACACACTCCCAGAACGGAGGATGACGCAGTGAGTAAGCTGGATGTACTAATCGTCGGTGGGTACGGGCTGAATGATGACTTTGACGGCTCTGAATCCACCCGGGATAGGATGAGGCTCACGTATAAGGGCAAGGTGGTCAGCCTTGGCTTTCTCAAGCACTTCATCGATGCCGAAGGCGACCTGGCGACAGCCGAGCGCGAGTTTTCATCGGATCCTCTTCAAAAGCAGCTTCCGCGACAGCTCAACACGGTAATGCTCTACGACTTTCTGACTCGCAAAGGCTTCAGGACCGAAGCAATTAACTACTTCGTCTACGAGAAGCAGCGCTTTGAGGAACTGATGGCATTGAAGCCTAAGGTGCTGGCCCTTTCGACTACGTTTATCTGCAACCCTGCCCATTCAATCGAAATCGCGCGCCGGGCCAAGGAACTATCACCCGATACCATTGTGATTGCCGGTGGCATCAAGGTCCTCAAGAGCGCCAGGCAGTTGCAGCTGAGCAAGCAGGGCTACTTCGACCAGCTGGATCAGGAGAAGCTCGCGGCCGATAGCTTCTTCTACAGTCCTGAAGCCGATGCTGGTATCGATGCTTTCGTTGTCGACGAGACCGGTCTTGCCACCTTAGAGAAGCTGATGAAGAGAATAGTCTCGAGCGAGAACTGGCGGACCATTCCAAACCTGGTCTTCTGGAACGACAGCGAGCTGGTCCACACCGTCCGTATGCCGGAGGGATTCTCATTCGAGGACCACACGATTGACTGGACGCGAGTCCCGGAATATCTGGTAGGAAGCGAGATTCCGGTAAGGGCCGGGGTGGGTTGCCCTTTCAAGTGCAAGTTCTGTGATTTCGCCGGGCTGCTGAGCAAGACGAAGCTCCGGCCCATCGAGAACATCTTAGCGGAGCTTAAGCAGATCCAGTCGCTCTATCCGGGCCGGCCGATCTTCTTCACCGACGACAATCTGTTTGTGAGCAAGAAGCGCACCCGGCAGTTGTGTGAAGGTATCATCAGGGAAGAGCTGAAGTTCCGTTGGCGAGCCTTCGTCCGGGTAGATGCCGTCGATTGCGAAATAGGGGAGATCGCAGCACGCGCTGGTTGCCGCATGGCGCTGTTAGGCGTTGAGTCTGGAGACTCTTCGGTACTTAGGAACATGGATAAGAGAATCACTCCCCATCAGGTTCAGGATGCCATTAGAATCCTAGATAGCGCGGGAATAAGTACGCTGTCCACGGTGATAATCGGCTTTCCAGGAGAGACAACGCGCAGTGTTAATGCCACCATTAGCCTTCTGAATAGCTACCCGAAATCAGACCGAGCGATGCACACGTTTCTCCCCAACGCCTTCATGGTTGCCCCGCTGTGTCCAGCGGCGTCACCCCCGAAGCGACGTGAATTCCAACTGTCGGGATTGTGGTACAATTGGAGCCATGCGACTATGGATGCTGCTACCGCGCGATCTGAGTGTGAACGATTAGTTAAAAGCGTGCGATGGCCGTTACTACAGTACCCGGAGCAATGTGCTAACGGTCTCGAGCCAGCCTTTGCCGCGAAACTCATGAAGATTCGCCAGAACCTCGTCAAATCCGGCGTCAACGTCCTGAGCGAGTCCAACGCCAGGCAAGTCTACCAGGCCTTTGCCAGGATACTCAAGCCCCAAACGAGTTCCCAACCAACTCACCAACCCACTGCGTCATCGGCCTCCTGAGGTCAATCCCTCAGTCGGCCGGACCAGGGAGCAGCGGTAGTGTTCGCCGCTGCTCCCTTTTTCATTGCCACAGATTCATGATGTCGTCCGAAAACCGCTCCCCGGCCCCGTTAGTCCAGCGAACACAACGAACGCAGTGGAAAGGAGAAAACAATGTTCTTCACAATCAACACCCCGCATGAGCGGCCGATGACCCGCCGCCAGATGGACAAGCTGCTGAAAGAGTGCGAAGAAGACCTTTTCGGCAAAACGTCGGATGAAAGCAACACCATGCGATCCATCGAGACACCGTCGGCATTCAATGCCCGCATTGGCCGGGCGGCAGATCGACACGCCGCCTGAGCGAGAGGAAACTGAAGCTAAGGAGACTCAAGATGATCTATTCCAATCGCCCTAACGAATTCGAGCCGCTTAACCGCGAAGAGCTCGACGCTATGCAGGAAGCCTGGCAGTCCGATGTTTATATCGAAGCTAATCGTCGCACTGCACGAAGCGCCCGGGCCGCTGCCACGTCGGCCAGGAAACCCCGCCGTCCGGGCATGACCGGCGACGGCTTCCATGATTCACATCTTGGTATGGACCTAAGACAAGGATAGCACCATGCAGATGCAGGCAGAAAAGTCACGAAGCAGGGGACTCGTCTTCCGCGAGCCGGAGACAGTCGACGAGCTGATCGACCTGCTGCACCTGCGGCACGAGGTCTTCCGATCCGGGCGGCTGTCAGACATGGTCGCACCCAACAAGTACGGGCTTGATGTCGACTGCTACGATATCCGCGCCCGGCACTTCGGACTGTACCGCGTCGAAGAGGGCGCTGAGATCGCTGTCGGATACCTGCGGGTGGTTGAAGATGACTACGTCGAAGGACAAGTCGACGTCCATGAAATCGGGAGGAGGATACCGGAAGTGGGGCGGCTGCTGGAGGGGGAGCCGTCCCATCCGTATCCACTGATGAAGTACGTTCCGGGGCTCGACACCCTGACCAATCGTCTGGAGGAGACCCGTAAACGCGGCGAACGGATTGTCGAGGCTTGTCGCATGGCGCTGATCGACTCGGAACGCTCACTCCTGGCCGCGCGTCACATCTATGAGGGTTCGATGGCCATCTACTGGTTCCACATGGGCTACGAGCACAAGTGGGTGTGCTGCGATGCATCCAAGCAGGCGTTCTATCGGCGGTACGGGGTGCGTCACCTGGAGGGCACGCCGGTGTCGGACTTCTGCGGTATTGGAGTTGAGTCGATTTGTCTGTTTGGATCGAAGATCGAGGTACCGGCCTCGCGGCGGCGACGACTGAACGCCATGGCGGAGGTCTACGCCCGCACCGGCCGCATCTTCTGCTTCCGCGAGGACCCGGAGAGGTTTGTGGCGGACCAGCTGATGCCACTAAAGCCATCGGCATAGAGAAGGAGAGTGTGAGATGAGAGGAGCCAAGTTCAGGACTTTCGCCACTGCAGTAGTCGTCCTGTGCGCGACCAGTGCCGCAGCTCTAGACCGGGACATTGGATCAGCTAGCGCTATCGGTCTGGTGAAGAATGTCAGTCAAGCGCAGTCGATGGAAGCCTGCCACGGAAAGAGCTGGCCCGACTGCCTTATCCCCGGCCTGGACCGGGACGGCATACGAGTCACCGACTACACTTTTGATACGTCGCGGGTCGACTTCTACCGTCGCACCCTGAATCTCTGTGAACTGGGATCACTGACTCAGTCCCGCGATGGGCATGCCGGCTTCATAGCCCTTTGCGAGCGGATGTGGACGCGGTGAGGAAACTCAGACGCGTACAGAAGGCAAGTATATAGACTGCGATGTCTCTTGAGCAGCGCAGGAGGATACATGGCAGATGAGGTACTGCATCATTCCCTCACGCATGAGGAGAAAGAGGAACTCGCTCGGGCCGTCGCGCTCGATCTGGCTCGGGGCGTATCGCGAGAGAAGATCGCCTCCCGTCTGGTGCGGCGGGACTGGTTCTCCAACCTCCTGCTAGCGGATTTGTTTGTTCAGCAGGTAGTGAAAGACATCGACGATCTCGAGGATTACATTCTCGCCAAGGAGAATGAGGAGCGGCAATCGTATCGGTTGACAGCAGTTGGCGCAGCCTGGACCCTAATCTCAATAGTCCTCGCAGTACTGAGATTCTTCGATGACGGCCTCAGTCCAGGCTGGGCTGCGGCGTCAGTCGCGAGCATAGTGCTTGGAATCTGCATTCTGGTTGCCGGGCAGATGGCAGCCACCAGTGACGTCCTGACCGCTGATCGACAGGTTAGATGCCCGCATTGCAGAACCGACCTCGACCTTAGTGTGGGCGATTCCGTCAGGGGATACTACGACTGTCCGGAATGCGGCAGGCGTGTGATGTGCTGACTTCGGCCCCGGTGGTGCACGAAGGTGAATATGGCAGTACGGGGTGGTACACCATGTTCTTCGCTCCCATTGCACCGGAACGCTCCTACCACATCCGGGATGCCTTAGGATTCTATACCGATTCTGATTCGGTGATGAAGTACCTCTACAGCCCACTGCCTCGCGTCTATCGACCGCATCTGTCGCACTGGGTGCCCGCTGCTATCCTGGCTTTGCCTGTCCTAGCCATTCTCGTTGCGCTAGTGATAGATACTGATGCCGAGTTCTAGTATCGACCTCGATCCTGTTTCCCTGCGTTCAGCTTCACTCGTGACGTCATCGTAGCTGCCGGGTCTCCCGTCATCTCATCCGAATTCCAATCCCGTTCTCCGAAAACGCCTCCCCGGGTCCGTTAGATCGGTGAACAGAGCAAGCACAACCCTCAAACGATGGAGGAATCCATGAAAGCTATGTACCGCACAACCGGCCTGATTCTGCTGTTAATGTTGATATCCGTAGGGGTCTGGTCAGCGCCCCCTACGATGAACATCCAGGGTTCGCTCACTGATGCGACAAACCAGCCGGTGGCGGATGGTGACTACAGCATCACTTTCCGCATCTACAACGCTGAATCGGGCGGGAATGAAGTCTGGTCAGAGACAATTGCCGATGTCTCTGTCACCGATGGTATCTTCAGTGTTCTGCTGGGCAGCACGAATCCACTCGGTGCCAGTGTCTTTGTTGAAGATGATCGCTGGCTAGGTATCCAACTGGAGGGTGAGTCCGAGATGGCGCCGCGGAGTCCGTTGGTGTCGGTGCCTTGGTCGGCCAGGTCAGCGTGGGCCGATACAGCGGAGTATGCGGTATCCAATGGGGACACGCATTGGTCTGAGACCCCTGAAGGAATCGGGTACGACGCAGGTGTAGCGAGGATCACTGGACCTGCTCACTTGGAAGTCACAGGAGCCGGTCTGGACTCGAACGGTGAGTTCATCTCAGCGCGACTTGGAAACGCCTTCGATCACTGGACCTATTTCGGCGATGGCAACTCGGGACGCATCCGAGGAAGCGACGAAGGTTATCTATTCCTCTCCAGCAATCCACGCGGCAGTGGCGACAAGAGCGTATACGTCGATGCATCGGGGCACTCAATCCACCTTAACGCACCAGGCGTGATACAGCACGGCGCTGACTTCGTCATGCAAGCCGGCGGCGAACGAGGAGATGGCGGCAGAGCGCTCGTGCATTGGCTCAACGATGAACTGGTCCTCAACTTTGAGGGTGACTTCGTGGGAGGAACACATGTACATGGTAACTTCAACGTTGATCTTCGAGGCAGATCAGGCTCAGCGGGTCGCGATGCCATTCACATTAGGGCTTCGGATGACAACAACGCGGGCACCATCGTTGTCAACAAGCCCACGCTCTGGTTTTACTCCAGCAGTGAGGGCAAGAATGCCTTGCTCAGTTGCGGAGGAGTTTACTCGGAGGGACGAGTGCAATGCTCCTCATTGGAGATAATGGGCGGCGCTGACTTGGCGGAGCCGTTCCCCTTCTCCGGTTTGGAGAAACCCACAGCCGGAGCGGTAGCGATCATAGACGAGGGCAACCCCGGACACCTGAAGCTGACCGACAAGCCCTACGATAGCCGCGTAGCTGGTGTCATCAGCGGTGCCGGCGGAGTAAATCCAGGCCTCACGCTTAGCCAGACAAGCGAGCTCGGTGACGGCCACAATGTAGCGCTGGCCGGCCGGGTCTACGCCTTGGCTTCAACTGTAAACGGTGCCATCAAGCCCGGCGATCTGCTGACGACTTCGCCAATTAGGGGTCACGTCATGAAGGCAACCGATCCAACGAAGGCCCTCGGCGCCATCGTTGGGAAGGCGATGACCGGCCTGAAGGATGACGAGGGACTGGTTCTCGTATTGGTTCAACCACACTAAAAGAAATCAGAGGAGAGAGCTATGAAGAGCGTAAACCTGATATTGGCCACATTAGTGGCGTTCACCTTGGTTGGTGCGGCCTGGGCGATTCCTGAGATGATGAACCTACAGGGCTCGCTGACCGATTCGACCAACCAACCTGTGGCGGATGGCGGCTACAACATCACCTTCCGTATCTACGATGTGGAATCAGGCGGGAACGAAGTCTGGTCCGAGACCGTTGATGACATTGCTGTCAGTGACGGCATTTTCAACGTGCTGTTGGGCAGTGTGAATCCACTTAGTGCTGACGTCTTCAGCGAGGATAACCGCTGGCTGGGAATCCAGCTGGAGGGTGAGGCGGAGATGTCGCCGCGGAGTCGGATTACTTCGGTCGGCTACTCGCATCGCGCGGCAAGAGCCGACACAGCTGAAGTAGCATTGAACGGTGGGGAGTCTCCCTGGACAGTGGTTCACGGTGGTAACAGTATAGTATTTGAAAACGGCAGCGTCGGCGTTAACACCGACAATCCGCGCGAGCGGTTTCAGGTAGGTGATCAGATCACGATCCATGATGGAGGCTTGAAGGCTTTGGGATTCAACTGGTACTGGGACAATCTGGGGCAGGCGGACCGACATATGCTAGACGGGCCGGCAGGACGACTTGTCTTTACCCATGATGGTGGTCTGGCTTTACAGGTGGCACCGAGCAAGGACGCGGAAGCACCGGTCGATTGGATTACTGGAATGAAGCTGAATAATGCCGGTAGTATGTACACTCATCGGATGATCACAGTAGACTTACGAAGCCATGCGGGATCGGCTGGCAGAGATGGTCTGCACATCCTTGCTTCAGACGATAACAACTACGGGATAATCGCCGTGAACAAGCCTGCGGTTCACCTGTGGTCAAGCGGCGAGAACACGCGGGCGGATCTCGTGGGCGGTAACATCGAGGCCACGGGTCGAGTGAAGTGTCATGTCCTCGAGATCACGGGCGGAGCCGATCTTGCTGAACCCTTTCCGGTCTCGAACGATGTTGAACTGGAGCCCGGATCAGTAGTCATCATCGATGAGGAGAATCCAGGCCGTGTCAAACTGGGCGATCAGCCCTACGATTACAGGGTTGCAGGGGTAATCAGCGGGGCCGACAACATACAGCCCGGTATCATCCTCACGGCTAAGGATCGACTTGACGAAGGCCAGCGCGTGGCCCTGACGGGACGCGTGAAAGTCCTGGTCACTGCCGAGAACGGATTCATTCGTCCCGGTGATCTACTGACGACGTCGTCAGTTCCCGGCCACGCCATGAAGGCAACCGATCCTGATCGCTGGCCGGGTGCGGTCATTGGCAAAGCCATGACACCATTAACAGGCAGTACCGGCTACGTCCTGGCGCTGGTGAACCTGCAGTAAGGAGGATGGGTGATGATACACTATCTCATAAAGACTGAGCGGCTGATTCGATTCAGCACAGTTGTTTTGGTATTGGCCGGCATCAGCCAAGAGTCTACAGGCAAGCCCGTTTCGGAGAGCACTCTTCGTTCTGTAGTCGAGACCTGGGTTCGGAATGGCTCGGCAGACGCCCGCAGCGATGCCACAGTTGCTTTGGTCGAACCCTACGTTTCCAAAGGTGATACGGTCGCGTACATTGCCCATTTGAATGACTCCGGGTTCTGTATCTGCGGCGCAGACGACCGTATCCTGCCAGTCTATCTCTATTCGCCGGGAGGACGATACGAGGACGCCCCCGACGCAGCCTTGCCCATTCTGGATGAAGTCGAGGACCGTACAGGAGTGACCGTTTCAGCTGCTGCCAGCAGTGACTCGCTGAGCTCGCATATCCGGGCGGTTTCGGTTCAACGGCAGAGCTATTGGGCTGAATTAGCTAAGGGCAGTATACCGTCGGCGACACTCGACGGTAGCCCGTGGCCCAATCCCGCCTACATGGAATTGCCGTTGACTACCAAATGGCACCAGGGTACGCCATTCAATCAGTATTGCCCCATGGGCGACGGCGGTCGCTCATGGGTGGGATGTACGATAACTGCAGGAGCTCAGCTGGCCAGATACTGGAATTGGCCGCCAAGTGGCCACTCCACATTCGGCTACAACTGGGATGGAGATAACTCCTGCAACTCGCCGGGTACCGGTGGTGGATACTTGAGCGCGAACTTCGCTGACGCCTACGACTGGGCAAACATGCCGGATCAGGTTTGGGCCTCCAGCGATCAAGCCTATAAGAACGCTGTCGCCGAGCTGTCTTACGAGATTGGTGTCGGGTCGCAGACAGACTATGGCTACTGTGGGTCAGGGGCGAGTGTCAGCAATATGATTGAAACGTTCGAAGATCATCTCAGGTATGACCATGACGCGTATGTCGAAAATCGCCATGCCGCCACCCACGGAGCAATAGTCACCGACATTCAGTATCTTCGTCCAGGAATACTGGCCGGTGATGACGGTGAGGTGGGACACGCTTGGATAGTGTACGGATACAACTATAGTGGGTCGTTTCCGCTGCAGTTTCTGATGAACATGGGCTGGGGCAGCTCATGGAGCCGTGTATGGTACACGCTTGATGACTGTATGTACACAAATCACCAAAGACACGCCAGACATATGGCTCCTACGAGCGTAAAGTTCGCCAGAGTTGGTGGAACAGGAGACGGGTCTCCATCGAGCCCATACGGTAGTATTGGCGAAGCGATTTCGGAGGCTCCAAGTAGTGCTACCATCGTCTTCCTAGCTGGCGAGAGCTTTGACTGCGGCAGTGGCCCCCTGGTAGTGAGCAAACCTCTAACACTCACAGGTCACCAAGTGGTGCTGCAGTAAGGAAAGGAACGCCATGAAAGCAAGACTAGAATCCCATAGACTACGCGATGTCGGCATTACGACTCTGTACTTCATTCTCGTAACCCTATCTACATTTGTACTTGGAGAACCAGCGAACGCTCGTGTTGTTGCTGCGGCTGGTGGAATCGACGCTTCGAGCAGTGATCACGCGCTGGTCGCCACCGTTGGCCAACACGCTATCGGTTACTCGTCGAACGGTATTACCGACTGTGGACTTGGCTTCTGGACCGGTTCCGCTATATCAAACACCTGCTGCACTGGTACCAAAGGCAATGTTGATAATAGCCCCGACGACATTCCGGACATATCGGATCTTATCTACCTCGTAGAATACATGGTCTTCGGGGGGCCGCCACCTGTCTGCATCGAAGAGGCCGACCTGATGCCGGATGGAATTGTCGACATATCCGACATAGTCATGATGATCGTGATCATGTATATCGATCACCTTGATTTCCCGCCATGTGGTGAGTCGCAGAACAAGACTACGCAATGGACTGAGGGGGAATTCGTTGTCGAAGATTCGGCTGTCGACGGAAGGACATCTATCGTAGTCCAGACTGAGAGGGAGCTGCTGGGAATTCAACTCAGCCTGAGATCTCCGGACGGTGCGGTTGAAGGTAGAGCCGTTGACGACGGGATGGAGGCGTTTGTCGGTTATGGAGATGACTCAATTATTGCGCTCATTTTCGATATGGAAGGCGTACAGTCAATAGCAGCGGGAAGGCAGGAAGTCCTGGTGCTGGATCGAGAATGCGAAATCGTTTCGGCCGTGGCGATCAACGATGATTTCCAGAGGATGGCCGCGGAGATTCGCAGGAACAGCAGTGGTTCCGCGGTGCCCGAGGGCTACACGCTATTTCAGAACATCCCTAACCCGTTCAATCCGACCACGGAGATCTCGTTCGATCTGCCGCACGCCGGCTGGGTACGGCTCGACATCGTCAACATCCTGGGCCAGACCGTTGCGACGGTGTTCGATGATCAGTTGTCAGCCGGGCACCATTCGGTCATGTGGGATGGCTCCGATGTATCAAGCGGCGTCTACTTCTACCGCCTGTCAGCAGACGGTTTCGTTGATACAAAGAAGATGCTGCTTCTGAAATGATATGGATACGGCAGGTGTCAATATGTTTTTGATCGAGAGGAGAACTTTTGTCGACGATCATCAGACTGATATTCGCGGGTTGGATACCGCATACCTTTATGTTCGTCCGGAGCTGCCTCTGACTAGGATCGCGGGTTAGGGCTTGATCCCGTAACGCATACTTCAGACGAGGATTCTCCTGTCGTAGTTCTCCTCTCGAGATCTCTCTTTAACGCCTCAGGTCTGCACCTGAGGCGTTTCTCTTAGTATCGCCCAGATGAAACCACAAAACTCCCGGGCAACGACAGTGATTGCCACGTGCGGATGTTTCCTTTGCCAGAGTTTGTAGAACTTCCGCGAGAGCCGGTGCTGGGCCTTGATGGCGATAGCCACGATCTGTGGTGGCTGTCCTTGTCGTCGGCGATTGAGAATCAGAGTAGCCGCCGCTCGACTACGATTGTTCCAGGCCGCCTCTATCAGGATTCGTCTGGCATGACTGTTACCTGCTTTTGTTATGGGTCCACGACGTTGTCTCTCACCTGAGGAGCGTTCTGAGGGAACCAGTCCGAAGTAGGCCATCAACGCCCGCGGTGATCGGAAACGGTGAATGTCGCCGATCTCTGATAGTAGAGTCATAGCCGTCAGAGTCTTAATACCCCTCAGACAGCAGAGAGCTTCAACACGCTCTCGGAACGAAGTGCTCTGAGCGCAACGTTCGATCTCAGCATCCAGAGCATCCCGTTGCATCTCCAAGTATTCCATGTGTTCCAGTTCCGATGCTAGCGCGGTATGCAGAGGACCCACAAGTTGTGCTCGCAGCTTGGCCAGCCAGATACGATGTTTCTTGGTCCACAACGAGCGGCCATCGCGGTAGACATAACCAGCATTCAGAAGCATACCGTAGACCCGACGCTTGGTCGACTTGCATTGCTCCTGGTAACTCAGGCGAAGTCGGATAACACGCCGGATGGCCTCCTGATCGGCAGTGGGGATGTGGATCGGCGGGTGTGTCCGGAATTTTGTGTAAGCGACCGGTTCACGTTGTTTAGATCCTT
>CAZGMK010000049.1:0-18214 GCA_964526835.1 uncultured Ignavibacteriales bacterium
AATGACCTGGCGTCTTCGCTCGGAACAGACCGGCGGAATCGTCGGAATAGGCACCCATCGACATGAAACTGAAGAATCGATTTCAGGTAGGTCAGGACCTTTACGGTCCTGACATCATCAGGGGCAGCACGAGTCTCAATGTCAGGACCACAAGGGTCCTGACCTACAGGTCTCGAATGGCAAGTGCTGGCAACATAGTCATTCCCGCGCAAGCGGGAAGCTGGATTCACAATTGAAGTGCAACAGTTGTGAGCAAAATACTTGCGCCGGCGTTCGATAGTCCAGGCATTTTCGCGGTGTATGGTTGTATCGGTGTACGAGCGGGCTGAACCGCCTCGCACTCCCCTCTCCCAGGATTGGGAGAGGGGCTGGGGGAGAGGGCCGATTCGGTCGCGAATGGAAATGATTCCACCCGAGGACGGGTGGGCTACAGGGTCTTCCAATCCCGCCCCCACCCCATAAAACCGCTTGCCAAACCATCCGATAATCGTATATTGGCGCCTCACACCCCCCGCCGGAGCCCTCCGGAAAAGACCCGGATGCCAAGGCTCCTTCGCGGTACAGGGGTGGTGTGGCTGTTTTTGCAGCTTTGCGATGATAGAGTAAGGCAATGTTTGATAGTCTGAGCGACAAACTGGAACAGGTCTTCAAGAAGCTCCGCGGCGCCGGAAAGCTCTCCGAGAAGAATATCCGCGATTCCATGCGCGAGGTCCGAAGGGCCCTGCTCGAGGCCGACGTTAACTACAAGGTCGCCAAGAACTTCATCAAGTCGGTCGAGGAGAAAGCTATCGGCGCCGAAGTACTCGAGTCGATCGAACCCGGCCAGCAGATTATCAAGATTGTCCACGACGAACTGGTCCAGACACTCGGCGGCAAGACCGAACCCCTTGCCCCCATGGACCAGTCGCCGACTGTCTACCTGGTCTGCGGCCTGCAGGGTTCGGGTAAGACCACCCTCACCGGCAAGCTGGCCCTGATGGCCAAGCGAAAGAACAAGAAGCCGCTGGTGGTGGCTGCCGATATCTACCGTCCCGCTGCGATCAAGCAGCTCGAGACCCTGGCCCAGCAGATCCAGGTTGAGTCCTTCACGGTCGAAGGCGCGCAGCCGCCGGAGATCTGTAAGCAGGCTCTCAAGTACGCTGCGAAGAATTTCATCGACGTGGTCATCTGCGACACCGCTGGCCGCCTGCATATCGACCAGAAGCTCATGGAGGAGCTCGAGGATGTTAAGGCGGTAACCAGCCCGCACGAGATCATCCTGGTCGCCGATGCCATGACCGGTCAGGATGCGGTCAAGGTCGCCGATGAGTTCCACCAGCGCCTCGGCATTACCGGAGTGGCCCTGTCGAAGCTCGACGGCGATGCCCGCGGCGGCGCGGCCCTCTCGATCCGGTCGGTTACCGGTTGTCCGATCAAACTGGCTTCGATTGGTGAGAAGCTCAACGAACTCGAGCCGTTCCACCCGGACCGTCTGGCTTCACGCATCCTCGGAATGGGCGACGTGGTCACCCTCGTTGAGAGGGCCGAGCAGGCCATTGATGTCAAGCAGGCCGAAAAGATGCAGAAGAAGCTGCTCAAGGCCCAGTTCAACTTCGAGGACTTCCTTGACCAGATGGCGCAGCTCAAGAAGATGGGGCCGCTGGATTCGCTTCTGGGCATGATCCCCGGCGCGGGCAAGGCGCTCAAGGGGCTAAAGGTCGATGAGGACGCCATGGAGCGGATGGTGGCGATCATCAAGTCGATGACCATCGAGGAGCGTCGCAATCCGACCATTATCGATGGTTCTCGCAAGCGCCGAATAGCGACCGGCTCGGGCAATTCGGTCCAGTCGGTCAACCAACTGCTCAAGCAGTTCTACGCTATGCAGAAGATGTTTCACAATATGAACAAGAAGAAGTTCAAGGGTCTGCCGCCCGGGATGATGCCGGGCGGACAGTTCTGAGGACGAAGCAAGACTGGAGGAATGATTGGCTGTACACCTTAGACTGCGCCGGATGGGCGCCAAGAAGCGAGCCTTCTACCGGATTGTGGCAACCGATTCGCGTAAGGCCCGTGACGGTCGGTTCCTGGAGATACTGGGAACCTATAACCCGATCACGGTCCCGGCCCGGGTTACGGTCGCCGAAGAGAAGCTGACTTACTGGTTCGATCAGGGTGCGGAAGCGTCTGATACGGTCAAGTCTCTGCTGCGACAGATCGGCTTCTCGGAGAAGTACGAGAAACGTAAACGCGGCGAGGATGTCTCCGAAGTTACGCTCAAGACCGAGCTGAAGGAGCGTCCGAAGAAGACCCGCAAGGTCAAGAAGGCCGCCGCCAAGGCCGCGGCTGAGAAGGAAGCCGAAGCCAAGGCCAAAAAAGAAGCCGAGGCCGCCAAAGCCGAAAAGACCGAGGCCGAAGCTCCGGCCGAGGGCGGTGGTGACGAGGCCGAGAAGCCGGCTGAATAAAGAGCGCGGTCAGCGGACTACTGATGCCGTCGTGACCCGGCAAGGATGCAGGACATGATACAGTTTCTCTTCGGCAACCGAAAAGCAGAAAAAAGGACCACCGCCATGAAGGAATACCTCGAACAGATTGTCACGCGCCTGGTGGACAACCCCGATAAGGTTGATGTCCGCGAGGTAGCCGGCTCTCGAACTACTGTCTACGAATTGCGGGTGGCTCAGAGCGACTTAGGTAAGGTCATCGGAAAACAGGGACAGACGGCCAAAGCAATACGAACCATATTAGGCGCCGCCGCGGCACGGAGCGGCCAGCGAGCGGTATTGGAGATTCTGGAAGATTAGTTGACCACATCCGAGAAGTCTGTCGTCGTTGTCGGCCGGTTGGGCCGGACGCGCGGGGTCAGCGGTGATATCTGGGTTACGCCGGTGACCGATTTCCCCGAGCGCTTCGAAGGCATGACCGAGATCCTGGTGCACGGTCCCGAGGGCTGGCAGATGATGAAATTGAATGCTGCGGCCCTGGTTGGCGACCGCCCGGTACTGCACTTCGAGGGTATCGACAGCCGCGAACATGCCGCCCAGTTGACCAATCGCGACGTCGGAGTATGGCGAGAACAACTGGTCAGCCTGCCCGACGGACACTTCTTCGTGTTCGATCTGGTCGGCGCCGACGTGTTCGCCGAGGATGACGGCGAGAGAATAGGAAAGTTGATCGAGATCAGACAGTATCCGACCAATGACGTCTACGTGATAGAAAGCCCGGAGGCTCGGCGAATGGTGCTGGCGGTGGTGAAGGCCTTTGTAAGAGAAATCGACATTGAAGGCCGACGAATCACTATCGACCGCTCCGGCCTGCTGGATGTCTGATGAGAATAGAAATTGTCACGCTCTTTCCGGATTATTTCGGCCAGGCGCTTCGGCAGTCGTTAATCGGAAAGGCCCTCGACAACAGGCTCTTTGAAATAGAAATAGTGAACCTGCGCGACTTCGCTACCGATCGCCATCGGACCATCGACGACCGTCCCTTCGGCGGCTCGGCCGGCATGGTCCTGATGATCGAACCGCTCGACCGTTGTCTGCAGAAGCTCGGCTGGACGAGATCGGATGAGGGTGTGTCGCCGGCGGGCCATTACCTGATGCTAACCTCGGCCGCGGGCCGACGATTCGATCAGCCCATGGCCAAGAGACTCTCGCTGGGCGAACGAATGACCATTGTCTGCGGGCACTACCTGGGAGTCGATGAGCGGCTGTTGAGCCTGTACGATGTCCGGGAGGTTTCGATCGGTGACTACACCCTCAGCGGCGGCGAGCCGGCCGCCCTGGTGATGATCGATGCCGTGGTCAGGCTGCTGCCGGGCGTGCTGGGCAACTTCGAGTCGGCCCTGAGCGACTCGCATATGGAAGGGATACTGGGAGCTCCGCATTTTACCCGTCCGGCCGAATACGCCGGGCTGAAGGTGCCGCCGTCGTTGCTGTCCGGCGACCACAAGCGCATTGAGCGATTCCGACGGGCCCTGGCCCTGAGCAAATGCATGAATAACCGCCCGGACCTGGTACGCCCCGATGACCTGAGTGGCGATGATCGGCGGGTTCTCAGCGAGTTTGAAAAAGAGATAGATTGCAGCATAAAGAAAGGGTGACCCATGAAACGTATAGCCCAGATCGAAAAGAGCTTCATGCGGGATGATATCCCCGAGTTCCGCCCGGGCGATACCGTGAGGGTGCATGTGAAGATCAAGGAAGGCGACAAAGAGCGCATCCAGGTCTTCCAGGGTACCGTTATCGGCCGTCGCGGCGGCGGGACCGGTGAGACGTTCACGGTACGCAAGATTTCCTCCGGCATCGGAGTGGAACGTGTTTTCCCCCTGCACTCGCCGAATATCGACCGAATTGAACGAGTTCGCGCCGGCAAGGTTCGCCGGGCCAAGCTGTACTACCTGCGCAACTTGACCGGTAAGTCGGCCCGCATCAAAGAGCAGATTCTCGACCAGCCCGGAAAGGCCGGTAAGAAGGCCAAGGCTGCGGCGAAGCAGATCGAGCCGACCCCGAAGGAAGAGACCACCGGCTCTAATGGAGCGCCCGAAGAGAAGGCCGAAGAATAGCCGATCGACTCGACCCCGAATACCTTTAAGCGCCCGCCTTTGGCGGGCGCTTCTGCTTGGGCCGGCAATCGATGCGCCCGCGCCTGGGAAGCAATCGAAACAGACTGCATTTCGCGTAGCCTTAGGGCAAGGGGCTTCTCAGGACCCGCGCAAGGGCCGCAGGATCGTGAAGGTCGTGTTGCCATAGCGGCGGGTCTGCTCGATGGGGAAAGCTCGGAAATCGATTCTCTTCTCGGAGGTGTCGTGCTGACACAGGATTAAACCTGTCGGCTCACTCAACGGATTCTCAGACAGGCTCACCAGGGTTCGGTCGATCAGGTTCTTGTACTGCGGCGGCGCTATCATTATCAGTCTGAATCGCTCACCCATCCGGTGCAGGCTCGGGATGGCCTCGAAGACATCATCCAACTGACATTCCAGCCGATCGGCCACGCCGAACTTCTCGGCGTGAGCATTGATGCTGTCGGTCAGGCGTGGCTCCTGCTCAATACCAACCGCTTTCGAGACCCCCCGAGAGACTGCCTCGAACAGGTAAGACCCGGTGCCGCTGAAAAGATCAAGATAAGTTGCCCCCCTCAGATACGGGTTCAGGAAGTCAAAGATCGATCGTCTTATCCGACTCAACGGCGGTCGCGTGACACCCAGGTCCGGAGCGGTGATAGTGCGTCCCTTCAGGCTTCCGGCGATCACAGCGAAGCGGAACGGTTCTGCCTGTCTTCTATTGGTGCTCATGAGCTTACCATCCGGGGGTCAATATAGCCGTCCGAGGCGCTAACAAAAGGCCTTTTGCGCGTCGATACTCGTCATAGAGAGCTTTTTGTTGCTTGCCTGAGAGACTGTGGAGTATTGTCGAGTATGACCAGTCAACTGGAAACCATCGAAGGTTTTGCCGCCATCGATCTGGACCACATCGAAGCAGCGCTGGCGAGTCGGGGTTATCGCGCCGTTTGCGGGGTCGACGAGGTCGGGCGCGGGCCGCTGGCCGGGCCGGTCGTAGCAGCCGCTGTCATTATGCCGTGCGGCGTCTCGATCGACGGCAACGATGATTCCAAGAAGCTGACCGCCCAGCGTCGCGACGAGATTTTCGAGGCCATCGCCGAGGCCGGCCTGATTTGCTCGGTAGGCATCATGAGTCACGAGGAAGTCGACAAGCTGAATATCCGCCGGGCCGCCCTGATGGCCATGCGCAAGGCGGTTATGGACCTCAAGCAAGCTCCGGACTTCGTGCTGGTGGATGGCAACGCCGCCATTCCGCGCCTCGATTTTCCCCAGATGTCGGTAGTCGGCGGGGATGGCCGTTGTCCGGCGATCGCAGCAGCTTCTATCGTCGCCAAGGTAACGCGCGATCGGATCATGGAGCGCTACCAGGAGCTCTACCCGCAGTTCTCCTTTGCACAGCACAAGGGTTACGGCACTCCGGATCACCTCCGCCAACTCCGCGAGCACGGGCCTTGCGAGATACACCGCCGCTCATTCCGTCCGGTGGCCGAACTCCTCGATCAGTATGCCTTGTTCTGAGTCCGGCTCGGGGGAACCGCCCAGGGACCCGCGTCATCGCCTGGGACAGCGCTACGAGAGACTCGCCGCCGACTATCTTCGCGGACAGGGTTTTGAAGTCATCCACCAGAACTACCGTACGGGCCACCTCGAAATCGACCTGATTGCCCACCAACGGGACCTGTTGGTATTCGTTGAAGTCAAGGCAGCCCGTTCGGCGAAGGCCTTTGGCCACCCGGCCGAGTGGGTGGATCGACGAAAGGTGGAGTGCCTTACTCGCGCCGCCCGACGGTATGTCGCCGAAAATGACATCGGTCAATGCGATCTACGCTTCGATTTAATTACTTTCACGGGCGGGAAGCTTGAGCATTACCCGGACGCTTTCCAGGTGGAGGAGGAGTGAGGTCAGCTGCCCTGAGACCGGCTGTCCGCTTTCACCGAATCGGCGGCTTCGCCTTGATTCGTATGAACGAGCGAGTCCACCAGTTCCTGAACCCTCTGCACAAACGGCAGGTACCTCTCGGGCTTCTTCTCGTAACGGGAAGCATAGGTTTCCAGTCGTTCGCGGGTGACTCCGTAATCGTCCATGACTGAATCGCGGTATTCGGCCCAACCGGTAGAGTCGTTGCGGAAGCTCGCCCCGGCCACCCACAGGCGGGCGACAACCTGCGCATAACGCCCCTGCTGCTGAGCGAGCCGGTTGGCCCGAATTCGGTTCCACGCAAACCACCACATGGCGAGCACCACTATGAGTATCAGGACACTGTATCTGCGTAGCCAACTGAACATAAGACCAACTTCCGGTTGCCTGACGGAGTACAAAGGTCTAGCTTAGCACCGTCGGCCTCAGCAAACTACACTGCGGCCGGCAGACGGTCAACAAACTATGAGTACGAAGCCAATACAGCGTCGCGCCAGCCGCTCGGTCAAGGTCGGGTCGGTGATCATCGGCGGCGGGTTTCCGGTCGCTATCCAGTCGATGACCAACACTCTTACACACGACGTGGCTGCAACCGTTGCCCAGGCCCGGGCGTTGTTCGAAGTTGGCTGCGAAATTGTGCGTATAGCCGTGCCGAACGAAAAGTCGGCTGCGGTTCTGCCGTCGATACGGGAGCAACTGGACAAGCCCCTCGTGGCCGATATACACTTCAACCACCGGCTCGCCCTGGCTGCCATCGAAGCCGGTTTCGACAAGATCCGCATCAACCCGGGGAACATTGATGAACCAGCCAAAGTCCGGGCAGTAGCCGAGGCGGCGGGCCGCAATGGGGTTGCGATTCGCGTTGGTGTCAACTCGGGATCCCTGCCAGGAGACCTCAGGGAGCGGTTCGGGCACGACAACCCGGAGGCATTCGCCGAGGCAGCCTTGCGCCAGGCGCAGATACTTGAGGAGGCTGGATTCTCCGACATCGTTCTGGCGGTCAAGTCGACCGATGTTGTCACAACGGTTCAGGCTTACCGACGACTTGCCGAGCGGTGCGACTATCCCCTGCATATCGGCATCACTGAAGCAGGAACCCGCGAGACGGGCGCCATCAAATCCGCGGTCGGCTTGGGCTCTCTCCTGCTTGCCGGTATCGGTGACACTATGCGGGTCTCGCTGACCGCTGATCCTCTGGAGGAAGTCGATGTCGCCCGTCAGATACTGCGGGCCTGCGCATTGAAGCGGGAGGGGGTCGAAGTCATCTCCTGCCCGACCTGCGCTCGCGCCAGGATAGACATCGTCAGGCTGGCGCGCTCTATCGAAGCAAAAACACGACGGATCAAGAAACCGCTCCGGGTTGCCGTGATGGGCTGTGTGGTCAACGGTCCCGGAGAGGCTGCGGCGGCCGACGTCGGCATAGCCGGCGGCGACGGCAAGGGCGTACTCATCAAGCTGGGCCAGGTGGTCGCCACCCTCTCCGAAGACGAGCTCGAATCTGCTTTGCTGGCGGAGATCGAGGCCGTCACCGGCGAGCGCACCGGTAGTTAGCGGGGTTCTCCGGGCATACGCTCCGGCCTTATCGTTAAGCCTTGGCAGAGACATCCATTGGCCTTATCTTGCGAACATGTCAAACGATATCGATAAGCTGGCTGACGTTATGGTCAATTGCCGCCGCTGTGCCGTGTTGACCGGAGCAGGCATCTCCGCCGAGTCGAATGTGCCGACTTTCCGAGGTAAGGACGGCTTGTGGGGCAGATTTCGCCCGGAGGAGCTCGCCAACATGGATGCCTTCCTGAACAACGCTAAGGTTGTCTGGGAATGGTACAACTGGCGGCGGGAACTGATAGGCAAGACAGAACCAAACCCGGGGCATTATGCTCTTCGTGATCTCGAACCCCTGTTCGACGACTTCACGTTGATTACGCAGAATGTCGATGGTTTGCACCGGCGGGCGGGTTCATTGGATGTCCTCGAAGTGCACGGGAACATCACCGCCAACAAGTGCGTTGACTGCAATGCCCCGGCTCCCGACGACACTGTCATCGATCCGGATGACATTCCCAGGTGCGAGAAGTGCGGCGGACGGTTGCGCCCTGATGTTGTCTGGTTTGGAGAAATGTTGCCCGCCCGGGTTATCGAGGACGCCATGGGGGCAGCCAACCGCGCTGAGATTTTCTTCTCGATCGGGACTTCGGCGATTGTCCATCCGGCTGCCGGTCTCCCGATCATGGCCAAGCGGGCGGGCGCCACTCTGGTCGAAGTGAACCCCGAGTCTACTCCTGTTACGCCGCTGGCGGACTTTGTCTTCCAGGAACCTTCAGGACAGCTCCTGCCCCGCCTGGTCGAGGCGTGTAGGGCTCGAAGGGAGCGCGCCGGGTAGGCCGGATTTGCGTATGAACGGGCGGTTCCGGAAGACGTATAACCACCGGGTGACGGCTTCGACCGACTATCATGATGAGACAATTGCGACAAATAGTGAGCGCTACCCTGCTGCTGGGCCTGCTGGTCGCCGGGGGGTGCGTCTACTACAACACTTTCTATAACGCCAAGAAGGCATTCAACCAGTCGGAGGACGCACGCCGGCAGGCGGAGGCCCGGTCATCGGGCGGAAAGGTCACCTTCAACACAGGCGGCTACAAGAAGGCCATTGAGAAGGCGCTCAAGGTTATCGAGTACTATCCGGACTCCAAGTATTACGATGATGCGCTGCATGTCCTGATGGTATCGTACTTCTACACCGACGAATTCGTTAAGTCGGAACGCCGGGCGCGCGAGATACTGGCGAATTATCGCGAGTCAGAGTTCGCCAGCGAGGCTACCCTGTATCTGGCCAAATCGAAACTCATGCAGGATGATGTCGAAGCGGCCATGGCGATTTTCCAGGAAATCTTCGAGGAGGACTACAAACAGCGGTTCAAGGCGGAGGCGGCCCTGGCCTTGGGGCGCTTCCATTTCGACAACCGTGACTGGGAGACATCGCGTCGCTTCCTGATAGCCCTGCGTGATTCGCTGGGACGATCGCATGAGCAGCGATTGGCCCAGCGCCTGATGGCAGAATCCTACTTTACCAGCTTCCGATTTGCCGAGGCCAAGTCGGCGGCTCTGCAGCTTCTTGGTATGAACCCCGATCGCAATGAGAAGTACTTCGCGCTTCACATGGCCGCCGAATGCTCCTATCGCCTTCAGCAGTTTCAGGAGGGGCACGATTACGTCGAACGATTGCAGGGCGAAGACGCCTACTTCGACTCCGTCGGTGTTCTCGATCTTCTGAAGGCATCCGGTTATGAGGATGCAGAGGAGCTGGGAATGGCCCAGTCCATTTACGAGAAGGTTCTGGCGGAACAGACAATGCCTCGCCTGCGCTCCAGGGCGTTCTGGCGGCTTGGGTTGATCTATCAATTCGACTATGACAGCCTGGGCCGGGCCAAGGAGTACTATGATTCCACCGCTGCCCTGGCCAGGGCCAGCGACTACGGGCAGGAGGCCCTCCAGCGCTCATCCGATATCGGCAAGCTTAAGGAGTACGCTCGGGACATCAAAATCGATTCGAGCACCTCACAGGCGGCCATCGATGAGGCCGCATACACGCAATACCAGTTGGCGGAACTCTACTGGCTCAAGCTCAATAAACCAGACTCCGCGATTGTGGAGATGCAGTACGTTGTCGACTCGTTCCCGTCGGCGTACGATGCTCCCAAGGCGATGATCGCCCTGTCGCAGATGATCGAGTCGCATCGTGGCGACAGCACCGCCGCCGACTCGGTACTGCGAGAGATGCTGGAGAGGTATCCGCATTCGGACTACGCTCCCGAAGCCCTCGAGCTGCTCGGTCTGGATTCGACCGAAGCGGACACCGGTTATGCGGAGCTGTACATTCGTCGGGCCGAGAAATACGTAGTCGACACTCTGGATGTTGACTCCGCAAGATACTACTATCAGTACGTAGTCGACAACTTCCCGGATTCGAAGTATCATCTGCAGGCCCGGTTCGCCCTGATCTGGCTCACTGAGAAATACGATAACCCGGGCGATTCGAGCGTCATCTTCGCCTATAATGAGTTGATAGACTCTTTCCCGGGGTCCTACTGGGCTACCCTGGCTTCCGATCGTACGTCCTATCGAGCGTCCACCCGCCGCCCCGCGCAGCAGGAGACGCCGGATGGAGCGGCTTACGCCGAGGGAGATTCCGCGGCCCTTGATACTATGGTTGAGATTGACGCTGAGACGGGGGATACACTCGGATACGTGGACCCGCTCGAGCAGGCCTATATCGGTCCGAACGGCGAACGATTGGAGAACATGGCTCCGGGGCTGGAGCCGCTTCGGGTTGAGGAGCCTTTCGACTATCCCCCCGAGGCCTATCGTTCCAGATGGGAAGGTAATCTATACTTTCAAATCCTGCTTGATTTCTCAGGTGAGGTGACGGATTATAAGCTTGTTGTGAGTTCGCCCAATGAAGAGATCAATCGCCGTGCTGAAGAGGCCGTTGCCTCCACCGCGTGGGATATTACGCGGATTCCGGGCCGTCTTCAGGGGCAGTGGGTAGTCTACAAGTTTCCGGTATACCTGCCAAGTCACCTGCGATGAACCGACCAGTCTGTGAGCAAGTTCCTCTCACCCAACATCGCGCTCTGGGGCACGACTATTATAGCCTCGTCTTTTCTCCCTTTGGGGCCGCTCGACATTGTCGACCCGGGCAGTTCTTCCATATTCGCATACCCTGGACCGATATACTGTTTCGTCGGGCCTTCTCGGTGGCATCGGCCGACGCCGATCGCGGCGATGTCGAGATTATTCTGAAGGTCTTCGGACGAGGCAGCCTGGCCCTCAGTCGCCTCCGTCCGGGTGATGTGGTCGACATCCTTGGACCGCTGGGCAACGGTTTCGACGAGCCACCTCCCGAAGCAACAGTTGTCATGGTAGCCGGCGGCGTCGGGTTTCCCCCTCTGCTGTATCTGACCCGGTACCTGATAGATCAGGGGCGTGACCCGAAATCGATTCATTTCTTCTATGGTGGGCGAACGGCTGCGGATGTCATAGAGAGAGATCGTATTAGCGGCCTGGGCATCGGGTTTTATCCTGTTACCGAGGATGGCTCGCTGGGTGAATCCGGTATGGTAACGACGCCGGTTGAAGACTTCCTGATCAGACGCGACCCTGCGGACATACGTCTCTACGGATGCGGCCCCGAGGGCATGCTGCAGGCCACCGACGGCCTGGCCCGGAATGTCGGCGTCGCCGGGCAGCTTTCCCTGGAGGCACCGATGCCCTGTGGTATCGGAGTATGCCTGGGCTGTGTCGTGTCCCTCACCGGCGGCGGCCATGCCCGCGTATGTATGGAAGGACCGGTCTTCGACATCGGCAAGGTGGCGCTGTGAAACCGAATCTGGCTGTCAACATAGCCGGCGTGGAGTTCACGAATCCGATTATGACGGCCTCCGGCTGTTGTGGCTATGGCGAGGAGCTGGAGAATCTGTATCCGCTTTCATCGCTGGGAGGCTTGGTGACCAAGTCGATCACGCTCCAGCCGAGATTAGGCCATGCTCCGCCGCGAACCGCCGAGGTGACCGGCGGCATGCTCAACGCCATCGGTCTGGCCAATGTCGGCATCGACCGCTTCATCGCCGAAAAGATACCGTTTCTTGCCGGCAAGGGCACGCGGGTGATCGTGAATGTCGCCGGCTCGACCTTGGAGGAGTATGTCGAGATTTGCTCCCGACTCAACGATGTCGAACATCTGGACATGGTCGAGCTGAACATCAGTTGCCCGAATGTAGACCACGGCGGCATGGAGTTCGGAGCCGCACCCTCATCGACCGAAGAAGCCATACGTCGGGTCAAACAGGTCTTTGCGCGGCCGGTTATAGCCAAGCTGTCGCCGAATGTTACCAGGATCACCGATATCGCCAGGGCGGCCGAGCAGGGCGGCGCCGATGCTCTCTCCCTGATCAACTCAGTGGTCGGAACCAGCATCGACATCGAGACTTGGCGACCACGCCTGACCAACAACAAGGGCGGTCTGACCGGGCCGGCCATCAAACCGATCGCCCTGGCCATGGTGAACGCCGTCAGCGAGGTCACCAGGCTGCCGATCATAGGCATCGGCGGCATTGCTGAAGTGCGCGACGCCGTGGAGTTCTTCCTTGCCGGAGCCACCGCCGTGCAGATCGGCACCGCTCTGTTCATCGAGCCGTTTGCGCCGATCCGAATCGCCCAGAGGCTTCACGACTATCTCGAACGTAAAGAACTGGCATCCATCGATGAACTGGTGGGCCGGGTGAGGAAATACTGATGAACGCATTAGAGAAGCTTCGCAAATGCCAGGACAAGAACAAATCCATCATCTGCCTGGGACTTGATCTGGACCCGAACAAGATGCCGCAGGAGATATCGCGGACTCCCAAGGGTATGTACGATTTCCTGCGCCAGGTAATCGACGCGACCGCCGACCTCGTATGCGCCTACAAGCCGAATGTGGCCTTCTACGAAAACATGGGCCCGGAGGGGTTATCGCTGCTTTCGCAACTGGTCCGTCGTATTCCCGATGACATTCCCGTCATCCTCGATGGCAAGCGCGGGGATATAGGCAATACCGCCGCTCAATACGCCGAGTCTCTCTTCGACCATCTTGGCGCCGATTGGGTGACCATCAACCCGTATATGGGATACGATTCCATGCGTCCATTCGTGGAGCACAAGGGTAAAGGTCTTTTCGTTCTGTGTCTGACCTCCAATCCCGGCCACAAAGACTTCCAGATGCTCGAATGCGATGGCAAGCCGCTCTATCGGATAGTCGCCGAGAAGGTCGCCTATTGGAATAAGGAGGAGAATTTCGGGCTGGTGGTCGGTGCGACTGTCCCGGACCAGTTGGTCGAACTGCGGCAAACAGCCGGCCATATGCCGATTCTAATCCCGGGGGTGGGGGCGCAGGGCGGATCACTCGAAAGGGCGGCGACCGGCGGCACAGACAACTTCACCCGTTGCGGCGTCATCAATGTCTGCCGCTCGGTCCTGTACGCCTCGAACGAGCCCGACTTTGCGCAGAAAGCCCGCCAGGAGCTGGAGAAGCTCAACAGGATCGTCGACTCACTGCGTCCCAGACCACAACAACTGGAAAACCCTTCTCCCGACGACCAATCCTCCTCCCAGCCGCAGCCTTCGGAGGAGAACAATCCCGACAAAGACTCTGCAGCCGCTGTTACCAACCCTGAGCTTGCAGACCGGAAAGACGAGGCATAGCTGGCGGGGAGATCGTCCGCCGGCAAAGCAGGGAGGTCAGGATCACACTGGATTGTGACCTTCTATCGATACCATTGCCGCTCGACTCAGCCGGCTTTCTTCTTGGCCCGGGTGATCAAGCGGGGGCGCTTGCCCTCGGTGATGGCTTCTTCGGTGACTACGACTTCCGCGATTTCCGGCAACGACGGAACTTCGTACATAACATCAAGCATGGCCTTCTCGAAGATTGAACGCAGCGCCCGTGCACCGGTACCGCGTTTCTGGGCGATCCGGACAGCCGCCTTGAGGGCCTCGGGCTCGAACCGCAGATTGATACCCTCCATTCTGAGCAGTTTCTGGTACTGCTTGGTCAGGGCATTGCGTGGTTCGGTCAGAATGTTCATGAGCGCAGCTTCATCGAGCGGACGCAGCGAGGCGGCCACCGGGAGCCTGCCGACCATCTCGGGAATCAGACCGTACTCGATCAGATCGGACGGCGTCGCGTAATCTAATATGTCGTCTGATTTCTCGCTGACATGCCGTTTGTCGGATTCGAATCCCACGGTCTTTCTGCCCAGGCGACGCGCAATGACTTTGTCGAGACCGTCGAAGGCGCCGCCGCAAACGAAGAGGATGTTCTCGGTGTCAATTTGGACAAACGACTGCTCGGGGTGCTTGCGGCCGCCTTTGGGTGGAATGTTGGCCACCGTTCCCTCGAGAATCTTCAGCAACCCCTGCTGTACACCCTCACCGGAGACGTCGCGCGTAATCGATGGATTGCCTTCCTTGCGAGCGATCTTGTCGATCTCGTCGATGTAAATGATGCCCCGCTCGGTCTTCTGGGGGTTGAAATTGGCCGCGTGAAACAGTCGCACCAGGATATTTTCGACATCCTCGCCGACATATCCGGCCTCGGTCAGGACCGTAGCGTCGGCGATCGTGAACGGCACCTTCAGGTACTTGGCCAGGGTACGAGCCATAAGGGTCTTGCCGGTTCCTGTCGGCCCCAGCAGAAGGATATTCGACTTTTCGAGTTCGACTCCGTCATCGTCAGCCGGATTCTCCTTGAGCCGCGCCTGAACCCTGGCGTTAACTCGCTTGTAGTGGTTGTAGACAGCCACCGATACGGTGCGCTTGGCCAGTTCCTGGCCGATTACGTACTGGTCCAGGAAGTTCTTGATATCCGCGGGATTCGGTGGTGAGTCGATTTGCTCCGGCGCCTGCACTTCGGGCGCATTCTGGAGAAGGTCGGAGCACAGCTCCACGCAGCCGTCGCAGATAAAAGCTTCGTGTCCCGAGAACAACCGCTTCACCTGCCCGGCCGGCTTACCGCAGAATGAGCAGTGCCGCGGCAGCTTCGGATCATTTCTTTTCTTGCTCATGAACCACCTTTGCCATCCTATTGCGCGGTTGGATCATCGACCGGGATCAGTCCTTTTTGATGACTTCACGTTCACTTCCGTAGACCTTATCGATCAGGCCGTAATCAATGGCCTCGTCGGCCGACATGAAGAAGTTCCGGTCGGTGTCTTTCTCTATCCTCTCCAGCGGCTGGCCCGTATGTTTCACCAGCAGCCTGTTGAGCCGCTCCTTGGTCTTGGTAAACTCCTCAGTCATGATCACGATATCGGAGATCTGCCCCTGAGCACCGGCCAGAGGCTGGTGTATCATGACTCTTCCGTTGGGCAGTGCGGCGCGCTTGCCGGCGGTGCCGGCGGCCAGGAGAAAGGCGCCCATGGAGGCCGCTATACCCATACAGGTGGTCGCCACATCGGGCTTGATGAACTGCATCGTATCGTAAATGGCCATCCCGGCGGTGACAGATCCGCCCGGAGAGTTGATGTAAACAAAGATATCTTTCTCGGGGTCCTCCGCCTCGAGAAAAAGCATCTGCGCGATTACCAGGTTGGCGACCTGATCATCGATGGGTGATCCGATAAATATGATGCGGTCTTTTAGCAGGCGGCTGAAAATGTCATAGGCTCGCTCGCCCCGCCCGCTCTGCTCCACGACCATCGGGACCAGATAGTTCTCCAAGTCATTGCTCATATGAGAATCCCTTTATTCCAGTTACGCTGATGCCCCTATTTCTTCTGCTCCGGCTCAACGTAGTTGATTTCGGTCCTGTCGCTCAGAAAACCAAGAATCTTCTCCTCGAGAATCGAATCCCTGATATCATCGGCGCTGCCGGCCTGCTGCATGGCCATCTTGGCCTGGTCCATCGACATCTGATAATGCTCGGCAAAACGCTTTATCCGATTTTCGGTATCCGAGGGCAAAACTTCAATGTTTTCAAGGTCCGCCAGACGGTTGTAAAGCAGGTTCCAGCGAACAGTCTTCTCCCCGACATCCCGGTAATTCTGGCGGATATCTTCATCCGAGACATCCTTGTAACGCTTCTTGAAATCCTCAGTCACATTATCAAGGTAACGCTGGACAAATGCCTCCGGCACCGGAATATCGTTCTTATTGCAGATCTGCTCGATGATCTGTCCGCGCTTCTGACGCTCCTGCTCGCGCTGAATCCTATCCTTGAGCTCCTGGCGCACCTTCATGCGCATATCCAGAGCAGTCTCGGCCTGGCCGGTGTTCCTGGCGAAGGTATCGTCGAATTCCGGGATCAGCCGCTCCTGAACCTCCTTTATTTTCACCAGGTATTTCATATGGGCGCCGGCGAATCGGTCATCCTGGTAGTCTTCGGGATAGTCAACCTCGACTTCGATTTCCTCACCGGCCTTCCGTCCGGGCAGGTGCTCGCGAAACTCGGCCAGCGTGTTGGCGTTGTCCAGGTCGATCTGCTGGTCGGCGAACTCGTCCTCCTCGATTAGCCCCTTGGTATCCTCGATCTTGACTACGTCGGCCAGTACAATGTCCTTCCTCTCGGCCGGGCGGTCGACCGGACGCTGGTCGGCAAAGCGCTTGCGCATCGCGTCGATGAACTCATCCACGTCCGCGTCGCTCACTTCGACCTTAGGAAGCGTAACCTTCAGGCCCTCAAAGTCGATCCGATCTATCTGGGGGAAGACTTCCACCTCGGCTGTGTACTTGAAGTCGCCGGCGTCGGTGAAGTCGACGGCCGTGACTGTGGGTGGGGAAGCCACCTCCAGCTCTCCTTCGCGAACCGCCTGCGGGTACGTCGTGCGGATAAGTTCCTCGACCACATCAGCTTTCACCTGGTCGCCGAACATGGCCCGGATGCGGTCCATGGGAACCTTGCCCTTGCGGAATCCCTTGATCTCGGTCTCCTTGCGCACTTCCGTGAACTTGGAATCCATCCGCTGTCGAACCTGGTCGGCGGGGATTTCGATATTGAGGGTCTTCTTGAGACCGTCGCCATTGGTGATATCAACTTTCACAACACTCGACTCCCGATTAAGAGCAATACGAAGCGCCCGGGTTTCTGCCATTGTATTACATCAACCGAGGCGCCAGGGTTCACAAAGGTCAACCTTTTCAGGCGCAATATATACAAAAAACCCTGCGCGGCCCCGTTGCCGAGGCTACGTGGGATACGGCTTTCCTGCGAAAGGGGGGACTCGAACCCCCACTCCGTTCAAGGAACTGGATCCTAAATCCAGCGCGTCTACCAGTTCCGCCACTTTCGCCTATCGCGGCGCCAATATAGACGAGATAAGAGGTTAAGTCAACAAAAGCAGACGACAGCGCTCGTCGTACGGAATCAGGTGGCGCGATGGCTCGGAATGTGCACGGGTTGGCGCGGTTCTACTGTGGCGGGGTTGGCAGCGGTTTCGTTCACGTGTTTTCACGCTGCCGCTCCGGGCCAGGCCACTCGGGCTGAGCCAGCCTGCGGGCTCGGGGGTATCGCCGCTGTATCGTAAGCTACGCGTCGCCATGGGGTTACGCGGAATTGGGTTCGTTTCGTCGTTTTTGGGCTTCGGCATATCGATTCTGCTGGTCTTTCTGCCTATTCCGACGATTCCGCCGGTCTGTTCCGAGCGAAGACGCCAGGTCATTCCGAACGATTGCGCCGGGTCATTCCAGAGCAAGGCGCCGGCCGTCGGAGCGTAGCGACGCGGGTCCTGTGACTATGTATTCTCCTGGTTAGGGTCCGTCAAGGTGTTTCGTTTCTTTCTCATAGATTCTCCTTTCAAGTCGATTTTGTGAGCATTGTGAATGAGGCGATCCAGGATGGCATCGGCCAGGGTGGGATCGCCGATGAGTTGGTGCCAGTGTTCGATCGGCAACTGGGCCGCGATCAAAGTGGAACGGCGGTCATAGCGGTCATCGAGGATCTCGAACAGGTCGTGTGGTTGTTGATCGGTCAAAGTGGTTGTGCCCCAGTCGTCGATGAGCAACAGGTCGGTTCTTTCCAGGGTCCGCAGCAATTTGAGATAGCGTCCGTCCCCCCTGGCCATGGTCAACTCGCCCAGCAAGCGCGGCAGACGCCAGTAGATGACCGAGTATCCCTCGCGGCAGGCCTTCTGTCCCAGGGCACAAGCCAGGTAAGTCTTGCCCACCCCGGTGGGGCCGGTGATGATGGCATTGTGGTGTCGTTGTATCCATTGGCAAGC
>CAZGMK010000050.1:0-17517 GCA_964526835.1 uncultured Ignavibacteriales bacterium
TGTCGATCTTCAGCTCACCTTCCAAAAGCCCCGGCTCCCCGCCGGGGCTTTCATTTGGTGGGGACTTGTCTCCCGGACGGCGACGCTCATGACCTGAATCAACGTAGCTCATAATCGATGCCCGGTCGCCTCGCGCGGATGCGTTCCCGGAACGGGCTTCCGGGCGACTCACCCGCCCGGAACATCGTTTGCAGACACGCCAAAGCTGCCGTTCTACAGGTAGTCGAGGCCATCCGTTTGCGACCACACCGCGGCCCGTATGCATACGCCTTCGGTGGAGGAAACGAGCGGTCCAAAACCGTTTGACAAGCCTGACTCATTACCATATTTTGCGTAGCTTTGTAGCTGAAAATCAAGGCCTTCGGGCCGTGATACCCAAAATCTGAAGAACCCTGGAGCGTAGCTTTGAAGGAGTTTACAACCGACAAGATTCGAAACGTTTGCCTGGCTGGACAGCGCGGCTGCGGCAAGACCACCCTGGCTGATGCCATAGCCTTCATCACCGGCGCCAACAATCGTATGGGAAGGGTCGATGAGGGCAGTTCACTTCTTGACTATACCGATGCTGAGATTTCACGCAAAACATCTGTTACGGCCAAGCTCCTGGCGGTGCCGCATAAGCGCATCAAGCTGAACCTGTGTGACGCTCCGGGGCACCCTGACTTCATCGGTGAACTGCTGAGTTCCGCTCGCGTCTGCGATACCATCGGCATGGTCATCAATGCCACCGCGGGTGTGGAGGTCGGCACCAATCTTCACTGGCGCCAGACTGATCGCCCGAAGACCGCGCGTTTCTTCTTCGTCAACAAGATGGAAAACGATAACGTCGTCTGGCAGAACAACCTGAGTGTCCTGCAGGAGACCTTCGGGACGGCGGCGGCCCCGGTAGCGATACCGATCGGTGAATCCTCCGGATTCAAGGGCGTTGTTGACGTTCTGACTATGAAGGCCTACACCTTCGACGCCGACGGCAACGAATCCCAGACAGAGATACCGGCCGATATGAAGGAGACGGTCGAGGGCCATCGCGAGAAACTCATTGAGTTGGCGGCCGAGGGCGATGACGCACTCCTGGAGAAGTATTTTGAGGAGGGTACGCTGGGAGAAGAGGACTTCATCGCAGGGCTGAAGAAGAGCATTCGGGAAGGCAAGGTGTACCCGATTCTTTGTGGGTCGGCGGCCAAGAACGTCGGCATCAGGGTTCTCCTGGATTTCATAGAGAAGTATGCACCGAGTCCGGCCGACTATTCGCCGGCGGAGGCCCATAAGACCGGAACCGAGGAAAGAGTCGAGCTGCCGACGGATGCCGGTGGCAAGGCGGTCGCTTACATTTATCACACGATGTCTGAAAGCCACCTGGGCGAGTTGTCGCTCATTCGCGTCTACTCCGGTACACTGAAGACCGGCATGGATCTCACCAATCAACAGACCCAGAATGCTGAGCGAGTGACCCAGATATACTCGATGCAGGGAAAGAAGCGAATTGATTTGAGCTCCGTCCCGGCCGGCGATATCGGCGCCCTGGTGAAGCTGAAGGACAGCCATACCGGCAACACTTTGGCCGAATCGGGTGTCGACGTCACAATCCCAACTGCAGAATACCCGAATCCTGTCATGGATGTGGCCATAAAGGCGAAGTCCAAGGGCGATGAGGAGAAGATTGCAAACGGGCTATCCAAGCTCCGAGAAGAGGACCCGACTTTCCGCCTTGAATCCGATCCGTCGTTGGGCCAGCAGGTGCTTTACGGTCAGGGCCCAACCCATATCGATGTCCTGACCGAGAAACTCCGTGAGCGATTCGGCGTTGAAGTTGAGCTGACTAAGCCGAAGATACCCTATAGAGAGACGATCAAGGGTAAGACGGAGCGTCAGTATCGTCACAAGAAGCAGACGGGCGGCCGCGGGCAATTCGGCGATGTTTATCTCCGTCTCGAGCCCAACGAGCGCGGCGCCGGATTCGAGTTCCTGAATGAGATCAAGGGTGGTGTCGTACCCAGCAAATTCATCCCGGCGGTCGAGAAGGGTGTGGTTGAGTCGATGCAGCACGGGGGGCTCTCCGGATCTCCCGTGGTGGATGTGAAGGTAGCTCTCTACTTCGGCTCATATCATGACGTGGACTCGTCGGACATGGCATTCAAGATCGCCGGTTTGATGGCATTCAAGGAGGCCTTCATGGATGCCAAGCCTGTCATCCTCGAACCGATCATGAATGTTCAGGTCATCGTGCCGGACGAGTTTACCGGCGATGTCATGGGTGATTTGTCATCTCGGCGCGGCAAGATCGGCGGCATGGAACCGGACGGCCCAAATCAGATAATTCGGGCTCAGGTTCCGCAAGCCGAGCTTTACCAATACGCGGTGGACCTGAGATCTATGACCCAAGGGCAGGGCGTCTATTCTCTGGAGTTCTCCCACTACGAGGAGGTCCCTTACGATGCCGCCCAGAAGATCATCGAGGAAGCCAGGCGACAAAAAGAGGAAGAAGCCTGAGCTTCAGTCAACCCTGAAGAAATTGCTTCCGGCGGTCGGGGATTCAACTCCCCGGCCGTTCTTCGTTTGAGTTCGACCGCCGACAGGCCTATCCCCTGACAAGGCAACTCACGACCTCGCCAAGGTACATTCGATGGTAGTCCTTCTCCGGGTACTCATCGTGTATTCGGGGGTCGAGGAAGTTGGATGGGGCCAGGTCCTGGTAGTAGATCTTCCGACATTCGATCACGAGTCGCGCCTGTTCAAAATAGACGGCCTCATGTGCGGTCGCCAGAGGCGCCAGACCGGTTGCGGCCATCTTGTCGACATCGCGCCCCGACTTGGTGCCGCAAAGACGCAGTTTATCGCGGTGCTCTTCATCGAAAAAGGTCAGCGTGAAGTAGTCGTATTTCTCGGCATATTGGTAAGTGAACCGCTGGGGACGAATGACACACCAGCAAATGTCCCTGTTCCAGAGATGACCGAACCCTCCCCAACTGGCTGTCATCGTATTGAAGTCATCGGGGCGGCCGGCCGTAACCAGCATCCACTGCCGGCCGATGAGCTGGAAGGTATTGTCGGTTATTGTCTTATGATCGATTGATTCGAACTTGCCGGCCATGTCGAGCTCCTTTGTGAAAGGCCTATTCGTCACAGTAAACTGAAAACTGATGATCGCAGGATAGTACATCTGAGCGGGCGAGACAACCGCTGTCGGTTGGACCTCGCTCCAAAAAGTAATTGACATATGCACATTAGGGCAGTAGCCTGGTCTTAAGCAGAGTGGATTCAGGGTGGCTCCCGGCCATTGGGCGGGCCCTAAGTGAATGGAGATCGGATGACCGGAAAGGCAAGACTCACAAGACGGCAGAGCGAGATCCTTCAGTTCATTCGCGAGCGAATCACACGCGGCGGACAGCCTCCTACTATTCGTGAGATCGGGCGCAAGTTCGGGATCAAGTCGACCAATGGTGTTCGTGGGCACCTGTCGGCTCTCATTCAGAAGGGATATCTGAAGAAGCGCGCGCTGGTCTCCCGCGGGCTCGAATTGTCCGAAGGATTTGCCACAACGTCATCGGTTGGCCGTATTCCGCTGGTTGGATCGGTTCCGGCCGGTGCTCCGATCGACGCCATCGAGAACATTGAGGGTGAGGTCGCTGTCGATTTCGCATTTCTACCCGGAGGAGACTGTTTCACGCTCCGGGTCCAGGGTGATTCGATGAGAGACGCCGGCATACTTGACGGGGATCTGATTCTTGTTCGGAAGCAGGATCAGGCCGAACGTGGCGAGGTCGTGGTCGCGGTGATAGACGGCGAGGCCACGGTAAAGCGCTTCTTTCCCGAGGGAAATGACCGGGTTCGTCTGCAGCCCGAGAATTCGCAGTTTAAGCCGATCGTGGTGAATCGCTCCGATGGTGATTTCCGTCTGGCCGGTAAGGTCGTCGGCCTGCTGAGGAGAATGGGGTGACGCGGACACATCGCGATTCCTCGTCAGACCGGGCAAATTGTGTGCGGCAGGACGTCCGGCCGGTTCTGGACTGATCCGACCGGGCTTTTGGCCAGGCTCGGTTACTTAGGTCGGTCGGCAGCCTACTGCTGCTGGACGAATTCCATCTCCACGTTGATATCGACATCATTGCCGACAAGCAGGCCGCCGGCGTCGAGTGTTTGATTCCATGTAATTCCGAATTCCTGGCGGTTGATCGTGGTTTCGGCCGAGAAGCCGGCACGGGTGTTACCCCATGGGTCCTTCATAGCCCCATGAAACTCGCCATCGAAGGTAACTTCTTTGGTTACGCCCTTAATCGTCAGATCACCGGTCAGTTCAAAATCGTTGCCCTCACCCGGAATGACTCTTTTGGATTCGAAGGTCATCGTCGGGAATTTCTCGACATCGAAGAAATCGGCCGACCGCAGGTGTTCGTCACGCTTGCCATCGTCGGTGTCGATGGACGCCATTTGAGCCGTAACCGTTACCGAACCAGCGGCCAGATTCTTCCCGTCGAAATTGAGGGTGCCTTCAAAGTCACTGAATTGACCGGTGGTCTTGGATATAACCATGTGGCGCACCGAGAAGCCCAGGGACGAGTGAGCCTTGTCGATCGACCAAGTCTGGGCCTGAACAGCGGCGGCTGTTACCGCGAGAGCCAGGGTCAGGGCGAAAATCTTCTTCAACATAACTTCCGTTCTCCTTAGTTTTGACACAATGTGGATCGATTCAGTAACACTTCGCCTTTCGGTTAGTTCCCGGCCCGACGGCCCGGCGCGCCCCCGGAATCGCGCCCGGTACGGGCGCTCAATCCCTCGCCATTTGTGGTGCGGTCATGGGGCCGCGCGTAACAATCCGGAGTCTGGATGAAGCAATGTAACGCCTCGGGCTCCCTTTGTTGTCTGGGGGAGTACAAGAACGCCGTTTGGTCGTTTCGAATTCTACTGGCCGGCCACTTGGGTTCACGGGGCTTCGCCGGCAGGATTGAATGCCGGCACGTCGATGGTAGCCGGCGGAAAGTGTAACTCATGCGGCCGGTCTGACGTGTAACCTGTCTGACGGGTCGACCTGGCTGTGGCTCAGTCCTTTTGTCTTTGACGAAGGGCCTCAAACAGGCAGACCCCTGCGGCCACGGAGACATTCAGGCACTCAACCCTGCCCTGCATGGGGATGGACACCAGGAAATCGCAGTGCTCTGCCGTCAGTCGGCGGATTCCCTTTCCTTCGGCCCCGAGAATGATACCCAGTGACCCGTGAAGGTCGATGTCCCATATCTTCCGACCGGCCTTGTCGGATGTGCCGACGAGCCAGACTCCGTGGTTCTTTAGCTCGCGCATGGTTCGGGCAAGGTTCGTGACTTCAATTAGTGGAACCGACTCAGCCGCCCCGCAGGCCACGGATCGTACCGTTTCTGTCAGGCTGACTGCTCGGTTCGCCGGTATTATCACGGCATCGACTCCGGCGGCATCGGCGGTTCGCAGGCAGGCGCCGAGATTCTGCGGGTCCTGTACCCCGTCCAGGATGAGCAGAAACGGCGGGGTCTGGAGCTTCCCGAGAAGCTCGGCGAGCTGCTCCTCGTGGCCGATCCCTGTCGTGGCTGGTGGGTCAGCTCGGCGGCGACGTCGCGGCGCATAGTGTTTCTTACCCACGTAGTGCTCCAGTACCTGTGCTGAACCTCATGGCATGAAGTTATGGCCTGGGGGCCCTCAGGTCAACCGGCTTGGCCGCCGCTTTTTTCTTGCCCGTGGCAGTTCGCTTGTCAATATTGCGTTCTCCCGCGTGCCCCAAACGGATAACAGGCTGGGCTTGCGGATATCGGTATAACCGGTAAGAACTAACGGAAGGAGCTTTGCTCATGGCGCGCAGAGTTGTGACGCTGATCCTGGCTTTGACGATTCTGATGATAACTGCCGCTGGATGCGGCGACGATGACAACACTGTCTCCTCTACTCCGGCCAAGCCGGGCTACTCGTGGCTGGGACGGTCTTCGGGTACAACGAACTACGTTCTCGATATCTCGGTCGTCGGACAGGGATTCACGGCCGTGGGTGAAAACGGTATTATACTGGTCAGCGACGATGGAGCCACCTTGCGTCGCCCGCTCACACCGGTGGAGACGGACCTGTTCGGCGTGGTGTGGTTCATGAACAAATACGTGGTTGTGGGCGAGTCTCTCACGGTACTCGTGTCCTCGCCTGAAGTCGCCGGGTTCACCAGAGTCGATCTGTCCGATCTTGACCTCCCGGCGGACACCTGGCTCTATGGAGCCGCCACCGACGGCTCGGTCCTGATAGCTGTGGGAAAGAGCGGAACCATCATCACCTCTAATAATGGCACCGAGTGGGAATCGCTTGACTCCAATTACACCTCGCGCAATCTGTACGGAGCAACCTGGAGCGATACGCGCGGCAAGTTCGTCGTGGTGGGAGCGGCAGGGCTGATCATGACCTCTGCCAACGGAGTCGAATGGGAGATCCAGTCCTCCGGAACAAGCGCTTACCTCTACGATGTCGTGTGGGCCGAGGAGTTGACAGAGTTCGTGGCCTGCGGCCAGCATGGAACGATTCTGACATCATCCGACGGTGCTACCTGGGAACTGGCTGAGAATCGTCCCAAGGCGTATCTATATGGCCTGGCCTGGTCCGGCACTGAACTGGTTCTGCTCGGCCAGGATGGATGGCTGCTCACATCGCCGGATGTGGCAAGCTTCACGCTCCGGCCGGGTCCCAGGGTCGACTTACGCGCAGTTGACTGGTCGATGGAGCAGGGACGATTCCTGGCTGTCGGCAACCTTCAGACAATCGCTGCCTCCACTGACGGCTCGGCATGGACTGATCTATACGACGGGGCCGCGGTGGATATACGTGGAGTTGTGGCGATAGTCGAAGATACCGATACCTCGCTCATGGCGGTCGGTACACAGGGTACCGTCTTGAAGTCCGACAACGGCCTGGAATATGAATTCGTCTGGGCTCGCGATGGACTGCAACTAAACGGCATCGCGCGCAGTAACGGTACGGCCGTGGCCGTGGGCGATCAGGGGTACATTCTTCGCTCGCAGGATTTTCGAACATGGGATACCATATCCACGCGTCCGACTTTTCTCGACCTGAACTCTGTCTGCGCCTCCCCCGTGAGATTTGTGGCGGTCGGCGATAACGGCACTGTTGTGGAGTCGAATGACGGCTTAACCTGGAACGCTGTATCGATTGCAGGTGAGTTGAATTTGCACGATGTCATCTGGGACGGCGGTGGATTCATGGCAGTTGGAGACAGCGGGCTGATCGTCACGTCGACCGATGGTCAAAGCTGGAGCGAAGGCTTCATCGACGGAGCGCCGGATTCACTCCGGGGCATCACTCAGGTGGGCGACACCGGATACGTTATGGTCGGGCTTGGAGGTGCGATATACTACTCAACTACCGGGAGCGAATGGACCGCGGCCACCTGGGACGTTCTTGACAAGGACGACCTCCTGGCGGTGGCGGCATCTGATGAGGCGGTGGTAGCTTGCGGTCTCAATGGCTACCGGGTTCTTTCCGCCGATGGCGGGGTTACCTGGCGGACAGTTGTTTCCGGAACCGTCTCGGCTCTCCGCGACATAGCCTGGGACGGCACCCGTTTCACCGCCGTTGGTGACGATGTCTACATAGTAACGTCGCCGTAGATGCAGCCATGAAAAGGTAGACAACGAACCGTGCGTGAAAGACATCCCGACCTATGAAACTATTGATGATATACTGCAGCCGGTTCGGCTACCGAACCAGTCGAAAGGGCCTCGATAGTGCTCCTGATCTGGATGTTCACGAGACAATCGAGAGCGCCTTGGTCGGGTTCATCGACGTGGAGGCCGAGGATGAAACCGACACGAAATACATCGAGACGAAATTAGTCAAAAACCTGAAATGGGCGGCTCGCAAGAACGATACCAACCGCGTGGTTCTGCACTCATTCACCCACCTGTCCGAAAGTAAAGCTGATCCCGAAGTAACCAAATCGATCTTCGATTCGGCCGAGGAGCGACTGGCAGCTTCACACTACGAGGTCTCTCAAACCCCCTTCGGGTGGTTCCTGGACCTTCACATCGAGGCGCCAGGAAGCCCGCTAACGCGATTGTTCAAAGGCATAGTACCGAAGAGCTAGCTTCGTGCTAGCGCCCGCTTCCACATGCCAGACAAGCGAAGTCGAAGCGCGACATGGGCTCGAACTACTGCTCCAGCTATGTCTGCGTCGACGCAGTCAAACCCTCCCCCTAACCGGTAGCCCACAGCTCTGTTGTGTGAGCGAACCGCAATGGCGTTCGATCAAGAAAGACCCCGCTCGAGGACGGATGGGCTACCCGTCTGGATTCCCCAGTTTTCACGGGAATGACTCAGGCGATAGCTGCTTAGGCCGCAGGGCTGTGATATACTGTATGACAAAACACAACTAACTCTTGACGCACGCTCTCAGAGATGACGTATCGCGGGAGGCCGTGTTTGTCCCTGGACAGGTCTTTGCTCTCGTCCCACTGCCCCCGCGGCGGGACGCAGAAAGTCCTGACGCTCTGCGTCAGCCCAACCGGCCACCCGAGTGAACGGAGTGTCGGGTTTCCCCGTTCGCATCGCTCACTCCGGACCTGACCTACTGCTACGAACAGGATCGATTGCGCATTCGAAGTGAGGCTGTACATCGATAAGTGTCAAGACCGCAGGGGGCTTGACCTGCGCGTCGACAAGTGGGGCCGTGAACCGGCCCGGATGGTCAAGGCACTTCGTAAACCGCTGCCGCCCTGATGCGCGGACCTGGGGCCGCTACTCTCTTGCACCGCCGGAAGCTACGGTACCAGGCTTCCTATCTCGGCTTCCACCTCCTCGAGTACCTCGCAGGATTCCACCAGCGCCTTCATGGCGTTGTGGTCAGGGAACAACGGACGGTCTTCGTCCAGGTAGTCGACATGACAACGGACAACCTCATGAGCCTTTGTCGTCCCCCGCCCGAAACGGTAATCACGAAGGTCGAGCGCCTGGGCGGCGGCCATCATCTCGATTCCGAGAATGCCGTAGGCGTTATCGAGAATCTGGTGGTTCTTGAGAGCTCCATTCCATCCCATTGAGACGAAGTCCTCCTGGTCGGCGGCGGCCGGTATCGACTGAATGGATGCCGGCATCGACAGCATGCGCTGTTCGACGATCTGCATATCGGCGGTATACTGGCTGAGCATCAGGCCGGAGAACATCCCGGCGCCTTTAGTCAGGAAGGGCGGCAGCCCGACCGACAGAGCAGGGTTATTGAGTCGGTTCATACGTCGTTCCGACATCACGCTGACCATTGTGACGCAATAGCCGGCCATGTCCATCGGCACTGCAACCGGGGTCCCCTGGAAGTTGGCGCCGGAGAGTTGCAGGTCCTCATCGGGGAAGAAGATTGGATTGTCGCCTACACCGTTCAACTCGATTTCCACCTGCGAACGCGCCCAGGCCAAAGCATCGTGAGCCGCCCCGATGACCTGGGGAGTCGAACGCATCGAGTAGGCATCCTGCACGCGGCACTTGATCCGCTCTTCGGCCAGATCGCCACCAGCGACTGTTTTCCGAATGGCTCTGGCTGTGCGGACGGCTCCGGAGAAGCCCCTGGCCTGGTGGATCCTGGAATCATAGGGCTTCATGTTGGCTTTGAGCGCCTCAAGCGACATGGCGGCAGCAATCTCAGCCTGTCGCAACCAGCGATCGGCATCGTAAAGAAACAACGCCCCGACCGAAGTCAGGAAATTGGAGCCGTTTATGACACCCAGACCATCGCGCGCCATGAGGCCGGGCACCGGTATGCCGGCTTTCTGCAGAGCGTCGGCGGTCGGCATCAGTTCGCCCTGAAAGTAGGCGTGTCCTTCTCCCATAAGAGACAGAGCCATCTGCGCCATCGGCGCCAGATCGCCGCAGGCGCCCACCGAGCCTTTGCGGCAGACCTGAGGAGTAACACCTCTGTTAAGCATCTCAACCAGCGTCAGAGTAATCTCGGGACGGATTGCGGAGTTGCCGTGCGCATGGACATTGACCCGGGAAGCCATCGCAGCGCGAACCCACTCTATCGGCATGGGTTCGCCGATACCGGCGGCGTGATTATATATCAGATACTTCTGGAACTGCTGAACCTGTTCATCAGTGAGCACTACCTCCGAGAATTCCCCAATCCCGGTATTGATACCGTACATTATCTCGTGCGCCTCGATCTTTCGTTCGAGCATGGCTCGGCATTTCCTGATGCGGTCGAGGGCGTCGGGCGACAATTCTATCTTTTCATTGTGGCGGGCTATTTGGACGACCTTTTCAATCGTCAATCCGCCTCCGTCAATGGCTAAAGACATATTGCGATCTCCAATGTGGCCAATGCGTTATAAGCTAAATGTAAAGAGGGACATTAGAACGTCATGGAAGCACTAGGTGTCCTGAGTACCGGAGCAGAGGCCGGGGCTGTATACGACTTGATAGGTCACGGCGGCACAGTTCCTCACTGCCGGAAGACCAGATCCGGCGGGTTGTTACAGACCAGTCTCTGGCATATGGTACGACTAAAAAAGCAGTTGTCAATAGCAACCGCCAACCTTAGATTGCACCCATGTCATCCGGGATATCCCCGTTTTTGCTATCCCAAAAGCTGGTCGCCTTCGATACTGAGACCACCGGTTTGTGGGCCGGGTCACATCGCTTGGTTGAGATAGGCGCGGTCCGGTTCGGATTGGATGGCTGGAGCGGTGGCCGCTTCGAGTCGCTGATCAATCCCGGAAAGTCCATACCGGAAGAAGCGCGCGCGATTCATGGAATCACAGACCGGATGGTGTCATCGGCCCCGACAGCCGCCTTTGTGCTGCCGAAGTTCTTCGAGTTCTGCGGTCGGGATTCCATTCTGGTCGCTCACAACGCGCCGTTCGACATATCGTTTCTGGTCTCCGAGATGGACCGCGCCGGGTTGGCTCGACCCCCGTTGCTCGTACTGGACACTGTTGATCTTATTCGCCGTACCCGCCCCGGACTGGTTTCTTATGCCCTGGTCAAACTAGTCGAGCATTTCGGGCTCGGTACGGGCCAGGAGCACCGGGCTCTGGCCGACGCCGAATACGTGAGGGCTTTGACCTGCGTGGCCTTCGAGAGAATCGGCGACATTGAGTCGCCGGCGGAGCTGTCGGAACGGCTGACCGTTTACGACCTGAGCCAACCGAGCCACGGCCAGGTTGAGCTGCCGGATCGGTTCGAGCCCCTTCAGAGAGCCATCGCAGACGGCCTGCGGGTCAGGATGCAATACTGCAGGCCCGCGACCGAACCATCATGGCGGGTTGTACGACCCCTGAAAGTCTACGGCCTCACCGGGCGAGCCTACCTCAATGCCTGGTGCGAAGAGGTTCGCCAGGAACGGACCTTTCGCCTCGATCGCGTTCGCTCCTTCGAGATTCTTCCTGGTAATCGCTAGCGATGACTCCGCCAGGGTGATGCCGCAGGGCCCCCTCTAGCCACGGTCTGCGCCGGGCTGTCCGACCGAAATCGCGTATGCCCTGCATGGAAAGGAGGCCCGACCAGTCTCTCGATGAGTCGGGCCCCGCGAAACTCTCTGGGCCGGCGTGCAGACTAGTGCTCGGTCTTGCCCGAAAAGCGGAAGGCCCCGAGGTGGACTGTCGGCACGGTCATGCAGCCCACTGCGCTCCACCATGATTCGGTACGCTCAGTCTCCCTGGAAATGGCCCTGACCGTCTTGAACGCCTTCATAACGTTGTCGGTGAAACGGAGATTCTTGATCCCGCTCTTGACCTCGCCATCCTCAATCAGGAAAGTGCCGTCCCGGGTCATTCCGGTCAACACCGAATTGCGCGTGTCAATCAAACCGTTCACGTAATGGAACCGCGTGACCAGAATGCCTTTGCGGACCCCCTCGATCATCTGCGATCGCCTGGTCTTCCCCGGTTTCATGTGGACATTCATCGGAAAGGCGCCTTCGTCCGATTCATCCGGGGTGATGGCATGGCCGGTAGATTTCGTACCGGCCTTCTTCGCCGACGAGCGATTGTGGACCACCCCCTTGATGACGCCCTTGTCGATGAACGTGACCCGTTTCTTCGGCACTCCCTCGAAATCGAACGGGAACGCGACGGAGCTCTCATCCAGTGCATCATCATAGATGGTGATCTGATCCGAAGTGATCTGCTGCCCGACCCTGCCCGAGAGGAACGATGTACCCTGCTGGAAGGGACGCGAGCCGAAGCTGACGTATGAGAGCCACTCCATCATCTCTGAGATCGCTGCGGGTTCCAGGATCACTTCGTACTCACCGGGTTCGACCGAGATCGGATTCTGTGAGCGATCGCATTTCTCAACCGCTACAGCAGCCAGTCGTGCGACATCAATATCGGAGACCCGGCGGGAGACATCCGAGGCGTATCCGCTGGACGTATCCGACATTGCAATCATGTTGATCGAGGCCGAGGTGGTCGGCTGCCAGGCCCGCAATCCCAGCGAATTGAGGACCGCCACTTCACCCTGAGAAGTAGCGAATGAGCCGGCCATGGTGAAATTCATGCGATCCGCCTCGGCGATAACCAGCTTGACCGCGCGTGCTCGCTTGACCGGCGTGAACCGAGCCGTGTCCTCGTCGTAGGTGTCCATTTCCCTGTATCCGGCCGGTTCCGGCAGTCCGGGAAAGTCGGGATTCTCCGGCTGCTGCTTTGCTATTTCAATCGAGTCCGACAGGGTCTTCTTCAGGTCGGTCACAATCAGCGAATTGGTCGAGGCCACTCCTACCTTCTTGCCGATAACGGTGCGGAAAAGTATCTTTCGATTATCCTCAAAGACATTCTGGTGGATGTGCGAGTTGGCGTACCGGGTCAGGCTGTGCTCGTTGCCGACGTAGACGATTTCCGTCTGACCGGCGCTGGAGGCGACAAGGGCCTTCTCCAGAGTCGCGAAGAGTTTCTCACGTCCAATCATTTGTTCACCCCCACTCTAACGTTGCGGAAGCGCGCCGGGGCGGCGCCATGGGCCACGTGGGCGGTCTGCATCGGCTCACCCTTGCCGCAATGGGGAATACCCCACACGTGCCAGTGTTTACGATTGCAGATCGCATCGCAGTTATTCCAGAACTCCGGAGTCATGCCGGTATACGTCGGGTTCTTGTACATCTGTCCCAGCTTGCCATCCTTTATCTGCCAGGCGCATTCGCTGCCGAACTGGAAGTTCAGCCGCCGATCATCAATCGACCAGCTCTTGTTGATGTCGAAGAATATGCCGTCCTCGGTGTCCGCAATGAGATCATTGAGGGCCCATTTGCCGGGCTCAAGGTTAATATTCGTCATCCGGATCAGGGGAATCCGATTCCAGCCGTCGGCCCGCATGGCGCCGCCCGACTGCTGATGGATCATCGGGGCGGTCTCGCGGCTGGTTAGGTATCCAACGAACTTACCCTTTTCGATGATCGGGGTCCGCTGTGCTTTGACGCCCTCATCGTCGTAACCGAACGTACCCAAACCGCCCGGCGTTGTGGCGTCTGCCGTGATATTGACGATCTTCGAGCCATACTGAAGCTTGCCGAGTTTGTCGATGGTCATGAATGAGCCGCCGGCCAGCGAGATCTCGGTTCCCAGTACGCGGTCGAGTTCGGTCGGGTGTCCGCATGACTCATGAACCTGGAGAGCCATTTGCGGGCCGCAAATGACGATGGTGGTTGTCTTATCGGGACACGGCTTGGCCTTGAGCAGAGCCAGGGCCTCCTCGCTCACCCGCTCGGCATGGTCGACCATGTTCATACGCTCGACGATTTCATAGCCTCCGACGCCGTAATCTCCACCGAAGGAGTTGGGATAGGACCGTTTGTGGGCCTCCTTGCCGTCATTGGCCACGGCATAGAACCCGCCGCCCGATTCCATAAGGTCCTGTTCGATTTCGGCTCCCTCTGTTGACAGGAAGAGCTTATTGATTCGCCAGAAATCCAATTGGCCGGCCGCTGTTTGGATGGCTTTGCTCTTCCGCTTGAGGATCTCACAGACTTCGAGCAGCAGCCCGGTCTTGTTGTCGGCTGAGACCTCAAACGGATCTGTTTCGAAGGGTGAGCGAAAATGATCGACGAAGGCCTTCTGCTCGGCCAGGCGCACCGGTTCGTGGCGAGTGAGGGCCGATGCCTTGGCGATCCTGACAGCCAGCTTCGCGGTCTTCTTGAGAGCCCCGTCCGTCAGGTTCGCCGTCGCGGCGAAACCCCACGACCCGCCGTGCAGCACCCTGATGCCGATCCCAACGTCAAGGTCGCGGGTCACCGCATCGACCTTGCCGTCCGACACGCGAACTCCCTCTTTCTCCGTGCGCACATAACGGCAGTCGCCATAGTCGACTCCTTGTTGCCGCAGGACGTCAACTATCTGTCTTAGTTTTTCCTTCATGAGAACTCCGATAGTCCGGGTTGGAAACGAAACTCGGTATGCTGGGTAATCTACTCGAAGATCACCGGCCGGTCAAGCAACAGCAGCCCGGAGATATCGGGCCTGCCGAAATGGTGCTTAGCCAATAATCGACAAACTACTCGCTTTTGGTCGGGCGACACAGGGCAGCCCTCAGCCGGCCGGACGGCCGCCCTCGCGTAGCCGTCGGGCTTTTTCGCGCGGTGTCAATGCGACAAGGGCGGTCTGAGAGCAAGTCCATATCTCAGGCGGAGCGCATCGCACATGAGCAGTTGACATTCGTCCTCCTCCACCCCACTTTGCAACGCCGTGGAATGGTATCTCTACATCGCTGTCATCGCGGCAGGTTTTCTCGCCGGATTCATCAACACCCTGGCCGGTAGCGGCTCTCTGATTACCCTTCCCCTGTTGATCTTCGTCGGCCTGCCGGCTAATGTCGCGAACGGCACCAATCGGGTCGCCATTCTGCTACAAAATGTCGTGGGAGTCTCGAGCTTCCGGCAGCAAGGCGTCCTCTCTTTCAGGCGCGGCCTCCTGCTGGCGATCCCTGCGGCCCTCGGAGCGATTGTTGGCGCCCAGATAGCAGTCAACCTCGATGAGGAAATGATGCGCCGGGTGATCGGCGGTCTAATGCTGGTAATGCTGGTAATCGTTCTTGTCAGGCCGAAGCGGTGGCTCGAGGGTCGGCCGGAAGCCGAATCGGAGAAATCGACCTGGCCACAGGCATTCGTTTTCTTTGCGATCGGCGCCTATGGCGGCTTCATTCAAGCCGGCGTGGGTATATTCCTGTTGGCGGGGCTGGTTCTGAGCGCCGGGTATGACCTGGTCCGCGCGAATGCCGTCAAGCTGCTGATAGTCCTGTGTTTCACGGTGTTCGCCCTTGGCGTATTCGTGATCAACAATCAGGTGAACTGGCTGGTCGGTCTTGTGCTGGCCGTCGGCAACATGACCGGCGCGTGGGTGGCGTCGCGCATAGCGGTCAAGCGAGGAGCGCGCTTCGTACGGTGGCTGCTGATAGCCGTGCTGATTGTCTCCGGCGCCATGCTGTTGGGTCTTGTTGATACCCTGAGGGCGGCGGCCGGACTATGATATTCAGCGCATGGGGTCGGCCGTTGACCAACCCCGCGCCTTCCGTTTCACACCGGACTATTCTTTCGGAAACGATATCAGCCCCACCACCGCACCTGTCGCGTCGCCGATAACCGAGAAACGACCGACTTTGGGGATATCGGTCGGCGGGTGATGAACTTTGCCTCCCAAGTCCTCGACCTTTCTCGTGGCATCGTCGCAGTTGTCGACCGTAATGTAGGCCATCCAGTGCGGCGGGAGATCGCCGAAACTCTCATCCATAGCCATCATTCCGCAGACCTGCCTGTCGTTGACTCTGGCGACGTGGTACATACCGGCGCCCATATCTTCGGCTGAGAACTCCCATCCCAGTAACTCGCTGAAAAAGGACTTGGCCTTATCGACATCGCGTGTCATAAGCTCGTTCCAGCAGAACGTTCCGTGTTGCAGTTTTTCGGACATCTCAGTTTCTCCTATGCAGATTGTTGTTACAGGGCCTGGATATACCTGGGGCTGTCTTGGACGATACGCAACGTAGACTACATAGGTTCATAAAAACCGCGCGGTGGCCAACGGTCAATGACTTTCGATGCGAGCCGGTCAGAATGTGATACTATGGATGATGATCGTCTCCCGCCACCTACCAGCCCTGCATACCGCCTGATTCGGAGAACATAGCGAAAATGCCGGCTCCAAACATGAGTATCATGACGCCTGCGAAAATGAGAGCTATCAGCATCAGCACACCATTAATGACAAAATAGGTCCTGAGCCGTCGCAGGCTTTCCAGCATCTGCATTTTGTCGCCGCTGAGTTGGGCGCCCTCGATCAAGCCGGCGGCTTTGAATAGTAGAACACCCAGCCAGATCGGAAGCCAGGCAATAATCAACCCCACCAGTGACAGGGCGCTCAGCACGCCTTGTACAATCATCACGACACCAAGCAGTTTCATCCAGCCCCTGGCTTGATACAAGGGAACAGATAACTCCTGAATGAGCGGCTTTTCTTCCATGGTATTCTCCGGAATGATACAATGTTAAGTTTGAGGCTTTGTTCGTTAACAATGCTACGGCCCGGCGCCGCAAGCTGTCAACTCAAATATCGTCCCGGAGATCACTCGGGTCTCCCCTGTTCGCCGGGACACGGAGCCAGGCAGTCGGTACACCCCATGAACATGTACTCCACGAGTGCCACCAGATCGCTGATATCCGGCCCGGTTCCGCCCCCGTCGCAGTCGGCCTCGGGATAGTACCCACTGCCGCCGGGGTCCTCGCAAACCGGCGCAGGACCACCGGCGAACATGTAACCGACAAGGTACACCAGATCGGAGATATCGGGATCCGCCCCGCTGTGATTGACATCGCCCCGATGATCACAGCAATCCGGGCCCGGGTACTCAGTGATTCGAACTGTCAGCGACACATCGATTTCGTCACCGCCACGCCACTCGACTGACATAGTGAGAAACACCGGTTCCACAGGGCGATCACACGAGGCCAGCAAGCCCGGCTCGTAAGCCTCCTCGCCGGGCGGAGTTCCGTGGTATGTCTGCTCGCCGCCGTCCCAGCACAGGTGCGGCGATGAGAAGGCATAGTAGTCGGTGTACATGCGATCCCAGGCGTCGGTGTTCATGTTGACGACCATCGTAACCGGGACAAAGTGGTCGGGGTAGCGAATCTGAAGATCGTGCAGCGCAGACCGCGCTGAAGCGCAGGTTCCTCACGACGTATTGACGCCCAACTCGGCCAAAACAGTATGCGTGCATGCTCCCCCGTGGTAACTGGAGACCTGCTGGCCGACCTCAGCCGCCGCCACGGCGTCGACCGGACACATCTCGAAGTAGCGTCCAAGCGGCGGATAGGAATCGCGTATTTCACAGCTGTCGTTGAAGAGCGCCGCGATTAAGGTGATGTTCGACATGTTGACACTCGTATACCCCGCCTCGGAAGCATCCCAGATCGTATCGAACACGAATGGCTCAACATCAGAAGCGCTGATCTGCTCGACCAGTGCATATTCCGAGCCATCGCGCCAGTGGATTCCGATTGATCGCGCCACCCCCCAGGAGCATTAGCTAACG
>CAZGMK010000051.1:0-17151 GCA_964526835.1 uncultured Ignavibacteriales bacterium
GAATCAGGTGGCGCGATCCGTCGGAATCAGATGGCGCGATGGCTCGGAATATGCAACGCATCCAGGCCAAGCAGTTGTGACTACTCTCTTGCTTCCCGGGGCCGGCCGAGCCCCGGGGGACAGTTTCGTTACAGCGTTCGCCCTGGTCGGCCTTGCGTCATGCAGCCCCCTGATGACCAGTGGAATATCCGCGGCGGTCGCTCAGAGTCGGCCTCACGTCGGTGAAGATTATGAAAGGCCGATCAGGTCAATCAGCAAGCCCTAAGGCAGTCGCCGGGATCGACCGAACTATATGAAGAACCCAGTCCACCAGCCGGTGAGACCAAACCTGAGGAGTTCCAATGAATCGGAGTCGCTGCGCCGCAGTCACGCTTCTGATGCTATTGATGAGTGTTCTGGCCGTCGGGGCCTCGGCTCAACCGCCGCTGCTGGTAGTGCGCGTCGCTGATGTCGCAACTGCGGATCAAACCGAGGTGACAATTCCGGTCTGGTTGACCAACTACCAGCATAAGGTGGCCGGCTTTGAAGTCTGGCTGCAGTTGTCGCGCCCGGGAGTCATTGAGCTTCATGAAGAAGTCGACACTGCGGGCTGCCTGATCTCCGGCTGGGAATATACCGCCAGCCGTCATCTTACAGGTCAGTCGACCGAGCTGAAAGTTATCGGCCTGGCCGACCTCCAGGGTCTGCCCGTGACTCCGCCAATCGACCCACAGCAGGAATCGGCGCCGCTGGTGAAGCTCAGGGCGAATGTGCTCCCAATGCCCGATACCGCCACCGAGCGGTCAGTTGAGATTCTGATCCAGTACCACATGTTGACCCACTACAACTGGTCCGACCAATATGGCAACAGCATCGGGTTGATCTATGAGGAGGTCATCGACACGACCTTCTACCGCTGTCAGTACTGGGCCGGTGATGTGTGCCTTTCCTGGTCGCAGGTCAGCGGTTCGCCGTATGATTCCATCGAGGTTACCACCGCCACGCAACCGCGCCTCGACACCGCTCGGGTGTTCAACTACAACGGCATGGTGACCGTCACAGCCGGATACATCTGCGGCGACATTGACGGCTCCGGCGTGGGGCCGGACATCTCTGATTTGGTCTTCCTGGTAAGCTATATGTTCGCCGGGGGCCAGACGCCCCCCTCGATGACCGCGTGTGACGTCGATGGTTCGGGCGGCCATCCGGACATTAGCGACCTGGTCCACCTGGTGTCATTCATGTTTTCGGGCGGTTCCCCTCTGGTATGTCCGCGCTAGGGGTTTGCTGAGAAGGCTATTGGTCACAAGCTTTTTCAACAGGCCTGCGACCTCGGGTTATGGCAGGTATCGCCGGGGGCATCTCTGAGAGCGTGTGTCAATTGCTCATGTTCTGGCGTACGATGTCAGGCCCGATACCTGTGGGAGTCTGTACACCAGCGTGTTTTGGTGATCTGAATCAATCTCATGTTTGACTTGAAAGTCAAGGCACACGTCCACATAGTTGGATACATCCACTGCCGATGACGATTCAAGGAGCAGATTGGCTTGAACCCAGTTCTCATACGCCGTGCACCCATCGCGACAGCTTCCGGCACACCAGATACAATTGGCTCCGCCAGCAGGGTCACAAGGCTCAATGTCCCAGGTGCACAGACCCCCTTCAGAATCGTAGTCGTAGCAGAACCAACGGCTCATGTAGGACGTGTTGTCGAATCCTTCCGTGAACAGGGAGCTTCTACTTCGTCCATCGTCCGATTCGGTTTCGCCGGGCCGATCCTGCCCTCGGCGCTGGTTCCTTAGAGTACTGACCTTAACCGACGGCACCCCGGCATCAAGCAGTTTGTGCTTGACCGACCGCAGGATAAACACACTGAACGGAACCTTTCCATGAGGCTAGTTGCCTTCTTCATTTCTAATCCCCTTCCTGGTCTAGTTGCAGGGTGACGGCGCCGGCCCGCCACCGCGACACTCTGAGTCTCCTCTCCAAGAACCACGCTTCTCAGTTACTGAGCACAAGTATAGAGCCCCTGGTCCTACTTGGAAAGCTCCAAGGGGGTCGGATGACTTTGAGACGCAGGAAGGGTACGGATCGTTTGGTCAACAGTCGCACTAGCCGGACGCAGACCAGGCCTGAGCGCACCGTCGACCCTCCCGCCGGATCGAGCAACCCTCGGAACGTAAGCGGGCGATTTCGCAGCACTCCCAATACCAGGCCCACAGCCCTGTTGTGGGAGCTCTGCGAACCTGGACCAATTCGTCGTATTGCAGTGGCTGGTGTACGTCCCGAGGCTGCCCCAAGAGGTTAGCGTTTGGCGCTCGACGCTGCCAGCAAGAGAGTACAGCGAGTTAGTTCGAAGGCGACGCAAACTGACCATTGCCATCCCCGGCCCGGGAGCTCAGGCCGGCGGCCTGTGTCTACTGCTCCACTGCCGGGAGGTCGCGCTCAAGCTGCTTGTCGAAGCGGTTCCCCAGCGCATAGTCGGCCTGCATCAGGGTGTGAATCTCGCGCGTGCCCTCGTAGATCGACGCTCCCTTGGAGTTGCGATAGAAACGCTCGACCGGATACTCGTCGGAGAAACCGTAAGCCCCAAACACCTGCACCGCGTTGGCCGCCGCCTCCTCGGCCTCGCGGCAGGCGATCCACTTGGCCAGGGAAGTGGCCCTGGTCGAACGCTGCCCCTGATTCTTCAGCCAGCCGGCCTTCATCCAGAGGTAGGAACTGTATTCATAGCCGGCCTCCATGTTGGCGATCATCTGCTTGACCAACTGGTGCTCGGCAATTGGGCTGGTGAAAGTCCGCCGCTCCTTAGCATAATCCACGCAGGCGTCACGGCAGGCGCGGATCAGCCCGCACGACCCACCCGCTACCGTGTAGCGTCCCTGGTCGAGGCAGAACATGGCTATCTTGAACCCCTGCCCTTCCTCGTATACCAGGTTCGCCGCCGGTACCTTCACATCCTGGAATGCGATTGAGCCGGTATTGCCGGCCCGGACACCGAGTTTGCCGTGGATAGTCGCCGTGCTGACCCCATCCCACTCTCTTTCGACAATAAACGCCGACAGACCGCTGTGATCCCGGGCCTTCTTCTTGTCCAGATCGGTCCAGGCGAATACGAGAAAGTAGTCGGCCACATCGGCCAGCGAGATCCACATCTTCTCGCCGTTGAGGATATAGTGGTCACCGTCCTTCACCGCGGTGCTCTGGATCCCGACCGCATCCGACCCGGCGGCCGGCTCGGTCAGGCCGAATGTGGCGAGCTTCTCACCCCTGGCGGCCGGCGCCAGGTATTTCTGCTTCTGTTCTTCATTAGCCCAGGTCAGAACCGGCAGGCTGAACAGCCCGATATGGACTGAGAGGATCACCCGCGCCGAGGTGTCGGCGTATTCGAGCTCCTCCGAGGCCAGGCCCAATGAAATGTAGTCCATCCCCAGGCCGCCGTACTCTTCCGGGATGCAGAAGCCCAGCAGGTTGGCTTCGGCCAAGGCAGGGATGATCGCCGGGTTGACTTTCTGGGCGCGGTCGAATTCGGCGATCGAAGGAGCGACCACCTTCCGGGCCACATCACGGGCCATATCGCGGACAGCCAACTGGTTTTCGGTCAGGGCGAAGTCGATCATGGTTCGGCTTTCCTTTTCGGTTCGTTTTCGTAACTGAACGGGAAATTACGCCGATTGTGCCCGCCGGGCAAGCGGTACAAGACGGTTGACGCCGGGCCAGGGTATGGCTATACTACGGGCGTACCCAGCGGTACCCACGGCAACAGAACAGTAACAGCGCAGCACCGGGATCAGACGGGTACCGGCGAAGTTCCAACTTTCGAGGGAGAGTCAAGTTAAAGTTATGCGCAAATCATTATACCTTCCCATCACCTCGGCGTTGCTGATCGCAGTATCGGCGGTCGCCGTTGTCGCCCAGGGACAACTGTGTCTTTATCAGATCTACGCCCCGTCCGGCGGGGAAGTAATCGGGGCGGGGAGCACTTATCGGATCGAGTACGATCAATCAACGTGTAGCTGTTGTGATGGTTCTGTAGACATTGAGCTTTCCATCGACGGCGGGGTAACCTGGCAGCCGATAGTAGAGCAACATCCAGCTTCGTTATACTACTGGTGGAGTGTCCCCAATGTCGTTTCGGATGACTGCCGTATCCGCGTCTGCGGCGCAATCGATGACCCCTGCGGCGCGAGCCTTGAATCCTTCTCCATCACCGACACCCTACCCCAGCCGGGCGCCGAGTGGATGGTGGCCGACTGCAATGAACCACAACTCGATGGGGAGTACCTGCCGCCGTGGACCACCATCGACGTATATGATCACGACGGGGTCCGATGCGCCTCGCAGAATGTGAGCATCATGTTCGGCCTGTCGGGAATGCGTGTCTACGCCGACGATCCTGAGACCGACAACGACGAGGGAGCCGACGCCGGCGAGGTGCTACAGGTTTACGTCGACGGCGCCCCTGTCTTCACAGAGCCGGCCCTTGTCTGGACCGGCCATGGCGACGTGACGCAATTGTGCCGCTTCTATTCAGAGCGCTGTTACCCGATCGAGCTTGGTGCGGGATGGCACCTGATCTCGTGGCCGGTCGAGTACAGCTCCGGGCTCGAGGACTTCGTAGCGGGCTGGGACGACTGCATCGATGTCATGCTCGGCTTCGATAACGGTGGCCAGGTGTATGATACGGAGCTCAGTGAGCTGTCAACACTGAGCCACCTCGATTCGCGTCACGGCTACTGGGTGCGGCTCAGTTGCCCGGTGAGCACCGAGGTCTGCGGACCGCCGCACCCTGTCTTCGAGTCGACTACTCTGCCTCGGGGTTGGAACCTGGTCGGCTACCACGCGATGGCCCCGGCCCCCGCGGACCTGGCCTTGTCGGCGATTGCCGACAAGATCGAGGTAGCCTACGGTTTCGACGGCGGCTTCCAGGTCTGGGATCCCTCCGCAAAGGCCCTGTCGACCCTCGACTCTCTCCGTCCCGGTCGCGGCTACTGGATCCGGGTGAGCGAGACCTGCCAGTGGAGGTGGTAGGGGGGGCTGCGTGCTGTGTGGGTGACAATGGCAGGGAATCGCCGCAATCATGATCATCACTGATCTCCGGGTCCGACATACGATTTTTCTGCAGTTGCGACACATACGCACGAAGTTCAGTCCTTTGTGCCGGGATACAGGTGACTACAGACGGTTCGCAGCTCCCCCAAGGAACAAAATAGGTCCCGAACGCTTTATTTTTCTTACCAAACAGCTATATTCGCTCCGGCCGGATGACAACCCATACCGGCTCGAGTAAACACTAATCCCTGGGCGACGGCGACGCCGCCAACGCGAGGTGTCAGAATTATGCCATCAATAGACGATGTCATGCAGGTCCTCTCGAAGATAGACGACCCCGAACTCAAACGCCCCCTGACCGATCTCGGTATGGTCCGCAATGTCGACATCGACGGCGACAAAGTAACAATAGGTATCACCCTGACTGTCCCCGGCTGTCCCCTCAAGGAAAAGATCTCCCACGATGTCCGCTCCGGAGTCGAGACTCTCGAGGGAGTCAGCTCCGCCACCGTCGAATTCGATGTCATGTCGGAGCAGCAGCGTGAAGACCTCAAGCGTAAGCTCGGACACGGCCCCAGAGGACAGGGCGAAGAAACCAAACCCCTCACCTTCGCCAGGCGGTTCATCGCGGTGGCCTCCGGCAAGGGAGGGGTCGGCAAGTCGACGGTCACCGCTAACCTCGCCGTGGCTCTACATCGCCTGGGCCACAAGGTAGGCGTGCTCGACGCCGATGTCTACGGCTTCTCGATTCCGCGAATGCTCGGGGTCACCGACCAGCCGACCGCTATCGATGAGAAGCTGGTCCCGCCGCGCTTCGACCGGAAAATGCAGGTGGTCTCGATGGGGCTGTTTGTCAATGAAGACGAACCGGTGGTATGGCGGGGCCCGATGCTGCACAAGATGATCAACCAGTTCCTCGCCGATGTCATGTGGGATGACCTCGATTACCTGATCATGGACCTCCCCCCCGGCACCGGCGATGTGACCATAACGATCGCCCAGGCTCTGCCCAACGCCGAGGTCCTGGTCGTGACCACGCCGCAGGTGACCGCTACCCACGTCGCCGGGCGCGTGGCCGCGCTGGCTACCAAGACCAACCTGAAAGTGGCCGGTGTGATCGAAAATATGGCCTGGTACCTCTCCGGCGGCAAAAAGGAGTTCATCTTCGGAGAGGGAGGCGGTGCAGAATTGGCCAGGCAACTCAATGTTCCCCTGGTGGGCCAGATACCTCTGATGATCTCGGTTCGCGAGGGCGCCGACACCGGAAAGCCAGTCGCCATCAATGGCACCGAAGAGGAAATCAAGCTGTTCGAAGGAATCGCCTGTAAACTTGATGAGCTCAAGGCCAGCTAAGCCGCTGCCTTAACCTGTCTTGATACCGGTTGTTATGTGACAGCACCCGGTCGCGCTTTTGAAGGACCGCCCTGACGTCAGGAAAATGTTAGCATAAGGTCCTGAGGGGCACAGCCTTGTGCACTTCTGCCATAAAATCGCTGTTGATAACTTGACGCGGGCCTTTCCGGGGGCTATTATCGGGACATGAAAACGGTTGTGCCACAATGTGTTAATAGATTGTGGGCAGTTTTCAACAGGGAATCGAAAAGCTGTTGGCACACGGCGGCTTAAGATTTTGGAAATTGTGGACAGGGTTGTTGATAAGCTTCACTGTGGGAATTGTGATTATTGTCAACCCTTTGAGGATCAAGGTAGTAGAGTGTGGATAACCGGTTAGTATCCGAGGGGGATAATGTGAATCAACCGGAAGCTGTTCAGAACACGCCGGAGTGGAAAGACTGCCTGCGTTATATCTCGCAACGGACCCGCGAGCAGGCCTTCAACACCTGGCTCAAGCCTACAGCCGGGCACCCAAATGGAAACGGCTGCTTCTATATCGCTGTCCCCAATCAGTTTGTCGCCGATTGGATTAACCACCATTTCAGGGTCCTGATCGAAGAGGCGTTTCGCGAGGTGCTCGGCCATGATTTCTCTATCGAGTATGTGATCACCAGCCAGACAGCCGATCCCGACAGCCAGACCAGCCTCGAGCTCATCCAAAATGCCGAGCCCGGGTTAATCGATCAGGATTCTACCGGTCGCCATACCGATAGATGGCGCTCTAATCTGGATGGTCGTTACACTTTCGATTCGTTGGTGGTCGGCGATTTCAACCAGTTCGCCTGCGCGGCCTCAATCGCGGTAGCCGAGGCTCCCGGTACCACCCGTTACAATCCGCTGTTCATTTACGGCGGTACCGGACTGGGCAAGACCCATATTGTCCAGGCGATCGGGCATCGCATCCTTGAGTTGTTCCCCAACAAGCGGGTGCTCTATGGAACATCCGAGAAATTCACCTCCGATTTCATCGCCTCTATTTCGGAGGGATCGATCAATGAGTTCACCCGCTCATATCGGGAAGTCGATGTGCTCATTATCGACGACATCCAGTTCTTCTCGGGCAAGGAATCAACCCAGGAGCAGTTTTTTCACACCTTCAACGCGCTTTATCACGGCGGTAAGCAAATAGTGCTCTCGGCCGACCGTCCGCCGCGCGAGATCAAGGGTCTTGAGGAACGTCTGCTTTCACGATTCTCCTCGGGGCTGGTGACCGACCTGCAGGCCCCGGACCTGGAGAATCGAATCGCCATCTTGTATAAGAAGCTCGACAGCGAGGGGACCGAACTGCCCGATGATGTAGTCCGCTATATCGCCAGCAAGGTCTCGACGAACATCCGGGAGCTTGAAGGAACCCTGATTCGCGTCCTTGCCTACGGCTCACTTAAAAGGACCCGGATAACCCTCGACCTCTGCCGCGAAGTGCTGGCCGACAGTATCGGCGGCGGTAAGCGCGATGTGACCATAGCCCAGATACAGAAGAAGTCGGCCGAGTTCTTCGGCGTCGACGTAACTATGATGAAGGCTAAAAAGAAGACGTCACACATCGCTCTGGCTCGTCAGGTCGCCATGTACCTGTCGCGATCACTGACCGACAGTTCGCTCAAAGCCATCGGCGCCGACTTCGGTGGCCGTGATCACTCGACAGTCATTCACGCCTGCGACCTGGTCAGCAGGAAGATGGCCGCCGACCCATCGTTTCGTGACAAGGTCGACCGCCTGACTGCCTCGCTTGTCTACTAGAGCCACCATGAGACGCTGCAGCCAAGAGCCATCAGGGCCAGCCCACACTCGCTGTGGAAAGCCTGTGGGCCCTGATGTGGATGAGTTGGGGACTAAGAAAGAAGCGTTCGGCTATGGGGAAAAACGGTTGTTTTGTCCACGGCTACGAATTAAGTTTGGGGACAATTTGAGGAGCGTGAAGGCAGTCTAAGTAGTTGGCCCATTACGCAAGATGAGGAATACCGAGTGACTGTCCACAAATCCACAGGCCCTATTAATACTACTTCGATATACAAAGAAGGAATATTAAGAAAGAACGGTTGAGGATAACCACCGGGAGTACCATGAAATTCCAATTACCCAAGTCGCGTTTGAACGCCAGCCTCCAGCAGGCACTGCAGGTAGTGCCCACGAAAAGCACCCTGCCTATCCTGACCAATATCCTCGTCGAAGCTCTGGAGAATAAGATCAAGATATCAGCTACTGATCTTGATGTATCGATTACGACGTCGGTCGAGGCCAAGGTAACGCGTAAGGGAGCGGCCTCACTACCGGCTCGCATCCTCTCGGAGATAATCCGGGAAGTGCCGGAGTCGGAAGTGTCGTTCGAGACCGCGGGCTCGCGGCTCGAGATCAAGATACCGAATGGGTCGTACAAGATAGGTACTGTCTCGGCCGAGGATTTCCCTAAGCTCCCGGCAGTCAATACGAAACGCGAGATCAAGATATCCGGCGGCGACCTGATCAAGATGATCCGCAAGACCACCTTTGCCTGCAGCGACGACGAAACCCGTCCGGCCCTTAATGGAGTCCTCTGGCAGACCCATGGTGAACGGATGCAGATGGTGGCCACCGATGGACACCGGCTGGCCAAGATGGCAGTCGACAATCCCAAGCTGCAGGGACTGAACGAGGATGTCATTGTCCCCCCGAAGGTCCTTAACCTAATCAGCAAGTTCACTGAGGAACCGCACGGCGATATTGGCGTCATATTTGGGGAAAATAACCTCGTCTTTAATCTCGATGACGTGGTTCTGACATCGCGGCTGATAGAGGGGCCTTACCCTAATTATGAACAGGTGATCCCATCATCTAACGACAAGCGGTTGACCGTGAACAAGGATGACCTGGCCGGTGCGGTACGGCGGGTGTCCATCCTATCGAACGCCCTAACCCACCAGGTTAAGTTCACGGTGAAACCGGGAACGCTGACTCTGTCGACGACCAACGCCGACATGGGCGGTGAGGGCAAGGAGAATCTGGAGTGTGACTACGACGGGGAGCCGCTTGAGATAGGCTACAACGCTAATTACATCACTGACATCATCGGAAAACTGGATGGCGACGAAGTGATCTTCGAGCTGTCAACACCGGTAGCCGCCGGCCTGATGTATACTCCCTCGGCGCCCAAGGAAGACTATCTCTGCCTGGTAATGCCCCTGCGACTGGCGGACTGATCAACTCAGGAGAATAGTGGCTGTTGCTGGTGGTAAGCCCGCGGCTCCATAGTCAATACACTGTAGCGGTCTGGTGGTGGAAGGATCCAGCTAAGGTCCACACCGCCTGGTTTCTGCAGCGCTAAAAGCAGTTGGGGGCGGCCGCAGGGCCACCCCTGTCTATCGACGGAAATCCCGTTCGCCTGTATCTACAATAGCTCGTCGGCCACTTCCTTGAACTGTTCATAGCTGCGCGGGCCGGTCCAGCGCTCGACCTCGTTACCCTCGCTGTCCAGGACAATCGTAGTTGGGACGCTGCTGATATTACCCATGGATGATACCGTATTACGGTCGCCGAGGAGCATGACCCATTCCATCTTCTGCTGATTAGCGTAATTACGCACCTTCTGCGGAGTATCCCTGACCGCGATACCGATGATCTCGATGCCCTTACGTCGATACTCATCATAGAACTTCACCATATCGGGAATCTCCCGGCGGCAGGGAGGGCACCAGGTACCCCAGATATTGACGATAACGGGCTGTTTGCCGATCCACTCGGATGAACGCCTCAGCGTACCATCCAGATCATACGCCTGGAAGACAACACTGCCGGAACTGACAGTCTGATCGCGCCCCAGGGGTTTGAGGGAGCTGGGCTGGTTGGTCGTCTGCCGGTTGCTCGATGCAGATGCTGAACTCTCGGTCTCGGCTTTGTCGCTGCCACAGGATACTATCAGCACCAGCGGCAACAGAAGAGCGACAGTCGCGATAATCATACGCATGGGCACAACAAGTCCTTTCTCAATCCGGTTTCGACGGTCACCATCAACCGATAGTCACTGCAGGCAGCCAATAGCATCACCTACGGCTTCTCCTTCTTTTCGGCCCTGTCCGACTCGTCTTTGTCTGCGATCGTAGTATCGTATTGGCGCTCGGCCACATAGGTCAGATAGGGCATCAATTGCTGCTTGAACTGGTAACCCTTGATCATCCCCAGCTTCTCGCCGCCAGGACTAAGAAACCAGTAAGTCGGAAATGAACCGACTCCGAACTCGGCCCGGGTAACATTGCGCTCGGTGATCCTGTAGCCGTCGATATCCAGGGTGTCGCGACCTTCACCGTCGACTTTGACAGTTACGAAGTTATCCTGCATCATGGCAATGACCTCCGAATCGGCGAAGGTAGTCTTGTCCATTCGCTTGCAGAAGCCGCACCAGGATGTAGTAAAATTGATGAAGACATGCTTATCGTTGGCCTTGGCCAGCACCAGGCCGGAGTCGAGAGGGAGCCATTCGATTTCATCGGATTTCCCAGACGAGTCGGTCTTGGACTGGCCGTCATCCGCCACGGCTGCCACGCCCATCCCTACCAGGGCGGTTAGAAGTGCAATCAGAGCGTACGCTTTGCTGGTTTTCATGTTACTGTCCACGGATCAGGAGTCGTTTTCTTTTTTGTTTAGAGGCCTAAGATAGGCATTTGATTCACCGACAATAATCTTTATTTCAGCCAACAGGTTAGTATCCGGGTTGATGGAGTAGCGACGCGACTTGACATACACTTCGGAGCCGTTATGGCGATAGGCCATCAGAATCGGCGTCCCACCGGGGTGCTTTCCGACACAACTCAGAAGCCGGTCGAGACAGTCGTCATCGCAGGACTCATCGAGCCTTATAACCAGTTGACAGCTAAAACGTTCCGTCAGCTCAGACAGAGCCGCTACGCTGGCGGCCAGGATCTTGGCGGCCTCCCCCTCGCGAGTCGATACCCGTCCGGTAACCAGAACCATCCGGTCCGGCTGAACATACTGACGGTGTTTGTCGAAGCAATCGGCGAAGAAGATGATTTCCACGGAGCCGGTGAAGTCCTCCAGGGTGGCGAAGGCCATGGTGTTGCCCTTTTTGTCCAGGGTTGTCTTCACCTGGGTGAAGATGCCTCCCACGGTGGCCTCGCGACCATCAACGGCCTGAGCCAGCGATGCGGTGTCGCCACTGGTGAAGTAAGTCAGTTCGTGACGGTACTGCTCCAGGGGATGCCCGCTGACGAAGTATCCGAGCATCTTCTTCTCATTGGCCAGGCGATCGCTGCTGGACCATTCTGGAATCTCGGGCAAAGCCGGGGCGATCCGCTCGACTTTACCCCCGGCGGCGGCGAACAGGTCGTGGCTGGCGGCGCTTTCAGCCGCCTTGTGCCCGAACTCCATGGTCTTCTCCAGCCCCTCGAGAAGCTGGGCTCGATGCCCTTCCAGCGAATCGCAGGCACCGGCGGCGATGAGCGATTCGAGCGTGCGTCGGTTGACTCCGTACGGGGCGATCCGCTCGCACAGCTCGGCCAGAGTCCGGTAGGGACCATCATGTTCCCGGCACTTCACAATCGTCCGGGCCGGTCCCTCGCCGACATTCTTGACGGCCAGGAGACCGAACCGGACTTTGCCGTCGACTACCGAGAAGTCCACCTGCGACTCATTTATGTCCGGCGGCTCGACCGCAATATCCATGCGACGACATTCTTCGAGGAAGATATGGACACGATCGGAGTCGTTGATTTCTGAGCTCATCAGCGCGGCCATGAACTCGCGCGGATAGTAGCGCTTCAGCCAGGCGGTCTGGTAGGCGACGTAGGCATAGCAGGTCGAGTGGGCCTTGTTGAACCCATAGCGGGCGAACGTCTCGATCTGGTGAAAGACCTCCTCGGCGATCTCCCGGTCCACCTGCATCCGGTCGGCCCCGGCCAGGAATTCCCGTTTCTGCGCGGCCATCAGATTGGCGTCCTTCTTCCCCATGGCCTTGCGCAGAAAATCGGCCTTTCCCATTGAGTAACCGGCCATGAGGTTGGCGATCTTCAGCACCTGCTCCTGGAACACGATCACGCCGTAGGTGTCCTTGAGGATCTTCTCCAGGATCGGATGAAGATACTCGATCTTCGCCGCACCCTTCTTCCGCTTGATATATTCATCGATCATCCCGCTGTCGAGCGGGCCGGGGCGATAGAGCGCATTCATCGCCGTGATGTCGGTGAATGTCTCCGGGGCCAGCTTGCGCAAATACTCGCGCATACCCGGCGACTCAAACTGGAAGATGCCGATGGTAGCACCGGCGGCGAAAAGCCGGAAAACCTCCGGATCATCCAGCTCTATCTCGTTGATGTCGAAATCAGCCTCGGGATGATTCTCTCCGATCATGCGGAGGGCGTCATCGATCACCGTGAGGGTGCGCAGCCCCAAGAAGTCCATCTTGAGCAGGCCGATCTGCTCTACGCGCTTCATGTCGAACTGGGTTGTTATTTCACCCTTGGGGCCCTTGAAGAGCGGGACATAATTGGTCAGCGCCGAGGGCGCGATAACAACTCCCGCCGCGTGGGTGGAGCAGTGGCGCGCGAGTCCCTCCAGGGTCTTGCTGTAGTCGAGCAGGCGCGCGACTCGCTGGTCCTGCTTGACCATCTCGGCCAGATCGGGCGATTCCTTCAGGGCGCGCTCGAGAGTCATATCCACTGCCAGCGGGATCATCTTGGCGATGCGGTCAACCTCGCCGTAGGGCAGCCCCAGCACTCTTCCGACATCCCGCACCACCGCTCGAGCGGCCATGGTACCGAAAGTGATGATCTGGCAGACATTTTCCTCGCCGTAAGTGTCGATGACATAGCGGATAATCTTGTCGCGACCACGATCGGCGAAATCGATATCGATATCCGGCATCGAGAGCCGCTCCGGGTTCAGGAACCGCTCGAACAGCAACCCGAATCGTATCGGATCGATCGTCGTGATCCCCAGGGCATAGGACACCAGTGACCCGGCAGCAGAGCCGCGACCCGGCCCCACGCGAACATCGACCCTGCGGGCGTAATCACAAAAATCTTTGACAATCAAGAAATATCCGGCGTAGCCCATCTGCCGGATCACACCCAGCTCATATTCAAGGCGCTGTTCGATCTCGTCGGTGACCTCGTCGTATAGCCGCCCGATGCCATCGCGGCAAACGTGTTCGAGGTAGTCATCCGGCTTGACAAACGGCTTAGGGATCGGGAATACCGGCAGCTTCAGCTTGCCCATCTCGATTTCGAGATTGCAGGCCTCGGCCACGGCGATCGTGTTCTGAAGGGCCTCGGGATAATCGCCGAGAGTACGCTCCATCTCCTGTGGCGACTTGAAGTATATCTGGTCGGTGCGGTAGCGCATCCGGTCCGTATCGCTGATGAACTTGCCGGTCTGGATGCACAGCAGGGCGTCATGCGCTTCGGCGTCCTCCCGGTGAAGGTAGTGGCAATCGTTGGTGGCCAAAAGCGGGATTCCGGTCTCGCGGGAGATCGCCTCGATCTTGGGCAGGATCATCACCTCCTGCTCGATACCGTGGTTCTGGATCTCGAGGTAGAAATTGCCGGCGCCGAAGATCTCCTGCAACTCCCGGGCGGTGGCCACCGCCCCCTCGACATCACCCTTCAGCAGCCGCCAATTGACCTCGCCCTTCAGGCAGGCGGAGCTGGCGATGAGACCCTCGGAGTGTGCCCGCAGCAGTTGCTTGTCGATGCGAGGCCGATGATAGAACCCCTCGGTGTAGCCGGCGCTGGCCAGCCTGATCAGGTTCTGCCATCCCTTCTGGTTCCTGACCAACAGGACCAAATGAAAACCACCGTCGGGATACTTGTTGGAGGGTTGCTTCTCCAGTCGCGAGCCGCCGGCGACATAAGCCTCGATACCGATTATTGGCTTGACGCCGGCCCTGGAGGCTTTCTCATAAAACTCGATGGCGCCGAAGACATTGCCGTGATCAGTGATTGCCAGAGCCGGCATGCCGTACTCTTTGGCCATCGCGACAGCGTTATCAATACGACAGGCCCCGTCCAGCAGCGAGTACTGTGAGTGCGTATGAAGATGGACAAAATTCGCGAAGCTCATGGCCGAATGGGATATCTCTCTCAGGCGCCTTCGAAGTAACTCGGCGGTCTCAATGCTGACTGTTTTGGTGTACGATACTCAATGCCCCAACATACTCTCAACAGGCCGATGATGCAATGCCCAATGCCCCATAAATAACGCGAAAAAGGGCGGCCCCGGTTGAGACCGCCCTTGATTCTGGATCGGTAAGTTAGTTTTGGCGCGCTACAGCACGTGACCGAGATGCCAGCCCCATGCCGACCAGACCAAGACCGAGTAACAGCCATGTCATCGGCTCGGGAACCGAGGCCACCGCATCACCGCCGAGCTCCTGCTGAGCGGGCGATGTCTTGCTATCGTCATGGCCCGACGGGGGCGGCGTGTTGCCGAAGCCGACGCCGGTGGATGCGTCGGCGCCTCCTCCATTCGCTCCGCCGGCATTGAGGTAGCCGAAGGCGCTCGATGAGATCGGAAGCGCGAGGGCCGCTATCAGCGTGATCAGAAAAGCTGTCCTGGTCAGGGTTCGCATTGTTAGCCTTCCATGTCATGAAACTCGACATACGCCGAAGAACGGAACCGAGCATATCTAGCTTGCGACAGCGTTGTCAGTGACATTGTGTAAACTACACTCTCTCATTGAAAGAAAGCGGCCTGGCGGCCGCCTTCTTCCAGGGAATCAACAGGGGGATGGTGGCCCATCCCGAGCTGCTAGTCTTGACTCCTTGTCAGAGACTCAGACTAACTGTTCATTCACTGAACAGCAACGTCTGTGCCGGATGCCCGGTTCAACCGCGCCCCGCCGCCGATTCCCACCGATGTCGTTGCTGTGTGTTAGGATATGCGGCCGTGGAGATGATCGGTTCGGGTCCGCCCGACTGTTTCGCGGCCTCTGCTGATGCATGTCGCTGCTCAATTGATGAACAGACGTGCAATGATATCTGCAACACGGTATCCGGATCTGTCAAATGCCATGTCCATCGGTATGGTCAGCAGGCCGAGGGACCGGACAGCCGCCGGGTACTCAGGTGATCAGGGCCGTAGCTGACGACTGCGAAACGCCCGCCTCAGGTTCACATGTTTCCTGACGCCCCCTGTCAGTCCCGTTTCCTATTTTGATGACGTCAAGAATGTGATATATTGAGGGTTCCATAAGGACTTACTTGAGAATATGGCAAAAGGTAAGATCAACATAAAGAAAGGGCATAACATGGCTACCACCAGCACCGGCGCCGATCGCCAGAAGGCCCTGGAGGCGGCGGTCGCGCAGATCGAACGTTCCTTCGGCAAGGGCGCTATTATGCGCTTGGGAGACAACAAGGTACAGGAAGTCGAGGTCATCCCGACCGGGTCGCTGGGGCTCGATTACGCCCTTGGAGTATGGGGAATCCCGCGCGGGCGGGTCACCGAGGTTTACGGCCCCGAATCATCCGGCAAAACGACCCTCACCCTGCATGTAATCGCTGAGGCCCAGAAACGAGGCGGCGTGGCAGCGTTCATCGATGCCGAACATGCCCTGGATGCCTCCTATGCCCGCGCCCTGGGGGTCAATACCGACGATCTCCTGGTCGCCCAGCCCGATACCGGTGAGCAGGCCCTCGATATCACCGAGACGCTGGTTCGCTCCGGCGGCGTGGATATTATCGTGGTCGATTCCGTCGCGGCGCTGACGCCCAAGAGCGAAATCGAGGGCGAAATGGGCGATTCCCACATGGGCCTGCAGGCCCGCCTGATGAGCCAGGCTCTGCGCAAGCTCACTGCCATTGTCAGCAAGAGCAAGACCGCAATTGTCTTCATCAACCAGATCCGCATGAAGATAGGCGTCATGTTCGGCAACCCCGAAACCACCACCGGCGGCAATGCGCTGAAATTCTACTGTAGCTGCCGTCTGGACATTCGACGTATCGCCACGATCAAGGACAACCAGGAAGTGATCGGTTCGCGGACCCGGGTTCGGGTGGTGAAAAACAAGGTCGCACCGCCGTTTCGGGAGGCTGAGTTCGATATCATCTACGGCAAGGGCATTTCGCACGAGGGCGAGCTGATCGACATTGCGGCGGATCGCGGCATTGTGAATAAGTCCGGTGCCTGGTTCAGCTACGGCGATGATCGCCTCGGTCAGGGCCGCGAAAACGCCAAGCAGTTCTTGGCCGAGAACCCCGATATCTACACCGAGATCGACCACAAGGTTCGCCAGGCCTTGGGCATGAAGTTCAAGGACGAGGAGGCCTTGAGCGAACCGGCCGAGCGTGAGAAGGCCGAGGAATAGAGGAACCGAGTAGCCCACAGCTGTGGGAGCCAGCGCTGACAAGAGCTATGACACAACCGAGTTTGTTGGAACGCTGCGGGCGTTGCATGTCACGCCGCGCGTGGCGCAGAATAATAGACGATGCCGTTCAGCGATAGATGGTCGGGCGGTTCGTCATCCGGGATACCAGGTGAGTCAGCCGGTAGCCCACAGCTCTGCTGTGGGAGTCTATCGTCAGGGGATGGACTTTCGAGGGAGATGGACTTGACCTGCGAAGCAGGCGCTGTCGTTGTATGATCCGGCAGGAATGTCTTGGAAATCAGCATCGACAAGAGCATTTTCACTCAAGGTAATGCGCATGCGGAGACTGAGGCACAGCAGCAAGGATGGATCTTTCCCACAGCAAGGAGGCTGTCTCAAAAGAGTTCCCGACGCACTTGGGAAAGTGCTGAGTG
>CAZGMK010000052.1:0-16987 GCA_964526835.1 uncultured Ignavibacteriales bacterium
ACCGAAACGCACGCTGCTTGAAAACCAAATTTACACAACTCTTGACATGAGCTCGAATAACGATCACTCCATTGTTCTGCGCGTATATCACACTGCAACAGTTGTTTGCAGTGTTTCCCACGAAGGTGCAATTCAGGAACGTAGAGGTAGGAGATTCCTTGAGCTTCGATTCATTGCCGTTCACGTATGCTGCGCCGCCGTAATTGGCGTTGTTTCCCGTGAGCACACATGCCTGGATGGTCGGTGAGCAACCGAAGACCTGAATGGCCCCTCCTGCGTTTCCAGGCATTCCGTTCTTGACCGTAAATCCCTGGACCAACGGCTGTTGCTCTGGACTGCCTACAAGATCAAACCCCCTGCCGGTTCCTTCACAATCAATTATCGTGTAGTAGGCTCCTGATTGGGACATGACTGTCAGTTCCTTGTAGGAAATGACGAGGTCCTTATTGCCAACTCCCTTGTAGTTGCCAGGTGCCACCAGCACCGTATCTCCATCGACAGCGGCATCGATCCCGGCCTGAATGGTCGGCTGATCAGCCGGAACATGAATAGTCGCCGCGCCCGCCTGGCTCGTGGCCAGCAGGATTAGTCCAATTATCAATCGCTTCAAAACGGATGTCCCCCTGTCTGACGTGCCTTGGTACCATCAATCTGCGGTAATATCGCCCCGAAGGACGATTTTGTCAATCATTTACCGCGGTCTTGGGGGGGCCCCTGGTGCGAGAGGCCGGTAACCCACCCGTCCTCGGGTGGGAACAACGGCGTTGAATTGCAAGTGTTCAATCGCGCATTACCCCACCGCGGGAGCGGTGGGGTACCGGGTAGGGGCTACCCGTCTGGATTCCCGTTTTCACGGGAACGACGTATCGCGGGAGTTTGTGTTTGCCCCGGAGCAGATATTTGCTCTCGGCTCATCGACGCCGCGGAGACAAGCTCGCGGGCCGCTTAGTCCTTCTTCTTCTTCCGGGCAGCCTTGGGTGTGGTTTTGGATTTGGATTTCGGCTTGCTGCGCGACTTCTTCGAACGCTGCTTGACCTTCTCGATCTCCTGCCGGAATACTTTCTCGAGCGTGTAAGCCGAGGGTGTGAAGTCCATCAGGCACAGTTCGAAGAGCTCGTCCACCCGCTCAATGAATGTGAACTTGCACTTGCGCTCGATCTCGCGCGGCAGGTCCTTGAGGTCCTTCTTGCATTCCCTGGGCAGGGCGACATGATAGATGCCGCTGCGATAGGCCGCGGCTACCTTCTCCTTTATCCCACCCACCGGCAGCACCTTGCCGCGAAGTGTCAGTTCGCCGGTCATGGCGATGTCATTGCGGATCGGGCGCTCCGAGAGCACCGAGGCGATGACCAGGCAAACCGTCACGCCCGCCGAGGGGCCATCCTTGGGAATTGCGCCCGAAGGAAAGTGAATATGGATATCGAAGTCCTTGTAATCGTTGAAGTCGATGCCGAGCATATCGGACTTGGACCGGACATACGAATGCGCCGCCTGGATCGATTCCTTCATTACTTCGCCCAGCGAACCGGTGGTAATGATCTCCCCCTGCCCCTTCATCTTGAGGCCCTCGATGAACATCAGTTCGCCGCCCATACCGGTCCAGGCCAGGCCGGCGGCGATGCCGATCTCAGGGTCCTTCTCCGCCTTTTCGGGAATGAACACATTGGGACCGAGGTATCCTCCTACGGTCGACTCGGTGATGTGCCAGGTTCGCTTGTCGGTCTCGACCTTCTCAAGGGCCACCTTGCGGCAGATCTTCTCGATCTGCTGAGCCAGCATCAGAAGACCCGACTCCTGCGTATACGCCCCGATGATCCGCGAGAGGGCGTGGTCGGTTATCCTTACTTCGGCCCGCATGATACCGTGGCGACGGAGCATCTCCGGGATGATATATCTCTTGGCGATCTGTATTTTCTCTTTTTCGATATAGCCCGGCAGCTCCAGCAGCTCCAGGCGGGATACGAACTGCTCCGGAATCTCCTCGGGCGAACGCACTGAACAGATGAAGAACACGCGGCCCAGATCGAACGGCACGCCCAGGTATTCGTCAAGAAAAGCCGAGTTGTACCTGGTATCAATGACCTCCAGCATGGCGGCGTTGACCGCGGCATCATTGTCGATGTTGAAATAGTCGAGATCCTCGATCAGGATAACCGGATCACAGGTACCGGCATTCTTGAGGGCCCGGATGATCAGACCCGGCGCCGCGCCGATTGATGTCCGGGGTTGACCGCGCAGATCGCCCACATCGGTTACCCCGCCGACGCTTATGCGGATGAACTCCTTGCCGATGGCCTTGGCGATGGCCTTGGCCAGAGAGGCTTTCCCTGTTCCGGGAGCGCCGACCAGGCAGACAGTCGGGCCGTCGTAATGGCCGCCCTGAAGCTTACGCACCGCCAGGCGCTGCATGATCTGGTCCTTGACCCGGTCAGGGCCGAAATACTCGGCCGAGATGATCTTGCGCGCCTGCGCCATTTCGTAGTTCTCCGGCTGGGCCTTGCCCCAGGGAAGGTTAAGCAGTCGATCCAGGTAGATACGGGTCGAGCCGTACTCGGCCGAAGCGCTTGAGAGCTGCCCCAGGCGGTCGGCTTCAATCGTGGCCCGGGCCACTACCTCCGGCGGCAGGTGACGAGCGCTGCGGATAAGCCTCTTGATGCGGGATGGTTCATCCGATTGAAGCGAGCGGCAGGGCTCAGCGGAGGCGCCATCGCCGTCATCTTCGGCATCCCAGGCACCGCTGCGCGCCGGGGTCGGCGAGTCGCTGTCGATCACAGGCAGCGCCGTCAGGCGATTGAGTTCATCGTTGAGGCCGGCCAGAACTCGCTCCAGACGGGCCCGCAGCCCCACCGCTTCAAGCATAGCCTGCTTGGCGGGAAGCGTGAAATGAAAGGTCGCGGCCACATGATCAGCCAGGAGCGATGGATTCTCGCGGTACATCTTAAGAACATTGAGCAACTCGAGCGAGTAGGTCGGGTCGATATTCGCAATCTCACCGACTATCGATATCACCGACTCCACCTGCTTGCGAACTGTCCGGCCGACTTGACGGGGCGCCTGCACTTCGGCCGCGACGGCCGTCAGCCATGGATCGGCGCCGACGATCTTCTCGATGGCCGCCCGGCGATGCCCTTCAAGGGTGACCATACATGATTCGCCGGCTGTCTCGCGGCAGTCCTGTATCCCGGCGAACACGCCGACCTGGTTGATCTGGCTCGGGTCCTCCCCGGTGGGCTCGGCGGGCGAATAGGTGGCCACCAACTCCCGACCCTCTCTGAGACAGTCCTGGACAAGCCTGAGCCCCTCAGGGCGATGCACCCTGATAGCCAGGACATTGCCGGGGAACAAAACCCCGGTCTGAATCGCCAGAACCGGATACGTCTCATCCTTGTCGGCCGGTATGAGCGGCAGACGTGAACGGCATCTGATCAGGACCGGAGTATTCATCTGCCTAGTTATCGGCTGATTCGTGGTGGTCTGAACGAACCGGTCGCAATTGACCGGCGGGCATCACTTATACGTCGATCCCGCCCGGATGCATCCTTCGCAACGTCCGCGACGCTCAGTTTGCGCGCTGCTCCGACCGGAATTCAGACTCCGCCAGCGACCGAACTTCATAGTCGGGGTGCTCCCGGATCTTGTCCATGTTGATCCTGATTCGTTCGGGGGCCAGGGCCAACCGATAGTAGCCCAGACGATTGTTTTCGATGATCGGCCAGGAAGTCGGAAAACCATCATTGATCTCGCTCTTCATCCGATACAGGTAGCGAGCCTGATTGAATCCGGCCTCCAGATCCTCTTTGAAAACCCATCCCCCCCGACCATACAGACGCTGATACGCCAGCCGGGCAAGATACTTGAACGATTTTCCGGTCAACCGTATCGGGCGGCCATTGATCCGAACCAGGTAACGCTCGCGATCATAATCTCCCTCTATCTCGATCAGTTGCGGATAGCCGGGATCCGCGATGGCGGCTCCCCGAATGGTCTTCTCAGTGATTGCGGGATTCGTCGACATCTCAACCTCCTTCTTAAGTTCCTCGACTATTCTATTGATATATTGCGCTTTACACTCAGACCCGAGAAGCTCGACGATGTCCTGTGTGGAGGCTCGGGCCAGCTCTGGGATGCTGTCCAATCCGGCTCGAACAAGCGCCGCCAGGTCACCTCGGTGGAGTCCGGCACTGAATTGCCCATGCAGCTCCCTCAGTCTGAGCGGCAAACCGTGGCGGACACTCCAGGCAAGCCCGCGTAGATTTTCGGCCTGAGGGGTATCTGGTTGAAGGACCCCAACGAGTGCCGCCAGGCCATTCAGAAGATGGGCTGTGGTCTCCCCAAGACTCGATATTTGTCCCGAGTGCATTCGGAATCGTTGTTCCAGTTCCTGCAGGGGCGTGAGCACCCGCCACTGGTCCATCAGCAGAAGCGCCTTCAAAGCCGCCGCTGAGCGACGTGAAAGCCGCCGCCGCAGATTGCGCCCGTTGACGAGGAAACGCGCCTGCTCGGGCGAACAACCCTGCTGCTGAAAAAGCACTCTGACCGGACCCCCGTCGGCCAATTCCATCGAGGATAGAATCCCCGGCGGCAGCGGCCAGTCCGGAGCGCCCAGAGCCAGCGCTATCCAACCGAATTCGGTATCAGGCAGCGGCTCATCCAGAACTTTAATGTAGTGCTGTATCTGATTGAACGAAAGAAAGGACAACGCGGCCTCGCGCCCGAGCTCGGTTACCGTCAGGAGCCTCCCGTCCGAGCGCATTATCCCCGTGTCAACCAGCCTCACGCTCGCATCGATGAATTCCCGGCCCGGGCAGGGTTCTCGCTGACCAGCCAGCGTCTTCCGCCACACGCCGCCGATGTCATCGTAGCTGCAGATCAGTCCGGCGGCGGCCATGTTCAACAGCCAGTCCTCCGGCGACATGCTGTGCAAGGCGGATCGAACCGTCTCCGGGCGGCGTACGTCAATGTAGGACTTCCAGAGAACCTCGCGATCGAACTCGTTATCGGCCAGGATGACAGCGCGCCCTGGTCCGCCATCACCGGCCGGCCCCAGACGACCCGCCCGGCCGGTCATGTTGTCGAATTCGGCGCGGCTAACCGGCACCAACGAGACCGTGTCGCCATAGCTGCCCGAAGCATACTTGACCGTCTCCAGCAGCACCGTCCTGGCTGGCAGATCAACCCCCATAGATAGAGTAGTAGTTGAAAATACGACCCTAACACGTTCATCACAAAAGGCTTGCTCCACAACTGCCCTTTCGGAGGGTGACAGATCAGAATTGTGAAAGGCCACACCGCGACGGAGCGCCTGGCCCAGCGATCGAGTCAAGTATGACGGTTCCAGGTCGGAAAGGGTCAGGATTGCCTGCTCGGCTGACGGCCATTTCACTGACCCGGCCAGCCGCAGAGCGGCCTCGACAGTCTCACGCCGCGACTTGAGGAAAACCAGCGTCGGCTCCATTTGTCGTTTCAAGAACTCCACGAGGGTATCAAATGGCGTCCGGTCGACCTGCCGCTCGACGAAGGGCTCGGAGTCCTCCAACCCGCTGTTGTAAGAACGATAGCGGAACGAGCCCTCGGCCGCCACGCCGCGAAGCAGGTCAACGGGGCGACGCGACTCTTCCACTACCTCGGCATCCAGCCAGGCGGCCAAATCAGCCGAGCCATCATCTCCCGGATCAATTACCGCCGACAGGCCCAGCAACGACGGCCGGTAGGTCGAGGCGCGAACCTTGGTCAACAACCGCTCCAGTCCCGCTCCTCGCCCCGGTTCAGCTACGGTCTGAAGCTCGTCGACCACGATCAGCCCGATGTTAGCGAGGGTGTCCAGGCGACGACTCAGGAGGGCATCCAGCTTCTCGTAAACGGCGAAGGCAATCTGGTAGTCGCCTCGGCTGAACCGTCGGTCGTTCTCGGGGTGATCGGCATCGACCGCCAATGTCCTGATTCCAAGCCGGCCCACCGTGGCCTCGAAACGACGATACTTCTGCTCGACAAGCGACTTGAGCGGCAGCAGCCATACCGCCCGCCGTCGAGCCATTATCTGACGCACGGCGGCCAACTCAGCACAGAACGACTTACCCGATGAGGTGGGGGCCGCGATTATCATGCGTACCGGTTCGCTCGCCGCATCCTGTTCCGGTGAACCCAGCAATCCGCGACGGACAGCCCGCGATTGGACCGGCAGCAGTGTCGGCCCCTGCCGCTCGGCCCAGACATCGAGCAACCGCGACGGAAAGCCCCATCTTCCGATATCACTCAGACGCATCACCAGGCAACCTCCGTTCCACCACTCAGTCCCCTCACAATCATGGCCTCTCAACCGCAGGCACCGAAGCCGCACAGCGGACAGGTAAGACAACTTCCCAGCCGCACCATTCCGGCGCCGCAGTCCGGGCAGGAACCAGCATTGGGGTAGCTATAAGGGGACTCCAGAGCGGTCGGCTTTCCACCAGCAGAGGCGACAGCCGTTGAATCACTTCGATCGTGCCACAGACTGTCGTGAGGGTGGTCGTACGAATCATTCATCGATATTTCCTCCTTGAAGACTCCTGGCTTCACATTGTCAGACACAATGTATAATAGTGCACATTTGTGCCCCCGTCAAGAGAAAACTATCTAGATTCCCTCCGATTCCCGGCCTGTCTCTGCCTGTCGGGGGAGTCTGAGTGGTCTCATCGAAAGATCCGTGTCCAGCCAACAGCGGCTACGCAAGCCCATTGTCCGACGAGTCGTGATAGTTTGACCCAGAAAAACCTCACACCGCCGTTAGGTGCCTGCGCTTTTCCCTCCAACGGTCTATTGGACTTGTTGATATGCCGCGGTCGACCCACCGGCACCGCGGAGACAAGCCCCGCGGCTACGCGAGGAGAGCTGTTTTGCCGCTCGGCGGCATGCCTTGCGTCGCCCGATCATGAACAGAGGAGCTGGTCATGGATTGGCCGGGGCCCTTGAAGCAACCCCTTGATAAATGGTCCTGCTCTGTGGGGGCCATGTCGGCTATCGTCTCAACGCAAACTCGACCGGCAGAGCCGGGCCGTCGGTACCCGGCAGAGGCACATCGACGGCTGATAACATAATAGCAGTGGGTTATCTTGCGGGGGGCCAGGTCGCGAGGGGATAAGGGCGGGGACACTGACCCGTTAAGGATACTCTGACGTCAAGGGGTGGGCGCGGTCAGAGCCGCGCCCTCAGACATAACCTGGCTCGGCCCAGATCAATCACCGCGGGTGAGTGAGAACTCGACCTTGTAAGTAACCCAACAGGCGACCGGACGACCATTTTGAATGCCCGGTTTGAACTTATTTCCGTAGGCGGCTTCGACCGCGGCGTCATCAAGAGCCGGAGTACCGGATGATTTGCCCACCTGAGCCTTGACGACACTGCCGTCTTTGTCGACCAGAGCCTGAACCCAGACAACACCTTCAACGCCGGCGGTCCTGGCGAACCGGGGATACTCTGGTTTCTGTTGATAAATCATCTCGGGATAGATTTCAACCGGGACGAATTCATCCGGGGCCGGCAGGTAATCGTCCTCATCGATATCGACGATGATGTCACGGCCGTCATCACTGCCGGCAGCAATATCCGGGGCTATGATTTCCGCAAGCTCTTCCCGGGTGGCAAGGACCACATCCTGATCAATCACCTCTTCATCCGCAACCGGCTTGGGGATACCGACCTTCGGCGCCGCGGCCTTCGGAGCATCCACGGCTACCTGCGGGGGCTTGCGAGCCAGACTCGGTGGCGGGCCAAGATCGGCAACGGTCTTGACGACCACCGGTCCATCTGCCACAATCTGCTCCTCCGGCATGGCCGAAAGAGCGTAACCGATAATGACAATGAGGGCTACGAAACCGAGCGTTATGAGCGTTCCGAATGCGAAATTGCGCTGGTACTTGGATTTCAGCTCGTAGTTGCCATACGGCGTATACAGGGCGCTTGTGGAGGCCATCTTCACTCACCTCCCTGAGCCGCCTGGGCAGCAGCCAATTGGGCCTCGGCGGCTTCAATTATTCTATCGTCACGTGCTTCCCATGTTCCGATAGCATATCGGTATGAGAACTTTTCGTCTTTTGGTATATCAGCCACCTTGACGCCCAACCGCTCGGCTGTGAACGAGTTCCAGGATCGCTCAATCATGTCGATCTCGTCCAGTATATTGACCATGTCCGCATAGTTGGCATCGCGATGAATCTGAATAAGCGTGCTCAGCTTGCTGTTATCCGTATTCTTGCTCACCAAAAGGGAGCGCAGAGTATCCGGCCAGAACACATACTCGGTTGTATCCGGGTATCTCGGGTTCGGCGGCAGCAATTCGGGCATGTTATCCGGGCTCACCCTTCTCAAATTCCACCAGTAGCGACCCTTGTCATCCACGCGGAGAGTCAGCAGGTTCGACTCGGCGATCTCGACATGGTCGGTCTCCGGAGGCAAGTTGATCTCCATCGCCTGGGGCATGGAGAACACTGTTGTCACCATATAGAATATCAGGAGCAAGAAGGCGATATCGACCATCGGCGTCATGTCGATTCGGATCGCAATCCGCCGTTTGGGTCGTCGGAGTCCTTTCTTCCCTTCTTTTGGTGCTCGTTCTGCTACTTCACCGGCCATGGATTGTTACTCTCCAGAAAGGGTTACACTCTATGTATCAGACGGCTGTCATCAGCGCGTCGTTCAGTATCAACTCCGTGCGGCGCCGCCGCTCTCAGCTCTCTTCCGACTCCTGGTCGGTAATGATCAGGAAGCGCTCCAGATGGTTTTCTTTCATCATGTCCATCACATCCTGCATCGTCCCGAACGAGGCGCGCCGGTCGGCTTTCACTACAATAAGCGACCTTCGTTGCTTGGCTCGAGCCTTGTTGATCTCCGGCGCCACTGTGTACTTGTCGACTCTGCGGACGCGGCGAATCGTCGTTTCCACGTTCTGACCATCAATGTCGACCTCGGCTACTTCGGTGTAGTCAACGTATATCGAGTCGTGCTCGGTAACGGTCACATTGATGATGCCCTTGTCCGGTAACTGAATCTGCGAGTGCGAAGTCGGCAGCTCCACCGCTCGGGCTTCCGGCGGCTTGAACTGCGTAGTGGCCATATAGAAGATCAGCAGCAGAAAGGCGATATCCACCATCGGCGTCATATCGATTCGGATCGCGACTCTGCGCTTCTTACCGGCCATCGCTTATATCCCTTCCTTTTCCTTCAGAATCTGCAAAACCTCGAAGGTGGCTTCATCGGTGGTGTAGTTGAAGGCATCCACTTTGTTCACAAAGAAGTTGTAGAAGAAAATGCCGAGAATACCGGAGGCCAGACCGCCGGCAGTGTTCACCAGTGCTTCCGAGATACCGGTGGCGAGCTGGGTAGCGTCGATGACCCCGCCCTCAACGTTTCCGGTCGCAGCAAAGGCGCGGATCATACCGATGGTAGTACCCAGAAGGCCAACCATAGTGGCGATCGAGGCGATGGTCGAAAGGGCAATCAGATTTCGTTCGAGCAGCGGGCCTTCAAGGGCGTTGGCCTCCTCGATGGCGTTCTGCGTCAACTCGATCCTGTGCTCGGGGTCCATGCCCTCAGTGCCCTTCACCTCACGGTAGCGCTCAATACCGGCCCTCAGGACATTCGCGGTTGTGCCGCGCTGTTTGTCGCAGGCGGCCAAGGCACCATCATAGTCATCGTTCTGAAGCAGGGTGATGAGCTTCTTGAAGAAGACCTGCACCGAACCCTTGCCCTTCGCCACGCCATACAGAGAGAAGTAGCGCTCAATCGCAAACACGATACACATGACCAGGATCATGATAAGCAGAACGACCAGCGGGCCACCCTGGTAAATGGAATGCAGGATAGGATCTTCGGAGGTTCGGAATACGCCGTACCAGAGTCCAAAGCCGATGGCAAAGGCGACCAGGGCATTGAGCGTAATGAAAATCGTCTGTTTAACCACTTGTTGCTATCCTCCAGATATAGTTACAGATTAGATTTCAATTCCTTTTGCCGCCAGAAGTAAGCTGGCGCAAATCAGTATGATAGGTCCCCATGACACGGAACCGAGAAACACGCCCACGCCATAGGAGCCACCCAGGCTACTGTACAACGACATGGCATCGAACCCATAATCGGCGCCGATGAATGAGAGTACAAGGGCTACAGCAAACATGACCAGCGGCAGCCAGTTCAACCGCAGCATCTTCTTCAGCCTGACCGCCCTGGTGTCTGCATCCCCCTTCAATCCGAAGAGACCGTAAAGTGAGTACAGCGGCAACACGGCCGACAGGACAATCATCGCCAGCATTATGAGACCGGTCAGAATCAGGACAAAGCCCGAGCTGAACACTCTCCCGCCGATAGACCCCAGCGAGGCGATTGTACCAATGCCGGAAGCCCGGTCGTACTCCTTGCGAACTCTCTTCTTGGCCACGTAGCCGTGAATCACCTCTTCATTCGCGGTGGTCTGCTGCACTCCGGCTCGCGCGCCGACATCCTCGGCTGGAACATCAGGTTCCAAAGCCTCGGCTATCGCAGGTTCCTCAGCCGTTCCTTCTACCGCGGTACCGGCCTCGGCTTCAAGGAGTTCGTCCTCCGACAGGACGCCCTGTTCATCGGGCGCCGCAATCGCTTCTTCGGTCGGGGCCTTGGTCAATACTTGTTCTTCGACCTCGTTGTAGACTGCAAACCAGGGCAGGAACAAGGCGGCCAGCATGGCCAGGCAGGCCAGAGCCATGAAGATCCGATCGGACATCGACACCCGCTCCTCAAGCAGGGTGCACTCCTCTCGAATTGTCTCACCACTCTCGCGCTTGAGCTTAATAGCTTCGACAAGCTCGTCCCGCTCGGCCTCGGACTTGAACAAGTCCTTCGGCTTGCCGGGATAAACCTCAAACCCGATATAGCGGAAGCGCTCGGGCTCCGCAATCCGGCCAGAGGCAGGTTTCTTCTTGTCGGTATCAGCCATTGATTCTCCAATAGGTTATTTCAAAGACTCTAGAATTCGTAGCTGGTGTCATCGCGACCCTTCTTGCATTCGGCGTTTCCGGGCTCGCACTTCAGACACCTGGAGTACCATTCGTTGGCGTTCTTGAAGTCACCCTCCTGGGCCTGCGCCTTCTCGACAGCCCGCAGGTGGTAGCACTGAGCAATCCAGAGGATCAGGTTGACATCGGCACACGCTCCCTGGCTCTCGGATATGCAGGTGTAGGCATCGCGCAGATGTCCAAGAGCCTTCGTGTAGTTGACGGTGCACACACCCCCGAAGTACGCATATCCCAACGCCTTCCTGGCCTCGCAACTTCCCGGATCGAGCGACAGCAGGTGCTGATAGTACTTGACGCCGTTGGTGCAGTCGCCTAACTGGTAAAGGTAGGTGCTGGCCAGGAGCTGGACGGTCTTGACTTCCTCAGGAACCAGCTCCAGATAATCCTGCAGGTAACCCGCTGCCACCTCATAATAGTCCTGGTCGGGATCAATGAATTCGTCGGAAACCTCCTCAACCACAAAACCGCCGCCGAGTTCATCCTCCAACTCCTGGACCGGCTCGTCCCCGGTCTGCGCGTTGGCAATATTGAGAGCACAGTACCCGGCGTTCTTGACAACCCCGGCCGTCGATGAGTCGACACCTAACTCTATTCGCTGCTGATAGAACTTCAGGGCCTTGCCGAAATTCTTCAAGTTATGATGGGCCACCGCCACATTATATGTAATGCGTTTCTGGTCGGGGTCCTGCGCCAGCGACTTCTCGTAGTACTCGGTGGCCTTGCGATAGTCCTTGTTCTCGCGATAGAAGAAACAGTCGCCAAGGTAACTGAAGATCTCTTTTTCGTCCACGCGAGTGTTGATGTCCTCGCCCTGCCCCTCGACCCATTCAAGGTGCCTCAAGAGGACTTCGGCGGCCTTTTCGAAGTCTCGCACTCCCCATAGCGCCTTGCCGTAATGGAAGTACACGTCGCGCGGCTCGTACGGAATGGACAGGACATCCTCGAAGTACTTGACCGCATCCTCATATCCGCCGATGCTCACATATGACATCGCCATCTCGAAAAACACGCGAACATTCGATGAGTCTGGTTCCGCGCCCGAAAGCTCCAGGTACTTCTTGTAGGATCCGATCGTCTCGACAAAGCGTTGCTTGCGATCAGCGTAGGAACGCGTCGACAGGGCCGCCCGAAAGTATATCCCCCCCGCCCGCATCCATGCGTTGGCGTAAGTACTGTCCTTCTTCAGGACAATTCGGAGCTTCTCGATAGCGGTCTGGTAGTCCTTCATTTCGAGAGCGGCTTCCGCCCAATGAAAGAAGACTTCGGTGGCGCCGGAATCGGCCTGGAGAGCTCTCTCATACTCCATGATGGCCAGCGCGGGAATGCCCTGGTAGAAGTTCGCGTCCCCGAGATTAATATGATACTCCGGATTATCTTCGTCGATGATGAGGGCGGCTCGGAAAGCCCGGTCAGCCTCCTGATAATTCTCCCGCGCCATCATGACCAGGCCGTAGCCGTTCTCAAACCAGGCCTTCTCGTCGCCTCGGGCCTTCTTGCGGCCTTCCTTCATAATCTTCTCGGCCTCATCAATCCTGTCCAGTTTCAAGTAGGACAGGCCCAGATGATAGACCGATGGCCAGTGGTTGCCCTTCTTGTCGACAGCAATCTTGAATTGTTCGGCGGCTTTGGCGTATTGCTCACGTTTGTAGTGTATCATGCCCAACGTGTAGTAGTTGGCATGATAACCGGGGTCAAGTCCTATCCTGGCGTTGAGCAGTTCGATGGCTCTGGTGGTATCACCCGCGCTCAGTTTTGCGGTGATCTCGGGGTCGATATCATCGGCGGCGACAACCGGACCGGGCATGAAAAAAAACAGCCCCAGAAATGCAAAAAACAGTAGTGTCCCTGCTGTAACTTCTACTCTCAAAACCACTTTCCTTATAGTACCGTCCAAAACAGTTTTCCTATAAAACATCTTTTGACATTAATGTCAAGCGATTAAGTATTTAGATTCTCAACGTCCGCCGGCCTCGGTATCAGTGTCTGCGGCGCCTTGGTCATGAAGCCAGGCCCAGCAGTTCAAACCGACCCAACCGAGCCCCGCCAGGCCTGTCTGGACTCGCACCGAGTCGCTCATCAGCGAGCCCATTGCGACCTGAACATACACCAACGCAACCACAAGGACCAGGGCCGACAGAGCGTTCATAATCCGTGTTGCCTTCTCCATCAGTCGTTCCTTTCGTTATACATATGGAAGCCGCCTTTCTTCCCATCCGGCTCAACAGAACTCCTGCCTCACGTCACATTGTAGACAACACACGTGCCTGCCTGCGCGGGGCGGCATGCACCCCCCCGTATCCATATGTCGGGCAACAGGTTAAAATGTGGCCATCAGGTCCGGCGGCGAGACGCGCTCTCATTAACGCAGGTTATGCGTTCCGGACCCAAGAACACACCCCCCGGTCCTGATCCCTCACCGGGTTGAATCCCAAGCAGTTACGAATGACCCACAACAGCAATCACAACGGCAGCCACGGAAACTCCATTCGTACTGTCCGCACGCCGCCGAAGATGAACCGCATGCGTCCCTCGAACTCCCGAGTCCTTCCATCGAACCCGGTCGCCGGCCAGAAGCGCAACCCTCCGACGATGCGACGCATCGCCGACAGGGTCGTCGGATTGCCAGTGCTCACCCACGAAAGGCCGGCTCGGCCAAGCGTGTCAACGCTCAGGACAGCGCTTACCGTATCGCGAATACTCGCATGCGCCCCATCCGCCGACCAGACAAGCGGGTTGGCGCGACGCGGAACAGGATAATGCATCAGGCCGACGGTGTCGGGAAGGGCGCGCAGGCGAAGACGCTCCCACAGTCTCATGTTCTCGACTTCCGCCGTACGCCAAACCGGGGCAGGAAACGTAGACTGTGAATAGACAGTGAACAGCAACCACATCGGGGCGCCGACTTCGGCGCCATGGATCCGGGCCGGTGAGAACTCCGCCCAATGGACCGCGTTCACGATCTGTCGATCATAGACCGGTAGAGTCGATGCAACGATCTGGGATCCGATCAGCCTCCCGGTACTGTCCAGTTCCAACCTGACCAGTAGATATGGGGGTTCGTTCACCAGGGAATCAACTGCCGATCGTTCGAAGAAGTAGCGCGGGAAGCTGTCGACCCGGGCCGGTTCAAGCCCGTTGGCCCGAAGGCACTGCATGTAGTCATTGTAGATCCGGATCGATCCATTCGGATTGAAGGGAAGCAGCAATTCCGCAACAGGGCTGCGAGGTCTGATCGTAATCGACGCCGGCAGCAGACACGGAACCGGGTTCCCTTCGAAATGGGCCGGCCGCAGCGACACCTTCATGAGCGTATCCGCTACACGCCGCACCCAGATCGAATCGCCGGGCTTCTCCAGGGCGATGCTGTCGATGGCGCCGGACGACGATATCGACAGGCGGCATCGTATCTCGCGCCATGTGCGCGGACCACCCATCGAGCCGGGCAAGGGTAATTCGATCGATTGATCAGTGTAAGCGGGCTGAAAACCAAGAACAGCGGTCGGCTGCCCGGCCTGAATGGGCGGACCTGGAACTGCAAACGCCACCAGAACGACCGCCAAACTCAGAGACCAGACTGAGGATAACAGCTTCATCGCACTCTCCTGTTTCCTTTCTACGTCAACGTGTCCCTGCCGTGACTTCAAAACAACTACAAACCGGCCGGATATTGAGTTTGAACCGAGCCGCCAACCGGATTAGATTGGCGTCGCATCATCTTGCTGTGGAGTTCCCTTGAGGCCGCTTGCGAAACAGTACGTAACGAATGTCTATACTTCCTGGCTGGTTATGGCCGGGCGGCTGGCCCTGACATTTGTCATGGTTCCCCTGCTGACCCGGCTGATGGGTGCGCCTGTCTACGGTGTATGGGTCATCCTGTTCCAGGTGGTGAGCTATTTTTCGCTGCTCGACCTGGGACTCGGCTCGGCGGTCGTGAGATTCGTTTCGAAGCACCTCGGACAGGACGATGCTCCTGCTGTAAACCGTATCCTGAATACGGCCAATGTTATCTTCTTCGGCCTCGGTCTCGTGGCCATGCTGGTGGTGTGGGGATTCAGCGGTCTTCTGGACCAGTTGTTCGACTTCAGCCAACGCGACCTGCACGTTCAGGCCCGGGACGCTCTGGTCATACTCGGCGGATACCTGATGGTGAGCTTCTGGTTACTACCCTTTGGCGGCAGCCTGGAGGCCTTCCAGCGAACCGACCTCGACCGCTGGCTGGGGCTGATCGAGGATATTGTGAGGGCCGGTGCACTTGTAGCCGCACTCTACCTGGGTGGCACTCTGCAGCACCTCGCCGCGATTGTATTCGGGGTCAACCTCCTCCGACAACTGACCGGGGTTCTCCTGACTCGACGCATCTTCCCTGCTCTTCACTTCGACCCGGGCCAGGCCAACCGTCATTCGGCGCGCGAACTGCTGAGCTACTCGCGGGTCTCGCTCAGCATCACGCTCTGCTGGGTTGTCCTGCTCAATACCGACGGCCCCCTACTGGGAGCCATGGTCTCGACCGCAGCCGGCGGCATTTACCGGGCCGGGGCGCAAGTCGTTCAGCAATTGCGCCTGGCCCTGCATGGCATCGGCGGACCCTTGATTCCCGCTATCTCGCAACTCAGTACGGAATCTGACCCGGACAGGATTAGAGCCATCTACCTGGAGGGCCTGCGCTACCTGGCCTGGCTGGCTTTTGCGGTGTGTACGGGAATCGTTGTCTACGCCGATGATTTCGTCATGCTGTGGCTTCCGGCCGACTTCGCGGCGGCGGGCACGGTGCTGATACTGCTGGCGATAGGTGGCGCTTTCTCGCTGCCGCAGACCATCGGCGAGGCAGTGTTGTTCGGAATCTCGAAACACAGTTGGCTGCTGCGATTTCTGGCTGTCGAGGCTGTAGCGAAGGTGGTCCTGGCGGTGCTGTTGGTTCGCGAGTATGGTCTGACCGGAATGGCAATCGCGGCGATGGCAACGCAGGTCGTGCTCTATGTGATTCTCTATCCCGTGATCATCCGCCGGGCCCTTGGAGTGCCGCCGTTCGCGAGCTTGCGAACGCTGCTACTGCCGGGCATGTCTGCGGCGGCCCTGGTCGCTCTCACCGGGCTGACCCTCCGCCTGGTGATACCGTGCGATACATGGTCCGGCCTGATCGCGAACGTTCTGATTGTATCGGTATTCGCTCTCGTTGTCGGTTGGAAATGGGCCGTCTCGGCGGAGGATCGGGAGCGCTTGAAAGAGGCGCTGAGACATAACGGCAACTCGTAATTCGACACCTCTATCCCGGGACGATTTCCCTTATCCCGCCCGCTCCCGCGTCAGCCGAAGGCCGCAGCAAAGCGCCGCGGCTCGTTAATGTTGCGGATGAGCTCCTGCACACTGGCTTTTCCGGTATGTTGAGCGCAGGGATTGGTGGAGTCACGACAAATCTCTCGCATAAACGCAACATGTTTGAGAACTTGGAAGCTAACATGCGATACGGTTTTGCCGGAGGAGTGTCGACAGGCTTTGCAAACGTGGCCATTATGGGCGGGGCAGTTGCGCCTCCTGAGGGTATCGACGGGCGCGTGCTGCGTTCAGCCGCAGAAAGCCAGAACGTTCGCCACATACCCGTATATCGAAGCGGAGGCTTCTATGGAACAGTTCTCACGCACATTGGGGCTTCTAAGGGTTTTGCAGGTTTCGGCAGGAACATACTAGTTAACCAGATTGACGAGGTTGCGGAGAAGCAACCCTACTACAACGAATATCTTTGGTTTCACGAAACGGCCCATTATTGGCAGCAAGTGCGCTCTGGTTGGGCCGATGTCATAGGGAGTTTAGCATGGGAACAAGTCATAGGTCACACTTACACTCACTACGGTTCATACGAAAACCGAGCCGATCGGCTCGCTTGGCTGCTCGGGGCTCGTTACAAACCGTGGCACTAGTGGAGTGATTCATTCTGTTGGGGCATTATCCAGTGCGAGTCTTGCTCGTCC
>CAZGMK010000053.1:0-13355 GCA_964526835.1 uncultured Ignavibacteriales bacterium
GACAAAACTCAAAGAACCGCTGCAATCGGAACGTTATTCTGAGAACCGCTCTAACTCCGCGAAGTGCAGACAAAATCCAAACCGCCGTCAGCCGACGGGGATCGACCGCCGGACGACCCTCAACATCATTACTGTAGGCTGAATCAAAACCACTAAAATCAAATCCACCTAAACCCGCCCAGATAACCCGGGCAACCGAATGATCCGGAAGAAGACTCTCCAAAGAGCCCGCTACGAATAATGTCTGACTGGCTTTGTCCGATATGTACTTCGCCAAACCCTACTACTCCTCTCTTCATTACAAACTCATCAACACACAAACTCTAAAATCAATAGCACCAAAAAACACCTACAATCTGAGGTTTTTGGAAAAGCCCCATCGCCGAAGGTCCACGACCAGCCGTCGATTCCGATACCGGTCGACAGATCGGTGAAGCCGACCGTCAGCGAAGCACACCCTGAGGTCGGGCTGCCGGAGAAATCGGCCGCCAGATCGCAGCCGCCGCCGGCCGCATCGAGGCACTTACGGGCATCGACAATGCCGGCGCCGAGATCGCGGTTGCCGCCGTAGGGATTGCAGTTGGCGGGGTCGGTAATAATGGCTATCTTGTCTGCCGCGCTCAGGGACGGATTGAACGATTCGAGCAGGCCCACGACACCGGCGACATGCGGAGCTGCCATTGAAGTACCGTCCATGTATGCAATATAATCGCTGGTCGGGTCACCTGGATCGGTGATCGTGCTGAGCACTTCGACACCGGGCGCAGCAACATCGACCCACGAGCCGTAGTTGGTGAAGCTGGCGTTATTGCCGCTTTGGTCGGTTGCGCCGACATCGAGGCAGTCACCCCGGCTGCCCAGATAGTCGGGGCTGGAGGAGGACGAGTTACCGGCCGCCACGACGACAACGACGTCCTGCGCTATAAGGTAGTCGGCAGCAGCGCCGAGACCGCCGCTGTTCGACGAGCCGAACGAGCAGTTGATGGCCGCCACGTTCCAGCCACTCGCCTTCAACTCGGCCATGTTATACATAGCCTCGGCCACATAGTCCATAATGACTACGCCGGTGGCGCCGTAAATCCAGTAATCGAGGACATAGCCGATCCGGCACGGGACGATCTTCACCCCGTTGCCACCGCCGCTGTAGGTGCCATCTCCGAAACCACCGGCGACGCCGGCCACGCAGTAGCCGTTATTGGTGATCGCCGCGATGGTGCCGGCGGTGTGAGTGCCATGTCCGTCGCCATCGGAGGGGTCATTGTCCGCCCCGCCGCAATCCAGATCGATGCACTGGTAGGAGTACCAGTCGGTGCTCTCAACGAAGTCCCAGCCGATGATATCGTCGACGTATCCGTTGCCGTCGTCATCGATACCGTTGCCGGGAATCTCATTGGTGTTAACCCAGATGTTTCCGTTGGTGCTGGCGTCATTGGGACCCGGAGGGTTACTGCCGCCGAGGTCACCATGGTCATACTTCGTTCCGATATCCAGATCGCCAACGATAACGGTCTGATCGCCGGTCTCGCTGTCCCACGCCTGATCAGCCCTGATGCCGTAGCTATCCCAGTAATGCCACTGATCATGGGGATACTCCGGCGGCGGATCATCATAGTAAGTGTCGTTGGGAACCGCGAAGAGAGTGTGAATGCCTATGGGTTCTACCCGTTCTACCATCGGATGGGCCTCGTAGGCCGCCATGGCGTCTTCAAGCTCACCAGCGGTGAAGGTGACTTTGTAGTGGCGCGCCAGGCTCCGGGTCTGGTCCGACGTCGCCATGCGTCCCGCATCGGAACCCGGGAACTGCGGCCGGAGGACAATTACGCCAAACTGCAGAGCCAGGTCGTCGAATCCGTCTACATCCGAAAGGGCGATCGACGAACCCATGTCCTTCTTATGATCGACCTTGGCCTGATCGCTCAGGATGACAATGAACCGATCCGGCACCCAGCCAAGGAAGCTGGGGGCATCATTGATGTACTTCTGCCGATCAACATTCAGATACTCTTCGGCCAGCGCCATACTGCCGATCAGCAGGGACAGAACAAGAATGGTAGTGAGGAGTCTTTTCATGATTCTCTCCATTTGAGGCGGGGTGTGTGACTAATGCAGCAGCAGCTGCGCGCTAACAGTCTTTGGCGGTATCACCTCCCTTGACGAACACAGTTCGCTCCGAGTCATTGATCTTGAATTGACCTTCCGTATTGGATTTCGAGAAATTGCGGCGCGTGTGATGATCTATCATTTGCGGGTCGGCATAGACAACCTGGCGCTCGGAGACGGCCGTAAGCCACGTCGGGATGAGGCCCGGCGCAGGCTGCCGGGATTACACTAATTGTCCAACGACCTAGTACATCGCCTGCGCGCCAGGGAGAAAATGACGGTGGTTAAGAGCACACTTGATCACGCTCAAGAATGTGTCGCGCCTGCGATTCTATGCAGGCTCTGCGGGTTGCGGATGCGAATACTGAGTCGATCAACCTCAATGACTCCCTCCGCGGCTATGCTGCGCAGGGTGCGCGAGAAGGTCTCTGGAGTTGTGCCCACCATCTGAGCCATTTCCGCTCGGCTCAGTTCGCAGCGGATTTAGTCGCCGTGATGACTGTCGTAGCGGCACTTCCTCATCAGATAAAGAAGCAGCCGGGCGGTGCGCTGACGCACCGATTGCTGCGAAATTGCGATTGTCTGCTCTTCAGAGATGCGGAGTTCGACTCCGAACTTGGCGAGGAAGCGGCGGGACAGCTCGGCCGAGCCATTGATAAGACCAAGGAAAGCCTCGCGGGGGATGCTGCAGAGGGTGGTAGTGCTGACTGCCTCGGCGGTGGCCGAATAAACTTCGTCGGCCAACACCGGATGGTAACTCAGGATGTCGCCCGCGCCCAGCAGCCGGATGACATAGGGTTCCTGCCTCTGGCCAGTCTTCTGCAGTTTAACGCTCCCGTCGATGATGCACTGAACCGCGAGAGCCGGGCTGCCCTCGTAGAATATACCTTGGCCCCGTTCGATCCGGTAGATGCGGATGGCGCGATCGAGGCGGCGCTGATGCCTGGGCTCCAGGCCGGCGAAGATGCATGCGTCGGCTGCGGTACAATTGTGGCAGGGTGACTCGCTCGGGTGGACAGGGTTCATGCCTGATCGCCTCCCGCCGGGGCCTCGGGAACCGCGGACCTGCGGCGATGTACGGCTGCGACAATCGGGGGTATGATTATGATCTGCACGATTATTCCGGGCAAACCGGTCCAGAGTGCCCCGCCAGTGCTGAAGAAAGCCGCGGCCGAGTAAGGCAGATCCATGAATATCCCCAGAGCGAACAGTCCTGCTCCGAACATCAGGCGTCCCACCAGCATGGCCGCCACCAGGGCGATGTAGATATTCAGCCGCAGGCGATTATAGGCCACGCCCGCTACCAGGCCGTACATGGGAAGTTCGAGCGACATGAGCGGCACGGCGTAGGTCGGCGGCATACCGGTCAAGAGGTGTGAGAGGCCCGGGGCCAGCAGTCCGACCAGTACACCGCAATACGGCCCTATGATGAATCCGGCCAGCAGCACCGGGATATGCATGGGCAGCAGGATGCGTCCGGCCATGCCAAAGGCATGAAAGCCGATCGGCAACAGCACCGCCAGAGCCAGGTATAGAGCTGTGTGCGCGGCGAAGCGAGCTGACGATTGCATGGGAGGCTATTTGGTATTGACGGCCGAGGCCAGGTAGAAGCCCTTGTGGTCCTGTATTCGCACGTCGGCAAACCCGGTCTGATCGAACATTGCCGTGAGTTCATCGGCGTTCGGGATGAGATCCTCAGCCACGATTCCGCCTACCTGGCGGTGCATATCGGAGAGTTCCCTGGATGATGCCAGGTGCAGGACGAAAAAGTGGGCGCCGGGCTTGAGAACGCGATGCATGGCCCGCAGTGTTTCCCTCTTGTCCTCGAAGTGTGGAAACGCCGCAAAAGCTACAGCCAAATCGAAGGCGTCCGCAGGGAACGGCAGCTGCGTGACATCGGCATCGACTACATTGACATTGGGAAATGGAAAATTGCGGTGGGCCTGAAGGGCCATCCGCAGCGAGAAGTCCACACCCGTGACCGAGCCTTCCTCGCCGACCTCGCGACGGAGCAGATCAAAGAGAACACCCGTACCGCATCCCAGGTCCAGGACATCCATGCCCGGCCTAGCCCCAAGTTTGGGGATATGGTGCCGGAGTCGTTCGAGGTCCTCAGCCGTGAAGTTCAAATCCCATTCATCGGCCAGTTGATCAAAAAACGCCTGATGTTTATCGTGCGACATACGCCAAATCTACTTTCACAGACGCCGAAGTCAAGCGGTTTGGGACAGACCCTCCCCCGATACAGGTGGAACGTGAGCCAAGGGTGTTCTGTTTGGACTCGGGCTGATAACGGGAGCTTGTCGAAGCCGGAGGCGAACCGCACGTGACCCGGCTCGGGGCTGAGCACACAGTCGGCCTCCCAGCGCGCTCGCATTGAGTGCTCTCGGCCATGCCTGGCGGTTGGATGTTGACCGCTGTTCAGGTCTTGCGGCGGGCCCCTTCGTCGATCAGCCGACACCCCTCCATCATGATCGACTCGTTGGACTGATCGACATTGGGTTCCGGCAGGTTCTCCTTGCTCCACGGCTGTACCCACCAGGAGCCATCGGTCCAGCCCAGGGCCGGGTAGACCGCCTCGGCCCCGAGCGTGGGACCATACTGCGCAAAGGTGATCGCTCCCTGGTTGAGGAAGACGATCAGCTTGTCCTCGCCATCATCGGGAGTGACAATCAACCGCACGGTCTTGCGGCTCGGTCCAAGCGCCTGCAGCAGGTCGATCAGATTCATGTCGGTCAGGCGACCCTGCGTACCCCGCGACGGTTGCTTCGGCATGCGGCCGGTGATGTAGTCATCCGCCTCCGTTCGGAAGAGCTTGCCCAGACGGCCGACAAGAAGATCGAAATTCATGTCGTGCGCGAGGACATCCTGAATGCCGGAGTCGAGCAGGCCGGTGAGTTCCGCCGCCGAACAGCCGCTTACGAGGACGACAGTCGGTATGGCGCCGTAGTCTATCCCGAGTCCTGCGAGCATCTGAACAAAGCTGGTTACCTGTCCCGGCTCGCCGTGAAGCTGAAGGATGAGGCAGTCAGGATTGCGACGTTCGCAGAGCGTGGCGATAGCCTCCGACGTCGGCGCGATAACAGTGCCGTAGTGTTCCCGGTGCAGTCGCTGTTGAAACGGGTAGGCGGCGCCCGGCGGGTCAGCGTAGATCATCACCTGGCGGGCCGGCTCGCCACGGTCCTCGGCCAGGATGTCCTCTTCGATCATCTCGCAGAAGGACTCAACGACCTCAGCCAGCAGTAGTCTGCCGGTGACGTCGCTATACTTGGCCTTGATGACATCGAAGCGGTCCAGCGAGAGGTTCTGGTCGGCGCCGCCACTTTCACAGAACAGGTCGACGATAGTCAGGATATTGCCGCCCAGGATTTCCTCCGGCAATCGCTTGGTGTACTTCCCCTTCAGGTCCTTGTACATCGACCGCAGCATCTCAGAGATCACCGGCGAGTAATTGACCGCCTTCATGAGGTTGGCGGTGAGCTTGATCACCTTTCGTTGATCCTGATCGCCGTTGAGGTGATAGTAGTAGCGTGCGAGGTCGTGCAGGTAGCCGGCGGTGACCACCCGCAGACGCAGCCGTTCGGGCAGGCCCAGACGTCGGCACAGCCTGTCGGCCAATCGTCCCACTGCCCCGCTGTGATTGTCCGGCAGGCGATCCTTGAGGGCCAGCAGCGACGTGAACATCTCGAGATTGCTGACTAGCAGGTCTCCATCGGCGGTGATTGAATCCTGGTTCAACAACAGGGCCGATGCCGACTCGTAATACCGGACCACGGTGCGCGGACTGATCTTGCGCAGCCGATCGATCAGATCGAGATAGTCGCCCGGGACCGTATCCTTGATGAACACGGTGTGAAAGACGCGCCCGGCCAAAAGATCAATGGCATCGTCGGCCGAGTTGGTAACTGTCACCGTGTAATGGTCGCGTTCCAGCAGGGATTGCAGGACCGAGCCGGCGTATTCCTCGTCGGTCACCAGCAGGATATCACCACGGTTTCCCGGTGGCGCCTGGTCGACCGGTGCCGGTTCGGCGCTTTCGGCTACCGGCGTGTCCCCGGTATCTGTGAGGGTGTCGGTGGTATCGAGTTGCGGGGCATCCTCCAGCGTGATGTCCCGGCCCTCGTAGTGCTTGGCGATGGCTGTCTGCAATGACAGCTCGGCCGCGACATAAAGCTGGAGCTTGATCTTCTTCTCCTTGATGATGAAGCGTAGTTCATCGCGCAGAGACGCATCGTGTGGATCAGGCACCGCGACCTTCAGCAGGCGCTTGTCGGCATCGTAGGAAAGCGGCATCACGCGCCGGGCCAGCGCCACTCTCTGTGGAATCATAGCGATGGCGTCGGGCGGGATTTCCAGATCGGATAAGACGACGCCTTCGCAACCGAACTGCAACGAGAGGGCGCGCACCAGCGCTGGTTCATCAAGATAACGATGATAGAGCAGCTGTGAACCCAGCTTACCGCCGTGAGCTTGCTGGCGGGTCAGAGCGTCGTTGATCTGGTCCTGGGAGATCAGGCCTTCGCGCACGAGGATTTCATCGAGTCTGAGTCTCCTGGAATCCGAATCCATCTGATTCACACTCCCGCTGATTCCGATTGATCGGTCTGCATCTTCTCATAGAATCCATCGAGCTGGACCGTTACTCTCATAGACCGGCCATCGGACAGTATCTCCCGGGTCAGACGCTTTACTTCATCACTGCTGAGGCGATGGTGTCGGGTCTTTTCAAGTCTCCCGTCAGCCCGAATCATGAGTACAGAGCCCGCGGCCAGGTGCAAATCCGAGGCCCCGGCCGATTCCATGATTCTCAGAAGTTGATCAATTCTGGGCATTACACTCGCTGTTCGGCTTACCTGCTGGTCTTGTAGGTTTATCGGTCGACCGGGACGAGAGTTTAAGGCGGATGGGACTATAATCGTCATGCTCAGCATTTGAACAGGCCGATACGTCGAGACAGAAACGGCGCTCGGGCATTGGCGTTGCCCGAGCGCCTGTGATGGCGGTGAGGTTCTCTTACGGTCGCAGCCCCCTATCAGCTTTCTAGACGTCCTCCCGGCGTCTGGAACGCATGTAGACCAGGCCTCCGCCGATCATGAGCGTGGTCAGCAGGGCCAGACCGAGCACATTCAGGGCGGGGACATTGTCGATTGTCGGGCCACAACCTGCCGAGGCGCACGTAGTGGCGCCGCCCTGCCAGGTCCCCCCCAGGTCGGTGCATTGGTCCTCAGTTACCTCGACACATCCCGGCCCCGGCCAGTTGCCGCAACAAGCGCCGGTAGATGCAGTGGAGTCAGGCAGGAATTCGACGGCAAAATCATGGACACCCAGCGCCGACCCGGATGCAAGGTACAGGGTTGACGGACAGTCCTGCACGAGAGTATAGGCACGATCGGTTTCCGATTCGCAGATTACCCCTGGTGTCCCGATGCCGAGAAACAGCTCCCAACCCATACCGATGCCGGCTCCGTGTGAGACTTGCACTTCCCAGCGGTTCGAAGCGCCACCTGTGCAGTTACCGCCCCCGGGGCAGTTGTCTGTTCCCGCATCCTGGATACTCAACCTCATCCAGTGTCCGACGCCGACCGACATCTGAACTTCATTGAAGCCGACGTATCCGAACCACTGGCCTTGCAGTTCTCCTCCATCGTATAGCTTCATGTGCACCCAGGGTTGGTCCGCCGCGAAGCCGCCGGCTGCCGTCGCGAGCATCACGGCAGTCACCAACAGCATGGACATCCATCTCGATAGTCTGATCTTCACGTTCCCATCCTCATTTGAGCGTTGCATGTTGCGTCGCGGTTCCGAATCGGTCCGGGCCGCGACCTTGTCACACTGTTCGGCGAAAATCATCGCCGGGCGGGTCGCGTCCGCCGGATGTGTCTGGTCGAGTTGCACGAACGCCGGGTTCGTGCTGGTGTCGTCCCTGCGTGGGCATACTCCTGTCGCCTTGCGTTTGCTACGAGGGCATACTCATCCATGGGCCGTGTGGCGCTCGTTCGGTCACACGGTCTCACGCGACATCTTCAGCGTAACTGCACCATCGCTCGTACCTGCCGAGCGCCTGGTATCACGCTGCGATCACCGGAATACGACTCTGCCTCTTGGCTGGTCTGGGCTGCTTGGGTGGGGTGGCCCGCGGTGAGTTAACGCCAATCTCACCACGTGCATGCATGATACTACGCGGTCATGCTCAAGTCAAGTGATAGTCGCTTTGATGGACACGTGTCGCGATATTTGCGATGTGTGCGGATAGATACAGCATGGCACCACTTGACATCGTCTGAAAACTGCGCTATATATTGACAGAGAGAGCCCGTCGAGATGGTGATCTGGGCAGAGGGTTTGTGATAGGGAATAGTTGCAGGAGTAGGGACTATGAACATGCGATTGGGGATTCTTGGGCTTGCCATGGTGCTTGCGGCGTCGGGTGTAACCTGGGCGGGGCCGCCGTCGTTTGTCGATCGGAGTGCGGATTACAGTGTCGGCTATGAATTCACTAAGGTACGCCGGAGTATGGAGACAAGTCGAACCTGGACTTCGGGTATTCACGCGGTCGGTTACAGGGTGCGCGCCGCCCGGGAGCTGTACCTCACCGGGCAGTTCTGCTACTGGGCTGAGGAATGGACTGATGGACAAGACCCCGACGACCTGACCGGCAACCCATATCTGGGCGTAGAAGTAGCTACCAGGGATAATCTCTGGTTCAACCTCGGGCTGAACCTGCCGGCGGCTTCAGAGGGAGCTGCGAGCATCCGTCCGTTGGTCGCTGATCCAATGCGTGCCGAGCACTTCGCTCCGGATTTTCTCACCTTCACCGCCCAGGTTCACTCCGGCCATGTCGGTGGCCGGACAAGGTTCATCTGGACTCTGGACCTCGCTTACGCCATACCGACCGGGGATAAGAGCGGCAACCTTCCGTACCTGCATGGAGTCGAGAGGGCCTCGGAGGCGCTGGTGGGTTATGGAATTGAGGCGGAGACCGGCAACGACTTGTTCCGTCTCTGGATGAGGTTCCATGGCAGATTCGCGATGACCGAAAGAGGTGAATCCGATGATCGGTCCACCCACCAACTCGCCGCCGGGATCGTTCTGACACGTCACTCGATTCGTCCGGGATTCCATTTGACGGTCCCGCTCGACCAACTCGTTTACCAGTATGTCAATTACACGGCATCCTTCACTCTCACCACAGCCTGGGGAGATTGACGTTGTTAAGAACCTGCCTGTCGCCGCAACCGTCCTTGCGTCTCTGCTGATGGGGTGCCTTGCCACTCCGTCCAGCACTATTGCGGCCGGCCTTCTTCCGGCCTTTGAGCGTTCCGACCGGCGTGCCATCTACTGGGATTTCCTGCGACTCGATCGGGAACCACCGAAGAATATGAACATCTCATCGGGCGTTCATGCCGCTGCTTTTCGTATTCCGCTAAGTTCAGAACTGGGCCTGTTCTGACAGTGGTCATTCTCGGCGGTCAAATATACCGACGGCCAGGGCGATCCCAATGATTTCGTAGGAAGCCCCATGTTTGGAATCGACCTGACCGGCCGGGGGATCAACTACTGGGAGTTCGGGTGTAGATTACCACTGGGCAGCGGCGGCGACGACGCGCGATCGCAGGGACTTGTCAGCGACGCCTCGCGAATGAGTTCGTTTGCCGATGAGCACCTGACCATCGGAGGCATGGCTCATATCGGTTCGAATCACGGGAAGACCCACACCTTCTTTGACCTGGGTATGGAAGTCATGGTCTCGGTCGCCTCAGAACTGGAGACGGAAGTCATCTTTGATTAAGGTTTCTCCGGCGTGTCCGATCTCGGCGGCGTATCGGCCTTCGGCTCACTCTCCGGACACTATGTCCCGACGCACGACGGCTCGGTAGGCGACCGCACGGCTCACTGGCTGCAAATCGGCGTTCGGAGCAGCGGTAAGCTATTCGGGGTCGGTTTTCGGGTCATCTTCCCGATTGACGGGGAGTATTTCAAAACAGTCAAGTTCGGATATGCTTTCCAGATGACCGCCTATCCCTGATGCTTTTTTGTTGCCAGGTATACCTGTCCGCATGTAACATCCTGGCATGCCGCGAAAAGTTCGTCAGAAGAGGACTCTTCTGGGTCCGCTGGCTCACAATCTAAGCCGCAGGCTGTCGACCGCCGACGCCCGTCAGCGACGCCGCATAGTGCAGATCGGCGGCCTGATCGTAGGCCTGTGGCTCACCTGGACCACGATGGTGGGCAGCTATAGCATCCCGCGGATTATCCGCCTGCACCTGGAGAAGGGACGCCTCATCGAAACCAATCGCGCCCTCGTAATCCAGCTCATCGACACGCAGCGGCTGAAGAAAATGCTCCAGACCAATCCACGCTACATCGAGCAGGTCGCCCGTATCCGCTATCGTATGGCGCGGCCCGATGAGACTGTCTACTTCTACCACCACCGCTGACCATCATGGCCCTGCACAAATCCGAGGCCATCTTGCTGAAAGCCTTCAACTGGTCCGAGTCATCGCGGACTGTCGTCTTCTTCACCCGACGGAGCGGCAGGCTGCCGCTGGTGGACCGGGGTGGACGATCGATCAAGTCCCGCCGCGGGCGGCTGCACCCGTTTTCGCCACTGGAACTGACATACTATGCATCCGAGAAGGAGTCGCGCGGTTACCTGTCATCGATTGACCTGGTCGAACAACGTCGATTCGAGAAGGAGGGCAGCCTAGGACGGCTGGCTTTCGGCTCGGCCGCCTGTGAACTGCTGTATCTACTGCTCCCCGAGGAAGAAGCTCAGGTCGAACTGTACGACTATTTCAACGCTTATCTCAAGTACATCGATATGGCCGACAGACGGTCGCTGCCGTCCCTGTTTCTTGCCTTCTTTCTGAGGACACTGTCCCGCCTGGGATACCATCCTTCGCTGGATCACTGTGTGATGTGCGACCGTGACGCGACTGACCGGCGTGATGAGACTGCGACGGTGACATTTGTGCCGGCGCGAGGCGGAATGGTCTGCGATGCTTGCCAGACAGCCGGGGATGAGTATATTCGGCTTTCGGTCGGGGCCCTGAGCAAGCTGGCCTTCCTGCAGAAGTCCGGACTAAGCCGGGCCGCCACGATGCCGATCGGATACAAGGAAGCCTCCCTGCTGCTGGAGGCGCTCACGAGGTTCGTCCGCTACCAGGCCGACCTGAACGATGACCTCAAATCGCTGGAGTTTTTGCAGAAGTTGAAAAACACTAATTTGTCTTAGTCGAAAGTCGAACATGGCCAAGAGCAAACAGAACGACCTTATGGACAAGCTGACCTCGCTGTGCAAGCGGCGCGGCTACGTCTTCCCCTCCTCCGAAATATACGGCGGCCTGGCATCGTGCTGGGACTACGGCCCGCTCGGATCCGAACTCAAGCGCAACCTGAAGACCTTCTGGTGGGACTCGATGACCGCCCGCCGCGACGACATCGAGGGCGTCGACGCGGCCATCCTGATGCATCCCGAGGTCTGGAAGACCTCTGGGCATGTCGACCTGTTCAATGACCCGATGGTCGACTGCAAGAAGTGCAAGGCCCGCTTTCGGGCCGACAAGCTGGAAGAAGCCCGTTGCCCGCAAAAACCGTCCAAAAGCCCCATCGAGAACCAGTGCGAGCTAACCGAGGTCAAGCAGTTCAACCTGATGTTCAAGACCTTCATGGGCCCGGTGGAGGACTCCGGCTCGGTGATCTACATGCGCCCGGAGACGGCCCAGGGCATCTACGTGAACTTCCTCAATGTCAAGAACTCGTCGCGACAGAAGATTCCCTTCGGCATCGCCCAGATCGGCAAGGCCTTCCGTAATGAGATTACTCCGGGTAACTTCATCTTTCGTACCCGCGAATTCGAGCAGATGGAGATGCAGTACTTCGTGGCGCCGGAGGAAGATGACCGCTGGTTCGAGTACTGGCGCGAGCAACGCTGGGAATGGTACAAGGCGCTGGGCATCAACATGGAAAAGCTACGCTGGCACGAGCACGGCCCGGACGAACTGGCCCACTACGCCAAGACCGCCTATGATATCGAATACGAATTCCCCTTTGGCTGGCAGGAGCTGGAGGGAGTACACAACCGGACCGACTTCGACCTGAGCCGCCACATGGAAGCCACCAGGAAGGACCTGCGCTACCAGGATGATCGCTACAAGGAGAAGTTCATCCCGTACATCATCGAGACTTCCGCCGGCTGCGACCGGACGCTGCTGACTATCCTGGTCGACGCCTACGACGAAGTGGAAATCAAAGGCGAGAAACGTGTCTTCCTGCGCATCTCGCCGAAGATCGCGCCGATCAAGGCGGCGGTCTTCCCGCTGGTCAAGAAGGATGGCATGCCCGAGTTCGCCGAGAAGGTCTACAAGGAGCTGGGCCGGCATTTCAAGGTCTTCTACGATGTGAGCGGGGCGGTGGGGCGGCGTTATGCGCGCATGGATGAGGCCGGGACTCCGTTCTGTATCACCGTCGACGGCCAGACTCTCGAAGACGAGACCATGACTGTCCGTGATCGCGACAGCATGGAGCAAAAGCGGATGAAAACCCCCGAGATCATCGATTTTCTGACGGAGAGAGTAAGGGGATAGCCGGGAGCGAGAGGCTGGGGTAACCGCCACTCAGGAGCCACTGGGCCGTAGTTCCATCAACATGTGATTGACGACTATGTATCAAAACACTATCTCATTTGGAGCTAGCGGAATCAGTTATTCCCCTTGGTGAGGATCGCAAGTCGCAATGAGCGTTGATGAAGACAAAGCGACACTCCTTGATTTCTTCGCTGGCAGTGGACTGGTGACTGCTGGTCTTAAGCCTGGATTCAGAACCATCTGGGCAAATGATATCTGCCCAAAGAAGGCGGCGGTTTATAGGGCAAATCACAGTGGTGAGTACTTTCACTTGGGGCCAATTGAGGAAGTCCGCGGCATGAATGTCCCCTGGGCGCATCTGTCCTGGGGTAGTTTTCCGTGCCAAGATCTGTCCCTCGCAGGGAAGCTCAGCGGGATCAGGAGTTCACGAAGCGGTTCGGTATGGCATTGGTTGAGGGTGATGGATGAGATGGATGAAATGCCGCCAATTGCTGTCGCGGAGAACGTTCCAGGGCTAGTTTCGGCCGGCCAAGATAAGGATTATCGCGATCTTCACGCAGCTCTGAAGACTGAAGGGGCCGATCTAGCGAAGATTGAGGAATGGTGGGTGCCTGTTCCGACGATTCCGCCGGTCTGTTCCGAGCGAAGACGCCAGGTCATTCCGAACGA
>CAZGMK010000054.1:0-12938 GCA_964526835.1 uncultured Ignavibacteriales bacterium
GAAGGATCTAAACAACGTGAACCGGTCGCTTACACAAAATTCCGGACACACCCGCGGCGCGACCAATGCAAATTCCAGCCAAGATAACTTCGTCCCATCGATATATGAAGTGGACTACTGGGGCCACACAGCCGCTTGCGACAATGCCTATGTCGAGCTTACGACAGAGGGCATAGAAGGAGTACCCGGTTCTGATATCTGCCCGAATCTAATCCTTGGACGACTACCCGTTACTTCTACTGCGGAAATCGCCGACTATCGCGAGAAGCTTCTGGAGTATGAATTCGCCAGATCATGTGAGTCAAATCAGGAATTCAATGGTGATTGGCACAAAGATGTCCTCTTCGTCGCAGGGGACCTTGATAGAACGCCTTTACTTCCGACCCCAGAAAGAGTGTCCGGATCAATTGACAATTTGGTTGAGAACTATATTCCACCTGATTTCAACTCGTTGAAGATGTCTCATTCGGATTATGATTCGGACGTTGAGCGGAAATCGGCAATATGCAGTGCCATTGACGCGGGGAAGCTAATGTTGATAGGGCAATCAACCGGTGCCAATGGCCTCAACTACTGCAACATCTTGTATAGATCAGGAGAGGCTGCATTCGATGCGGGAGCAGATCTCCTGCCCAGCCAAAGGTATCCTCTTGTGGTAGGTGCCAGTTGCCACATTGGTCAAAGCGATGAAGTAGCTCCCGTGCGCTCACTGGCTGAGAATCTTCTCTTTCAGAATGATCGAGGTGCGATCGCGCTCATCGGCCCATCTGGGTCCTCTGCGCAATCAGCCAATGAGTATTTCTGTGAACGGTTTCTCGAAATATATCGTGAACATCCTGACTGGAGCATTGGGCACATTCTTGTGGCAGAAAAGCATAGCGCCGCTCGAAGTCCTGTTGAAGCGAATCTCATGGAGACTCACAGGCTATACACGCTCTACGGAGATCCTTCGTTGGTGTTATATGGTAGCTCCGTGGTTCCACAAGGAGGCAGCTTCTCTTCTGGATTTGAAATCGATGATGAGCTTGCCCTTCAACTGACCCAGCATCAGCACGTTCATGGTTTCATCCTATTCGACACTAGTCGAGTGATACAAGCCTCCTCCGCTAGTGGGTCTATGGATGGGGCCCGTTTCTATCAAGTTGTGGGACTGGACGACACGCCCTATCCACACAGCAGCTTCTGGACTATTTACGATGTCTCGCTGCCATTGGATGAGAACCACAGATTCCTGAGTTACTACTCGCTTGTATCTCAGCACCCGAGTGGAGTAGCTCGTGTAGCACTGAACGGTCTTCTTGCGAGCGGCGCTCTCCTATCTGAAGCTAACGCCGACTCCTATGTCGTCGATCAATACGGAGACCGATTAGGGGCAGCGTATCGGACTCAACCAATTGATCCAGAGCATGCATCATTCTATGGATTCGACTTGTCTATTCATGAAGGAGATACGCTGGTTAAGGTTCTAGTGGAATACGCGGACCCTGACGGGACCTATGACGATCATTGGTTCAAAGGCGCATTTGACCAACTCTCTATAGGTCCCAATTGGGGGAGTCCTCCAATTGTGTCCAGCATTAATATTCCTAGCTCGATCTCGACAAACGGTACGACTTCAGCGAGTATCTTTGCCGAAGACCGCGACAGGCAGATGCGGGGTGATACCCTTTCGTACGAGTGGGTCGCTGAGAGAGGCAACTTCGTAGGTGTCGGACCGGAAGTGACGTACCAAGCTCCCAGTATCGCACAGGATGATGTCACGATCACTTGTCGCGTTACAGATTTGGGTGGGAATGTAGTGGAGAGCACATCAGTCATCGACGTAGTTGAACAGCAGCCCCAAGGATGCCCAGTGTTCTACGTTGATGCGGGATATAGTATGGTTTTCGAAAATGTGATTCTGACTGCATCTGAGGATCCGGACTCGGCTGGCCTTACAGTAACAGACAACTGTCCACTACGTTCAGTGCCTCCCAAAGATGAAGGGATTCTCAGGATCAGGATAGCTGAGGAAGAAGATGAGATTTCTTACATCGATCAAGTCGAGCTAATTGCCGTACCGTATCATCTACTACCAGGGGAAGAGCTGGCGATGAAACAGGACGGAGAATTACTAGCGATCTCTGAGTCAATCGCTCCAATATATGTTGCGTGTGAAGGCGGCCATCAGAGTGTCAACGCGCTAATGTTTCAGGATGGCGATGTCTTCGAACACTATGGGGCGGGGGTGATCACGCTGGTGTATCCGAATGTCGACTCGATTCTCGGACTAAGCTCTCGATTTCGCTCTCGCGGATCGACTCCTGGGGGGGGAGTTGCAGACCTACCTCCAAACAAGAATCTATACAAGTATGCCTCAACGCATGGCCCTTCCGAGGATGACTCAGAAGGAAACATACTCACAATCACACTGCTAAATGGTCACGATGGCCCGATTGAGGTCGGTAGAGTCTATCCTCGCATCAACCGTACCATACCTATACTCACTGACATGACGGATGCGGTGAGGGGTATCTCGCATCCAGTAATAGAGGTCTCCTGGACAAGGTTTCTGAGAACTGATCAGATCGGCTTCCGCGGCTACCGGTCCTTTAGTAGATCGGCTAGTGCGTTGCCGCTGGTGCAAGCCCGGAACGGAATCGGCGAGTCCATATATGAGAGGATTGTGAGTCGAGACAATGATGAATTCATTCTTAAGCCAGGGGAGGTCGCCCAGCTTCAGTTCTCGAGGCCTGCGAACCTGAAAACGGGCGAAGACGTACAGTACATTTTGAAAACCACTGGACATTACGAATCATGTGGTCGCAGCACTATAACCTCTATTGAGGAACTGGAGGGGCCTGTTGCTGTACAGAACCGTCCAAATCCCTTCAATTGCGAGACCGAGATTCACTTGGATATCAGACGTGCTGGGGTACTACGGGTTGAGGTATTCAATGTGCTTGGACGTCGCGTGGGTGTGGTCTTTGACGAATATGTGGAGGCTGGTGCGCTGACGATTCCATGGGCTGCCACGAATTCGCACGGCACACCACTATCGACTGGAGTGTATTGGTGCAGAGTCACTGTAGATGGATACTCAGAGACTCAGAAGATGCTACTGATCAAGTAGTGTTAGCCGTACTGGTCGGTTGTCAAGGTTATCGTCACTTTGTCCTTGGTCTGCAATCTGGCCTCTGCGACCAAGGAACAAGCAGACAATAGCCAGGATGGCGAGGCTACCCATACCTAAGCCTAGTACTTGATAGGAGACAATACAGCACTCGTCATGCAAGGAAGTGGCCGAGCAAGAGTGGCGATTTACTGTGACCAAGTCTGTTAGCAAACGTGCGCTGGATGTATTGGGGGAGTCCTACCATTTGACTCATGAGATCAACAGATGCATTCACAGCAAAGTAACTAACAATAAAGACATAATGCGGGATCTAAATCAACGGATTGGAGACGCCCGAATCTACTGGGAGAAGCACTTGTTCTATTTGCCTGTGGAGGTCAGGGGTAAGGTAATCGGCTTCACAAACAGGGCAATGTATGCGATGAACAAAACCCACGAGCCCCTTCCTGATGATCTACTTCAGGACGTTGAGGACATCATGACCGAAGTAGAGGCGGCCTTAAATAACATCATGGTCGACTACAACCTCTGGAACCAACTCAGGTGCGGGCTCAAGCGGTGATGTCAAATTCGCTTACCATCCTCGGTTCCGGCTCAGGCCTGCCTCAAGCCGGGCGAGCGACTTCCGGATACGCCCTCAGCGTCAACGGTCGGCTTACCCTGATCGATTGCGGCGGCGGAGTGACTCAATCCTTCCTGCGATGCGGGCTGAATCCGCTGGATGTCGACACGATCTTCATAAGCCATGCCCATTCTGACCACTGCTGCGAGTTGACTTTGTTTCTTCAGCTGGTCTACCTGCACAACCGAAGGCGACCGCTCGAGCTGTATATACCCGAGGAGTTTGTGGAGCCGTTCAATCGCTATCTGCGAGCTGTGTATCTGGCCCCCGAGAAGCTCGGCTTTGACCTGGCGGTGACGGGATATACGGACGGATTCCGGTACGAAAGCGACTTCACTCTGACTGCCTTCGGTAATCGGCACTTGCAGAAGACACAGGCCTTCATCAAGGAGCTGGGTCTGCCCAATAAGATGCAATGCCACTCGTTCCTCATAGAGACATCGGGCGGCACGTTGCTGTACAGTTCCGACGTTGAGGGTTTCGACGATATCGGTCGCCTGCTGCCGCGAGGCGACCTGGCGCTGGTTGAGTCAACCCACCTGGACATCGACGACCTATTGCGTTTTGCGGAGGATAACCCGGACAAGCGTGTGGTCCTGACCCACATCGGCCCGCCTCCGGAATCCACCGAGTTGCAGAGCGCTGTCGACAAGCGGGCTCTGGATAATGTGGTTATGGCTGAGGACGGTATGGTGATCGAATGGTGATTGGAATCCGTCGGAACTGCGGATCGACCGGCCGAGTTAGTATTGCAAAAGTGATGTTTCGTTAACTTGACAACCGACCCGGCGGACGCCCCGGGACCAAGGCAAAGAGGCTGGACTTGGACATCAAGAGAATTCAACACGCGCTGGCCCAGGCCGACTTGGATGGCTGGTTGCTGGCCGATTTTCACGGCCGCAACGACATAGCCGTGCGGATGCTCGGGCTTGATGGTATCGTAACCCGTCGCTCGTTCTTTTTCATACCCGTCGAGGGTGAGGCTATTGGGTGTGTATCGCCGATCGAGCGATCGAAATTCGCTGCCGCCCCCGGAAACATCGAGACATATCATGGCTGGCGTGACCTTGAGCAGAAGCTGGAGAAGGTGCTGAATGGTCGCAAGCGTATCGCCATGGAGTACTCGCCCCACGGGCGCCTTCCATACATCGGGCTGGTGGATGCCGGTACCGTTGAGTTGGTCAAGGCGATGGGGGTAGAAGTCGTATCCTCGGCGGATCTCGTTGCTGGTTTCGAAGCCCGACTCAACTCCGTACAGATTGAAAGCCATCGCCGCGCCGCCGCTAATCTCGTGAATACCAAGGATCGTGCGCATCGGTTTATCCGAACCTCACTCCGTGAGGGCGTTGCGATAACGGAGTACGATGTCACCGAGTACATCCTCCAGCAGTTTAACGAGAACGGCATGACCACGAAGTATCCACCCAATTGCTCAGTGGATGCCCACGCCGGCGACCCCCACTATGAGCCGAAACGCGGGCAGGCCACAACAATCGCTAAGGACCAACTGGTGTTGATTGACTTGTGGGCCAAGCTACGCACCTCTGAGGCGGTTTATGGCGATATCACCTGGATGGCCTATACCGGCTCGGCTGAAGCGATTCCTGATCGCTACCGGGACATCTTTGCGATTATCGCCGGGGCTCGCGATGCCGCGGTGAAGTGTCTTGAAGATAGCTTCGATAAGGGACCGGTGTATGGGGCCGACGTCGACGATGTCTGCCGCGCGGTGATTGCCGACGCGGGTTATGGGGAGTACTTCACCCATCGTACCGGCCACTCGATCACCACTTCGGAGCATGGCAGCGGACCCAACATCGATAATCTCGAAACCGAGGATCGTCGTTTGTTGCAGCCCGGTCACCTGTTCTCGATCGAGCCCGGCATCTATATGGAAGACTGCGGCTTCAGGACCGAGATAAACGTACTCATTACCGACTCCGGTCCGGAAGTGACATCGTTGCCCCTGCAGGAGGAGATTGTAGCGCTGCTGTGATGTTTGTCTCCGAGGATATGGTCGCAGAGGCGGCACGGCGTTACGGACGGCCGGGGCGAGGCAGGTTTGCCGCCGAGTGCACGTCAGCGCATTTTGATTTCATCCGGAGCACGCAGAAGCGAGATCGCGCCCACGACGTTACGCTCTACGTGCTGAAGGGCGACCAGTTCGTAGTCAATGCCAAGCACTTCTATCCGCAGGGGATGTTTCGCGCCCCATCGGGTGGGTTGGAGCCGGGGGAGAGCTTGGAGGATGGCATCGCGCGTGAGCTGATGGAGGAAACCGGCTGCGAAGCGACCATCGAGCGCTTTCTCCTGATTGCCCGGGTCACTTTCGTACGGGGAGTGACAGGCCGCCTGCTGGATGTTGGGATGGAGGACGGGCCGGGGGTTTCAACTGTCTCTGAGAGCACGGATACGATCAACTGGACATCGTATGTATTTCAGCTTAGGTTTTCGGGCGGCGACTTCGCGTTCACCGATCACCGGGAGATCCGAGAGGTGTCGCTGGCCTGTCTGGAGGATTTCGAGCGGTTCTCGCAGGTCAAGCGCGATTCCGACAACGGCGGACTGCACTACCGGGCAGCCCTTCACGAAATGGTGAAGGATTTGCTCGTTCTACGGAACTGAGACAGGCTCGACATCTCGACACAGTACTCCCCGTGGAGTCAGATTAGACCCATCTGCGCACCTGCCGTCGGTATTCGATATACTTGTTGCCGAAGGTCGCCACCAAGTTCTCCTCCTCTTTCGAAATGAAGAGCAGCTCCACCACAGCAGTGAAAAAGACCGGCCCGACAAACGCCGTCAGGGAACCGAGGAAGACAGCGGCGCCTAGCAGAATGAGTGTCATGAAGGCATACATCGGGTGACGACTGAATCGAAAGGGCCCGTGAGTGATCAGGGTAGATGGTGTCTCGTGGGGTTTGACCGTTGTCTGAGCTCGCTTGAACATCTGATCGGTCCAAATCGTGACAACGCCACCAATGACGACCAGCGCCAGTCCCACCACTGTGAAACGCCCTGCGTCAGCCTGAGGGCAACAGGAGCGGTGCCACGCGGGAAACAATGGGGGATCTGAGCTACGATTCAACGCCCGTCTAATAATTCTCCGCCAGCTCCTCGATCGCGGCTACGATCTTGTCAGTACTCGGCAGACAGGCGGCGTCACCATCCACGCCATACGACACCCGGGCATCTATCGCCGTCACCAGCTTGACCGGGGCCTCCAGATGGAATAGCCCCTCACCCTGCGTGATAACGCCGGAGATTGTCGCCGCTGCACCGCCAGAAAAGCGGTCCTCGGTAACGACTATGACTTTGCCGCACTCCTTGGCGGTCTTGATGATGGCTTCTTCATCCATCGGCTTGATTGTCCGCAGGTCGATGACACGAACATGGATACCCTTCTCGGCCACAACCTCGGCGGCCTTCCGGCACATCGGAACCGTGGCGCCATAGGTGATGATACCTATGTCGTCGGCGTCCTCGTTGTAGGTGCGTGCGACCCCGAACGGGATCAACTCATCGATATCGGGAAGTTCCGTCTCCAGTGGGACACCCTCCCAGTCGCGACGATTGTACAGAGCCACCGACTCGCAGAACAGGACGGGATCATCAGTCGCCCAGGCGGTCTTAAGCAGTCCGGCTGCGTCGTAGGCATTGGAGGGCACCGCGATCAACAACCCGGGGATGTTGGACCAGGTACCGATATTGCCTTCGGAGTGCCAGAAGGAACCGGCGCCCTGTTTGTAGCCGCCGTAGGTAGTGCGGATGACCATCGGCATGGTCCACTGGCAATTGGACCGCTGGTAGGTCGTGGCGATGCGATCCTTGAGCATCTGGTAGGCCGGGGACATGTAATCGAGGAACTGAATCTCCGGGATCGGGCGACGTCCCTGATAAACATGGCCGACCGCGCGGCCGAGAATTCCGGCTTCATCCAGGGGAGTATTGAAACACCGGTGGTTGCCGAACTCGCGCTGGAGATTCTTGCTTACCAGGAAGACCCCGCCCTTGCCCTTCAGGCTCTCCTGTAACTCCCTCTCTTTGACCATGTCGCCGGAGAAGTCGGCTACATCCTCGCCGAACAGGAGCACATCCTCGGTCAGCATAAACAAATCGAACAGGGTCCGGTTGATGGCGAAGCGCATGGTCATCGGACCCGCGTTTTCCGGGAGCTCGTCGGTGTTGAAGTACTTCTTCCTGGCGTACTTCTTCCACTCCCTGGGCCGGTCGACCTTGCAGGCCTTGCGATAGCGCTGCCAGTTCTCTTTCGCCTTCTCGAAATCATAGGTGTAGACTCGATTGCGAATGAACTCGACGTCCTTCAGGTGCAGGTCATCGGTCGCCTTCTCGGACTCCTTTGAAACCTGTTTGTCGATCTCATCCCACATGTCGAGCCATTCCTTCGGGGTCATAATCCCCTGCTTAAGGAACAGGTCGGTGGTCTTGAGGATGCAGTCGTTCTTGGTGTGCCAATCCACCTCGGCCGGGTTCATGTAAAAGGACTGGTCATCCGAGCCGGAGTGTGAACCCTCTCGCGTAACCCTGATATTCATCATGACCGTACCCTTGCGGGCCCGGACATACTCGACCGCCTGACGCGACTTGACCAAGGCCTCTTTGATGTCGGTGCCGTCAACCTGGAATATCTTCAGTCCGAAACGCTGATAGCCCTCATAGGATGTCGTCGGATCCCCCTCGACAAACTGCTCGGTCACCGAGACCGAAATCGCCCATCCGCAATTGTAAATCGCAAAAGCGCAGGGGGCCTTGTCGAAAACCGAATAGAACACTGCCCTCCCGAACTCCGGCGACGAGGTCGAACCCTCGCCGATGCAACAGAAGGTCACGGCGTCGTTCTTGTAGGCGCCGCCCGGGAAATGCGACTGCTTCGACACCGGCGACGGGTGAACTATCGCGCCACCCAACCCGGCCGCTTCCAGCGCGTGCGAACCGGTCGGGGATGCCTGGGGAGTGATGGCCAGATCGGGATAGGCTGAGTGCGCCGGGATCATCATCCCGCCGGTGGCCTCGGCCCTTGTGTCGCCGATCGCTTCCAGGATCTTCTGGCGGATAGTCGCGCCGCGGAACATATCGAAGGCCTTGTTGCGGTAGTAGCCGACCCAGGGGTCATCGTTACGCAAACAGATAGCGAGACATACGTCCATCAGCTCCTTACCGCCGCAGCCGATAAAGAATCGGTTGTAGCCCTTGCGCAGAAGCAGCTTCTCCTCGCGCTCGATCCGGCGCGCGGTCAGCATCGCTTTCATCATCCCCTTGAGTTCTCTCGGGGTATGGTTATCGAAGTCCTTCAGTTTGTCAGTCGCTTTGGGCTTCTTCTTGGGCTTCTCGTCCCACCCTTTGACGCGTTCGACAATCGCCTGAATATCCAACTTGTCTGCTCCTCGAATCTCTATTGACAGTTCGTTTTCGCCTAATTCATCGGCCCATAAACACCGCCGGTCGGGATTTGCTCCCGCCAAAATACGCATTTTCACAGCCGGGCAAAAGCCATAAATGGACCCGGCCGGGCCACAACGTCGACTGTCCCGGCCTTTTTCTCATTGACTGGCATTCGCGCCTCGTATAACGTGCTGAGTAAAGTGCGAGGCAACTCTAACAATACGGGCAACTTATGAACAATACCCAGACTAAGGCAGTGGCCGCGCCCACTTGGGTCCACTCGGGTTGGGCCTCCATTGCCAAGAAGACGGTCATGGCTGTCTCAGGCGCTGTTTTCATTCTGTATGTAGTTGGACACATGATCGGAAACTGGCAGATATTCATGGGGCCGGAGACACTCAATGCCTATGCGGTCACCCTGCGCGAATTAGGCCCCTTGTTGTGGGCGGTACGGGCAGTCATGTTCGTCTTCCTGATCCTCCATGTGTGGACCGGCATACGACTCTACGTGGAGAACAAGTGGGCGCGGCCCCTGGGCTACCGCAAGAACGACACTGTCCAGGCCTCCCTGGCCTCCCGGACCATGGTCTGGTCCGGTCTGGGCATCCTGCTCTATGTCGTCTACCATGTGCTCCACTTTACTCTCTTTGTGACCAACCCGGAGTACGCCAACCTGAAAGACGCCAACGGCCACACCAATGTCTACGCCATGGTTGTCGACGGCTTCAGCAATTACTGGATTTCCGGCATCTACATTCTGGCCATGGCCTTCCTGGCCTACCATCTGAGCCATGCCCTGCCCAGTATGTTCCAGACCATGGGCTGGAACCGTCCGCAATACCACGTGGGCTTCCGAATCGCGGGAGTGTTGTTCGCAGTGTTCATGTTCGTCGGTTACAGTATCATGCCCGTGGCGGTGCTGGCCGGTTGGATAACCAGGTAATCAGGAGGACTTGAAGATGACTTTAGAATCGAAGGTTCCATCGGGTCCCCTGGCCGAGAAATGGGACAAGCACAGATTCGATATGAAGCTGGTCAATCCGGCCAACAAGCGCAAGTACAGTGTCATTGTGGTTGGTACGGGTTTGGCGGGGGCCGCGGCCGCGGCCTCCATGGCCGAACTCGGCTACAACGTAACTGCGTTCTGCTACCAGGACAGTTCCCGCAGGGCGCACTCGATCGCTGCCCAGGGGGGAATCAACGCCTCGAAGAATTACCAGAACGACGGCGACTCGGTCTTCCGCCTGTTCTACGACACTATCAAGGGCGGCGACTTCCGCAGCCGCGAAGCCAATGTATACCGCCTGGCCCAAGTGAGCGAGAATATCATCGATCAATGCGTCGCGCAGGGGGTGCCGTTCGCCCGCGAGTACGGCGGCCTCCTGGCCAATCGTTCGTTTGGCGGAGCTCAGGTCTCGCGGACATTCTATGCCCGCGGCCAAACCGGCCAGCAACTACTGCTCGGCGCCTACCAGGCGCTGGCCCGGCAGATCGGGGCCGGCCAGGTGAAGATGTTCGCCCGGACCGAGATGCTCGACCTGGTCGTGGTCGACGGCCGCGCCAGGGGTATAGTGGTTCGCGACATGGTTACCGGCAGGATCGACTCCTTCGCCGCCGACGCGGTGGTGCTGGCTACCGGCGGCTACGGCAACGTCTTCTACCTGTCGACCAACGCCAAGGGCTGCAATGTCACCGCTGTCTGGCGCGCCTGCAAACGTGGCGCCTACTTCGCCAACCCATGCTACACGCAGATCCACCCGACCTGTATTCCGGTCACCGGCGACTACCAGTCGAAGCTGACCCTGATGTCGGAGTCGCTGCGCAACGACGGTCGCATCTGGGTGCCTAAACGCGCCGACGACGATCGCAAGCCGAGCGATATCCCTGAAGAGGACCGCGATTATTATCTCGAGCGCAAGTACCCATCGTTCGGCAACCTCTCGCCGCGCGACATCTCCTCTCGATCGGCCAAGGAAGTGGTCGACGAAGGCCGCGGGGTCGGGCCAACCGGGATCGGCGTCTATCTCGACTTCTCCGATGCCATCGAACGACTCGGCAAAGACACTATCGCCGATCGCTACGGCAATCTCTTCCACATGTACGAAAAGATCACCGGCGAGAACCCTTACCAGGTCCCCATGCGCATCTACCCCGCCTCCCACTACACGATGGGCGGACTGTGGGTCGACTACAACCTGGAAAGCACGATCCCGGGCCTGTTCGTACTCGGCGAGGCCAATTTCTCCGACCATGGCGCCAACCGCCTGGGGGCCTCTGCCCTGATGCAGGGGCTGGCCGACGGGTATTTTGTCCAACCCTACACCATGGGTGACTTCCTCGCCCGCTCCGGACCGAGTGAGGTCAAGAACGACCACGAGGAGTTCAGGAAGGTCGAGGGCGAGGTCACCGACCGCACGAAGAAGCTGCTGGGTATCAAGGGCAAGAAGACCGTGGACATGTTCCATCGCGAACTTGGTCGCATCATGTGGGAAAACTGCGGGATGGCCCGCAATGCCGACGGCCTCAAGGCGGCCCTCGAGAAGATACCGGCCCTCCGCGAGGAGTTCTGGGAGAACGTAATCGTACCCGGCACCAATGATGAGCTCAACCAGTCGCTGGAGAAGGCCGGACGTGTCGCGGACTTCCTCGAATTCGCCGAGATAATGTGTTACGACGCCCTCGACCGCGAGGAGTCATGCGGGGCGCACTTCCGCGAGGAGCACCAGACCGAAGAGGGCGAGGCCAAACGCAACGACAAGAAGTTCACCCATGTCTCGGCGTGGGAGTTCAAAGGGATCGGCAAACCTCCGGAGAAACACAAGGAAGAGCTGGAATTCGAGAACGTGGAACTGACTACCAGGAGCTACAAATGAACCTGACACTCTATGTCTGGCGCCAGAAGAACGCCGAGGACAAAGGCCACATGGAGACGTATGAGGCCAAAGATATCAGCACTCATATGTCGTTCCTGGAGATGCTCGACGTGGTCAACGAACAGCTCATCCTCGACGGCAGGGAGCCTATTGCCTTCGATCATGACTGCCGCGAGGGCATCTGCGGCACCTGCTCGCTGATGGTCAACGGCATCGCCCACGGGCCCGAGCCGGGCACGACCGTCTGCCAGCTCCATATGCGACACTTCAAGGACGGCGACGCGATCTACATCGAGCCCTGGCGGGCACGGGCTTTCCCGGTACTGAGGGACCTGGTCACTGACCGTAGTGCCTTTGATCGAATCATCCAGTCGAACGGTTTTGTCTCGGTGAATACCGGCGGCACGCCGGACGCTAACGCTATCCCCATCGGCAAGGAGGCCGCCGACACGGCTATGGATGCAGCTGCCTGCATCGGCTGTGGGGCCTGCGTGGCGTCGTGCAAGAATGCTTCGGCGATGTTGTTTGTCGCGGCCAAGATCGGACACCTGGTCAACCTGCCTCAGGGAAAGACTGAGGCGACCCGTCGGGTGCGCCTGATGGTCGAGCAGATGGACAAGGAGGGTTTCGGCAACTGCACCAATTACTATGAGTGTGAGGCGGTTTGTCCGAAGGAGATCAGTGTCCAATTCATCGCTCAGATGAACCGCGAGTTCCTGAAAGCGAAACTGCGGGGGTAGGATGTGTTAGGAAAGGTCGCGGACCACGACGGCAAATGGGCAAATGGTTATTTGCCCCTACAGGAAACGGCCGCGGTTGCGTGCTGCTGAGTCGGGTCAGCCGAGCCGGTCGTTGAGCAACTGCGTATCACAGTGGTTGGCGGACGTCCTGAGGTTGTCCCAGAAGGTTTTAGTTGCAGTTGAGG
>CAZGMK010000055.1:0-10132 GCA_964526835.1 uncultured Ignavibacteriales bacterium
CCGAAAGGCTACGCTACTTTTTTATCAATTTCCACACCTTTTGAAATTAACTCAGGAGGCAATAGAATCTGGAACTACTGCGGCCGTCATTTCGATTGATACTTGCCAGTTTATCGGAAATGATAGGGCCGTCCGCGGTTCGTTCCTGATGAGCAATTCCACCGTCTCCGGCGGAGTATCAGGTGTAAGTGCTAGTTGGAACTCGGCCTATGAAATAGCCAATTGCGAGTTCACTGGGCTCTCCGGAACGGTGTTCAGCGGCGGGTACAGCAATGACGTGAATTCGTCCTGGATTCATGACAATACCGGCAATATCGCCACACTCGATGGCATGTCGGATGTATCGCGGAACCTGAACCTCACAGACTGTGTCTTAGCAAACAACAGCGGAGGAATCAATGGAGGAGCAACCAATGTCCGGTTAGCTCTCGATAGATGCCTATATGCGTCTAATGGAGGGATTTACATGGTCGGCGGCAGGACTATCGTGCAAAACTCCACTATTAGTCATACCTCTGGCATAGCCTTGGACGTAGTCTTCCCATACTTCACCTGGAATGGGGAACTGACAATACTTAATTCCATCATAGCATATTCAGTCAGTAACGGCATTAAAGTCTACTATGATGACCAGGCAACTTGGGAGCTGGACATACAATGCTCAGAAATATTTGGAAACGCGAGCGGCGATGTTATTGGCATTGATGATCCGACCGGAACCAACGGTAACATCTCCGCTAACCCTATGTTCTGCGCCGGTGACTCGGCGACGTACGAGTTGCACTTCACATCTCCCTGCGCAGAGGCGAATAGCGCCTGTGGACAGATTGGCGTCCGAGGTGTTGGTTGCTATGATCCGGTGGTGCTCGGCTTTGGAATAGACGATCCCGGTGCACCGGACAATGTTGTCAACCACAATCCGCTATTCAATTGGAGTAGCGACACATCGCTTGGTTTCACACAAACAGCATTTGAAATCGCCGTCGGCACCGACGACGATTGGACACACGCCGAGATGTGGAATCCGGCACCGTTCCAGAATGCCGATACCGTCGTTCAATACAACGGGGCGGCACTAGTCGATGGAGAGACCTACTACGCACGTCTGCGATTGAGCAACGGCTCCGCCTGGTCCGAGTGGTACAACACCTCCTTCCGCATGAACTCCCCGCCCACAATCCCCGTGACCCTGCACCCAATCAACGACGAAGTCACCGGCAATCCGCCGACGCTATGGTTAGCCAATAGTGCCGATGCCGAGGAAGATGCGTTGTTCTACGATTTCCACGGTATCCGTGACACCAGTTGCGCCAGGCAGGACCCCATCGAAGCCTACGGTATCCCCGAGGCCGAGGACTCGACCGGCTACACGGTCGAGGAACTGCTCGATGAGAACTGCCACTACTGGTGGCAGGCGCGGGCATACGACGGCTACGAGTACTCCGAGTGGACCGAGCTGTTCCCCAACGGGTTCCGTGTCGACGGCACTCCTGAACCACCAACTCCGCCAACTCCGATCTACCCGCCGGATACATCCGGCCTGCCGATCTTCGACATGACCCCGGAGTTCACCTGGACGCCCTCTTACGATCCCGACCCCTACGACACTGTTCGCTACAAGCTTGAGGTCGCGCTCGACCCGACCTTCATGTTCGTCTTCAGCATTGACTCGATCCCGGACCCCCGGTTCACGCTTGTGGATTCACTGGAGTTCGGCACCCAATACTGGTGGCGGGTGACGGCCTTCGACAAAACCGGATTGTCGACCCCGTCGGAGTACGATCAGTCTTTCTGGACCTGGACGCTTGGCGACCTCGACCACAGTCATAGCGTGGACATCGCCGATCTCGTGTATCTGGTCAGCTATATGTTCCAGGGCGGCCCGGCCCCCTACCCGTTGCATGTGGCGGATATCAACGGCGACTGCGTCGGGCCGGATATCAGTGATCTGATTTACCTGGTGACATACATGTTCAACGGCGGCCCGCCACCGGTGGTGTGTAGTAGACATTGACCGCTCGATAGCCCGTCAGGGCCCTTGCGGTCCTGACACCGGCCACGGCACCCGGTGTCGAACTGAGCGGGGCGATGCAACGAGCGGGTCAATTTTACGGTAGGGGCGAAAAATCTCTCGCCCATTGTTGCCAGGTTCTGCGTCATTTGAGAAAGGGCAAATGTCATTTGCCCCTTACGTTCCCTCTACCCACTTGAATCCGACGGTTATCGAATAGAACCGCAGGCTGTTGCCGAGGCCCTGGTTGGGCGGTGACAGGATTATATTCACCCAGCGCGTATGCGCGAACAGGCCGAAGTTATCGCGGACCATCGCCTGAGCGCCGCCGCCGAGTTCATAGAACAAATCCGTCTGTCCGGCGACAGTTAGGCCCGGGCGGGCGTTGTCCCAGGCAGCCTGGCGCAGCCAGGACAAGCCGCCGCCGACCAGGGCATACGGCTCGACAGGAAAGGCCGGTATCTCCCAGTTGAACTTTGCGTCCACCCCGAGCAGGTGAGCGGTGATCTCGCCGCCGGTTTCATCCGGGACATCGCTGTCTATACGATGGCGTTCGTATTTGCCGACTACCTCCATGAAGGGGAACGAGCGCATACCCGCGCCGAACATGAAGTGGAACCTGCCTTTGAAGTTGCTGTCGAACCAGTTCGGGTCCTTCGGCGTATCAATGCCGCCGCCAAGGTATATCTCGATCGGCTGCACCCACTGGGCGGTAGCCGAAGCAAGGGGCAGCAGCAGTGCACCGACTATGAGAAGGACTGTCTTCATGATGCTCGAGTCGGTCTACAGTAGCTTCACGCCGACGGTGCCGGACCAGAACTTGGTGTCGGCGTCGAAGGCGGAGTCATCCTCGTTGGTCTTGATATAGGTCCAGTGCACCTGCGCGAAAAGACTGACCGCCAGCATGAACTTCCACTGCATGCCCAGCCCGGCGTTCCAGTAGAACTTGGTCTGGTCCTCCAGGGTGAGTCCCTGGGCCAGATCCTGAAGGTCGCTCTGTATATCGCCCTGGGTGATCTTGGCCAGGCCGATGCCGGCGATGGCATAGGGGGCGATGGGGAAGGTCGGTACGCTGAAGTTTACTTTCCCATCGATGCCGAACAACGCCGCCTTGATCTTGCCTCCGGAGAACTCGTCGAGGTCCTCGCCAAACGAGTAGTACGCGATCTTCGGTACGGCTTCGATTTTGGGAAAGACGCTCAATCCCGCGCCGACCATCGTGTGGAAGCCCTTCTTGTAGTTGTCGCTGAAGCCACTCGGGCCCGCTGGCCCGCTCAGTCCAAGGCCGGCATAGATTTTGATCGGGCTGCTGACCTGGGCGGAGGCGCTCCCGCCAATAAGAACAAGGGTCAGGGCGACCGCCAGTGTCGCACGTATAATCATGATCTTCCTCATCAGGCTATCGGGTTCGTACGTGTTGCTGCTTTAGTCTAACGCCGGAAGGCAGTTGAGGTCAACCTCAACCTTGCGGTAGGGCAGGGATTGATGCGAGAAAGAAGAGCCGGAATGGGGCAGATGGTTATCTGCCCATTCCGGAGGAATGATCGCCCATGGGTCGATAGAAGCCGAGCCAGACCAACGACGGGCGAGGAATCAGCCCGACGCTATGTTCTTGTTCGGAGTGGCCCCTAGAACTTGAACCCCACGGAAAGAGGGATGAAAACGATTGTATGTTCTTCGTCGATATCCAGCTCGATGTTACTGATGTCCAGGTCATCGAGGATCTTCACATACCGGGCCTCGACAAACAGGCGTGTGAACTCCAGGCCCGCGCCGATAGTGAAGTAGGACTTGGTTTCGGACTCGAATGATGCGGTCTGAGTTCCGCCAGCGGTCTCGAATTCTATGTCCGAGATATCCAGCTTCGCACCACCCGCTCCGGCCAGGGCGAACAGAGTGAAACCCGTCTGACCGAAATTGAGTTTGCCCTCGACACCATACAGCAGAGCCGAGAACCTTCCGCCGTCCGGCTCGGTGCCGACATCATCACCCCAGTCCGGTTCAAAACTGTGGTAGGATACACGACCGACGGCCTCAATAAGGGGAATGAGTTTGAGTCCGAGACCGGCAGCCCCCTGGAATCCCATCTTGTAGTTGTCCTCGAGGTCCGATTGTGGCATGGAGACGCCGCCCGAAAGGTAGAAGCTGAACGGCTTGTCCGGCATCTGTGCGAAGGCGGAACCAGCTATCAGGATCCCCAGCGTGATTGTCAGAAGCACTTTCTTCATGTCTTACTCCTTCGTAAAACGGTCCAGGTTCATTGGTTGGCATTCCTGTAAATAACGAGGCTACAATGCCGACTGTACGCGGTCCGATCAACAAAAAGGTTCGGCGGCAAACAATGGCCCATCGGTCGGCTCGACCGGATGTTGCGGCGGCCGGGGAATCCATTGTGGTGTAGTACCTTACCGAGGGCCGGAGATCACATTCTTTGTGAACTGCTTCACTTGCGTGGCGAACCTGAATTCATTATATAGAGCTCCAAGCGAATATGTCATCGCATTACATTTGGAGGTAGAAAAATGGCTGAAAGGAACCAGGCTTACATCATCTCCGCATGTCGTACTCCTATCGGAACACTGCACGGAGGACTGGGACAACTGACAGCGCCGCAGTTGGGCGCCGTTGTGATCAGGGAAGCTGTCAAGCGAGCAGGCGTCGATGTGGCCGATATTGACGAAGTCATCATGGGCCAGGTGGTCCAGGGGGGAACCGGTCAGGCTCCCGCTCGCCAGGCGGCCATCGCCGGCGGCGTGCCGCCGGAAGCTGGTTGCATGACCATCAACAAGGTTTGCGGATCCGGCCTGAAGGCAGCGATGCTGGCCGCCCAGTCGATTCGCGCCGGGGACGACCACGTCTTCGTGGCCGGTGGGATGGAATCGATGTCGAACACCCCATATGTCCTCCACGGGGCTAAGACCGGTCTTCGCTGGGGCCACAAGCAGTTCACTGATATCATGGTCAGCGACGGTCTGTGGTGTAGCTTCAATGACTGGCACATGGGTTGCGCTGCTGAGTTTATCGGACGTGAGGAGAAAATCAGCCGCGAGGAGCAGGATGAATTCGCGGCCAATTCACATCACAAGGCGTTGAAGGCCTGGGAAGAGGGCAAGTTCGACGCGGAAATCGTGCCGGTCGAAATACCGCAGCGTAAGGGTGATCCGGTGGTCTTCTCGAAGGATGAAGGCCCGCGACCGGGTATCTCGGTCGAGAAGCTGGCCCGGTTGCGTCCAGCGTTCGAGAAAGAGGGCACCGTGACTGCCGGCAACGCACCCGGTCTGAATGACGGCGCCTCAGCTACGGTCATCGTATCTGAGCAGTATATGAAAGAAAAGGGCCTGAAGCCGATGGCTCGCATTGTCGAATACACCACGGCCGGTGTCGAGCCAAAGCGCCTGTTCTGGGCCCCGATCGATGCAGTCCGTAAACTCATGAAGAAGATGGATGTCGAGATTAGCCACTTCGACCTGATCGAGGCCAACGAGGCGTTCTCGGTCCAGGCGCTGGCCGATGGCAAACAACTCGGCTGGGACTGGGATCGGGTCAATGTCCATGGCGGCGCAGTGGCCCTGGGACATCCGATCGGTGCTTCCGGTGCGCGGGTGCTGACCACCCTCATTTATGCCCTGAAGGATCGAGGCAAGAAGACCGGCCTGGCAACCCTGTGCCTGGGCGGTGGACATGCGGTCGCGATGGCTATCGAATTGGTGTAAGAAGAAGACTGTGTAGAGAAGGAGAGGCCTGCAATGAAAGCTGACGATATCAAGAAGGTTACTGTAGTCGGGACCGGCACGATGGGCAACGGCATCGCCCAGGTCTTTGCGCAGAACGGTTACGAAGTGAACATGGTCGATGTTAAGCAGGAGTTTGTCGATCGAGCGATCGCGACGATCGGCAAGAACCTGGACCGTATGATCAAGAAGGAAAAAATCACCGAGGATGACAAGAAAGCTACGCTGTCTCGTCTCAACCCCGGCACCGATCTCAATGTTGCTAAAGACTCACAGTTGGTCATCGAGGCGGTGACCGAAAAGCTCGACATCAAGCTGGACATCTTCAAGAAGCTCGAGGACATCTGCCCGCCCGAGGTGGTCTTCGCCTCCAATACTTCCTCGCTGCCGATTACCGAGCTGGCCGCGTCCACCAAGCGCCCCGACAAGTTCATCGGAATGCACTTCATGAATCCGGTTCCGATCATGAAACTGGTTGAAGTGATTCGAGGGATCGCCACCTCCGATGATACGTACAGCATCGTCAAGGAGCTGTCCGAGAAGCTGGGCAAGGTTCCGCTCGAAGTCAACGACTATCCCGGCTTCATAGCCAACCGCATTCTTCTTCCCATGATCAACGAGGCGATTTACGCCCACATGGAAGGCGTGGCGGATGTAGAAGCTATCGACGGCATCATGAAGCTGGGCTGTGGTCACCCGATGGGCCCGCTGACGCTGGCCGACTTCATTGGCCTCGATGTTTGCCTGGCGATTCTGGAAGTGATGCATGAGGGTCTTGGCGACCCCAAGTATCGTCCCTGTCCCTTGCTGCGCAAGATGGTTCAGGCGGGCTACCTCGGCCGCAAGGCCGGCAAAGGCTTTTATGACTATGGCTCCTAAGGAGAATGAGTATGGACTTCAATCTGTCTGAAGAGGACCTCGAGCTCAAGCAAATGGCCCGCGAATTCGCCGAGAAACGCCTCTATCCCAAGGCGGAAGAATACGATGAGGAGGAGAGCTTTCCGCCGGAGCTTCTGACCGAGCTCGGGGAGTTGGGTTATCTTGGGTTCAATACCCCCGAAGAGTACGGTGGTATGGGGCTGTCGACCACCGCCTTCTGCGGCGTTCTGGAGGAAATCTGCGCCGGGTCGGCCGGGTTCGGGATTACGCTGTCGGTCCACAACTCCCTGTGCTGCGAGATCATCAGCAAGTTTGGCGCCGAGGACACGAAGAAGAAGTACCTGCCGGACATGGCGGCCGGTGAGAAGATCGGCGCCTATTGCCTGACCGAGCCGAACGCCGGCACTGATGTTTCCTCGATCGCCACCTCGGCGGAGGACAAGGGAGAACACTACCTGGTCAATGGCACCAAGACTTTCGTCACCAACGGAGGGCTTGCTCAGGTCTATATTGTGTTTGTCAGGACTGATCCGGACGGAGGGCACAAGGGACTGTCGTGCCTGGTCGTCGACGCTGACAGCGACGGGATCAGTGTCGGCAAACCTGAGAAGAAGTGCGGTATGAAAGCCTCGGATACTCGCGAAGTCAATTTTGATGATGTGAAGGTCCCGAAGGAGAATCTGCTTGGCGCTCCGGGCGAAGGCTTCAAGATGGCCGTGTCGATTCTCAACTCAGGGCGCATCGGCGTCTCCTTCCAGGCTATTGGAATCGCCCAGGCGGCCCTCAACGAAGCGATCAAGTACTCCAAGGAGAGGCACCAGTTCGGTAAACCGATCGCGGCTTTCCAGGCGATCCAGTTCAAGATCGCCGAGATGGCCACGAAGCTCGACGCGGCCCGTTTGCTCGGCTACCGAGCCGCCTGGCTGAAGGACCAGGGGGAGAACTGCGCTCGCGAGGCCTCGATGTCGAAACTATTCGCTACCCAGATGGCAAACTTCGTGGTTAACGAGGCGGTGCAGATCCACGGTGGCTACGGGTACATGAAGGAGTATGCTGTGGAACGGTACTTCCGTGACGCCCGGGTGACCGAAATATATGAAGGTACTACCGAAGCGCAGAAGATGGTAATCTCCCGCGATTTGCTGAGGGACTGAACATTGCTTGAGAAGAAACACCACGAATACCGCGAACGAATCCGCGCCTTCGCTCTGGAGAGGATCGCTCCGAATGCAACCAGGCTCGATGAGGAACAGCGCTTTCCCACCGAGTACCTGAAGCCGCTGGCCGAGGAAGGCCTGATGAGTATGCTCATCCCCGAGGAATACGGGGGGCAGCCGATCGACACCATCAGCTACTCGATCGCCGTCGAGGAGCTCTCAAGGGTATGCGGTTCTACCGGCATTACAATTGCGGCTCACAATTCGCTCGGCACGTATCCGATCCTTAAGTTCGGCAACGACGAGCAGCGTAGGCGCTACCTGCCCCGCGCTTCAGCAGGCGAGCTGCTCGCCTTCGGATTAACCGAGCCGGAGGCGGGTTCCGATGCCGGCGCCACCAAGACCTTCGCGCGCGAGGAAGGCGAGCACTGGATCGTTAACGGCACTAAGTGCTTCATCACCTCGGCCTCCCACGCCATCGCCACCATCTGCACCGCCAAGACTTCCGAAGACCCCAACGATCCCAGTATCACTTGTTTCATCATGGACAAGGCGATGGCGGGCTACTCTGTCGGCAAGAAGGAGAACAAGATGGGTCTGCGCGGCTCGGACACGGCCTTCATTCACCTTGACGATGTCAGGGCGACGAAGGATCACTTGCTGGGCCGGATCGGCGAGGGCTTCAAGCAAATGCTCATGACCCTCGACGGAGGCCGGATTTCTATCGGCGCCATGGCCCTGGGCCTGGCCCAGGGTGCTCTCGACGCCGCCCTCAAGTATGCCTCGACTGCAACGCGCGGTGGCAAGCCTATTGGATATGGGCAGGGGGTTCAATTCACCCTGGCCGACATGGCGACGGAGGTGGAGGCGGCGCGCCTGATGATCTACGAGGCTTCGCGGATGAAGGACGCGGGCGTGCGCTTCTCACAGCAATCAGCGATGTGCAAGCTGTTCGCCTCGGAGGTCGGTACTCGGACCGCCGCCAGGGCTATCGATTTGATGGAGCACGAGGGCGTGTTGACCGGTCTCCATCCGGCCGAACGGGCGTGGCGTGATGTCAAACTGTGTGAGATAGGCGAGGGTACGTCGGAGGTCCAGCGGATAGTCGTCGGCCGCGAACTCCTGCGTCAGGCGAAAGAGGCGTAAGGTCGCGATCAGGTCCTGATAAGGTAGCCCAGGGATATGTCGGGAGACAGACTCTCTCATCACGGCCGGGGGCTGCAGGGTCGATTTCTTCGCCGAAATTTTCCGCCCGCGGGCAGGCAGCGGAACACGCACGCGGCAACCCCGCCATGCTGGTCCCGGGGGGGCAGGGTTCTGAGGCCTGAAAGCACACTTATCGGGAGGCGACACAATGGTGAACAGGCGAGCCATTCACGGTGTAACGGTCGAGTGTGTGCAGGGTGACATCGTAGACCAGCCCGACATCGATGCAATTGTCAATGCGGCCAATGCTGAATTGCGCATGGGAGGCGGTGTAGCCGGCGCGATTCATCGGATGGCCGGGCCGGACCTGGAGCGGGAATGCCGAGCGCTGGCCCCGATTCGTCCGGGAGAATCTGTTATCACCAGGGCGCATGGGCTACCAAATAGCCATGTGATTCATTGTCTTGGACCAATCTATGGAGTCGACGAGCCGGCCGAGGAGCTATTGGCTGCGTGTTACCGTAATGCACTCAGTCTGGCCGAGCAACATAGTCTCCGATCGGTCGCCTTCCCGGCCGTCTCGACTGGCGCCTTCGGCTATCCGATGGAGCAAGCTGCACGCATTGCACTGCAGACGACTCTGGACAAAGCATCAGGGCTTACCTCGGTCAACCTCATCCGGTTTGTGTTGTACCGCGCGGCAGACCAGGAGCTGCACGCAAGAATGCTTGAGGAGCTTGGGGGATAGCGGTGCGTACCTATTTGCTTCGGACCACCCATTCGGGTTCGCGTCGGTGGAGAGGTGGATCACATTCCGCCTAATCTGCCTCTTGCGGTTTCGCCGCGCCGTGGCTATCATTCCAGTGGCTGGTGTACGTCCCGAGGTTGTCCCAAAAGTCGCTTTTTGTCAGGTTAGTGACGTCAACAGAGGGGCCTGTCCGTTATCTGGACGATTGATGGTCTCCAGTAGGCCCAAAACGAGCAGAAGTGCCAAGCATAGACCGCTGATGGCGGAATGGGCCGTAGATAGTGCCTTTTTGGGTCCGACGAAGCCGTGGGTGAGCATCTTCTTCAGGTTATGAGCGATACACATCAAGGCGAACTCACCTGCTACCTTGGATAAGGTGCGTAGTTGAAAGCGGACAAAGCCCAGGGAGCGTGTAAGTATTTTTGTGTAAGCGGCCATGATGTTATATTGTTTTGAAGGA
>CAZGMK010000056.1:0-10078 GCA_964526835.1 uncultured Ignavibacteriales bacterium
CTAACTGCGGCCATTAATACATGCAACCGGTGTGCCCAATGCGAAGAGAATGTGATGAGAAGGCGCTAAGTGGTTGCCGTGCTGTCGAATAAAGTTATGTGCGAGGGGATCGAACGAACAGACGCGAGCCAATTCCAAAGGCCGAAGTACGCAGTTTCGCGCGTGATGCGTACCCGGGGACTTAAGCCATTGTAACACGGACCGTTAGAGGTTCGCAGAAAACGGGAGAATGCGTACCCAACCCGAGCAGGCTCATCGATAGACCATACGCCCGCTCACGGCTGTCGCTGCGAGAAGCGACACCATAAGGCGTTTGACGCTGCTTCCACACCGGAGACAAGCCCCGCGGCTTCGCGGGAAAGGCCATTTTGCCGCGTAGTGGGCGGCCTTGCCTCGCCCGACCACAAGCAGATGAACTGGTCAATTATTGGCGGGGGCCTTTTCAGCAATCGCCTATGGACAGCTCAGCGGGTCGCCGCCTCCGAACATGTAGCTCACCAGGTAAACCAGGTCGCTGATGTCGGGTCCGGTCCCGTCGCCGTTGACATCCGCCGCCGCCATATGGACAGGGGGAGGGCCGCCGCTGAACATGTAGCTGACTAGATAAACCAGATCGCTGATGTCCGGACCGCTCCCGCTACCATCCAGATCGCCGCACACATAAGTCTGGCCGAACACGAAGAAGAAACGCGCCGGCGGGCTGGGATGAGTGGCGGGGCCGGCCGACGGCAGCGCGCTGACCCGCCAGAAGTACTCTCCATCCTCAAGCGAGTCATTCACCGTCACTTGAGGCGCGGAACTCGTGTCCTCGGCGACGACATTCGAGAAGCTCTCGTCACCGGCGATGACCCAGTGGTACGCCACCGCCCATTCCGAGTGGGTCCAGCGAAGGTCGATCGATGTCGCCTCGACTACGGCATCGTTCTTCGGATAGATCGGCATGGGCACATCAACATTGGTGTTAGTCAACAGCCACTGGCACAGCGAGGGCAACAGGGCGTCGAGCGACGCGCCGTCCAGGCGTTCCAGCGAGTAGGTGCTGAAGAAGACCGCGCCCTCTCCAACCACCGGGTCGCCGGTGGGAGATGCGATCGCCGTGGCGATCCCGTCGTCGGCGTCCTGCATCACGACAGCAGCACCCGCGGCAGGATTCGGTGTACGGTCGGTGTAGTCGTAAAAGGTCCACTCCGGGGCGTAGCCGTCGAAACCGTTCAAGAACGACAGTCCGGTTAAATGATCGCTGCCGACATCGAGATCGTAGTCGCCGACGTGGAGAGTGTCGTGCAGAAACAGGTCGGAGCCCAGGATGTCGGAATAATCGTACATGTAGTCCTGGCTGAACAGGGCCAGCCGCCCGCCGATGTTCAGATAATACGCCAGCGCCTCTTTCTCGTCGTCGCTCAGGCAGTATTCGTAATCAGGGTCGCTGGTGCGACGGCCGAAGTAGGAGCCGTTGCTCCAGATGACGGCATGGTACGGTATCAGGGCGTTGATCCCTATGGAATGCGTATCGTCGACCCTCCACACATCGAAAGCGTAGCCGCTGCGGTGCATCGCCTCGACGACGGGATCAGTCCAGTGCGAGCTGTTGTCGTCGAGCACCAACAGGACATCCGAGCGGTTGATATTGATCCTGACCTGCTGCTGGTAGTCCTGTTTACCCATCAGATCGAGCGAGACTGTGAAGGTGACCGCCGAGTCTTTGCCGGCCGAAAGCACTTCGAAGCGGAACGGATCAGCTGCATTGTCGGCGTATTGGCCGTGCGGGGCGGAGGCGAAGGCGCCGAACTCATCGACGATATTCACTCTCGGATCGGAAGTCGACAGATGGCCGCTGGCCTCTCCCGCCAGGCCGTCAACCGCCATTTCCAGAATCAAGTCGACCACTTCGCCTGAATCGGCGACGAAGTCAAGGTCGGTGTCGGCTCCGATGGTGTCGAGCACCACAACGTGCGCCACACGGTGAATTACCGTCGCCGGTTGCGGGTAGACATCGAGGCGCAGAGAGTCGTCGCCGAACTGCTCGATGGCGGTGGCGGTAAGGATGTCCACCAGGCTGTCATAGCTGAGGCTGCCGGGATTGGTGGACCAACTGAAGTGAGTGTTGCCGGCCGCACCGGGATACAGGTCGCCGGCGTCACCACGGTTAGTGCGAGGGTGACGGTTGCCCGTTCCGTAGTCGCGTTCCAGATCGCCGTTGCCGTCAGCCTGCTCCAGCGAGACGTAGCGATGGGTCTCATCCGACTGCCAGCCGGAGTGATCGACGTGCCACACAGCCAGGCCGCCGTCACCGCGCATCAGCGAATCGAAGCCGAGCCTGGCGCGAAACTCCAGCAGGAAGTACTCTTCGGGATTGGTCGGATGGTCGACTCGATAACAGACCGGATTTGTGGCGGACGGCAGAATCGAAAGACCTGGCGAGGGGGTGGTGAGGCTGACCGGATCGAGCCAGCCCAGCCGACGTTTCATCTCGGCGCACATGTGGGTAGGGCGCTCAGGGTTGCCCGGCAGAGCGCCCCACGACCCGCCGGCCATGAGGCAGTAGACGCCGATGCCTTCGGAGGAACCGTCGGTATCGTAAAGATCGGGCAGACCCAGCACGTGACCGTACTCGTGGCAAAAGACACCGATCCGAATCAGCGAGCCGTCATACAGCTCCTCCGGCTCGACCGAGTAACGCCCGGTCGAAACGCCGTCATCGGTTGCAACCGAGTAATACCAGGCATGCGACCAGATATCGTTTGGGTCGCCGGTTTCCTCGGCCCCGGGGCCCGCATGGACCAGAAAGATGCCTTCAGCATAACCATCGCCGTTGTTGTCGAACTGACTGAAGTCGAGCATCGGATCCAGAAGCTCCACACAGTCCTCCAGCAGTCCCTGCGAGTTGTTGGGATAGCCGCCGAAGCCGTAGTTGCCATTAGTGTAGTAGCTGTATGGCTCCGGGGCCTCAATCCAGACCGTCACGGTACCGGCCGGTGAAAAAACGCCGTACGAAATCTCCTCGTAATACTCGGCCAGAGAGCCGGTCGGCAGGACCCCGTGAGAGAACATCAGGTCGTCGTAGGCCGACGGCGGATGGGCCGCCGTATCGGCAGGGTGATCGGAGAAGGTCACCAGGATCAACAGTAGGTCATCGGTGTTGGCCGGGTCGGCCGGACGGGCCGCCTGCACCTTTGCGAGGTCTTCGGCGAGTTTGGTCGCCAGTTCCGGTACCCGCTGAGGAATCTGTGGCGAACCACCGCCCTTCTCATAGCGGTCATACCATTGGGCCGGCGCCGGCGGCGCCACAGCTGTAGCAGTCGCGGCCAGGCAGATCACAATCAAGACAGCCCAATGGACCGTCGCGGCATATGACTTCATGATAGTGTACTTCCTTTAATTCGTCGGTTGCAGACTGAATGACACATGCAATATAGGGCCGGCAGCAAAAGTGTCAATACGTCAAAGGAGGTCAGGCTGAACTATGAGCGGCTCACTGGTGTTTAAGACAAGCGCGAGACTGATCGCCGCCAGAGAGCAAAATAATGAATAACCATGAGGATTATGGTGGCTAAGAGCAAACCGAAGACATTGGGCGAACTCCGGGATTCCGGCTGGACTTCCCGATCGGTAAAGCAGGAACTGCGCGAAAACTTGGTAAGGCGCATCAAGGCCGGGCAACCCATCTTTCGAGGAATAGTCGGTTACGACAAGACTGTTGTTCCGCAAATCGAAAACGCCATCCTGTCCGGGCACAATTTCATCCTGTTGGGGTTGCGGGGGCAGGCCAAGAGCCGAATCATAAGGCAACTTTCTGAGCTGCTCGACGATTACCTGCCGGTTATCCCGGGCTCGATGCTCAACGAGGACCCGTTGAATCCGATCACTCCCCGGGGCCAGCAGATGGCTGCGGAGCAGGGAGACAGGATGCCGGTCGAGTGGCTCAACCGTCGGCAGCGCTTTCACGAGAAGCTGGCTACTCCCGATGTCTCGATTGCGGACCTGATCGGCGACATCGATCCGATCAAGGCGGCTCGAGAGAAGCTGGACATCTCGAATGAAGAGGTGATTCACTGGGGAATAATCCCCCGCACCAACCGCGGCATCTTCGCCATTAACGAGCTGCCGGACTTGCAGCCCAGAATTCAGGTCGGCCTGCTCAATATACTCGAAGAGAGCGATATCCAGGTCCGCGGCTTCCCGTTGCGCGTACCGCTCGACATGGTCCTGGTGTTCACCGCCAATCCGGAAGACTACACCAACCGGGGCAACATCATAACACCATTGAAGGATCGAATCGACTCGCAGATTCTTACGCACTACCCGCGCTCGATCGAACAGGCGATGCGAATAACCGAGCAGGAAGCGCATGTCAGAGCCGAGGATCTGGTCGTGCCGGAATTTCTGCGCGAAATCATAGAAGAAGTGTCGTTTCAGGCTCGCCAGAGTGAGTATGTCGATCAGACATCCGGAGTTTCGGCCCGGGTCGCGATCTCGGCCTGGGAGAATTTTGTCTCGAATGTGGAGCGACGGGCGCTGCGCAACGGCAACGGCGATCGGTATCCGCGAGTCTGCGATCTGTACTCGATAGTCCCCGCGGTCTCCGGCAAGATCGAGTTGGTCTATGAAGGTGAGCAGGAGGGCCCGTTGCTGGTAGCGATGAACCTGATCGGGCAGGCCATCGACAGGGTCTTCAGCGATCACTTTCCACGGCCGGTGGCCCAAAGGCAGGACCCGGATCGTCCGCCAGTGGAGAACCCCTACGAAGCGGTGACCGACTACTTCGGGCAGGGACGCAAGCTCGAGCTGTCGGACGACATGCCCGAAAAGGACTATCGTCGAGCCCTGGAATCCATCCCCGGCCTGCGACGGATTGTCGCGGACAATTTCCCGACCTCGGATGAACGCGAAATGCTCGCCCGAATGGAACTGGTCCTGGAGGGGCTGCACCAGAACAACGTAATTGCCCGGAAGATCGAGGATTCAATTGTCCGGTACGCCGATGTCTTTTCAGAGATGATGAAGGGAATGGACTGACGGTGAGGTTCATCTACACGAAATGGGACGACGAGCTGTTCCGTCGTTTGAGGTCGCTGTCCGACCTGATGGCCATCTTCAATTACCTGCTGGTGCGCCTGGGTGGAGATGTCGAGGCCACGCTCCGTCTGATGGAACGTCTCCAGGAGCAGGGCATTCTCGATGCGACCTACGATATCGACGAGTTCCGCGAGCAACTCAGGAGGTCACGACGGGTGAAAGACACCGGCAGCGGACTGAAGCTGGCGCCGCGGGGCGAGAAGAAGCTGCGCGAGGAGACCTTCGAGATGATCTTCCGCAATATGCGAGCCCCGGGCAAGGGTGGACACCCGTTACCATACGAAGGCGGTACGTCCGGGGAGTTCCTGCCCGAACGGCGTCCCTATGAGTTCGGCGATTCACCACGCGCCATCGACTTCACCAGCTCGATGTTCAACTCCATCACCCGCAACGCCGACCTCGGCCTGAATCTCTCCGAGCAGGACCTGGAGGTGTACGAGGCCGAACGGACGACCTCGTGCCACACGGTATTGATGATCGATATCTCCCATTCGATGATCCTTTACGGTGAGGATCGCATCACCCCGGCCAAGCAGGTGGCCATGGCCTTCACCGAGTTGATCCTGACCAGGTATCCACGCGACGCTCTATCGGTAGTCACTTTCGGCGACGAGGCTACGCAGATTCCGATCCGCGATGTGCCCTACATCACGGTGGGACCATTTCACACCAACACTCAGGCCGGCCTGCGCATGGCGCGTCAGATTCTGCTGCGGTCCAAGCATCTCAACAAGCAGATATTCATGATAACCGATGGCAAGCCCTCGATGATAACCCGACCGGATGGCTCGCTCTACCGCAATCCGATGGGGCTGGATCCGCGGATTGTCAACCGCACGCTCGATGAGGCCGTAGTCTGCCGCAAGAAGAAGATCCCGATCACCACCTTCATGGTCACCGATGATCCGTATCTGCGGAGTTTCGTCGAGCGTCTGACCGAGCTCAACAAGGGCCGGGCCTACTTCTCATCGGTGGACAACCTCGGCAGCTTTGTAATCTGGGACTTCGTCGCCCACCGCAAGAAGCGCGGTCGGTAGTCTGCGAACTGGGTTCCCTCCGGCCCTGAGCCTGTCGAGAGGCCTTATTTCAACCCCGATCAACGGGATCATGGACAGGACTGCGGTAGTTGTGTATACTGTGACCCACTGGATCGGCCCGGCCGGCCGCGGCGGCCCCGGACCGCAACGAAGACAAAGGAGTTAAAGCGTGACGATATTGCAGCTCAAGGATGTCTCGTGGTCAATCGGCCAGGAGCGCATCCTCGATCATCTGAGCATTGAGTTCTGGCAGGGCCACGTGCATGCCGTGGTCGGTCCCAACGGCGCAGGCAAGTCGAGCTTGGCCTCGGTGATTATGGGACTTTCCGGCTATACTGATATCGAGGGCGATATCCTGCTGGAAGGCAAATCGATCAAAGGAAGAGACGTGGCCGAACGGGCCCAGCTCGGCATCACCCTGGCCTGGCAGGAGCCGGCACGCTTTGAAGGCCTGACTGTCCGCGACTATCTCGTGGCCGCGGGGGAGAAGGGCCGCAAGGCCCAGGACGAGATTCTGGCGACGGTCGGTTTTGATCCCGATCGTTACATGGATCGTCAGGTTGACACCGGTCTCAGCGGCGGCGAACGCAAGAAAGTGGAGCTGGCCTCGATCATCGCCATGCGCCCGAAGATAGCGCTCCTCGACGAACCTGACTCCGGTATCGACATCGAATCGCTCGACCGCATCTTCGCGGCTGTTCGCCTGCTCAAGGAGCGAGGCACAACCGTCATCCTGATTACCCACAGCATGACAGTGCTCAACCAGGCCGAGCACGCGTTTCTGCTCTGCAACGGCCAGATGGTCGACAAGGGCTCGGTGCGGAAGATACGCAGCTATTTCGAGAACAAGTGCGTGCCCTGCCCGCACAAAGTATTCACACCCGAAGAGATCACCGGAGCCCGGTCATGACTACGCAGCTCAAGCAGATCGACGAACTCTATCAATACACCGCCACCGATCCGCACCTGCAGGATCCTGATACCGCCCACCTGGCCATCGACGGCAACAAGGTGCTGGGCAAGCGCGCGGTTCCGGGCCTCGACATGGATGTCAAGGAGACCGCCGACGGAATCGAGGCCATCGTTCGAGTGCAGCCGGGGATTAGGATTGAAAAGCAGGTGCACCTCTGTTTCGGCGTGCTTCCCGAAGAGGGTGTGCAGAAGATAGTCATGGACGTCGAAGTAGGCGCCGGGGCTTCAATCTCATTGCTGGCCCACTGTGTCTTCCCGCGGGCAATCGATGTGAAGCACTTGATGGATGCCCGTATCCGCCTGCTTGAGAATGCCCGCTACACCTACAACGAGCGGCATGTCCACAGCCCCAAAGGCGGGATCACCGTAATCCCGAAGGCGTTCATAGAGGTCGGCCCGGGGGCTGTTTTCAGAACCGACTTCGAGCTGATCCGCGGACGGGTCGGCCTGATTGACATCGACTACCGGATCACCGCCGCCGCCCGGAGCCAGTCCGATATGACCGCACGCGTCAGCGGAATGGCCGATGACCGAATCAGGATCAACGAGCAAATCACCCTTGACGGCGAGGGAGCCCGGGGGGTGCTGACCTCGAAAGTCGCGGTGCGTGACGACGCCGAGGCGGATATCCGCAATACCATCATCGCCAATGCCCCATACGCCCGCGGCCATGTCGACTGCAAGGAGATCCTTCGAGACCGCGGCAAAGCGGCGGCGACTCCGATTGTCCGGGTCAACCATCCCCTGGCGCACGTGACCCATGAGGCGGCCATCGGCAGCGTCGACGGCAAGCAGCTCCAGACCCTGATGGCCCGCGGCCTGTCGGAGGACGATGCGGTCGAGACCATTGTCAACGGCTTGTTGAAGGCATAGTCCCGGCGCCTGTCAAGACACTCCCGCGAAAGCGAGTCTATCCCGCTGCCCAACGCCCGGACAGGGCGTGGCGCCTGATTCGGTTGCCTCGGCGCCGCCATCGCTCACGGGAAGGACATTGAGACTGGCGATGCCTCTGATTATGGCAGGACCGTAGATGTCCTGCCAACGTGAGATCTTTGCCGGCGCTCCAGTGGGTCCTAAGCCCTCGCCCCGGCCGCTCCCCCACCGATTTCACTTGATGCCCGTCGGCTCCGCGTGTACTATACGACGGGCCGCCGGTTGCCCCCGATATGCAGACAAGAGACGACCTGACATAGGGATATGAGCATGACGACAAAAAAGCGTTCCTGGGCCGAGCCGTTCAAGATCAAAATGGTTGAGCTGATAACTATGACCTCCTACGAGGATCGGCTCAAAGCCATCAAGGAAGCCGGATACAATACTTTCCTCCTGAAGTCCAAAGATGTTTACATCGATCTGTTGACCGACTCCGGCACCTCCGCTATGTCGGATCGCCAGTGGGCCGGCCTGATGATGGGCGATGAGGCCTACGCTGGCAGCCGCAATTTCTATCACCTGCGTGATGCAGTCGAAAAGTACTACAGCTATAAGTTCACCGTCCCGACCCACCAGGGACGCGGTGCGGAGCACATTGTAAGCCAGTTGCTGGTCAAGAAAGGCGACTACGTTCCGGGCAATATGTACTTCACGACGACTCGCCTGCACCAGGAACTGGCGGGCGGGACCTTCGTGGATGTCATCATCGACGAGGCCCACGATCCGGCCAACACTCATCCCTTCAAGGGCAATGTGGACTTCGGCAAACTCGACAAGCTGGTCAGGGAAGTCGGCGCCGACAAGATTCCGTATGTCTGCATCGCCACCGCCGTCAACATGGCCGGCGGGCAGCCGATCTCGCTCGGCAACCTGAAGAAACTCCGTCAATGGTGCGACGAGCACAAGATCCTGCTGGTCCATGACATGACCCGGGTGGCGGAGAATGCGCTGTTCATCAAGGAGCGCGAGGAGGGTTACGCCGACAAGTCGATCGCCGAGATAGTTTATGAAATCTGCGACCTGACCGACATCGCCACCATGTCGGCCAAGAAAGACCCGATGGTCAATATCGGCGGATTCCTGGCCATGAACGACCAGGCTCTCTACGACCGCGCCTGCACTATGGTCGTGGTCTATGAAGGCCTGCATACCTATGGCGGCATGGCCGGACGCGACATGGAAGCCCTGGCCATCGGTATCGCCGAGTCGGTGGACTACGACCACATCCGGGCCCGGGTCGGACAGGTGCGCTATCTCGGCCAGAAACTGATCGACGCCGGAATCCCGATTGTCAAGCCGATCGGCGGACACGCGGTCTTCCTCGATGCCCGCTCGATCCTGCCGCACATCCCGCAGGAGCAGTTTCCCGCCCAGGCGCTGGCGGCGGCGCTGTATGTCGAATCGGGCGTCCGCTCGATGGAGCGCGGTGCGGTCAGCGCCGGACGCAACAAGAAGACCGGCGAGAACTACATGCCCAAACTGGAATTAGTCCGCCTGACGATCCCGCGCCGTGTCTACACCCAGGCGCATATGGATGTCACCGCCGAGGCGGTGATGGAAGTGGCTTCGAATGCCGGGAAGGTCAAGGGCCTGAAACTGGTCTACGAGCCGGAGATGCTGCGCTTCTTCCTGGGGCGCTTCGAAGAGGTGGCGTGAACCGGCGCGGACTCTGATTCAGTTCGTGGGTCAGGATCCCTGTAGCTCGTGGTTGGTGGGGATACAGCCTGCGAAATCTCTTATGCTCAGCCATCCGCCAGCCTGAGACAGCGCTGGTGCGCGCGGAGTACACCAGCCGCCGAACATCCTTACACGGTTTTGTCAAGCGCCGTTTCCACCTGTCACGCTGCATTTCCGCATGCCATCCTGAACTCAGGGGTTGTCGAAGGAATCTTTAGCGATTCGGCTTTATCTGCTTCTGGTCGGACGACGCAAGGCAGCCCTTCAGGCGGCAAAACGGCCCTTTTCGCGTCGCCGCGGGGCTTGTCTTCGCGGTGTCAACGGACCAACCTAGTGGAGTGATTCATTCTGTTGGGGCATTATCCAGTGCGAGTCTTGCTCGT
>CAZGMK010000057.1:0-9544 GCA_964526835.1 uncultured Ignavibacteriales bacterium
AAGTCTATTTTTTTCTTCGCCACCAATCGGAACATATTTATGAGAATCACTCTAACCGCCTACTTCACCCAACTTCACCCAAATGTACTGAACTTCAAGATACTGCACCCAACTTCACGTGGCTTAAGGCCTTGAAATGCAGGTAATTGCATCCATTGCAGCGACTTACGCTGATTCAATATCGTCGAATCCCTGCCTCTCCGCATTGATTTACCCGGGGAAAGCTAAATGGGCGATCGGTCAGGGATGCCTCTATTCGCGAAACGACCGGAAGAAGCACTCCCGGTAGCTAGGCTGCTTGGTGTATCAATCCCGTCAAAAAACACTCGGAACCAGCCATAGTACCTGTATATTCAAAGGGTGATGGATAAAGCCGAGAAGGACATACGAGCAGTCACCAACCTGTTAGCCGACCTGTTTCATATCGACGCCGTCTACCGGCGCGGCCCGCACGAAGTGGCCTACTCGCTGGGCTATCGTTTCAATCCACTGAAAGCGGTCGGGCTGCTGCGCGACCGTCTCAAGACCGGCGGCTACAAGTTCAAAGTCGATGCCTCCGATGAAAACGTTGTGCTGACGGTCGACCCGCGCCGCCGTCTCCGTATCCCCCGCACCAATATCATCCTGTTTCTCGTGACCCTGTTCACCGTCTACGTCGTGCCGGTTTTCGCCCGTCGCATGCTAGTCGCCGAGTCCTGGTCGGAGGCAGTCGACCTTACAATGGCGGCCTTGGCCGATGGCGAGGGGCTGCTTTTCACGGCCGCCATGATCTCGATCCTGTTTGTCCACGAGATGGGCCATTTCATCGCCAGCCGTCGCCGCGGAATAGTGACCTCGCTGCCGTATTTCATCCCGGCCCCGAACATCATCGGGACTTTCGGGGCCATTATCAAATCGAAGTCGCCTTTCTGGAACCGTCGCGACCTGATCGAGGTCGGTGCCGCCGGACCCATCGCCGGATGGATCGTGGCCGTAGCCTGGTTGTGGTTCGGCTTGCAGTATAGCCAGGTATTGCCGCAACCGGAATTCCGGCCGATCGATCTGCTGTTCTCGATGGACGGCGAATCGCTTCTGATGCGCTTGTCGACGTGGTTGATCTTGGGCCCGGCTCCCGAGGGGCACTACTATCGTTTGTCGGAAGCCGCTTTCGCCGGCTGGGTCGGGCTGCTGGTGACCGCCATCAATATGCTACCGATAGGGCAACTCGATGGAGGGCATGTAGTATATGGCCTTGCGCGCCGCCGTCAGCACCTGCTTGGCATGCTGGCCACCGGAGGGCTGATTTTGTTGGGGTTGCAGTCGCCGGTATGGTGGTTTTTCGCGGCCTTTGGATTGATCTTCGGTATGAAACATCCGCCGACGCTCGACGACAACCATGAGCCGAGTACGTCAGCCAGGGTAATGGGCTGGATGGCGCTGGCGATCCTGGTGCTGTCGTTTACGCCCGTACCTTTTCGTTAGACAGCAAGTTGCGGATCTGCTCGATATTTTCCTCGTGTCCGAACATTGACTTGAAGTCAACCGTCCCATCCAGAAGAATCTCGATGAATGCCTGGACAATCTCCGGGTCGAACTGGGTGCCGCTGAACTTGATAAGCTCCGAAACCGCCTGGCGGACGCTGGCGCCCTTGCGGTAGGGACGGTCGGACAGGATGGCGTCGAAAGTGTCGGCTACGGTCAGCAGGCGGCCCTCGATAGGGATCTCCTCGCCGGCCAGGCCGTTGGGATAGCCGGTGCCGTCATACCATTCATGGTGAGCGATGATGTAAGGGATAGCGGGTCGGAAGAGATCGATGCCGTCGATGATCATCAGGCCGACCTCCGGATGGGCCATCATGCTCTGACGTTCCTCATCGGTCAGTCGCCCAGGTTTGTTGAGGATGCGATCGGGCACGCCGATCTTGCCGATATCGTGCAGCGTGCATCCCATGACCAGATGCTCCAGGCGACGCTCGCTCCATTTCATGCGGCGGGCGACCATTTCGGCCAGGCGGCAGACCCTGTCGGTGTGGCCGGCGGTGCATTCATCACGGGCTTCAATGGCGTTGGCCAGGCCACGGATCGCCTGCAGGTAGGACGTTTTGAGGTCGCGATAGAGACGCTGGTTGGCCATGGCCGCTCCGGCCGAGCCGGCCAGGATGCTCAGGACGCTCATCTGACCCTGGGTGATGTGATTGAACCTTGTCATTACCAGGACATTGATGACGCCGTACAACTGGCGGGTATGCACAATCGGCTGCGAGATGAATATCCGGGCCAGCGGTTCGGCCCCGTCCTGAAGGCGCTCCACGTAGACCCTGGGGCGGGACACGCGTCCGGATTTGAAGGCCTCGACGGCGGATTCATCGAGCACCACCGAGCGGTACTGGTCTCGTTTTCCCTCGTAGGTAGTGCGCAGGGTCTCACCGGACTTGGGATCGACCGCAATGATACCCACGGCCACGGCGTCGGTTTCCTTGCAAGCCGACCGCGCCACCATGGCCACGAACTCATTGATGTCGACATCGGCGCCCGCGGCGCCGGCTACCTTGAGGAACTCCACCTGGGCTTTCAGGTGCATGTTCTCTCGCAAGATCTGCTGGTGGGCCAGACCGCGCCGAATAGTGGCCCGAAGCATCTCCAGCTTGAACGGTTTGACCAGGAAGTCGTAAGCCCCGGCTTTCAATACGCTGACCGCGGTTTGTACTGTCGGGTGGGCGGTCATCAGAATAACCACCGCATCCTGATGCTCGGCCAGGGTGGCCTCTAGCATCTGAACCCCGGAATACTCCCCCATGACCAGATCAGAGAGCAGTAGATCGACCTGATTGTTATGAATATACTCCAGCGCCGACGAGGGGTCGGAAATGGACACGCAATTACAATCCTCCGACGCCAGCGCCTCGACAATGATATTGCAGATGTACTTCTCGTCATCTACAATGAGTATGTTTGGGCTCTGATTAGCGTCCATAACCACCTCATGTCTGTGTCGTACCAATTCTCTTATCGGAGGGTGGTCAGGAAGCAACACCGTTTGACGGCGAATCGCAGGAGACTGTTGAAAGTTTGGACTACTGCGAGGAAACTGAGCTACAGGTACTCTTCAGCCCGGTATGAGGAACGGACCAACGGGGCTGCAAAGACTTTGCCGATTCCGGTCGCCCGTGCAGCCTCGGCCAGGCGGTCGAATTCCTCAGGGGGGACATAGCGATCAATTGGATGATGTTTCTTCGACGGCGCCAGGTACTGGCCGATGGTCAATACCCTCACTCCCGAAGCGGCGAGATCGACAAAGACGGCTTCCAGTTCTTCCATGGTCTCACCGACGCCCACCATCAGCCCGGACTTGATGACCATCTTCGAGTTGTCGGCCATATACCCCAGCAGGCCTAACGACCGCCGATAATCCGCCCCCGGACGGACGGTCGGGTAAAGCCGCGGGACGGTTTCAACATTGTGATTGAATACCTCCGGGTTGGCCCTGATAATTATTCCGGGAGCCTCGGGGCAGTTCCGAAAGTCGGGAGTAAGGAGTTCGATACTGGCCTCGGGCAGCCGCTTGCGCAGTTCGGTGACGGTGGAGGCAAAGTGCCCGGCGCCGCCGTCCGCCAGATCGTCACGGGTTACCGACGTGACCACGACGTGGCGCAGCTTGAGTTGAGCCGCAACCTGGGCGATGCGAACAGGTTCGTCCGGGTCGAGAGGAGCGGGTCGTCCTGTCTGGATATTGCAGAAGCGGCAATTGCGGGTACACTGGGGCCCTAAAATCAGGAAGGTGGCTGTTCCCCGGTTGAAACACTCGCCCCGGTTGGGGCAATTGGCCGCCTGACAGACGGTGTGAAGGCTCCGGTCGGCCAGCAGATGGCTGACCCGTTCGTAGCCGCTTCCGCTGAAAGCGGTCACTTTGAGCCAGGGTGGTTTGCGTGGTCCGGTACTCATTGTCAATTTCCTCGTGACGGCCGACCTGTGTATGGTCCTCCGGCAACATAACCAACGTTCGGAAGCGAGAGCCGTTGGCGTTGCGGCTCAAAATATACAGGAAAAAGCCGATAATCGAAAGGAAGTCCCGAAAGATCCGCGCAAAGGAGTTGCCGCATGGTTCGTCGCGTTCTCGCCGTCGGTTTCATATCGATACTACTGATGTCTGTCGCCGCTTCGGCCGCCGATCGGTCCAGAGTGTCCATTCGTCCACTGGACCAGACCGCTCCGCGCCAACTCAATCCGGCTCCTCGTCTTGCGGCCGCCGATACGTGTACGGCCATTGCCATTGATTCTCTGGTCTGGCTGGTGGACAGCTGGCTGTTTGGCGATGAGCTCTACAAGGTCTTGTTGGATCCGTCGGAAACCTGCGCCAATCCCTACCCCTTTGCGATTCACGAGGTGCACATGGTCGTCTATTTCGACGGCACCACCCCGTTTACCTACAGTGGCGATGTCGAGGCGGTCGATTACTCAGACCCGAGCTGTCCACTGCCGGACACGATTCTCGGCGTCTCGCCCACCTACTCGGATGTCGTCCCGGCTGCTGATCTGTATGATGTCTGGGTGGAATTCGATCCGCCCATTGTCGTCAATGGACCGTTCTTTGCGGGTTTCTACGTCGGACCGGATCTGGACCAGAACGCCGTCCCATGCCTGGTCACCGATGATTCTCCGGAACTGTGCAACTCCTACAACATCTGGGATGAGTCGATAGGCTGGGTCGATCTGTGCGCCAACGAGTGGTTTTCTTTCCCCGGCAAGCTGGCGATATTCGCGGTCGGGACCTCGGGGGGAGGCAGCGGGGGCGATGAGGTGATGGCGGCTTTCGCAGCCAGTCCAACGACGACGTGCCCGTACAACTCGGTCAGCTTTAGCAACCAGTCCACCGGCGGCGCATCAAGCTATTTCTGGGATTTCGGCGACGGACAGACTTCGACACTGACCAATCCCAGTCACAGCTACGATCAGGCGGGCCGGTACACGGTCAGTCTGACGGCCAACGGGCCATCGGGCTCAGACACCGAGACCAAAGCCGATTACATCACGGTCTCGAGTATGCCCGGTGCCCAGTTCATCGCCAGTCCCACCAGCGGGGGGGCCCCGCTGACCGTAAGCTTCACCGACCAGTCAAGCAATGCGACCTCGTGGGCCTGGAACTTCGGTGATGGCGCAACCTCGGGTCAGCAACATCCGACTCATACCTATATCAACCCGGGCGACTACACGGTAGTCCTCAGTGCCTACAACAACTGCGGCAATGATCTCGAGACGAAAACAGCATATGTGAGCGTCGGCGGTTCGTCCGAGGCGGCGGCGATTGAGTGGTTGCATCCGTCTGTGGGGCAGGTGTTGCGCGGGAGCGTCGATCTCTGGGCGGCGGATTCATCTGTTCCCGGCGCTATAGACTATGTGACCTTTGAGTATTCCGGTGGTGGATCCTGGCAGATAATCGGCACCGATTTCGATGGGACCTCGCCGCTGCGCAACGGGTCTTCAGCGGCAGTCGCCGGAACCGGTTTCAGCTATGAATGGGATTTCAGCGGACTGCCCGAAGGCACCTATCAGGTCCGGGCGCTGGCCCATGACACGATGGGGAGTGTGAGCGCCGACACTGTGAGTGTCTATCTGGAGCCGACCCCCCCGATCGCTTCGATCATCTCACCGCGACCGGGCGATGCTTTCTGTACCGAATTGGCGCTGCTGATGACGTCACCCGACGAGAACCTCAATTACGTCGAGGTTCATCGCCGCAACGCCCAACTCGACTACAGCGCCGGCCTGAGCACAACCTCGGCCGCCGGAATGAACTGCGGCCCGGCCGCAGCGGCGATCCTTGCCAGACTATGGGCCGACCGCGGCTACGCCACAATGGAGGCAGGCGGCGCCACGTTGAGCGTCGGGCAACTTACCGACAGCCTGGCGGTTCGGACCAAGACTAGTGTCGACGACGGCAGTTATGACGAGCTCCTTTATCGAGCGATGAGATACTACTTCGCAGAGCACGGCAACCTCCTCGACTTCAGATACACCCGTTATCCCGGCTACTATGACCTGCGCCGTCTTGTTGAAGAGGAACAGGCCGGGGTCATGGTAGCACTGTCCGGCAGTCGCGGACTCTGGTTGGCGGTTGACGGATTCACCGGCTGGCCCGGGTCGGGCGATCCCTGGACCCTCCGGGTGTCGGATCCCACGAGCGGCACAATCAGAGAACTGCCAATGCGCCAGAGCAGTGAATGGCAGGTGCAATACAGCGGTCTGTGGCTGACCCTCGATATCGCTGTCGCCGTGATTGCCAAAGCGCATACCGTGTCGCGGCAATTGATGGGCGCGGACTTCGACGGTTCCGATGGCTGGTCATTTGCCTGGACACCGACTGACATAGTCACCGAGGACAGCCTGTATTACTTCCGAACGACTGGCCGCGACGCTGGCGGCCTGACCGGATATGACTGCATACTCCTGCAGTACGCCTGCGGTTCCTCGTACGAATCGGGGGACTACAACGGCGACAACGTCGCCAATATCATGGACCTGTCCTATCTAGTGGATTTCATTACATCCGATGGACCGGAGCCAGTTGGTGGTCCCGAACGAGCCGACGCCAACGGCGACGGTCATGTCAACATCGCAGACGTGGTCTACTACATGAACTTTCTGTTCGGCAGCAGTTCCCCGCCGTCCTACTGATCGTCTGCAGTGGCGCTCACGGGAGTCGGTTCAGCCGACCATAGCTTGATCCTTGCCAATCGCCTCGCATCTGGCTATCCTCGGGCATGGCCGAATCATCATCATCATCGGCTGGCGACGCCCCTCGAGTCAGCCTGATAGTTCCTACCTATCGGCGCGAGGATTTGCTGGTAGATACCCTGCGCTGCGCCCTTGCCCAGGATTGGTCTCCACTTGAGGTCATTGTAGTTGACCAGACTCCGGCGCACATCGAGCCGACACGCGAATACCTTGAGAGGATCGCTGGCCGGATAGTCTACCTGTATCAAGAACGGCCGAGCATCACGGCGGCGCGCAACCGCGGACTGGCCGCGTCCAGCGGCGAGTTAATCGTGTTCGTGGATGATGATACACGCTTCGGCCCCCATTTCATTCGGCATCACGTTGCGGCGCATCGAGCCGGTTACGACGTCGTGCAGGGCCGGGTGATCGAAGCCGATGATCCCCTTCGCGACGATGCCCATCCGCAGTGGATGACCTGGTACCTCAAGGTCAAGGGAACCAACAACTGCACAGCCGGCGGGCCGGTTAATACTCTAACCGGCTGTAACATGTCCTTCAGCCGTCGGGTTTATGAAACCGTGGGGCTGTTCGACGAGCACTACACCGGCCTGGCCGTACGAGAGGATGCCGACTATGGCATGCGTTGCTGCCGGGCAGGTTTTCGTATGGGCTTCTGGCCGGCCGCTTCGGTGGATCACCTGCGGTCTGAACACGGGGGAGTCGGGAGTGTCGACGCGAGTATCTTTTTCAAGGAGTCCTACTACCGCAATGAGATGTACTTCTGTCGGAAGTTTTTCGGACGACACATTCAATGGTACTATCGTCTGCGACTGTCGTTACGAGGCCACAAGGCCTTGCGACGGTTGATCCGGGCCGCGACAGGGCAGCTGAACAGGTAGACGGGCGCACGGCGGGCCGTTCCGACTGAAACAACTTGCGAATCGGAGTGTATTTGTTAGATTGACCGCTGCGACAACCCGGCAGCGCTGTTGCTGTCGCTGAATGTCGTTGTGGTTTGATGTTTCGGAGAGGTGGCTGAGCGGTCGAAAGCGCTGGTCTCGAAAACCAGTGAACCCTTTGGGTTCCCAGGGTTCGAATCCCTGCCTCTCCGCATACTTCTTTTCTAACGCAATTTCCCCTTGTGAGCCAATAAGTTATTGACACATTTCTCTCCGCAGACCATATTTTCTTACGTAGCTCTAACGCAATTCTATGGCCAGTATCCAGTACAAAGCCGCCAAGAACGGCAAAAAGGTCTATTATGTTGTGGTTGCTCATGGAGCAACTCGCAAGTGGCTAAAGGCCGGAACTCTATCTAATGCCAGGGCTCTCAAAAAGGAAATTGACTCACTTGAAAACTCCAAGCGAGCTGATAAGCTTGGTTTAGCGCCCAAAAGTAAGCGAATCGACAGCTTCTTTGAGGAGTACGCTGAGTATGTTAGGTTGCGCACCTCAGCTAATACGCTGAAGCGCTACAAGGCAGCCCTGAATGCATTTATTGCCTTTCTAAACATGTTCTATCCCAGGCTTGTTAGGCTCTCTCAGATTACACCTGAGATTATTGAGGATTTTCAGCATAAGCGTTTGGAGTCAATCGAGCTCAAGACTGCTGCAGATGGAGACAAACCTGGAAATCACAAGAAGAAGAGACTGCCGTTGCCTCAGACTGTGAATTATGAAGTTGGTGTGCTTCGGTCTGCCTTTATTTGGGCTCAGGATCGCGGACTACTCGGAGCTGTCCCGACTCATAAGGTCAAGAATCTCAGGCCCAAGCCCAAAAGACAAGCCCGTTTGTTATCTGTTCAGGAGTGTGAGGATCTTCTTAATAAGGCCAAGGAGATTGCAGGGCAAGACGAACGGTTTAGGGTGTTTTCATTGGCCTTTGGGTTTCTTCTTAATACTGGCCTTAGATCGGGTGAATTGTGTAACCTAACTTGGGAGGATGTGGATCTTGAGTCGGGGGTTATCGAGATTCGGCCAAAGGAAGGTTGGACTCCAAAGAGCTACTCCAGGGAGTTCTTCTTGAATCAGACCTGTTTGGATCTTCTTGAATCAATTGAGAATAGAGTTGGCTATATCTTCAAAGCCCATACAGGTAGGCAGCTTTCAACTGATGATCTGAGAAGAGCTCTAATTCGCCTTGCTAAGCTTACTGGAATTCAAGGATTGACCAGAGTCCATGACTTAAGACATACTTTCTCTAGTTTGATGCAGATGAACGGGGTTGATCGAGGGACAGTTGCTACTATTCTTGGGCATAGGGATTTGTCTACTACCCTCATCTACACTCATCAGTCGGCTGAGCACTTGAAGAAGAGTATAGGGAAGATCAGATTAGGATAACGGTGCTGTTGAAGGGGAGTATTGGGAGAGTGGTGATAGCCTGAGTAAGAGGAGGGAGACTAGGGAGTTGAGGATTCTATGCTCATCACCTCACGAGTGGAGTGTACGTCTTCGGACAAAGCGGAGCGGCCTCCTCTGTGAATCCTACAGCTAAAAGCAGTTTCGACGCCACGACTTGCATCGCCGATTCGTACAATTGCTGATTAACTTGTCGATGGTTGTCAATTGAAAGGTGTTGAAGGTCTACTTGGGTCTGTCTTGTTGGATGGCTGCACGCTGTTTTAGTTCATTCGTCTTAGATCCGATGTATGCCCCCAGTATCTTGTCCAAGATTGGGGACTGGTAGTTCGCATCACGTGCGTTGAAGTACGACGAAATGTGGAGAGAATGCCAATCTGTCCCCTTGGCTGATAGCGAATGGCAGGGTGCTAGATTCAGTAGTGCTTCATCTGAGGGGTGTGTCCGGAATTTTGTGTAAGCGACCGGTTCACGTTGTTTAGATCCTTCC
>CAZGMK010000058.1:0-9045 GCA_964526835.1 uncultured Ignavibacteriales bacterium
CCGAAAGGCTACGCTACTTTTTTATCAATTTCCACACCTTTTGAAATTAACTCCCTTAATCTAATCGGGTGGCTCAAGGCCGACCGCCACGCGACCCAACCTCCTCAGATGTCTGGACAGCACTTCCCGGGAGGCTACCCGGGGGAGGGGCGCCCGCAGCGGATACAAAAGAGCGGGACCCGCGTCCGGGCCCCGCTGTCAATGCCGATCAACTCAAGCGGTCTCTACCGGTCACACACCTGGAGCGGCGGGCCGCCGAAGAACATGTTCTCGACCATGTATACGATATCCGAGATGTCCTGAACACAGGAGCCGTCTACATCGGCCAGGGCCACCGGTCTCGGCGCCGGGCCGCCATTGAACATATAATCAACCAGCGCGACAAGGTCCGATATGTCCACGAAGCCGTCGTAGTTCAAATCACCCGGGATATGCCCACCGACTTTGGCTTCGGCTTGAATCACAAACGGTTGACCGGAAGTATAGTTGCCGGCGACATCTATCGGGATTGTCTCGACCCCCCATATCGTGCCCAGCGGCTGTACGAACTGGCGGGCATCGAAGTAGACGAGGTGGGCAGTTCCGACGAAGCCGGGATGGGAGGCCGCAGTTACCGTTGAATCAACAACCGGCACCAGGTCGATCAGCAGGGTGTTGGGGTCGATGCCCAAACTCGTATCACAGCACTCATCGTAGCCCACGGCGATAAAAGCATCTACCGGGTTGATCGAATTGGCCCAGACCGCCAGGAAGGTATCGGGCACAGGCGCGGCGCCGAGAGTCGGCTGAGTCGGTGGCGGCTCAAGGCCGTGCTCGTAGGCATTCTGCGCGTGAAATGACTTCTCGCGCAGGTCTATGATCGAGGCAAGGCGATTATTGCCGTGGCCGACCAGCATGGCGGCGATAATCTCCACCGAGTCATCAGGGTTCAGAGTGACCGGGCCCGCGGTCAGCATCATGCGACGATCCGCCGGATCGAAGTCAAGGTCGCCGGTCCCGGCGACCGGATCGCCGCTGTGCTGGTAAGTCAAGGTATCTGACATATACACATACGGATCGCCGTTTTGACGCAGCCCCCTCATGTAGTTGTATGAGTCCTGAGCGTTATTCGGATCAGTGCCATTGATATACCTTGCGAAGGCCGTCATTTCGAGATTGGCGTGGCCCGGCCAGAGCTGACCCCAGGCGCGGCCCGTGTCGGCGATGTCGCCGGTAAAGACAAGGGGGCCTTGCAGCAGGTCGTATCCCAGGCACGGAGGCGCGGAGCCGTACTGTTGATCGTTGTCGTCGCCGTTATAGCAGAAACCCAGGTTCAGCATTGTGTCGCAGCCTACGAGGTCATCGGTATATCCGCCGAGGTCCGGGTCCGACCAGAGCGAGAGATAGCAGTTCTCGATCGTGCTGCCACTATTGTTGTAGACTCGCCAGCGAAGGAAAACGATGTTGGCGAATTGATCTTCGCGATCCCATGCGAATGTAGTGTGTCGGACTTCAACTCCCAATGGGTCGGTGCTGCCGGCATGGTTCACATGCTGAAGTGGGTCGGCATCATTGAAAACCGACCAGGTCATCTGGTCGCCGATGATCTTCGGGTCGCCGAAGAAATTGGTCGGGGCGCCGTCACCGGCCGGCCAGTTGATATAGTCGCTGTTGGGATTGCCGGACAGGCTATCGGAATACAGCTTGTAGACATGGAACGACGGATCATCCGGAGCGGAGGTGTCGCCAATCATCGGGCCGGGGACATATTCAGAGCCATATTCGGCAACTGTTACCCTCAGGCTGCCGTCAACCAGACCGCCTATCCAGAGGCCGGCGGCGTACTGGACATAGTTATTGTTCGTTCCGTTCAGAATGTCTTCAACCGTCGTAAACGGGTAGAACGTGCCCGCATCCTGATGAAATGCATCCTCAAGGTCCCGGCCGAAGCTGCCGTGGTTGGTGATGAACATCAGGAGGTTGTTAGCGTTGATGTAGGTCTCGTTGTCCACCGACTTTTCGGATGACAACGGATCAACATAATCCGGCGGCGGAGCCGCTGATACTGTCAGGGTCAGCAACAATACTGCAACCGAGATTATGAGAATTGTTCTGGACATGATATATATCCCCAAACCTGAGATTTTGAGCGACCGCCCCGCCTGTTGTCCGGGCGAGCACTTGCTGCTTTCGGTCTCTCATTTGCGATGGTACAGTATGTAATATAGCAGATCGGCCGCGGGTGTCAATTGAGAAAGGGACTGTGCTCATGGCTGCTATATGCGGTCTTGCGAGTAGGCGGATCTCGAAACCTGGCTTCGCGATCTCGCCTTCAGTGCGGTAGGGGCTTCTTCGACAAGCCCCGACGACCGCTGGGCTACCGAATCTTTCGCATCACATCCCCCGAATCGAGCCCCCCAATCCCCCAAAAAACGGTTGACTATCATAACCGAATTGCTCATAATAACTGCTTGATGGTTTGTGAAAGAAGTAACTATCTGTCACACTCGCATGATGCCCTAAGTGGGTGTCAGTACAGGTATTTGGCCCAACGACCGCCCGAATTGACTAAGCCTGATGCTACTGGACATTCTGATCGAAAATCGAGATGAGGTGTTGGCGGCCTGGCAGCAGGCGATCATCGAAACATACCCCGAGGAATCGAGCAAGTACCTCGGCCGGCAGGGCAATCAGTTCGCCAATCCAGTGGGGCACACAGTCCGCCGGGAGGCCGCGATCCTGTACGATCAACTGGTGGGAGATATGGACCAGGACTGCATCCTCGAATCGCTCGGCAATATTGTCCGGGTGCGGGCGGTGCAGCAGTTCAGCCCCTCGCAGGCGGTGTCCTTTGTGCCGTTGCTCAAACCGATCATACGTCACCAGGTCCGTGGGCAGGGAATGGACCAGGCGCTGTATCGCGAGTTGGTCAAGTTCGAGGAGCGGATCGATTACCTGATGATGACAGCCTTTGACCTGTATACGACGTGTCGCGAGCGCATCTCGGAGATACGGGTTAACGAGACCCGGCGGGCGCATAGTAAGCTCGTCGAGCGGCTGAATGCCCGGGTCGATCAGGCGCGCCGGGACAAGGGTGAAGAAAGCTAATATGAGGATTCTGCGATAAATACAGAAGGCAGATGCTTATGGGTCTAATGTTCTCAATCTTATTGGCCATTGTGCTGATTCTAATCCCGCTGATCGGGGTGGGTGCGCTCGGCTTGGACTACCTCTTCGGGGTTGTCTTTCCGTACGCCGCCATCCTGATCTTCATCGTCGGGGTAGTCTGGCGGGTTCTCGGTTGGGCGCGTTCACCGGTGCCGTTCCGCATCCCGACCACCTGCGGGCAGCAGAAGACGCACGACTGGATCAAATCCAGCACTCTGGACAATCCCCACAACACCTGGGGGGCGATCAGGCGGATGTTTCTGGAGATCGTCTTCTTCCGCTCGCTGTTTCGTAACAGCAAGTCGGAATTGTACGAGGGGCCGTATCTGGCACACGGCTCGAGCAAATGGCTGTGGATTTTCAGCCTGGCTTTTCACTACTCATTCCTGGTCATCTTCCTGCGACACTTCACCTTTTTCGCCGAGCCGGTGCCGGGCTGGGTAAATACGATTCAGACGCTGGATGGGTTCTTCCAGGTCGGATTGCCGGTCATCTACCTGACGGATATTATCATCATCGCGGCTGTCGGTTTCTTGTTCCTCCGACGGGTAATGGATTCGAAGTTGCGATATCTGTCGCTGGCCGGTGACTATTTCCCCTTGTTGCTGATCTTCGGCGTTGCGACTTCCGGAGTATGCCTGCGGTATTTCGCCAAGACCGATGTTGTGGCGGTCAAGGACCTCGCCACCGGGCTTATCAGCCTCAATCCGGTGGTCCCGGCCGGAATCGGCCTGACCTTCTTCATCCACCTCTTCTTCGTGACTGTACTGTTCGCCTACTTCCCCTTCAGCAAGCTGATGCACTTCGCGGGTGTATTCATGAGCCCGACGCGTAACCTGGCCAACAACAACCGGGTCAGGCGTCATGTCAATCCGTGGAACTACCCGGTCAAGGTGCACACCTACGAGGAATACGAAGATGAATTCCGCGACGTCATGAAGGCGGCCGGCATGCCCCTCGAAAAAGAGGAAAGCAGCAAGGAGTAGCCATGGCCGAAAAGATCATAAAACCCGAAGAACTGGCCCGCGGGATAGACTATACCCCGCCGGAGAAACCCTGGACCGAACCCTCGGTCGATTTCCGGAGAGGTACCTACAACTACGCCGCCAACCCGGATCACCAGAAATATCTCGGTCTGCCCGCTCCCAAGTGGCAGCCGACCGATGAAGACTGGCCGCTGCCGGACGACTGGCAGAAGCAGATTCTCGAGGCCTTCGCCGACCGAATCAAGAAGTACCGTACGCTCAAGCTGTTCATGGATATCTGCGTCCGTTGCGGCGCCTGCGCGGACAAGTGTCACTTCTACCTGGGCTCGGGCGATCCGAAGAACATGCCGGTACTTCGGGCCGAATTGCTGCGCTCAATTTACCGCAACGATTTCACCACCGCCGGCAGGATCCTTGGCAGTATCGCCGGGGGGCGCAAGCTGACGGTTAAGGTGCTCAAAGAATGGTTCTACTACTTCTACCAGTGCACCGAGTGCCGTCGCTGCTCGGTCTATTGTCCGTACGGCATAGATACGGCCGAGATTACCATGATGGCCCGGGAGCTGATGAACGAGATCGGTATCAGCATTGAGTGGATCGGTACCCCGGCAGCCAATTGCTTCCGTACCGGCAACCACCTCGGCATCGCCCCGCACGGGTTTGTCGACTCCATCGAGTTCGCGGTCGATGAGCTCGAGGAGATAACCGGGATCAAAGTGGACGCCCCGATAAACAAGAAGGGTGCGGAGATTCTGTTCATCGCCCCCTCGGCCGACTACTTCGCATCGCCTCACTACTACACGCTTCTGGGCTACCTGGCCCTGTTCCACGAAATCGGCCTGGATTACACCTGGAGCTCTTTCGCCTCGGAGGGCGGCAACTTCGGGTTGTTCCACTCCGCCGAAATGATGAAGCGGCTCAACGCCAAGATGTATATGGAAGCAAAGCGTCTTGGTGTTAAGTGGATTCTGGGCGGCGAGTGCGGCCACATGTGGCGGGTGGTGCACCAGTACATGGACACCCTGAACGGTCCAGCCGACTTCCTCGAAGAACCGGTCTCGCCGGTTACCGGTACTAAGTTCCGAAATGCGACCTCCACCAAAATGGTTCACATCACCGAGTTCACCTCGGACCTTATCCGCAACGGCAAACTCAAGCTCGACGCCGGCCGCAACGACCATATCAACGCCACCTTCCACGATTCGTGTAACCCCGCGCGGGCGATGGGAATCCTGGAAGAGCCGCGGTATGTCATCAAGAGTGTCATGAACAACTTCCACGAGATGCCGGAGAATACGATCCGCGAGCACACTTTCTGTTGCGGCTCCGGGGCCGGCCTGGGCACCGACGAGAATTTCGAGATGCGCATGCGCGGTGGTTTCCCTCGCGCCAACGCTGTCAAATACGTTCACGATCTCCACGGTGTGAACATGCTCCTCTGCATGTGCGCGATCGACAAGGCCACCCTGCCGCCCCTGATGGATTACTGGGTGCCGGGGGTCGAAGTCGGTGGCATTCACGAAATGGTCGGCAATGCCCTGGTGATGAAGGGCGAGAAAGAGCGCGACGTCGATCTGCGCGGTGAACCGCTGGCCGGCAAGGGCGCGGAGGAGACCTCGCCGGAACAGACCCCCGAGGAAGCCGGAAAGGAGGTAAGCTGAGATGCATGACGGTGGAAAAATCATCATCGGCCTGATTGTCTTTCTGGCTCTGGTCGGTTTCCCGATCTGGTATAACGTGGCCGGCGGCAAGGCTGACTACTCGCCCGAGCTCGAGGATGCCCCCGGTGACATGTGTGTTCGCGACACCGACTGGATGACCCCCAACCACATGGACCTGCTGGATGAGTGGCGTGACAAGGTTGTACGCGACAACGATCGCTTCACTACCGGACCCGACGGTAAGCGGATCGAGCGCAGCCTTACCAACACCTGTCTGAGTTGTCACGAGAACAAGGATAAGTTCTGCGACAAGTGCCACAACTACATGAGTGTCGATCCGTATTGCTGGGACTGCCACATCGTGCCAAAGGAGGTTATGTGATGGGTATCGACAGACGTAATTTCCTGAAGGTTTCCGGGCTTACCTGCATTGGTCTGGCCGGTGGGTCGGTGGCGAAGGTGTTTGGCCGGCAGAATGCGACACCCGCGGAGGTAGCCGATTCGACAGTAGCCGATACCGCCCACACGACCGCCGAGGCTGCCAGGGCCGGCGAGCCGCTCAAGGCGAGCCGCTGGGCGATGGTCATTGATCTCACCAAGTGCAAGCGACACGAGGGCTGCAACGACTGCGCCCTGGCCTGTCACCAGGTGCACAACGTACCGGAGTTCGACAATCATAAGCACGAAGTCAAATGGATCTGGAAAGAGTCATTTGGGCACGCCTTCCATGATCAGATGCACAATCTCCAGGCCGAGAAGTGGCAGCACACACCTGCCCTGGTGTTGTGCAACCACTGCGACAACCCGCCGTGCGTTCGGGTTTGTCCGACCAAGGCGACCTGGCGGCGCGAGTCCGATGGTGTCGTCATGATGGACTGGCACCGCTGCATCGGCTGCCGCTACTGTGTCGCCGCCTGCCCCTATGGCTCACGCAGCTTCAACTGGGTCGACCCGCGACCCCATATCGACAAGATCGATCCGGATTACCCGACCCGAAGCAAGGGGGTCGTGGAGAAGTGCACCTTCTGCGACGAGCGCCTCTCGCGGGGCCAATTGCCCGCCTGTGTCGAGGCCTGCAAGCATGGGGCGCTGACTTTCGGCGACGCCGACGATCCGAACTCGGAAGTCCGGAAGCTGCTCGACGAGAACTTCAACCTGCGGCGCAAGCCGAACCTGGGCACCCGTCCTCAGGTCTACTATATCATGTGAGGTAGCCATGCTCGAAAAAGCGCTTATTGGAGACAAGAAATACTGGACCTGGGTCTTGTCGCTGGTAGCGGTGATCTTCATCGGCTTCCTGTGCTACCTGCGACAGTTCGAAACCGGCCTGGGTGTCACCGGGTTGGGCCGTGATGTAACCTGGGGGTTCTATATTGCGCAGTTCACCTTTCTGGTCGGTGTCGCCGCCTCGGCCGTGATGGTGGTCCTGCCGTATTACCTGCACAACTACAAGGCCTTCGGCAAGATCACTATCTTGGGTGAATTCCTGGCTATCCCGTCGGTCATCATGTGCATGCTTTTCATCTTTGTTGATATGGGTCAGCCGACCCGGGTGCTGAATGTGATGCTGTACCCCACCCTCAACTCGATGATGTTTTGGGATATGCTGTCATTATCGGGGTACCTGGTGCTGAACCTGTTGATCGGTTGGGTGACGCTGCACTCCGAGAAGAAGTTGATACCGCCGCCGAAGTGGATCAAGCCATTCATCATCATATCGATCCCCTGGGCAGTCAGTATTCATACCGTCACGGCTTTCCTGTATTCGGGGCTGAGCGCGCGGGCTTTCTGGATGACCGCTATCCTGGCGCCCCGCTTTCTGGCCTCGGCCTTCGCTGCCGGCCCGTCGCTGCTCATCCTGTTCTGCCTGATTTTGCGCCGGCTGACGAAGTTCAATGTCGGCAAGGAACCGATTCAGAAGCTCGGCCTGATTGTCACCTACGCCATGTGCATCAACGTCTTCTTCGTCCTGATGGAGGTATTCACAGCCGTCTACTCCGATATCCCCGAGCACCTGGATCATTTCAAGTTCATGTTCCTGGGGCTGGAGGGTAACACTACCCTGGTGCCCTGGATGTGGACCTCATCCATCCTGGCCCTGGTCTCGCTGGCCCTGCTGCTGGTCCCGAAGTTCCGGCGCAATGAGGCGCTGCTGGCGACGGCTTGCGTGGTGACATTCCTGTCGCTGTGGATCGACAAGGGCCTGGCGCTGATAGTCACCGGCTTTGTCCCGTCGGTACTCGGAACTATACCGGAGTACCTGCCCTCCTGGAACGAGTTGGGTGTCTCGGCCGGGGTCTACGCCGTTGGCTTGCTGATCGTAACCCTGCTGTACCAGATCGCCATGGGCGTGCGTCAGCAGATTCCGGTGAGTCGCATTGTCGACGACAAGAAAGTGCTGAGCACGACCAGTTCGACCTGATGAGGACTGCTCATAGCTGTTATCAGTGACTTCAGGGCCGCCCGTAGCGGGCGGCCCTCTCTTGTGACTATGCGTGCCGGTTGGCTATGGTATTGCCGCGCATTCAGGAATCCACCCGGTAGCCCACTCGTCCTCGGGTGGGTTCATTCGTAAACCTCTTATCCTCCCCCGACAAGGGGAGCTAGAGGGGTTTGTTACGAATCACCAGATCGCTTCGACCATGTTTTCGGAATGAAGGACGTTGGCAGACGAGGACGTCCGCCAACCACCGGCACAGACTGCCTCTTCCTCCCCTCTCCCGGGAATGGGAGAGGGGCCGGGGGTGACGGCTGGTTTAACCGCAAGGAAAGACCCCACCCGACGACCGGCCCGGGTAGCCCGGAGCTTCGCTCCGGGTTTAAAAAGGCGTGGGGGCATTTACAGCCGACTCTGGTTGACGACCCCTGATGTCCGATCCTGAGGCGCCGTTACAACACCTTACTAATAGCCGGGTTTCTGGCACCCTCCCGGTAATGTCTAACTCTGGACGATCCGCCTGACGGGAAAGCTAGCGAACACCACCCCGATAAGGACTACGATCAAACCGATAACGTCTGTCAGTATGAGTATGTCCCCGAAGGCAATCCATGCCATAATCATCGTGACCGGTGGACCCAGATAAAACAGGCTGGCTACGCGGGTGGCATCGATGCGCTCGATGAGCAGCCACATCAAAGCATAGGCTCCCAGGGAGACCACAAGAACCAACCAGATCAGGGTATAGATGAATTCGGGTGAGTTAATTTCAAAAGGTGTGGAAATTGATAAAAAAGTAGCGTAGCCTTTCGGT
>CAZGMK010000059.1:0-5415 GCA_964526835.1 uncultured Ignavibacteriales bacterium
GGAATGACTTGGCGTCTTCGCTCGGAACAGACCGGCGGAATCGTCGGAATAGGCAACCAGGGCCCAGTCAAGAAAACCATTGGTGAAGGAACTTCCGTAGGAGTCGTGCCAGCGCGAGGTTTCTTCGACCACGTATACGCGCAGCGTGCCCTCATAAACCGGCTGTGCATTGCCTGCCGCGCGCAATGCTACTGCCAGAACAATACAGGTCAGGAAGGCCACTATCTGTGGGTATCTCATGCAACTCATACAGCTACTGCCTCCGGATGTGATCCGCTGAAGGATATCTGGTACCGTTAATTTAGGATCAAAGCCCAAATGATGAAAGGGGAAAGTGCCTGCTCTAACTACCCAACACGCGCCGATTCTGAGCTGAGCAGGCCAACCCGCAGAACCACTATTACGACGCCGGGCTGACGAGGCTAAGGCGTGCCAACAACGGATGTTCTCCGCCGGGACGGCGCCGGTATTCCGCGCTTGACACCACCGCCGACGTCGGATAGAATTAGGATGAATGACAATCAAGCCGAAAGCCCGAGCGCATCATGCAAAAAGTAAGAAGAAACGATCCCTGTCCCTGCGGCAGCGGGAAGAAATACAAGCGTTGCTGCCTTGCCAGGGACGAGTCCAACACACCGACCGAAGAGTCTATCCGGTCACGGGTTGTTGAAGACCTGCTTGCCTTCGCTAAGGATTCGTTTGGCGACGCTGTGCCCGAAGCCCTCGATTTCTTCTGGGAAGATCTCGATATCGGAGAGGAATGCACCCCGGAGCTGGCCTCAGCAATCGAGATCAACTCCGCCGAGTGGCTGGTGTATGACTGGCGCCCCGACGAGGATTCGGACAAGACGCTGATCGAGCATTACGCGTCGAGCAGGAAGGGTTTGCGGGAACGAGAGCGCTCGGTGCTGAAAAAGATGAATGAGGCTGTATTGAGTCTCTACGAAGTACAGGAGGTCTACCGCGGCGAGGGGCTGCTACTGAGGGATTTGCTCACGGATGAAACGTACCGTGTCAAGGAGATGATGGCCACCGAGGCCCTCAATAAGTGGGACATCTTCGCCGCCCGCCTGCTTCACATCGACGGCAACTATATCATGTCCGGGGCGGCTTACGGTTACCCCAGGCTGGAGAAAGAGGCAATACTGAAGCACCTTAAGAGGTCCTGTCGCGACTTCAGGAAAGAACACCCGCTGAGTAGCATGAAGGACTTCCTGAAACAGAATGGCGATTTGTTCAACTACTACTGGTGCCAGATTGTCAGCGAACCCTTCATTCCAAACATCGTGACACGCAGCGGCGAGCCGATGATGTTGTGCAGGGCTGTGTTCGACATCAACACCGACACCGACTCACTCGCAAAGAAGCTGCTCGCGCTGGACGGAATACACGAAGCGGAGGCCAGTCTCTTCGAGTGGTTTGAATCCGACGAGACCAGCGAGGATTTCCTTCTGGGTTCTATGGAAATACAGGGCCAGGCTCTGCACCTCGTGTGTCTTTCGGAGGAGAGATTCAAACGGGCGAAGGACCTGTTGCTTGAACATCTGTCCGGCTCGATCACGCATAAGATCGACACGATTCAGGACCCCAGAGAAATCATCCAGGAGGGTCCGGTGTCGTCACAGCGCGCGGACGACGATGAAATCCCCCATGAAGTCCAGCAGGAGCTCTATTCCGAATTCATGCACAAGCACTACAACGACTGGCTGAATGAGAGTATACCGGCCCTGGATGGCCAGACCCCTTTGGAGACGGTCAAGAAACCGTGGGGAAAGAAGAAAGTCGCGGAGCTTCTCAAGTCGATCGAGAACATGGAAGAGCGCAAGAAGCAAGACGGCGAGCCTTATGTTGATATTTCGTGGCTCTGGGAACGCCTGGGGCTTGATAGATAGCGCCGCCCGGATTGGTTGGCCTTTGCTCATCAGCAGTCGGCACCGGTATGCGGCGGCCAGGGGCTTGTTCAACAAATCTGTCGGCCACCCACCGAACTCTTGAGCCTTGGTAAGCCGCAGGGCTGATGACAGGGGTGGCCCGTCAGCCCGGCAGGTGGAATTCCACCTTGTAGGTGACCCAGACTGCAACCGGATGGCCGTTCTGTATGGCCGGCTTGAAGCGGTTGTTCCGGGCGACGTCGAGAGCGGCGTTGTCGAGACAGGCATAGCCGGAGGACTTACCCACCATCACCCCGCGCACTACCCCGCTCGAATCCACAAGGGCCTTAACCCAGACTACTCCCTCCCAACCGTTATCGATAGCCTCCTGAGGGTACGCCGGCTTCTCCTGATAGATCATCTCCGGATACTTCTCCACCGGGACGAACTCATCCGGTTCGGGCAAGAACTCTTCTTGATCGGTATCGGTGACGCTATCGGTAGAGCTATCGTCCCCGCAGCTCACGATTAACGACAGCAGCAGGACGGCCGCGAGACAAGTAAGTAGCCAGCGACCTGGCGAAGACATGAGTTCGATTCCTATTGAGCGCATTGGGCGAAGCTCCTGTCGGGCCAAAATGGTCGACCGCTGATGGCAACTATTACAGTATAACTGACAATCCAGGAAAATCAACTCTCTATTGGGCGCGTGGCCGGGTGGGTCGCCGGTGCTGGGGCAGTTGTAGCTGACGCGGGAGCGTCAGAGCCTTCCGTCGCACGGCGGGAACAATAGGACGAGGATGCGTGGGGTACGGGGTGATGATACGGACGGGTACCCCAAGTGGCAGGAGCGCCGGGCTCCTGCCCTACGCTTGCTAGATTCTCCCATCATGAATGGCGGGCCACCGGTTGATTCCGTTCGTTTGCTAAATTACCGGTGCGCCCGGGCCAGACGCGTGAGGAAGCCCGAAGACGGGCCGTCTCTTTGTCTCTTACGCTTCGATACCGATCAGGACCAGTGGCACAGCCGGCACGCCTCTTCCCTGCCTTACGACGTTATAGAACTCGCCTTCGTAGTAGGCGACGCCTGAACTCATCTGTTGCTGAAGAGATTTCATCGGGAGGATTTCGACGCCCCCATCGATCTGATCACCGACGTAGAAGGCGAGGTGTTTGACGAAGAGATCATAGGCAACAAAGGCGTACTTCCCGAACTGTACCTCGATTGCTACTCGTTCTTTGACGAAGTCCGTCTGATTGTAACTGAATATGGGCACTTCGCCAGCCGCCTCGATTTCGGCACGCTGTTGATCAGCGTCCATGGCCAATGTCTTGCGGATGAGCTTCTCGGTCTTGGTGACCCAGTAACTTACCCGGCTCTCGTTCCAGCCGACCCGCCTGAGCAACCGATTGAACTCTCTGTTCATGTCCACAGGGCTGAAGAGCATCTTCCCCTTCATGCGCTTCTCCTTTGATATCTTAGTGCGGCAAGATTCGGCATCTACCCCCTCAATGACGGACTGAACCTCGTCCCACAGGGATTTCTTGTGAACTATTAGGAACTCCAATCCATTGAGATGCGAGTATACTTGATCAATCTTCATTGTGGCCTTTCGTTACCCTATCTACCGGCAATTCGAGCTGGGATCGACTTGTCCACGGGGACTTTGACAGCGACAGTCCAGCGTCGCTTGGATCATAGACGGGACGATCCATTGGCCGGGTCTGTAATTCGCCTCTTTGCTCCTTCATGATCCTGTCCTTGGCCACGTTGACGTACTTATCCATGATCTCCGCACCTATGCCTTTGCGGCCATGGCGTACCGCAGCAATAATCGAGGTACCCACTCCAAGAAAAGGATCTAGTACCCGATGCCCCCGGTTACTCATAGACAGAACCAGGCGCTCGATGAGTTCGACGGGAAACTGACAAGGGTGTTCCGTCTTCTCCACGTGATTACTCTTCACATTTGGCAGTATCCACACATCACCGGGGTTTTTGCCCAGCGGATTACCGGAGTACTGGCCCGCTTTCGGCCCCTTGAAGTGCTTCTTGCCCGGATACTTCTGGGGGACGCGAACAGGATCTAGGTTGAACACGTAGTCATCAGTCTTCGTAAACCACATGATCGTTTCATGACGACCTGAGAAGCGATTTTTACAATGTAGGCCATGTTCGAAGTGCCACACGATCCGGTTGCGCATCTTCAATCCAAGCCCGCTGAAGATAGGATACAGCACTGAGTCCAGCGGGACGATGCTGCCTCGATCCACATAGTTGCCCACTTGCCAACAGATGCTTCCTGTATCAGCAAGTACCCTGTTGCATTCTGTGATTACTGTCTCGTGCTGGCTCAGGTACTGATCGAGTTTCAGGCGCTTTTCGTACTCTTTCCCCACGTTATAGGGAGGTGAAGTCACTACGAGTTGGATGGCGCCATCGGGGATGGAGCTTAGCAGATCGAGGCAATCCCCCTGGTACACTACAATGGAATGTTGTTCTGCGTACCTGTCCTTGATTGACTCGGGCGGTCTCTTCAGCGACATCTTCGACAAGCTGTTCGTCTCTCTACTTCTGCGCAACGCGCTACTCGTACCGTAATGGTCCGTCACAATCTAATAACAACGATCCCGTCCCGGAGTCAATCACAACCTTGCGACGCGCTGCTCTACATATTCGCTTCCGGTCTGATACAAGCACCGATCTCGGCTCTACTGCGATGGTCTGTCGGCAACCACGAATTCGATTCAAGAACCGGAATCGGGAGGCAGAGGTCTGCTTTGTCACCAACTGTGTAGTTCTTTAGGAAGAAGGAAATATCGAGGTAGGGCTTGAGGTCAGACTTGCCGAGCGCCAGTACATAACCGAAGGGTGGTGCGCCAATCTCGCATCCGGACCAGCGCACTCGCGTGTATATATTGAATTTGCTGGTGATCCCAGCAATCCGTGCGACGGTTCCGCGAATAATGTAGATGCCCACTCGAACCTTCCTCAGATTAAGCCCGGTGCGATGCCGGTCGAGCAGTAGATGTCTGAGATGCGGGTTGTTCTTCGTCAAATCCGGTCCTGCGACCGAACAGAACATTGCGAGAATCTGCTTCAGTATCGAAACTGGAACTATGTTGCGCAACTGCGCAGTGATTGTGCGGCTGCCGCCGGGTCGCCGCCCTGAACCACTTCAGCATCCTCTTCGAGGGAAGGATCTAAACAACGTGAACCGGTCGCTTACACAAAATTCCGGACACACCCTTGTACGTTTCCAGAAATCCTTGATAGGTGAAATCTATGAAACTTGGCGCATACCAGCTCCCCGTGTTGTTGTTGCACCGACTACAAAGAGTGTACTCGCCATAGCCGCTCTGGTGCTGCTTCGTCTTCTTCCCTTTCAGGTCCCAAGGCAAACCACTCAGGTTGGCATACTTCTCCAGCGACATTACCTCGCATTTACGACTGTTCAGCGCCTGCTTCGGTGGGACGTGTTCGTGAGAAAGAGAGGTGGTCCGGGTTTGTTGGACAGTTTGGCGGCTTAGTTAAGGTGGATTC
>CAZGMK010000060.1:0-4775 GCA_964526835.1 uncultured Ignavibacteriales bacterium
GAGCAAGACTCGCACTGGATAATGCCCCAACAGAATGAATCACTCCACTAGGTAGACCAGGTCGGAGATATCCGGCCCAGCGCCACTGTGATCGATATCGCCTCGTATCTCGCAGCAAGCATCGCTTAGCTTGACCAGAAGCGCCTCACCTCCGTTCGCGGTAGTCCTTCCTGCTATCACGTAGTCGCCGAAACGGCTCTTAGTGGCCCCAAAGGCAAAATCCTCGCCGCCGCCGTCATAGAACTCTTGCCATTGAACTCTTCCATCCCCGTCAACCTTCAGAATCTTCATGTCGCGGCTGCCGGTAAAGTATGACTGCCGGCTGCCGGTGATCAGGCAGCCTCCGTCATCGGTCCCGCACATATCGACGTACCAGTCGACGTTGTAACCGCCCACACCATAGCAACTGTCGAAGACCAGGGTAAGCGGATCGAGGCTGGAGTACTTCACCAGATGGAAGACGAACGAGCTGCCGCCGGCGATCAGAATGCCCCCATCGGGTGCTGTTGTCACAGCGCACGGGTAGGAGGAAGTTGAATCAGGCCCGAGAATAGCAACAACGGTGTCCGATAGCACTTGTCCGGACGATGACAGTTGACGGATCCGCCACATTCCGTCCACGTCGGAAGCCAGGACATAGTCACCACCACCGGTTGGCGCTATATCCGCACTGTGGCCTATTCCACCCCCACCTACGGGAACACTAGTTTGCCATTCGATCTTTCCGCAACGGTCGGTCTTGGTCGCTGTCAACCCACTCTGCAGGCAGATGAAACCGGAATCGGCCGTCTCCTTGACCCCATAGGCATATGCAGATGACTCAGATATCTCTGCCGTCCACAGCAGATCGCCCTGCCAATCGAATTTGAATAGCCGGGTCGTATAGGGATCGGGGTCTCCGCCCGCGTTCGCGAATACCGCAAAGCCGCCGTGGGCGGTCGCGGTCATCGGTGGCCAGTCATGAAACGACCCGCGTTCATCTGAGCCAGGTATGGCCGCTGGTGATCCTTTGCCGCCGGCGGGGGCCATCGACACGGCCAACTCGCGTACCCATTCGACTTCGCCGCACGGCGATACCTTGAAGATCTGAGTCAGGTTGGAAGAGCCATCCGGAGTCGGCCCGGCGCAGACATAGCCACCGTCGGTGGTCTGCACGATCGACCTTGCACCCTCCGTGAGGGCCCCACCATAGTTGGTCTGGGTGACCCATTCTGCAGGGTTGCCGCAATCGCAGGCATCACCCAGGCCGTCCCCGTCGGAATCGAGCTGCGCAGGGTTGTAGTCCAGCGGGCAGTTGTCCACCAAATTAGTGACACCGTCATCGTCGATATCGGGCGAGGGTATCTTCGAGTGCACGGCATAGGCGAACTCAACCTGCGACGGTTGGCAGGGGTACCAGCCGAGGTAGCTGCCGCTAACAGTCCACACTTCATAGACGAACGTTCGCAACTCGCAACCGCAACAGGTCACAGAACCTTCGACTACACCTGTGTACCCGCATCCGCTGTTGGGGTCGTCGGCCGAATAGCCAGTGGACAGCACTCCCCGGCCCCAAACAGACGGCACGTAGTAGTAGTCCTCAGGGAAGTCTACATACTTACGTACTTCTGTTCTTCGAACGTAGTATAGAGCGTTTGCCAGCCCAGGAGTGTCAAAGAAGGCATGTGCGTATGGACCAGTAGTACTGCTGCTTGTCATTCCAGTCGCAGTGAAGAACTCCAGTTCATACTCAGGCCCAAGCAAGTCCAGGGCGCGTTCGGCATTTACACGGCCATGGCCGGTTCGATCATCATATCCCGGGCCAGCCAATTCCCAATCGATGTCATCCGCACTTAGAGCCATAATCCACTTGACATCGTCATTGCACAAGTCGCTGCTATATGATCGAAGCAGAGCGGCCACCCCAGTCACATGCGGGGCCGCCATGGACGTCCCCGACATATAGCCGTACGCTGTTGTCGAGTGGCCGTAAGTGGAGTAGATGTAAACCCCCGGCGCAGATAACCATATTCCGTTGCCGTAGTTAGAGGTAGACGCATATTGGCCGTTGTGGTTCAGTGAGCCGATGCCCAGCACCGAAGGATAATCCGATGGGTAGTGGTAATCTGAAGAGGCGTCATTACCCTTGCTGGCGATCACCAACCGATTCATTTTGTGAGCATGGGCTACCGCAGTATGCACTTGTCCATTGGCCGAGTAACTGCCGAAGGAACAGTTGATGACATCAGCCCCCTCGTCCACACTCTCGATGATCTTCTGAGCTGTCACCGAAGGACTCAAATCGGTCCCTTTGCTCAGAATGGCAGTTCCCCATGTGACGCCGGCGATGCCAAGGGCATTGTTGCCGGTAGCGGCGGCGATCCCGGCCACATGCGTGCCGTGACTAGCCGGGTAGTAATCACCCATGGCCCTCGGACTCAAGTCTTCGTGATCCAATCTAAGACCGTATGCGTCTACCACGGCAATGGTCACATCCGCTTGGCCGGTTTCGATCTCCCAGGCTCCGATTGCGCTGATGCCTTGATGGCTTAGCTCCAGCATGTTCCATTGTCTGTAGAATTGCGGATCATTCGGTACCGGCTGCTCCAAAATGACTGGATCCTCCGGGCTAGCACCAAGGACTTCGGGGCAATCGCGCAGATGTTCCAGCCAGCGGTCTCTCGACTCGGTTGAGGGGAAGGCGACCCTGTAGACGTTCTCGAAGTTCGGCCGTCTGATAGGCGTTCCGAAGTCATTGTATACGATGCTGTCAACCCGAAGGTGCGGCGGATACGCGTAGCTGATGACGGTCAGATCGGACGCCAATAGTGTTGCTCCGGCCTTTGTCCCTGTTCCCGTGATGAACTCCTTTCCGCCCGCTTCCTTCCCCCGGGGGATACTGATTATTCCCTCCTCGAGCCGCACCGTCAACTCACGGCGCATCTGGGCCGTGTCGCGCCCGTCCACCGAAGCGTCAAGGTACAGCATTCCGATAATGCCTGCAATCAGGCACACATACTTCCAATGTCGCATATTAACCTCCGCTGAATTCTTGTTTTGCGTTTAGTAGCTAGCTTGTGCTACTTGTCTGTTGAGCCGTCGACACTCATTCCCAACCCGGGATGGGTGTCCGGTTGGACCCGTCGGGGTCCATCAGCCACAGGCTCCCGCCCTCGGTGGTTGGTTTGGTATAGACGATTCTACCGCCGTCGGGCCGCCAGTCAGGGAAGTCTCCACCGCCGTGAGTCAGCTGTCTCAACTCGCTGCCGTTGGTCTCGATAATCCATATTTCCCTGTCTATCGATGCTACGATGGTCTCGCCATCAGCCGTGATGCTGTGGCCCTGATGATATCCCAAGTGGCAACGGACAACGCGGTGAGTGTCATCTGCCAGGGATTTCACGACTATACAGCTCGAGCTGCCCGATTCCTCATCGTAGCGACCATGGTAGAAGAGGCTGTCCCCGGGGCCAAATCGCAGAAACCAGCCTTGGCGCTCCACTCGTCTGATGACTGTTCCGTCGGTTCCCATGATCCAGATCCCGCTCGAATCTCCAAATGGCTGCCAGTAGCCTATCAACGTATCGGACCACGACCAGTCTGAGTAGTAGACCTCCTTACCGTAAGTCAGGCGAGACAGGCTGTCACCGTTCGGCTTCACCTTATAGAGACTAGCATTGCCACTGAACAGTATCCAGTCCCCGTCCGGAGCCCACCGGGGCACACCTGTCTTAACCGGTTGCTCGGACGTGACCAACGGCTTAGAGGTCCACGTAGCAGTGTCGACAATGTACAGTCCCCCATTCGGTCTCTTCTCGGTCGGTCGGGTAGCCACAGCGAGTCTTGTTCCCTCCGGGGACCAGCTGGCGTCCACCACCGACACGGGCACATTGGGTGGCGTAATGACTCTGTCCTCTTCGTTCCTACAGGCAGCAACGATGGCCAGACTCGCCAGGATCGGTAGTGCCCCCATAACGGCGGTAAACCGTCGCATAGTAGAACCTCCTGTTGATGGAGTGATGTCCGCAGTTAAGCTACGGATCATCGCAATCCGAGTCAATCGGTTTCTTGGCGGGGAGGGCACTCCGAGAGGTGTCGGTTTGTTTTCGCATATTCCTCCTGCGTTTCGAGGTTACTCCCACTGTGTGCGACCTCAAGCGCGATGCGGTGGCTCTCCCCGCAGACGGGTTCCTCTTTCTGAGCGCCGGGGCGGCGGGCCGCCGGTCAGGTCCCGCCATCGCCCGAGGCTCTCGACGTCAAATCTTCGTGGAACAGCCTCATCGGATAGAGTTCGACGATTCCGATTTTGGTACTGGCCTCACCGGTTTCGATGTTCCAGGCTTCCGGACAATCAATATCGTGATCGCCATAAGGGTCGTGCAAATTGTTCTGTGAACCGTCTTGATAGTAGGGGTCGTTCGGTTCCAGACGACACTGTTCCTCGGTGTAATGAGGATTGGCCCACTCGACATCGGATAGATTAACAAGCCGCTGGAGCGCGCTATTGCGTGACATCTCAGACTCGAAGCGAATCGTATATACCCCCTCAAAGTTGGGCCTCTTCACTTTGCGGCCAAACCGATTCACTACCGTGGAGTCGCGCCTGAGATGACTGGGGAACGTGTACCGGATACCAGTGAGATCTGATTCCCACAGCAAGGCCCCCGCCGGGGCGTTCCGATTACAAATCACTTCTTTGCCCGCCCAATCGGAATCATCAGGCAGACAGATGACTGGCGAGGAGAGAGGTGGTCCGGGTTTGTTGGACAGTTTGGCGGCTTAGTTAAGGTGGATTC
>CAZGMK010000061.1:0-4632 GCA_964526835.1 uncultured Ignavibacteriales bacterium
TTTACGAAGGCCCGGACACATCAGTAACCCGATTCAATGTCGCCGGCCAGTATGCCTACACTGTTCAGGCTTGCGGCCCCTGCGAGTGTTCGCCGGCAGGTCCGCCGACGGTCGTGTTCATCGACTCGTTACCGCCCGCGCCGGAACAATCGAGCATTGCTCTGGATTCGGCATGCACGAGAGTAACCTACTGCCTGAACTGGAGTCAGGTGAATGGAGCAGATCGCTATGAAGTCCGTCAGGGCGATGGACCGTGGACTAATGTTGGAAACGCACTGCAGTATTGTTTCGTACAGAGCCAGGCCGGAGTATATGTTCATCAGGTACGAGCCTGTGACACCTGCGGTTGCGGCGAGGCATCGGCGCCGGACAGCATAACGGTTATAGCCACCCCGCCATCCGTAGACTCCATCCAACTCGACCCGGATACCGCCTGTATCTCGATGCAATTCTGTCTGTCATGGCCTGATGTCGCCGGAGCGGTCTACTACGAGGTTCGCCAGGGGGAAGGGGGCTGGGTGGATTATGGAAACTCGACCCGGGCATGCTTCACACACCATACGCCGGGTGACTATTCATACAGCGTGCGCGCCGGCAATGACTGTGGACATGCCGACTCAGTGACATCGCGAATTGTCAATGTCCGGAGCATTCCACTGAGCCCGGATCAGCCCATGGTGTCGGTCGATCCCGCCTGTGTCGACGACGAGTATTGTCTGTCCTGGGCAACCGTCGCCGATGCGGACCGTTATGAGCTTAGAGAGAATGGCGGCTCCTGGCAGGATGTGGGTGACACGACGTCATGGTGTGTGTCGAAGCGATCCATGGGCGTGTATGCCTACGAAATCCGGGCCTGCAACGGCTGCGGCTGTAGTGGGGCCAGCCCGATGCGAGACGTATCGGTTCGAACCACCCCCGCGCAGCCGGGTGTTCCCAGCGCGACGTCGAACAGTGTCTGCCTTGGTGAAGGGTATTGCCTGAGCTGGGCCCCGGTCGCCACCGCGACCACCTACCAGTACAGCGAAAACGGAGGCGAGTGGGTGGACCTCGACAGCACCACCTCGCTGTGCACGAGCCACGACACGGCCGGCCTTTATTCGTACCGCGTTCGGGCCGGCAATGAGTGCGGATTTGGTGAAGCCAGTTTTCCCCGCACGGTCAGTGTCGAGGAGGCGGTCGCCACCCCCGGGCAGCCCGTGGTCGACACCAATCCAGTGTGCACCATCCAGTCATTCTGCCTCGAATGGGCGCCCGTGGCCGGCGCCGCGAGGTACGAGGCCAGAATGGACTCCGGGGCCTGGACCCCAACTGGTGCGCTGCCCCGCACTTGCTATGCTGTCACAAACCCGGGGGAGCATGTCTATGAGGTTCGGGCTTGCGATCACTGCGGTTGCAGTCCGCCAAGCGACCCCGTGATTGTGGTTGTTGAAAGTGCGCCCGCAGCCCCTGTCCGATTGGAAGCAAATGACAGCGTAGTCTGTGCCCAGGATCAGTTCTGCCTCTTCTGGGACACTGTTGCGGGGGCCCAGAGATATGAAATTCGCGATCAGGGGGGATTGTGGTTCGATCTTGGCGATACTACCGAAGTCTGCATAACCCAGGAGTGGATCGGCGGCTACAACTACGAAGTTCGGGCTTGCAATCACTGTGGGTGCTCGGATCCGAGTCCGCTGGTCAGTATCCTTGTCCGCCCGCCCCCGTCACAACCGGCCGCACCGACAACCCAGTCTGACACGGTTTGCATAGGCGAGGAGTTCTGCATTGAATGGTCGGCTCTTCCGGGTGTCGACAACTATCAGCTCAGCAGAGACAGCGGAGCGTGGGTTGACTATGGAGATTCGAGCCAGGCATGCATGATTCCTGATGCTGCCGGAACGTACGCATTTGAACTTAGAGCGTGCGATGAATGTGGCTGCAGTGCTTCGAGCGAGCCGCTGACGGTTACCGTTCGGGAGGCTCTCTCACCTCCTCAGCAGTTAGTGGTTGACCGTGATACTACCTGTGTCGACACCGAGTATTGCCTGAGCTGGACGGCCGTTGACGGGGTCGAGAGCTATGAAATTCGTTCGAATAGCGGCGACTGGACCCCGGTTGGACCGGACACCGCCCTGTGCGTTCAAGCGACCCAGGACGGCAACTACAACTACCAGGTTCGTTCATGCGGACAATGCGGCTGCAGCGCGCCCGGCCCGGAAAGAGTGGTGGTGGTGATAGATCGTCCTTCGGCCCCGGAGATCCCATTGGCTGACACCGATACGGCCTGTGTGGGCGGGGATGTTTGCCTGACCTGGCCGGCGGTTACGGGTACGGCGTATTACCAGTTACGTGAGGTGGGCGGAGTCTGGCTCGAAGTCGGAGACAGCCTAAGATACTGTTTCTCGCGTTCATCGCCGGGCGAATACAGTTTTGTGATAAGAGCCTGCAATGACTGCGGCTGTTCAGATGAATCGCCGGCACGGAGTGTCATCTTTGAGCCGCAGCCCGGAATCCCCGGTGCACCGATAGCGGTCTCCAGCCCCATCTGCAGCGGTTCCGAGCTCTGCATGCAATGGGCGCCAGTTAGCGGCGCACTCCAATACGAATGGCAGCAGGATAACGGCCCATGGATTGATGTGGGTGCGGAAACAGAGTACTGCCTGGCCTCGGCGTCGATGGGAGAGCATCAATACCGAGCGCGAGCTTGTGCCGCCTGCGGCTGCGGCGAGCCCGGGCCGCCAATGACCATCATTGTCGGTACCGTCCCCCCCCAACTGGAAAGCGTCGAAGTGACACCGGACCCGGTCTGCCAGGCCAGTGGCTTCTGCCTCAACTGGTCCCCTGTTGCCGGCGCCAAGGTGTATCATGTCAGCGTTGATGACGGTCCCTGGCTCAGTGTCGGCGGTTCGCGAAGCTACTGCGATACGGTCTTTACGCTAAACAACCGCTCGTATTATATCCGCGGCTGCAACGACTGCGGTTGCGGCAGCTCCGCTCCCAAGGTGACGGTTAGCCCCGAGACCCGGCCGGAGCGCCCATCGCTCGTGGATTGCAGTATCGAAGGTTCGCAACTTGTCCTGGGATGGACCTCAGCCGCCGATGCCGATGAGTATCGTATCTATCGCGACGGTTCGTTGTGGATGACGACTTCCGACACGTCGGTCCTGGTTACACTCGCAGACGGCGGTGAACACTCGTTCTACGTCTGCGCCCTCAACGACTGCGGCCCCGGAGAGAGCTCCGATACATGTATCCTTACTCTGCCCACCGGTGTAGACGATCAATTCAGTCATGCCGGTTTGCCGCATGCGTTCGACCTTGACCAGAACTACCCAAACCCGTTCAACCCCGAAACCAGAATCCACTTCGCTTTGCCGCGAGCGGGACTGGTCCGCCTCGAAGTCATAAACATGCTTGGTCGGACAGTGAGGGTGCTGGTCGATCGCTCCGTGCCGGCAGGTTACCACTCGGTGGTCTGGGACGGGACCGATCAGGATGGTCAAGTGGTCTCATCAGGCATCTACCTCTACCGCATGCAGGCTGAGGGCTTTTCGGCCTCACAGAAGATGCTGTTGCTGCGCTAAGCTGAATCGTGGTCCCCTCCGGCGAGATCGCAGCAGTTCACGTGGATGCAACCCGGTGATCGGTCCTCAGTGACCGTCCTGTGAGAGCCTTTTGCGTATTCCTGCCCCTCATTTCGGCGCGCCTGTTCAGAAGTAGCACACCTCTGTCGATAATCCTCCTAGCAAACACCCTCCCATCGGAAGAGGAACAGAAGGACCAACATGGGTAACACAAAAGGGTTCACAGCCGACAGCATGCCTTTGAAGAAAGCAGGCCGAGTCGACGACGATAACCATCAACCCCTCCGCATAGCCCGTAGGGGCGAAGAAGACCTGGATCGCAATGAGGCTCTCCGGGCGCTTCGCGAGTCGGAAGAACTCCACCGCATAACCTTGTCGAACATCTCCGACGCCGTATTTATCACCGACCAACAGGATGCCTTCACTTTCATCTGCCCCAATGTCCAGGTGATTTTCGGATATGAAAGGGATGAGGTGGCACAGATGCCGGGGATCGCGGCTCTATTAGGAGAGGATCTTTACGATCGTCAGGCTCTGGCTCGCTGCGGCGAGATCTACAATATCGAGAGGCGTATTGTCGATCGGAACGGGCGCGAGCATGTTCTGCTGGTCAATGTCAAGCGGGTCGCCATCAAGGGCGGGACCGTACTTATCTCGTGTCGGGACATTACAGAGCGTAAAATGGCCGAAATCGAATTGCAGATGGCCCACGAAAGGCTCGAACAGCGGGTCCGCGAACGAACCTCCGACCTCGAGCAGGCCAAAGAGGACCTTAAGGTAACAAACGCGCGCCTTGAAACCGAGCAACGCGCCCTGCAGGAGAAGAACATTGCCCTTAAGGAAGTCTTGAGTCAAATCGATCAGGACAAGAAGGCTCTGGCGCTTCAGATCAAATCAAATGTCGATCGAATAATCATGCCGATCCTGCACAAAATGTACGAACGGCTCGGCGAGGTCGATCGCCATTATGCCGCGCTACTGGAGGAATCGCTTAGCGATATAGTGTCTCCCTTCACTCACAGTGCCTATTCCGACGATTCCGCCGGTCTGTTCCGAGCGAAGACGCCAGGTC
>CAZGMK010000062.1:0-4532 GCA_964526835.1 uncultured Ignavibacteriales bacterium
GGAAGGATCTAAACAACGTGAACCGGTCGCTTACACAAAATTCCGGACACACCCTATCTTCACCCTCTTGAATAAAAGCGAACGCATCGCCCTGCTGTATGCTGTCTCGAACTATCTGATTGAGTACCTTCTCTCGAGCTCCGTATCCGATGAATAGGAAGACATAATTCCCCCAGCAGTTTCCAAAGAAAGCCCCGGCTGATCCAGGCTGGCAGTAGGCTCTCCTGAAGTCGCGCATTGTAATTACATAGTCTTCCACGGGGCCATCCCACCGTCCGTGAATGTAATACAAGCCAGTAAAGTCTCGCCTATCTGGCAAGGCTGTATACGCTGTCTCTCTAATCGGAAGTTCTAGATCACTCTTTGCCTTTGAAAACAGCGTATCCAAATTCGTAGTCACTACCCGCGGTACGGTGGGGTTGAGACTCAGGCAAGCATAGTGTAGTAGATTGGGCCCCCTTGGCGCCTTTAGTATATCGCAAATGTGATGCCGGACTCGGCATCCTTTCTCTTCCAGTGTTCCATACTCGTTTTCAATCTCTACTCGGGATGCATCTATGCCATTCTTCTGCCCTGCTGCCAAGTTCGTCACACTGGAATACCCGCATCGCTTGCTCACTTCAGACAGCAGATTCCGCCCATTTGGCAAGCCTGACGGCACCGACACTCCCGCCCCGGCTACTATCACAAGCTTCTCTGCCTTCCAAGCCTCCACCAGCTTCTCAGGTATGTCTATTCCCCCGAAATCCATTAGCCTGAATATGGCCGAATACTAGTGCGGAAGCAACAAACTTGTTCATCTTCTTTGCCCCCCGCTTCCCCCCAAGAACCCCTACACATCCCCACCAGATATCGTCAGCGCGCACCCTATAAACAGGAGCGCGATCAGACATGAGCAAGACAGCCGGCCCGCAAAAACACTACAACACCTGCACCCCGACCCCCAAAATCGAGGAAACGAACCCAATTCTATGTAACCCCCGGCCGCGCGGTCGTTTCGTTTGCGAGGACGCCTTTGCACCCGCCCGTATGTCAACCTCCCGGCGCCAAAGCTCCTCACCTGCCGCCGCGCTCTTCAGTACGTAACTGTGAGTTGCCGAAGCGCTACGGTTTGATTAGTACTACGCTGACAGCCTTGACCGCGACCTGTACCTGGTCACCCTCGCGGAGATCCATTGCTTCCATGGAATCGACGGTCATTACAGAGGTCATTACGTTGGCCGGCACCTCTACCTTGACCTGGCACATCATGTCGCCCTTCTTGATCGACGTTACTTTGCCGACCAGCTCGTTGCGCGCGTTGGTCTTCATAAGTCTAATCCTCACTTGAGCTTGGTATTGGACATAAGAAACTTCAACTCGACCGACTGCCCGTCAATCCGGGCATAGGTGAAGTGCTCGATGAAGTCACCTGTGTTCACATAGACACCTTCGTCGGATTCCCTCAAGGCCGGTATGTGCAGATGACCGATGGCCACGATGTCGAAACCCTGTTGGAGTCGGGTGCGAGCGTAGTTCTCATAGTCACCGACGAAGTCCGGGTCGCGGCGCGCCGTATAGGCGCGTGATGACCCCGAGACTTTCCTGGCCAAGGGGATAGCCCAGTCCGGAGGCAGTTTGCGATAGAGCCATATATTGCACGGGTGGCGCAGGATGCGTTTGAGCAGACGGTACCCGCGATCGGCGGGCGCCAGGCCGTCACCGTGTATCAAGTGAAGGCGACGGCCTTCGTATACCGTATCCAGATGGTCCCGATGGAGATTCACTCCGACTTGCTCGACGAAGAAATCCCCCATCCAGAAGTCGTGATTACCGCTGACATAGTCGACGGTTATCCCTTGCTCAACCAGTCGAGTCAGAGCACAGATCACATGGTGATGGTCTCTGGGGATGGCATGACGATACTCGAACCAGAAGTCGAACAGGTCCCCGAGGATCACCAGCCGATCGCCATCGTGACGCACCAGGTCGAAGAGCCGGTCTATACGTTGCCGCTTCACCTCCTCGCGGCCGGGTTCTTCCGCACCCAGGTGGGCATCTGAGAATATGTAGAGAGCCATACTTGATTTCACGCAGTGCGAATATGTGTGCCCGAGGCGCCGGCCCGGACCAGGCTCGCTCGCTATGCCTCTTCGACCGGCGTTACTCCCTCGACGCGATCCATGAATCGCGACATTGCTTCATACCATGCGTCGGCCATAGCGTCAAGAGAAGTGTCGATCAGGTCATTGACTCTGAGATTTGCGCCGCAGACGGTCCCGATCCGGCTGCACGGAACACCGGCCATGTCGAAATGCTGTTTGACCTGTTGGGCGTGCTCGGGCTGACAGCTTATCACAATTCGTGATTGTGCCTCGCCGAACAGCAGGCAATCGGTGCGGATGACATCGCCCAGCTCGATTTGCGCTCCCAGCATTTGCTCGCGATCCGAAATGCAAGCCTCGGCCAACGCCACCGCCAGTCCGCCGTCGGAGCAGTCGTGGGCCGAACGAACCAGTCCGGCCGTGATAGCCGTCAACAGCGAATCCTGCAGCTTTCTTTCGAAATCCAGATCGAGCGGGGGAATGTCACCGGCCCGGCAATCGAAGATCGTGTTCAGGTACTCCGAAGCCCCGAGATGCTCAAGATTGTCACCAAGAAGGAAGACGACGTCACCCTCGGCCTTGAAGTTCTGCGTAGTTATGGACTTCAACGGCCGGACCATGCCAATCATGCCGATGGTCGGCGTCGGGAAGACGGCATGCCGCGGCGCCTCGTTGTAGAACGAGACATTGCCGCCGGTTACGGGCGTGTTGAACATCCGACAAGCCTCGCCCATGCCCCTGACCGCTTCGGCGAAGCAATAGTACATCTCCGGCTTGTATGGATTGCCGAAGTTGAGGCAGTTGGTGATGGCCAGCGGCTTGCCGCCCGAGCAGACGATGTTCCGTGCCGCCTCGGCGACCGCACTTTGCGTTCCGATCCGCGGATTGATGTAGCAATACCGTCCGTTGCAGTCGACAGTCATGGCCAGGGCCTTATCGGTCCCGCGCAGGCGGAGCACTGCGGCATCGGATCCGGGGCCGACTGCGGTGTTCGTGCGCACCATTGAATCGTATTGTTCGAACACCCATCGCTTGTTGCAGATGTTGGGGCCGGCCAGCATGGTCAGAAGGGTCTTGCTCCAGTCGCGGTCGAGCGGGTAGTCGTTCAGGTCGACCTTGATGATTTCATCCATATAGGACGGCCGCCTGGTCTCGCGTTCGTACACCGGCGTGTCGCCGCCGAGGGCCAAAGTCCTGGAGGGGGTTTGGTTGACGATCTTGCCGCCGATGCGAATCGTCATCAGGCCGTCGTCGGTGACCCGCCCGATAACAGTGGAATCCAGCTCCCACTTTTCGAAGACCTCACGAACCTCATCCTCTCTACCCTTCTTGACGCAAACGAGCATACGTTCCTGTGACTCCGACAGGAGAATCTCGTATGGAGTCATTCCTTCCTCACGAAGGGGAACGTCCTCGATATTAACATCCACACCCGACTTCCCTTTGGCCGACATCTCGGCGCAAGAGCAAGTTATTCCTGCTGCTCCCATGTCCTGAATTCCGACTATCAGGTCCTTCTCAATAATCTCGAGGGTCGCCTCGAGGAGAAGCTTCTCGGTAAACGGATCGCCGATCTGCACTGAAGGACGTCTGGACTCGGACTCCTCCGACAGTTCTTCCGAAGCGAAAGTGGCGCCATGAATACCGTCACGACCGGTCCGGGAGCCGACTATCATCAGGGGATTGCCGGCCCCTTTGGCGACTGCGGAGGCGATCCGGTCGGCCTTAACGATCCCGACCGCCATGGCATTCACCAGGGGATTCTCGGTATAAGCCTTGTCGAAATAAACCTCCCCGGCAACCGTCGGTACGCCGAACGAGTTGCCGTAATCTCCGATTCCGCGCACGACGCCATCGACCAGGTAACGGACCCGCGGGTTGTCCGGAGGGCCGAATCGCAGCGAGTTCAACGACGCAATCGGGCGGGCCCCCATGGTGAAGATATCGCGCAGGATGCCGCCGACCCCGGTGGCGGCTCCCTGGTAGGGCTCGACCGCAGAGGGGTGGTTGTGTGATTCGATTTTGAAGACGACCGCCAGACCATCGCCGATGTCAACCGCCCCGGCATTCTCCTCACCGGCCTTGGCCAGCAGGTGCTCACCATCACGGGGCAGAGTCTTCAGCAGGGCGATCGAGTTCTTGTAGGAGCAATGCTCGGACCACATGACTGAATAGACGCCCAGCTCCGTGAAGGTCATTTCACGGCCGAGGATCTCCTTGATCCGGGCGTGTTCTTCTTCGTTCAGGCCATGGGCGGCGACCAGTTCAGCGGTCACCCGAGGTTCGTCGGTTTGCAGCGCCATGCGGTCTCCTATGTTTTGGAGAATCGAATATACGGGTCGGGACAAGACCGGTCAACTTGCGTTTGGGCCTTGCTTCCCGCTCAACCGCATATAGAGCGGTTCTCAGAATAACGTTCCGATTGCAGCGGTTCTTTGAGTTTTGTCA
>CAZGMK010000063.1:0-4307 GCA_964526835.1 uncultured Ignavibacteriales bacterium
TCGTTCGATCCCCTCGCACATAACTTTATTCGACAGCACGGCAACCACTTAGCGCTTCCCCATCGCATTGTCTTCGCATTGGGCACACCGGTTGCATGTATTAATAGCCGTAGTTAACAACGTTCCCAACCGTTGAGCGTCATCGAGCGCGTGTTTCCTCCCGGGCCGGGGCCGTAGAGAGTCAGGGTTGAAATGACCCCGGTCCGTGAGGCGGGCACCGCAGGGTAAGGAAGGAGAGAGCCGAATGGAAGAGAAGACGCGTTTCAAGGCTTCGCACTACAATCACTTCGTGCCGACGGAGGACGGCAAGCGGCTGGCGTTCAACGCCATGTCGTGCGGGCTGGCCGAGATGGATGAGGAGAGCTATCAGGTCTACGAGGCCCTGGCCGGCGGTGACGGTGACGGCGTGGACCGGCAGAAGCATGCCGAGTTGATCGAGAACCTGAAGAAGGGCGGGTTCCTGATCGATCCGGACCTGGACGAGCTCGCGGCCATCCGCGCGGCTCACTACCGGGCGCGGTTCGGCAATCGCGGGTTCGGGCTGACCATAATCCCCACCCTGCGCTGCAATTTCGCATGCGATTATTGCTATGAGGACTCGAAGATCCACTCGACCCCCGATGACCGGGGCGGGCTGATGTCCGACGAGGTCTGTGACAACATTGTCAAGCTCTGCGAACAGCGGATCGAGCCGAAGGGAACGTTCGGGGTCACCTGGTACGGCGGCGAACCGTTGCTGGCGCCGCAGATCATCGAGAAACTGACGAAAGAGTTCATCCGCATCTGCGAAGAGAAGGAAGCCAGCTACCACGCCGGGATCATCACCAACGGCTACCTGCTGGATGAGAAGAATCTGGAGCTGCTGAAGCGCTGCAAGGTGACCTTTGCGCAGGTGACTATTGACGGCCCGCGCGAAGTGCATGACAAGCGCCGCTGCTTGAAGTCCGGCGGCGGCACTTATGACCGGATAATGGAGAACCTTTTGCGGATTCCGAAGGATTCGGGATTACGCATCGCCATTCGCATCAACGTAGACAAGCGGAATGAGGGACGGATTGCAGGATTGCTGAAAGATATGACCTCCAGACACATGCAGTTGCGACCCGACATGACGATCTACTTTGCCCAAGTCAATGATTACGTGGATTCCTGTTCGAGCATCGCTGGGAATTGCATGGTACTTAGAGAATTCTCACACAGCATGGCGAAGCTGTACAGGCTTGCACTGGATCGAGGATTCGACATCAGCATCTATCCAGTCCCTCAGATTAGTTCTTGTGGGGCTATTGCCTCAGGCACTATGGTGATTGACCCGGACGGGACGACACAACCCTGCTGGAATACCATGGGAAATCCCCGAACGAGAACCGGCAAGGTCTCAAATGGTTCAATTGAAGTCGATGATCGGATCTACGATTGGCTTGGCTACTCGCCCTTTCGGACTGACTGTGAGAAATGCACGGTCCTACCATTGTGCCTTGGGGGATGTCCTTACAGATCGATCAGGCCAGAGGGAATCGATCAGCCGACTGAGAATACCTGCTCATGGTGGAAGTATAACCTGAGCGAAATGCTCGCTCTAGTTCGTGAGGCAATGGCCCGGGGCTTATTCCGTTCGTGTTGCAACAGAATAGAACATGAGACCCCAGCAGAGTCATTGTGATGAAAGGAGGTTACCAATGATCTGGCTCATATCACCGGCCAATCCAGCCGGATTGCGAGAAGAGTGCGGTCACTGTGGGTATCAGGACTGCTGCACTCACGATTGCTTTGCAATCAACTGCTTCACGAGATGTTGGCAGTATAGCACGTGTATCCAGGGATTCTGCTATCATGTGCCGATTTTCGATTAGTCCGTGGATACTCGGCGAATAAACTGACAAGACCATAGAATCTATTAGAGAAAGGAGTGAAGGTATGAACTGGTTAGTACAACCCACAGCAGGGGCAGGAGTATTGCAGGATACCTGCTGGGTTGATCCTTGTAATGGAGGTGGCTTCTGCTTCATAAGAGGTGACTGCTATCACTGCAGTATCAAGAAAGGCCACGGCGGTGATTGCGGCATCAATTGGTGGGCAGTGCCGACGTCGTAGTCCGAGGGTGTTACGACGACACATTGACTTTGCATGACCGGGGACGAAACGGTATATTGGGTGAAGGATGGGAGCCAACACGCTGAAGATAGGGATTGATATGCGGGAGCGATTCCTGCGGCGGTTCGTAATCGTCTTCATGTCAGTAGGGGTTACCTACAACGTGGCATTCGTCATGACCCTACAGAGTGAGGCGAGAATGCTGCTCATTGCCCTCCAGTTCTCATATGCCGTTATCGTCCTCGTGTTCTTGGGCATGGTCGGCTCTGCCGTAGCGAGCCGCCGCTTTGCGTTGAGCGAGTGGGGCTTTGATTTCAACAGACGGTTAGTTCTCCACGGTGCGTTGTTGGTTGTGACCTTGTGGTGGTACGCTGATCGACTCACGTACTTTCACATTGACCGAGTCCCATGGGGCCCTTTTCAACTATTGACAATCCTGGTGGAAGAACTACTCTTCCGGGCAGCCATCATCAACTACGTGCTCCTTCGAATGAGACCGGGTCCGCTTCGGTTTGCGCTGGCGATCACAGCGAGCACCATCGCCTTCCTGCTGGTTCATGTGCCGACGAGTTCCGGATTCCACTTAGTACAGACAATATTTCCAATGGGTGTAGTATTCGCATCGGTCTACTACTTTACAAGGTCCATACTGTGGATGTGGACTTGTCATGTGATTATGAACCTCGGTGGTCAGTTGGGGCTGTGGTCGGTGGTGCTTCCCATCGGAATCTACTTGGTTCTATCACTCATCGGGCAGGCGCACGAACGACGACATAGAGGATCGCAGATGGCTCGTGTGCCTACGTCGCATGACTAACTGAGACGTCGCCAGGAGAGAAGGACGAAGCTACAGCGCGGTTGCTTGCATAGAGATGTATAGCGCGTGTTCGATGCCGAGCCCGGGTGACTGAGGGAACGCGGACACGCAGAGGTGTAAGAGCATGCGAAAACGGTGAAGGAGAAAGAAAATGAAATGGATAGTGAGTCCACGTATAGTCGAGGTCATTGAGGGGAATACCTGCATCTGCCACCAACCAATGGCTTACTGTTGGCTTCACAGTAGTCCCAGTCCCTGCGGTTGTGACTGTCCGAGCTTCATTGGGCCCTTGTGCGGTCCGTTTTCCAAGCCAACTCGCTGAGGCAGAATGAGAGTACGTCGACGTTTGTGCCGGGCTTGGTCCGAATCATACCGGCGAATTCGAGCCGGCGCTGTCTGAGAAAGGGTGAGTAGATGATTCGCCTTGATAACATCAACTACCGCTATCCCAGGCGGAAGGACTTCGGACTCAGCGATGTCACCTTCGCGGTCGAGCCGGGCGAGGTGTTCACGCTGCTGGGGCCGAACGGCGCCGGCAAGACCACCCTTATCCGCATTCTGTCCGGACTGATCCTGCCGCAACAGGGGTCAGTGAGCATCTGCGGGCACGAGTTGCAGCAGGACGAGCCCCGCGCCCGGGGTTGCCTGGGTCTGGTGTTGGGCGATGAGCGGACTTTCTACTTCCGCCTGAGTGGTCGTCACAACCTCGAGTTTTTCGGCGGGCTCTACGGTCTGCCACGCACTCACCTGAAGAGTCGAGTCGAGGAGGTTCTGTCGATGGTCGGTCTTCAAGATGCCGCCGGCGTCCAGTTCATGCGCTTCAGTTCCGGGATGCGCAAGCGACTCAATCTGGCGCGAGCCCTGCTGCACAACCCGACGGTGTTGCTTCTGGACGAACCAACCAGCAGTGTCGACCCGGAGTCGGCCGCCGATATTCGCCGGATTATCCTGGACCTGCGCCGGCAAGGCCGGACCATCCTTCTGACGACGCACAATCTATCGGAGGCCGAGAAGATGTCGGACCGGATCGGCTTCCTCAGGGACGGCCACCTGGTGAAGATAGGCGCCCTGGCCGACTACAAGGCGATGGTGCGTCGCAAACGCCTGAGTATCAGATTCGCCCCCGGCGCCGCCGCCGATGGGCTGGATCGCGAGAAGCTTCGTTCACGTATTGCCGCTACGACTCAGTGTGAGTCGGTGGTGATAGAGGGCCTGCATATTCCGAGCCATCGCGCCATCTGATTCCGACGGATCGCGCCACCTGATTCCGATTGATCGCGCCAGTGGATTCCGATTGATCGCGCCACCTGATTCCGATTGATCGCGCCACCCCCCAGGAGCATTAGAGCGGTTCTCAGAATAACGTTCCGATTGCAGCGGTTCTTTGAGTTTTGTC
>CAZGMK010000064.1:0-4274 GCA_964526835.1 uncultured Ignavibacteriales bacterium
TCAGCAAGAACATCGAGAATGTCGCATCAGTGACCAAGGAATCGGCCACCGGCGCTCAGCAATCGGCCGCGGCGGCCGAAGAGCTGAACCGTCAGGCCGAGGGCCTGCAGACTATGGTCGCCCGGTTCCAGTTACTGGAGGAAGAAGCCAAGTAAAGTCATTCCCTGCACCACACTCTCCCTATCAGCAGCGCAGGCAGGTGAGCACGACTCGCCTGCCTGTGTCCTTGTGGCGGGTGTACAGTTTCTGCACACACCGACCGATAGTTAGATAGAGACGGATCGGATAACCGAACAGCGTCCGAATTGGGCTGAGAGCATGGGCATGGATATCGAAAACGAAACTGCTGGTCATTTCGGAGGCAGACGACCATTCGGCGCTGGCGACCTGTTGATGAACCCCAGTCCGCCCAGTGACGCCCCGGAGCCAGGCCCCGCGACTATGCGGGCAAAGCCGTCTGGTTACGCAGAGGGTGGCCTTGTGTCGCCCGACCAAGTACAGAGGAGTTAGTTGATCATTGGCTAGCGACGTCTTCCACAGGCCTCAAGGACCGGGATATCCCAGCAGGCAGGGACTGATGCTAGAGGGGCCGGGGGAATCTGCCTTGGTTCTGGATCCTGACGGGATAGTACTTGCCATTGGGCTGAACTGCGCCCGACGCCTCAATCGGCAACCCGACGATCTGATAGGCGCCTCCATATGGGAATGCTTCCCGCCTGATTCGCACCAACGTCGGATGCGAGTACTCAAACAAGTAGCAACCACCGGCAAGGGCATGCGGGTTGAGGATCGCTCGGGCTCGCGGATCTACGATGTTGTGATCCATCCTATTCGCGACGCCGGCGACCGTCTCGGCGCCGTCGCCGTGGTGGCGCGCGAAGTCACCCATATCAAGCGGGCCGTCGATGACCTCCGTGAGAGCGAAGCCAGGTATCGCAGCCTGTTCGACAACAACCACGCCGTGATGCTGTTGATTGATCCCATCACCGGAGAGATTTGCGATGCCAATCCGGCGGCCTGTCGGTTCTATGGGTACTCCCGCGCTGAGCTTGTCACCATGAAGATCACTGAGATCAACCAATTGACGCCAGCGGAGGTCCACCGGGAGATGGAAGCAGCACGTCGGCAAGAGCGCGGTCATTTTCTCTTCCGTCATCGTTTGGCGGACGGCGACATCCGCGATGTCGAGGTCTATAGTGGCCCCATCGAGGTGGAGGGTCGGAAGCTACTGTATTCGATCATACACGACATTACAGCTCGGCGCATTGCCCAGGAGAAGCTGCGAACCGCTCACGAACACCTGCAGGCGGAGCAGCAGGCTCTGGCTGACAAGAACACAGCTCTGAAGGAAGTCCTGGAGCGAGTCGGCCAGGAGAAGGAAGAAATTGCCGAGCGGTTTCAGGCCAATGTCAACCGAATCATCATGCCCCTGATCGAGCGGCTTTCGACTCGCGTATCCAACCCCGATCGTGTCTACATCGACTTGATGAGGGAAAGCCTGCAGGACATAGCTTCGCCCTTTATGCGCAAGCTGGGCCAACGAACCGCCGTGCTGACCCCCCGTGAACTTGAAGTGGCCAACTTGATCCGGACCGGCAAGTCCTCCAAAGAGATCGCCAATGTGCTAAGCGTGGCCCCAGGTACCGTTATTCAGCAGCGAAAGAGCATCCGCCGCAAGCTGAGAATCAGCGGACGCAAAGTCAATCTTCGCTCCCACCTTCAGACTCTCTGACTAGACAGCTTCTCTACACTCCCTGCCCAGCGGAAGCACGCCAATGGGAGTGGCCGCGTATCCCATCCATATCCACTCTTTGTCCCTCAACCAGTCTGTCGGTCAACCGAAGAACATAATAGAAGCAGGCACCGGGCGCGGCTTCGGCTGCGACGACAGGATGTAATTGCCTGCGAAACAAGTCCCGTTCCGGCTCGAATACGGATGGGCGACAGCCCGGTCGCCCGTCCGACCCTGATTGCTCTGGGCGCCGAGCCACTACAGCCGTGCAGCTTTCGCGTCAGCGCCGCGTTCACTGGCATCCCTCAGGGGAGGGCGGCGTTGGACTCAGACCCCTGCCGGTGTGGCTCATCTCATGTGCAGGGCGGTGCTGTACATCGCGAGGTCATTTCGGGTTCCACTCAACTCGGGCTCCGGTTCAGACAAGACTGTCCGTGTTCCAGGTCCGTGATTCATTGCTGAGCGATGCCGTTCACTCTGCATGCGCTTACATCGGAGGGTGCTGCCCCGATCGTCTCCCTGTGTCGACTTTGAACAGATTCCATTAGCACATCCTGGGCTGGCTCCTTCACCCATCACAATTCCGTGCGCGACCACCCAATTGGTCTCAGGCCATACTGTCGGTGTCGGTTGATCAACGGCTGTTCGTTTATCCTGTTGCAATACAGCCATTATGGAAATGGCCATCAACGTTGGTAGCCTCATCCGAAATCTGTTTTGTTCTGGAACTTGTCGGCCGTATGACTAGGTGCGAGACGTCCGTGCGCTCGACCCGTCCAGGAGCCTGTCTGTTCAACATGGCAGTCTCGGGCTAAGGCCGCAAGCAATCTGACCGATAGTCACTGCAAGAGCGACCAGCGGATGGTGCAGGAGTGAGCCGCAATCTCCGCCTCCGCAGGTCATTCGAAAGGTGGGCAAACCTCTGTTGGGGTGGTTACGATCGCAAGTCGACTTCGAATCAGAGCAGGGATTGCAGGAAGGCTGACATTGTCACGTTTCCTCGGTTGGATTTCCGGATGCTGTTAGCAGTGGCTGCAATCGGGGCCCCTGTCGTCTGATACCAGAAGTCGTGAAGTTCAGGAACACTACAGGGCTGTTAAAACTGCGAAGGAGAATGCCATGAGTTGGAGAGATTTGAAAGTGGCCAAGAAGCTGTATTTCGGCTTCGGCCTGGTACTTGTTCTGACTATTGCCGTCGGCTATGTCGGCTACGACGGCTTAGACACGGTGGCGAGGAATACTGCGAACCTCGACGATGCCGATCTGATGGCGATGTACGTCAAGGATGCCACGGTTCTGCGGCAGCGTTTTCAGGCTACCCATGATGTCACCATCCTCGACGATGTGAAGGACGTCGTCCAAAAACTCCGCACTCAATCACGCGAGACCCAGGCCCGCTTCAGGGACCCGGCCGACATCAAGTTGGTCGATGAGTGCAATAAGTACCTCGACGATTACCTGGCCGGTTGGGAGAAGATGGCTCAGGGGCAAGTGGACATCGAAGCAGCCATTGAAACGATGGACGAGGCCGCTGCGACGTGCGTTGATGAGGTGGATGCGCTGATAGACAACCAGAAGGCTGCTATCGGCTCCGAACTGACTTCAATGGCCAGCCACTCGGCTCTGACCGAACGTGTGGAGAAACTCAACAGCGCACAGGATCTGGTCAACTACATCGCCGATTCGCGCATCCAGTTCCGTGATTTCCGTCGGACCGAGGACGACAGATACGCCCGGAATCTGAACGCCGCCATCGACCATCTCGTGTCCAGGGCAACCGAAACCCGTGCGACAATGACGCGACAGGCTGATATTGACGAACTGACTAACATCATCAAGGCGGCGGAAGTCTACCGAAGTAGCTTCAACACGGTAGTGGAACTGAAGAAACAGGCGCAGAACGACACCCAGCAACTGGCCGCGATCGCCGGTCAAGTTGTTAATCAGTTCACCGAACTCAGAGACGGACAGGACAAGAAGCGTCAGGTTGCGCAGGCCTCCGCCATTACTCTGGCCATTGGCTTCGTGATAGGCGCCGTTCTGATCGGCATCCTTATAGCGTTTTTCATAGCTCGGGGCATATCCCGACCGGTCTCTGAGATGGCCAGAGCCGCTCAGGAAATTGCAGTCGGCGACGTTGAACAGAGCATTGCTCTGGAGTCGAACGATGAGATTGGCATGTTGGCCGATTCCTTCCGTCGCCTGATCGATTACATGAAAGAGTTGGCCGGGCACGCCGAGAAGATCGCCGACAAGGACCTGACCGTCGAAGTCAAGCCCAAGAGCGAGAAGGATGTGCTGGGCAACAGCTTCAAGACAATGGTTGAAAACCTCACCGGGATGATCCGTCAGCTCGGCGAAAACGCCACTCAACTGGTCTCGGCCGCCAACGAGATCGCCTCGACTTCCGAGCAGATGTCACGCGGAGCCAACGACCAGACCCAGCAAGTCGGCCAGATCAGCACGGCTATCGAGGAGATGACCGCCACCATCGTCGAGTCCTCCAGAAACGCCGGCGAGGCCTCGGACGGCGCCAAGGGCG
>CAZGMK010000065.1:0-4068 GCA_964526835.1 uncultured Ignavibacteriales bacterium
AAGTCTATTTTTTTCTTCGCCACCAATCGGAACATATTTATGAGAATCACTCTAAAATCAAGGGGTGTTAAGATCAATGATCGATATGGCTGAAGGTACTGGGAGAGTGAGGTTTGCAAGGATTTGCGGATTGTAAGCTATTGATCCACAACAGGCTGTAAAAAGCGGGGTTGACGAGACTCGAACTCGCGGCCTCTTGCGTGACAGGCAAGCGTTCTAACCAAACTGAACTACAACCCCGGCTAACTAATCACTTCATCGCTATATAATCATAAGCAGCTAATAGCGTATCAATCTGTATCTCCGTGGCCTTCCCGACCGTGGGTCGGGACGTTCTAACCAAACTGAACTACAACCCCGGCTAACATACCAATACTGTATCGGCAAAGCCCAGACTCCGGTCTATTATACCCACCAAGCAGGCCGCCACCACCTTCCGAATACCCAGAATCTGGGCGATACTGGATTCGAACCAGTGACCCCCTGCGTGTAAGGCAGGTGCTCTAACCAGCTGAGCTAACCGCCCATGCAGTATGTGCTTTCAAAGAACATCGAGCGCCGACCGCCGGATATCCTCTGTCTATCCGGGGACGACGTTCGAGCAAGCTATTATAATCAAAGATCGCCGAAACGCAAGGGGAAAGTAAGAACAATCGGATCTATTGGTTTACCGCTGATATAGGCCGGACCATCGTCAACCCGTCAACCCGACAGCCCGGTCAAGGCGAGTACGGATGCCCGCCCGACGCACACAGTCCGGATCACTGTCAGGTAGCATCGCAAGACTTGCCCGCCCAGCCGACCAGGCAGCCCATGTCAAACCAGAGCCGGATGTCCGATCAGCGTGGCCGAGGAACCCGTATACGATAGAACTTAGAATAAGGCTGTCTTCTTCAGCCGAGTAGCCGTATCATCGGACATGCCAAAGAAATCACTCCCCACAGGATTCGGCGGTCTGGGCATCGCTCCGGGACTGCTCGATGCCATTGCACGCCTCAACTTCACCGAGCCGACACCGGTGCAACGTCGCTCCATACCGGTCGGCCTCGAGGGCAAGGACATGATAGCGGTTGCGCAGACCGGCACCGGCAAAACCCTCGCGTTTGGTATTCCCATGTTGCAGCGACTGGCCAAGCTCGGCGGACGGGGCCTGGTGCTCCTGCCGACTCGCGAACTGGCCCTGCAGGTCAGCGAGGCGCTGGAGGACGTGGGGCGGGCCCGCGGCCTTCGCACAGCGGTGATAATCGGCGGAGCCTCCGAGGCGCTGCAGAAACGGGCGTTGAAACAAGATGCGCGCATAATCGTCGCCACCCCGGGACGTCTTGTCGATTTCATAGAGCGCAAAGTGGTGGATCTGTCCGATGTACAGATCCTCGTTCTGGACGAGGCCGATCGGATGCTCGACATGGGCTTTGCACCCCAGATCAACAGAGTTGTACGGACAATCCCCAGAGAACGGCAGACGATGCTGTTCTCAGCGACGATGCCGCAGGAGATACTGGCACTGGCCCGCCAGCACATGAGATTACCCATCAATATCGAAATAGCCCCGTCGGGCACAGCGGCGGATAATATCATACAGGAAGTGTTCTTCATCGAAAGACAGGCCAAGGGCCGGCTTCTGGAACTGCTGCTCGATCAATGCCAGGGTCCCGTGCTCGTCTTCACGCGCACCAAGTACGGGGCACGTAAACTCGCCCGGAATCTTCGCAAAGTGGGCTACTCCGCGGCGGAGATTCACTCGGATCGCACTCAGGGACAACGACGCGATGCCCTGGAGGGATTCAAGTCGGGCAAGTACCGTATCCTGGTGGCGACCGATATCGCGGCGCGGGGTATTGATGTCGTGGGAATCGAAGTAGTGGTCAATTACGATTTGCCGAACAACACTCAGGACTATGTGCATCGCATCGGCCGCACCGCTCGCGCCGGCATGGCCGGACGGGCCGTATCCTTTGCTACCTTTGAGCAGCGGAAAGACGTCGAGGACATTGAACGGTTGGTCAAGACCGGCCTGTCGATCATGAAGGTACCGGCCCTCCAGGCCAGGACGACACCCCCTCGCCAACCGGTTCAAGCTCCGGCCCGGCCGCGTCCAAGGAAAAAGCCCAGGCCCCCCGGAGGACCAGCGAAATGGAAATCGGCCAAGCGCAAGCGCCGGCAGTAGATCCCCCCGGAGACGTCATGATCGATAGCGGCCCCGCGGACAGACACTCTCCGCCACCAGCACACCTGTCGCCAGAGAAGGGGGAGTCATTGGCGCCCTCCGGCAAAGGGACACCGTTAGCGCTGCAGCTCAGCTTGCCGGCGTCGAACTGTGAGAGGAGGGGGCTGCCGATGCTCGCTTGTCAATTCGTCATTTACCTTGAGGAGTCATGAGACTATGACAGCTTTACGAGTTGCAATCTGCATCGCCTGCCTGTGGCCCTCCCTCTCCGGGGCCGTCGGGCCCTTTGAAGTGTCAAGCCCGGATAGCAGCACTACAATCGGGCTTCGCCTGGCCGCACAGTTGCAGACCGGCTGGGAATCAGACGATCAGGGAGTCGACCAACATCGGCAAACCGCCCTGTTCATGAGGGCTCGCAGGATCCGTCCGACCCTGACAGTCTCTTTGCCGGAGTATCGGGCGGCATTCAAGCTGCACCTTAGTGCTGCGCCCGGGGCCGTGGAACTGATGGACTTTCATTTCGATGCTGCGTTCAAGCAGCACCTGCAATTACGAATCGGTCAATACAAGATACCGTTCACACGATATCGCATTCAGTCCTTTCAACGGCTCACTTTTGTGGATTGGGCTATCGTCACCAGGTACTTCGGCGCAGAACGTCAATTCGGCCTGTCGATTCACAACGGATACGAAAAGCCGCCTCGGCTCGGATACGCATTCGGCCTGTTCAGCGGCGCCAACGCCCGAGCAGCACACACGACCGGACTGGCCGGAGTATTCGGCGAGACAGTGACTAATCCTTCGGACCTGGCCGGGTCCGGGCCAAAGGCCGCCTTCCATCCCGAACTGGCCTGCCATCTGTCCCTTAACGCCAACGGCATCGATCTCTCGACCGACTCCGACGCCGGGGGCGGGGGATTCAGATACAGCCTGGCCTCGAGCGTGACCTGGGACCTTGACCCGACTGACTTTGAGGATCTCGCGCTGAGGCTGGCCCAGGAATTCCTGCTGAAGTACCGGCGCATGGCTTTTATGACCGTCGGTTATGTCGGGTTCACGGCGGTGGATGGTTCATTGCGTACGCGCAAGGCCGCCGTGGGAGTCCTGATCCAGTCAGCTTATCGAGTGACTGACGAGTTTGAATTCTCTTTGCGTTATGCCGTCGTGGAGATAGACGATGCCATCACCGATTTCAGTTTCTCGCGGGCCCGGTCGATCATCGCGGGGACTGACGACGAGACGATCATGTCGCAATACAAAGACGCCGGGCTGGTGCTCACAGAACACGAAGCCACAGCAGGATTCAATGTGTATCTCCAGGGTCACAGCCTGAAGCTGCAAAGCGATGTCGGCCTGGCCCTGCAAGAGCGGCGGGATGGTGACCGAACCGATTACCTGCTGCGATCGCAGGTTCAGTTGTCATTCTGAGAGATGGCCCGGGCGATCGGTAGGGCGTTGAATCTTGAGGGGATGGATTCGCAGATACTTTCCGGCATGTGGAGGTCTGTTGATCAACCTCGGTCAGCCCATTGACGCCGCCCGGACAGGCCTCGCGGCTACGCGAGGAAGGCTGTTTGCCGCATTGCAGGCTGCCTTGCGTTGCCCGACCAGAAGCATGGGAGTTGGTCGATCATTGGGTCGGGACTTCTTCGAAAGGCCCTGGGGGATCTGCCACTGGACTGGGTGGGTTTCTTCTTGCTACTGGGTGTTTCCGAGCTCATGTCAAGAGTTGTGTAAATTGTTTTTTCAAGCAGCGTGCGTTTCGGTCTGATTGTGCTTCGTTTTCCTGACCTCGAGGCCGTCCTCGAACGTCACTCCCGCCAGCACTTTCGTCACCAGGTGCGCAGCGTTGATCCGACGCCAGCGCTTCTGTGCTCTCACGATCAACTGAAAGATCAGGT
>CAZGMK010000066.1:0-4047 GCA_964526835.1 uncultured Ignavibacteriales bacterium
AGTCGCCACTGTGATCTCGGTTATCGCCTAACAGAAAGTAGTGATTGGGGGGTACAACCGTCCGCGGATGGGGACGCATTCCGATCATGGGGTGATAGCGTTCTTCGAGAAGCTGCCCGTCGATGTATACGCGTCCACTACGCAGTTCGATCGTTTCACCCGGCATCCCAACGATGCGTTTGATGAGTTTCTCAGGCGTTCCCCGGGGCGAATCGATGACGACAATGTCGCCACGTTCGGGTTCGCCGAAGCGATAGGCCAGTTTGTTCACCAGCAATCGCTGCCCATCCTCCAGGTTCGGCTCCATGCTTTGCCCTTCGACGACGGTGTTCTGCACCGTGGCCTGGAGCAGAGCAAAGAGGATGATGGCCATGACGCCGGCTTCGACCACGTCCCGCATGAGTCGCAGGACGATTCTGTACCACGGGGGTCCGGTCGGTTCCTCCTCTGCCGGCTCCTCCTCCAAGGGGTCGAATTCCAAGTGTTCGTCTTCCATGGTTCCCTCAATCTGTGACAGCTTCCCGAACAGCCTGGATGTTTTCTGCGGGGGTCGTGATCGGCGTTACGCAACCGGCCCCTACGATGACGCGCCGCCCCCCTGTCTGTTCGATGGCGTCCGCCGCCTGCGCGCGGATCTCATCCGGGTGTCCGGACACCAAGATGTCTTCGGTGAGCCCGCCAACAACGGCACCGTCGAACTTTTCCAGGGCTTCCTGTAGCGAGGGCCCGGCAATTCGCGTGTGCCAGTTTACGGCATCGACCGGGTAGTCTGGCACGAGCAGGTCAAAGCGGATTTCGTCTCCGTGGATGTGCAGCAAGATGAAATCAGTCTCCTCGCGCAGGGCGTTCAGGACCTGCTGGTCGTATGGCACGCCCCACTTCTGGAATTGATCCGCACTCGTCAGTGCCGGCTGGGTCATCTGCGTTGCGAAGAAGATGCTGTCGGCGCCGGCTTCCAGAGATGCCAGCGCGAAATTGGTCGTGACCTCGGTGATGGTGTCCATCGCATGGCCAAGTTCGTCGGGATAGTCTGTCATCGCGGTGGCCAGAAAAGTGCCCATGAGGCTGTTGGCCACGTTGAGGGGGCTGAAGATAGTCTCGAGAACGGGCACGTCGTCCTCGAGTAACTTTTGCAGCTCACGCAGGGCCTGGAGTTCACGTCCGTAAACGCCCTGTGTGACGTCCAGGGTCTGGAGGCTCTCCAACGCTTGCCGGCTCTGCACAGGCCGCGATAGAACGGTTCGCGTGCCGTGCGTATTCCCCTTTGGCCGATACTCGAACGTGCCGCCCCAGTCCTCAAAATAGTAGCCGCTGGTGCACGTGACTTTTACGAAGTCCCAGTCCCATTTCTTCTGCCAATCTGCCACGGCTCCAGCCAGTCCCTCGGCTGTCTGATCGTGCTCTGGGAAGTGCCGCCACAAAGCGACCGGCGGCCGGTCGACTTGTTCACCATTCAACGCTGCTAATACTCGCTCTCGTTTTTCCACACGTTCCTCCGGTACAATCTTACCTCGTCTCAACGATCTCCTATTTTATCAGAAACGAGCAGATTTGGCAAAAAGTGGACCGCCGCCGCAATTCTACATTTGAGGTAACTACTCAGGTGACCGGCACTTTGTCATCGGGATTACCAAGATGACGGCGTATCCAAGGTATTCGAGCGCTATCTGGAGCCGGCGTTTGTAAGTGCCGGTCACCTCAGCGGCTGTGAAGTATGACAGCCTGAGTAGTCACTCCAGGGGTATGCCGGCGGACCTTTGACCGGGGGCGTGAATAAACCTATAATTACAGTCAACCAGGGATGCCCATGAGGTGGATGTTGTGATATCGTTTACTGACTACCGGCTTCAGCAACACGAATATCTCCTGCGTATTGCGCGGGCCATGACGTCGCAACTTGAGCTCAGTGACGTGCTGCGCCTGGTCATTGAGCATGCTGTTTCGTTGCTCACAGGACAAGCCGGCCTCATCGCCCTCCGGCGCTCCGACGATAACTTCGGCATTGTGGCCAGCTATGGCATTGGGCGTGAAACACTTCGCCGATTTGCCCCATTGCTTCAGGATATGCCGGTGGAGACCTTCGACGAAGATCGCCCGCGCTGGATGCGGCCTGAGTTACAGCGCCGGCTTTCGGCCATTGCGTCCTCCATCGATCTTCAGGTGGGCGATGCCGTCGCGATGCCCCTCACCATTGCCGAAGACCTCATCGGCGTTATCTTTATCTTCCGTGGCCCGGAAGCACAGTTCACAGTGACTGACCGCCAACTGCTCGCGGATTTTGCTGATATCGCCGCTGTAGCGGTGCGCAACGCGCAGCTTTTTCAGCAGGTACTGGAAGAGCGCCGGCAGCTTCAGACGCTCGTGTCCCACACCGAAGAGGGTGTAGCGATTCTGGATCCAGAGGGTTACATTCGACTCTTCAACCAAGCGCTTGCTGCCATGACCGGCTGGCCGGCCGACGAGGCCATCGGGCAGCCGGCCAGTGACGTCATCCAGGTCCTCGATGATGAGGGAAACACCCTACAAGCGCCCCATATCCCGGCTTCTAAGCCTCACGATAGCGACGAACCGCGAAGTCTGGAGGGCTGGCTCATCCGTCGTGACAACCGCCAGGGGCCCTATGCTGCGATTACGCTCTCTCCTCTCTATGATAACTCGGGGCAACTGTTCAGCGTTGTCGTCAATTTCCAGGACGTCACGCGCTTCAAAGAGGCTGAGGATCTCAAGTCCACCTTCATTTCAGTGATTTCGCATGAACTCAAGACGCCGCTGGCGTTGATTACCGGATATGCGGAGACCTTGGACCGGGAGGACGTGCGTTGGGATTCAGATACGACCCACGAGTGCCTGGCCGTGATCCGCGAAGAGAGCGGGCGACTTAATCGGTTGATCGAGGATCTACTGGATGCCGCACGGATTGAGGCCGGCGCCCTCAAACTGAAGATGTCGTACATCCAGCTCGACGATATCGCTCGTTCCACCGTCGAGGCCATGCGTCCGCTGGAACGCGACCACATGTTCACTGTGGACTTCCCCCCCGATTTCCCGACGGTGGCCGGCGATTCCGAGCGGCTGCGCCAGGTGCTGCGCAACTTGCTAAACAACGCGGTCAAATACTCGCCGGCCGATACTCTAATCCGCGTGGGAGGCCGCTTCGAGCCGAACCGCGTTGTCGTTTCAGTATCCGACGAAGGGCCAGGCATCCCGTTGGACCAGCAGCGACACCTGTTTGAGAGGTTCTCGCGTGGCTCAGTGGCGCAGGACACGTCCTCCGGGGCCGGCCTGGGTCTGTATCTGAGCAAAGCCATTGTCGAAGCGCACGGTGGTGACATCTGGGTAGAGAGCACGCCGGGCCAGGGGACTACGTTCTACTTCTCACTCCCACGCAACGGAGACGAGAGGTAATCACCCAGGTGACCGGCACTTTGTCTTCGAGATTTCGTAACTACTCAGGGGAGCATCCCGAGTAGACCGAAGTGCAGCGGAGGTCGTATCGAGGGGTGCGGAATCACGTATTTGGCGTAGCCTACCAGAAACCAGGTTTTTCATTGGTTGAGCAACCTCCGAGCTAAGAGAAACGGGTCAACACTTATCAGTCACCACTCGCTGAAACGGGCGAAAAACCTGGTTTCTATCGTGACGTTAAACATGTACGATGAGAGGAACTAAGGGATAGCGTAACCACTCAGCCCTCCGCTCGCCAGGGACGACAGTCCCGATCTCTTGCGGCGAAAATTTGCAACAGACTGTCCGTTGACGTGGACTATCGTCCACTGCGAGCATAGGCTGAGTAGTTACGGGCTAGGATTGTAAGATGACTTCCTTGAAGGACAGACTGGTACTGGTCGTGGACGACGAGCCTCGCATGGTGCGCTTCATCCGCATGAACTTAGAGGTCGAGGGCTGTCGGGTGATTGAGGCTGCAGATGGACTGGAGGCGTTGAAGAAGGTTCGCGAGGAGATCCCGGATGTCGTGATTCTCGATGTGATGATGCCGAATATGGACGGCTTCGAAACGCTGCACGAAATCCGCGAATTCTCTGATGT
>CAZGMK010000067.1:0-4019 GCA_964526835.1 uncultured Ignavibacteriales bacterium
CGAAAGGCTACGCTACTTTTTTATCAATTTCCACACCTTTTGAAATTAACTCCGAATTGGACGGTTATGAAAGGGCAGATGACGTAGATGCAGAACGTGAGAATGCCCAGCGACGTTTCGACAACCCTGTAGTGAACAAGATCCTCAATAACGATCGGCCGGGACAGCAACTGCTCGTTCTCGCCTGTGGCTATATCGAAGATCAGGTTTGCACCCAGGAATATCCCCAGGTAAAACATCGCCAGGATGGTCCCGTTGAGAACAATGTGATGGTACTGCACGAAGCCCTGACCGATTTCGGTCGCCTCTCCCAGATCGCTCAGAGCGAATAACGGGACAACGCAAGTCAGACCAATCCACACCAACGCTGCTACTAGTCGAAACAGAAGCGCCGACCTCACGGTTACCTTACGGCTACCGATGATCCTGCCCGTGACGCCTCGGCGGGCGTTGTTGAGCAAGTTAAGCTTCAGTAACAGAAGGGCATTGTAGGACAGCTTCAACAGGTCTTCTCCAAACCATGTTACTCAGCGATTAGTCGTGAATAGAACAGCTCCAAATCATGCTTCCCATCCGAATCCTGACCTTGCTCCCCAAAGTCGTCCGGCGTACCATAGAACACTCGCCGGCCTTCGTTGACAATTAGGATATCGTCGGCTAGTTGCTCAGCGATGCTCAATTGGTGCGTGGCCAGTATCACGGAGGAGCCGGACGAGCGAATCTCTTTTAGGCACTCCTTTAGGGTCTTGACTCCCGGCGGATCCAGGTTGGCTGTCGGCTCGTCAAGCAGCAACAGGCGCGGCGAATTGACCAGAGCCGAGGCGATAGCTATTCTCTTCCGCAGGCCCGAGGAGTAGTCACAGACGACCTTGTCTTCGGCTCCGGTGATTCCGAACTGATCGACCAGTTCCTTGACCTTGGTTGTCAGACGGTCATCGTCCTCGATACCATACATCCGACCGACGTAGAAGATGTACTCCCATGCCGTAAGGTAATCCAGAACATTAAGACTCTCCGGCACGAATCCGATGCCCCGCTTGATATGGCGCAACTTTTCAGGGTCGGCTTGGAACACGTCAGTTCCGTCGACAATCACTCGGCCTGCGCTAGGTATCAACATCGTGGATACAATCTTCAGTGTTGTTGTCTTGCCTGCGCCGTTGTGGCCCAGGAGAACCAGGATACTTGCTTCTCCAACGGAGAACGATAGCTCTTCGACAGCGTAAATCGAGCGGTCATAAGTCTTGCATAGCCTTACCACTTCCAGCATACTACAGCACCAAACGTCGTTGACCGTTTGCAGTCATCCCGTGTCCGTCCCAACGCTTCTCGAGTCGATTCCGTGTCAACTGCACCTTCCCGAGAAACGGGTCCATTATGATTGCGTGCTCTTTCCCCATTCGGTGAAGTAGTACCCAATGGCCAATGCTGCTAGCGAAACCACTATCAGAACCCAGTGATTTCAAGACCCAATAGACCGGCCTCATCAGCACCGATGCAGGCGATAGTGCCGATTCATAGTTCCTCAGCAGTAGGATGGCTCCTGCGCCAGGACTCTGAGACAGGAAACTGCCCAGCTCGGAGTATTGAACGGGAGACAGGGAATCGTGGAGTGTCGGCGACAATACAGGTTCGTCGATGGCACCAATCGACGCGTGGGCGGTATCATTGAAGCCGGTATACTCGAGGGCCAGCTCGACGGCCCGGTCCGGGGTCATGATGGCCGAAGCGCCGCTCTCTTGAACGGATGGCTGTGCGGGCTTCAGCACAGCCATCACGAGCAGGGCAACCGCCAATCCTATGGTGCTATGATATGTCACCTGATCACCTGCAGGAGGTCACTCGCTGTTCTCGGTAGAGTCGGGCCGCAGTGGCTGGGGGATGTTGTTGGTCGTCAAGTGAGTGAGGTGTTCGGCATCAATGACGTAGCGCCAAGAGTTCTGGAAGTACAGAGGCGCCTCTGGCCAGCGGGGATGATCTACGTAACAGCCCCGCATGAAGACAATCCAGGCCGGGCGAGGCGATTTCAAACCCTCCCTCGTATACCACACGTAGCGTATCAATACCTCACGAGCTAATGATACAGGTCGGCGTTTGATGATGTCGAGCACATCAGCAAGCGCTACTTTCGGTGGCTCGCCAGGTATTCCCAGGTAACTTTCTGTTGCCTGCGCCAGTTGCCGCTCCGCCTCCCGGGCCGGTGGCGGAGGGTGCATCGTAGAATCGTATCCATCGGGTCTGACGATGATACTCAACAACTGTCCGGTTGTGGAGTCCAGATAGACCTCGAAGTCCTTCGGGTTGTCTTCGGCGATTTTGGGGACGGTGTATCGGCTGTCCACGATAACATGTGGCAATGTAACCAGCCATGCCCTCCGGCCGTCGATTTCGTCGGCGATGAAGGGTGTAATCGAATCGCGCATCGTGACAACCTCGACACGGGCGTCTTCGGCCGTAAGCGGACCGTCGGTATCGCGTTCGAAACCGGTATACTCAAGGGCCAGCTCGACGGCCTGGTCCGCAGTTGTGATGGTCGAGGTGCTGCTGTCCTGAGCGGATGGCTGTGCCGACGATAGCACAGCCATCACGAGCAAGCTAACCGCCAATCCTATGATGCTATGATACGTCACATGATCACCTCCGGGAGCTCACTTGCGTTGCTCCATTATGCGAGGAGACGGGGAATTGCAGCATCCATGATATTCGCCCGTCTGTGCATTGATTGTGCACCGCCCATAATGAGTTCGATAGCGAGGCCCCGGGTAGTGTGCGAACCGTACGCCCCAGAAATATACATCCCAGACGCGAATCGGATCACGGCCCATGTTGGAGAAAAGTACATAGAGCAACACTATCTCTTCTGCAGGCGCAAGATTCCGCTCTATTCGTGTGATTACTTCAAGTGCACTCAGGATAGGCGGTGTCTCTGGCAGACCAAGATATTCCTGAGATCGACGCATCAAATGAAGCGTCGCGGTGTCGGCAGGGGCTTTGTGCCAATAGGCTTCATCATAGTCTTCGATCTGTGAGACCACCTTTATGGGCAGCCCTGTGCTTTGGTCAAGGTAGACCGTGAAGGTCCTCTGTGTCACTGCCGTTGAATCGTGGTAGCTTCGTATCGGTACATTCTGGAACCTCACCGCCCAGACGCTTCTCCCATCTAACAAATCGCTGATGAACGGTGTGGTAGAATCGGCCAGTTTCTCCTGACTCACCGAGACAAGACGGCTGTTCTTATCCTGCTCATCTAACGTATCCAGCCCCATTGTCTCGAAGGCGGCCGTAACCGCGGCTGCGGAGTCGATGGGCTGCTGTGCGGTTGCAGCAGACGCTTGTAAGGCCGAGACGGTGGCCAACAGGATCAGCCAATACGAAAACGTTTTCTCAATTCGGCTTCTCATTGAACCCTCTTCACTAAACGCTCACAGAATGGAGACGTTTGAGAGGGCACATTGTCTACTGCTCCTTCGTCTCATCCCGTTTACCTTCTTTTTCGTCGAGGTCCGGGTAGGGTATGTTGGTCGAGTATATGACCCATCCGCTGTCGGCGTCTACGACAGTTCGACGATTGGAAGATTTGTAGCCGGGCAGGGAGTCCGAGGGGGAGAGAAGCGGCAGGCCTTGCATGTAGATGATCCAGGCAGGGACAGGGTCTGCACTTCGTCGGTGAGAATGGAGTACGTACAGCCCGCGAATCTGTTCGGCAAGCAGTGGATAGAACCTGCACTTGTTGAGGGCGACCAGGAAGTCAACGTTAGGCGGCTTGTCAGGCAGACCATGATAAGCTTCGCCAAGCGATGCTATCTGCTCGGTTGCCTCCGCGGATGTTGGAGGCCGTGTGCAAACTCGGTCCTTTGGCTTGCCAACGGAGCCAATCCGGAGCAATTGGCCGGTAGCAGAATCGATCAGGATTTGGAAATCCATCGGATGGTCCAGCTCCTGAGCCTCGGCTGTTCTCTCCAGCTCAAGAACGACGTTTCGCATCGCGACGCGCCACACCCTCCGGCCGTCGATCAGGT